>CAYXBK010000001.1:0-301676 GCA_964463165.1 uncultured Chitinophagales bacterium
TTCATATGTACAGTAAAATGCGGTACAGGATTGGATAAGGGGGCCTGGATTTAGAGGCAAATATATTTTTAATACCTTTATAATTCATGCATCGCATACTGATCGTATTTTACCTGTTGATAGCAACAGACAGCTGGTCTTATTCCCAAAATGCATCTGCTCCGGAGTCTCTTCATCTGTCGAATTATCAGCGGCTCACATCACAGGGTGCCTTACCACTTGATTTCAGAATTTCACAGGATGAAAATTACAATTTGCAAAAATCGGGAGAGGATTATTTGGATAAAAAATCTTATGTAAATGATTTTCAGGAATTTCAGTATGCATCTGATTTTTACATGAATATTTTATTGCGAAGCGGCGCTGTTGTTTTTGGAGATACTGTTTCGCAATACCTCAACCGTGTTAAAAACATCATTCTTGCTTCCAATCCGGAAATTCGGGACAAAATTCGCATTTATACGTTGCGCTCCGAGGAAGTAAATGCATTTACTTCAGACGGCGGAATTATTATTGTGACAACTGGTTTGTTCGAGCGGTTGAATAATGAGGCTGAACTTGCATTTATACTCTGCCATGAGGTAAACCATTATATTCAAAAACATTCCATTAAATTTTATGGAGCCGCAGAAAACAATAAATCAACATACGGTTACGAGTATGTAGATAACGTTACGTCCCTTTTTAAATACAGCAGAAATCTTGAATCGGAAGCCGATTTATTTGGTGCGAAGCTATTTATGAAAACGCAGTACAATCCTGATGCAATTAAATCAGCTTTTGATATTTTGGCTTTTTCAGATTACCCGTCTCTTTTTGAATTACCCGATAAGAATTTTTTCAATGATGCGTTTTACCAGTTGCCATCTGATTATTTTGCCGCCTCCCTTATTCCGCCTTTTATCAATGAAAATACCGATGATGAAAAAGCCACACATCCCAGTATTAAGAAAAGGAGAGAGGCGATTCAAAAGACATTAAATGCTGCGTTTGATACAACAGGATATGATTTTCTTGTTGATGAAAACTGGTTTAATTGCATAAAAATTATTTGCAGGTATGACCTTAGCCAAACTGCCATAGATGAAGGCAATTACGGATCGGCGATACTGAGGTCGTTACAACAATTGCAAAGCGAACGGGGAGATAAATACTTTGAAAAAAAAATGGCCGATGCATTGTACGGTTATGCATTGTTTGGGTATCAGAAGAAAAAAGCTGTGACCGTCCGCGATTCTGCAATGTTGTCGAGAGAACAATTTTATCAGCTTACAAGCACAATCCCGGAACTCGAAATGCAAATACTTGCGTTACGCTATAATTGGTTGCTTTATCAGAAGGATACAATGGATTCCGTCAGGTTACAAATCTGTGGGCATTTAATGAGACGTATTACAACCAAGTATGAAACAATGCCCGAAACATTTGTCTTTATTGGTGCAAAATCACCTGATTATTGGAAAAATGCATTTCATGAAATTCCCGACCAACAGCATTTTATTGAATTATTTAATCAAAATAAAATTGCAACAAACAAAAGGCCTGTAAGTTACAGATCCAACAGTTCTAAGAAATTTAAAATTTACGCAATCGGAGCCGAAAAAGTAATATTGATGGAGCCTGTTTACATCAAACATACAAACCTCGATGAAGATGCTGTGGCCTATGTGGCATCAGGGAAAGCAAAAGAAGCACTTGCGGAAAAAATTTTCGACTGTGCTGATAAACTCGATCTCGCGATTGAATATTTTGACCCTATTGAATTCGACAGTACTGCTACGCAAAAATTCAACGATATGGCGATGATTAACACGTGGTTTATCAAAGCACTCGAAGCAAACACACGCAAAATAGACGTATCTAATTTTTATCATGAAGATTTAATTAAAATTGCCGACCGGTATCAAACGGATTTTGTGGCATGGACAGGTGTAATTACTTATGTCGAACCCGAACAAATGGCCGCATTAAAAATTGTTGTTGGCATTTTAATGCCCCCTTTTCTACCGCTTGTGGTGGCTGATTTAACAACGAATAATTATACCTATTACCTGACAATTGTGGCTAATATCCGTACCGGTGAAATTATCGCAAACTATATAAATGAATCCAGGATGACGGATTCAGATGAATTGCAAAAATCAAATTTATATTTTATTCTCCAGCAGATAAAAACAAAACCCAAATGAGAAAACTGGTGATCTTAATTGTATTTATCACTCCAATTATTGCGATTGCTCAGGTTCCTGGTTATATGGGAAAAAGAAACGGCGTTTCCTTGACACTTTCCTCGTTTGTAGGTTATAATAATGCAGATGAATATGTACCAGGTAGCGAAATGACGATAAATTTAAGGCCGACAATTTCTGTTGAAAGATTGTTTAGCCATAATTTTATGATGGGTATTGATTACAATTATATATCTCCGAGGATCTCAAATTATTCTACATTTAAAAACGAAACGGATTCTGTTTCAGGTGAAATAGTTCAAACGGGATTTTATGGCGATGTGCGTATACGTGCACAGATGTTTGGTTGGTATTTCCAATTTTTTAACACTAAAAAGTTTGGAGCAATTGCACCAATCGGACGATATAACCGGTTTGAATTGATGATCTATACCGCAACATTCAAAACGATTAATTCGAAGGAAGTATCATCTAACCCGATATATGCTGATTTTGATATACAGGTTGATCAGGTTGAGGATATAAGCAAATTAATTCCAGCCACTAAGTTTATTTTGCTTTATTCATTTGGCAGGCAGATGCCTCTGAGTGAAAATTACCTTATAAATTTTGGAACGCAAATCGGTTATGAATTCGACCAGGCCGGGAAATACGGCGGTGAGAGAGGAACAGCCCATTATATCAATGACGATATGTATGAAAGGGTGTCAGGTGCCATGTTTCTCAATATCCAGATCGGCTTGCAATGGTTGTGGTAATCTAAAACTTTGAACAAGCTGCTTTAATTTTGACATATGTTTACCGGCATTATTGAAACAACAGGAAAAGTAATTAATCTTAGGAAGGATCAGAACAATTTACATATATCTGTTCAATCTGAAATTTCGACAGAATTAAAAATCGATCAGAGTGTTTCACATAATGGTGTTTGTTTAACGGTGGTTAGAATTGAAGGCGAAATTCATTCCGTTACTGCCGTGGAAGAAACGCTGATAAAATCAAATCTTGGAAAATTAAATATTGGTGATGAAATAAATCTTGAGCGATGTTTAAAAATAGGAGACAGGCTTGATGGTCACATGGTCCAAGGTCATGTTGATACAACGGCAGAATTAATTTCGATTGAAAATAATCAGGGATCCTATTTATTATCATTTTCTTTTCCCCCCGCATTTTCAAAATATATTGTAGACAAGGGAAGTATTTCTGTAAATGGAATAAGTCTTACAGTTGTTGATGCGGATGAAAATCATTTTTCAGTTGCAATTATTCCCTACACTTGGGAACATACCAATCTTCAAAAATTAAAAACCGGCGAGAGTGTGAATATCGAATTCGATGTGATCGGGAAATATGTGGAGCGCATGATGCAAAAAGGAAATCAGGCTGAAGTTGATTTATCGGATATGCATGGGTGAAATGCAGGAACCTGTTGCACAAAATATAATCTTTTTTTCATCTGCGAAAATCAGCGAAATATGCGTGAATTAAGCCGCACACAGATTTCGCTGATTTGCGCAGATTTTTATTTAAATCAGCATTCGTTAGCCCCTTCTGAACGCAAGTAGAGAGGGTGGATCCGCCGTAAGGCAGAGACGGGTGAGTTACAACACCTTTCCTTTCATCGCTTTCGAAATTGCCATATCCATTAATCGTTCGGCAAAGGGACGGGTGAATTCATTTAAATCCTCAATTGCGTTGTGAATTACATCCTTATCTCCGGAATTTAAAACGGATTTCAGCGCATTTATTTTTTCAGCAGTACCGTTTAATTCATCTGCATCCAGCAATGATTTATTTTTTGTGATAAATCTTTCACAGGTCGCGAGCATATTTTCACCTTCCACTCTTGCTTCAATCAAAGCACGGTTCGCCATATCCTCTTTTGCATGTTTTATTGATTCGAGCAGCATCAATCCCATTTCTTCTTCGGTTAATCCATACTGCGGTTTTACTTCAATACTTTGTTCAACGCCGCTGCGCAATTCTTTTGCTTTCACGGTTAAAATTCCGTCGGCATTTAATTGAAACTGAATTTCTATTTTCGGTAAGCCTGCAGGCATGCCGGGAATATTTGTTAAAATAAATTCTGCAAGTTTTCTGTTATCACGCACAAGATCACGCTCACCCTGGTAAACAGAAATTAATAATTTACTTTGTCCGTCGAGGCTTGTTGTGTATTGTCTTCCTGCGGCAGTTGGAATTTTTGAATTGCGTGGAATAATCGTATCCATTAATCCGCCCATCGTTTCAATACCGAGGCTTAATGGCGTTACATCCAGCAGCAGCATATCTTTTTGATTGCCTGCAAGAATATCGGCCTGAATTGCGGCGCCAAGTGCCACCACTTCATCGGGATCCAATGAATCATTTACGGGTTTTTCAAAAAAAGCCGAAACAGAATTTTTTACAAATGGTGTTCTCGTACTTCCACCCACCATGATCACAACATCAATATCACTTGTTTTTAATTTCGCATCTCGCAATGCATTTTTACAACTTTGTATTGTGCGTTCTACATAAGGCTGAATAAATTCTTCAAATTTGTTTTTGGAAATAGTGCAAGTATAATTTTCAACCCGGCCTTCAAACGTATCATTTGTACTGAGATGTTTTTTTGCTTCTTCCGCCTTTAATCTGAATTCCTGCAAAATATGCCGCGACGCATTTGCTGCATCAATTTTATTTTCCTGCAGCCAGTAATTTACAATCTCCCTGTCGAAATCATCCCCGCCTAAAAATGTATCGCCATGCGTAGACAATACTTCAAAAACAGATGCTGCTGTAATTCTTAAAATTGAAATATCAAATGTGCCCCCTCCCAAATCATATACTGCAATTATTTGTTCATTTGTTTTATCGCTTACACCGATCCCGTAAGCCAGGCTTGCAGCTGTCGGCTCATTCACGATCCGCAAAACATCAAGGCCTGCGAGTTTGCCTGCATCGCGTGTCGCCTGTCTTTGTGCATCATTGAAATAAGCTGGAACCGTTATAACAGCTTTGGTAATCGTTTGATTTAATTCTTTTTCCGCACGTTGTTTTAATTCTTTTAATATATAGGAAGATAATTCGATCGGAGAATAAAATTTTTCATTTACCCGAATCTTCACCAGGCTTTCTGTGTCATCATCAATTATTTTATATCCGAAATGCTTTTGATGTTCCTGTACATCTTTATAAGATTTACCCATTAATCTTTTAACCGAATAAATCGTGTGCTCAGGGTCTTCAATTAAATGATTTCTTGCTTCATCACCGACAATGATATCACCGTTATTTGCAAAATGCACGATGGAAGGCACAATGGCGGATTTATGATTGCCTTTTAAGGCGACAGGTTTTCCGGAAACTTTATCGATAATGGCCACAAGGCTGTTTGTTGTGCCCAGATCAATACCGACAATGATTTCTTCCCTGTTTAATTTTCCTTCTTTGATATTTATTGATATAAGCGCCATTGGTTGATTTGTTGATTAGCTGATGAATTTCTTTTCGATGCAAAAATAATTCGAAAAGAGCACTGAATTATTTTTAAAAAATGCCGGATCAATTCGTGTCGCCTTCTCCCTTCTTCCTTCTTCCTTCCAATCTTCCAATCTTCCAATCTTCCAATCTTCCAATCTTCCATCCTTCCTCACTATCTTCGCATCGATGTACAAAACCCTGCTGAAACCGATTTTGTTTCGCATTGATCCTGAAAAGGCGCATTATCTCACATTATCTCTTTTCAAATTTGCACTTGCCATTCCCGGATACGGTTGGCTGCACAATAAAATCCATTTGGTTGATAAGCCTGCATTTGAAAAAACAGTTCTTGGATTGAAATTTAAAAATCCGGTAGGCCTTGCTGCGGGATTCGATAAAAATGCCGCATTTATTCCTTTAATGGCAAGACTTGGGTTTTCGCATATTGAAGTGGGGACCGTAACACCTCTGCCGCAACCCGGAAATGAGAAACCACGGTTATTCAGACTGAAGGAAGATCTCGGATTAATAAACAGAATGGGATTCAACAATGAAGGAGTGGATGTAATGGTTGAAAATCTTTCCAGTGCGAAAACGCAAAAAGCGATCAGAAAATATAAAATCATCATCGGTGGAAATATTGGTAAAAATAAAAACACACCAAACGAAGATGCATGGAAAGATTATGTGATCTGCTTCGAAAAATTATTTGATCATGTGGATTATTTTGTCGTGAATGTTTCATCACCCAACACACCGGGATTAAGAGAATTGCAGGAAAAAGAACCATTGAAAAACATCCTGAATAAATTGCAGGAGATAAATCTGAAAAAAACATCTCCCAAACCCATCCTTTTAAAAATTGCGCCCGATCTCACAACGGATCAATTAAAAGAAATTGTAGGGATCATAAAAGAAACAAAACTGCACGGTATTATCGCAACCAATACCACCATTGATCGTGAAAATCTCAAAACGCCGAAAGAAGCAATTGAAAAAATAGGTGCCGGGGGATTAAGCGGAAAACCCGTTTATGCAAAATCGAATGAGGTACTTTGGTTTTTGAGAAGAGAAGCTGGTAATGATCTGGTAATTATCGGCGTCGGCGGAATAAATAATTATCACGATCGCTTAGAAAAAGAAAACCGCGGTGCGAATCTCGTTCAATTATATACGGGTTTAATTTATGAGGGCCCGGGGGTGGTGAGAAAAGTGCTCTTGAAATAGTCTGCGGTCTATGGTCTGCAGTCCTCAGTCCTCAGTCCTCAGTCTTCAGTGTAATTCATCCGGTCTCCGTCGTGCTTTAGCCACTGCCAACTGAGACTGCCAACTGAGACTGCCACCTGAAGTCCGGTTCCAAACGAACTTTCCTCTTCCTTAAATTGTAATTTTGCAGTTCGCATGTCGAAAAAAGGAAAAATATTAGTCGCGATGAGCGGCGGGATCGATTCAACGGTTACCGCAATGATGCTGCATGATGAAGGTTATGAAGTAGTGGGGATCACGATGAAAACATGGGATTATGCAACAAGCGGCGGAAGTAAAAAAGAAACCGGTTGCTGCAGCCTCGATTCGATCAATGATGCAAGACAAATTGCCGTTGAGCGTGGTTTTCATCATTTTATAATTGATATACGTGAAGAGTTTGGGGATTATGTGATTGATGACTTCGTAAATGAATATCTCGCAGGCCGTACGCCAAATCCCTGCGTGCTCTGTAACACCCATATCAAATGGGAAGCGCTGCTTCGCCGGGCCGATCAGATGGATTGTGAGTTTATCGCAACAGGTCATTATGCACAGGCAAAAAGAAATGCTGAGAACGGCCGCTATTACGTTTCAAAAGGATTGGATGAAAATAAAGATCAATCCTATGTCATGTGGGGATTGAGTCAGGCTTCTCTTGAAAGAACAAAGTTCCCGCTCGGACATTTGAGAAAATCAGAAATCAGGCAAATGGCGAAGGACCTCGGCTATTTTGATCTCGCAAATAAGCCGGAGAGTTATGAAATTTGTTTTGTGCCCGATAATGATTACCGTGGATTTTTGAAACGCCGTGTTGAAGGCCTCGAAGAAAAAGTAGATGGCGGATTGTTCGTAGATAAAAACGGAAAAATACTGGGAAAACATAAAGGATATCCTTTTTATACGATCGGACAAAGAAGGGGATTGGGCATTGCTTTGGGTGAACCATATTTTGTTACCGAAATTGTTCCTGAAAAAAATGTTGTTGTTTTGGGTTTGGAAGAAGAACTCGAAAAAAACGGCATGTTTGTAAATCAGATAAATATGCTGAAATACGAAACCGTGGATGCGGGCATGGATGCAATAACAAAAATCAGATATAAAACACCGGGCAGTGCAAGCAGTTTATTTATGGAAAATGAAATGATGCGTGTTGAATTTAATACGCATGTAAATGCAATTACGCCCGGACAAAGTGCGGTGTTTTATGAAGGTGATGATGTAATTGGCGGGGGCAGGATTTTAAGCGGATATTGATTTTGAATTTATGCAGCCTCACGCAGCTAACAAACCCTGTTTCCACCAAAATCATTTTGCTCTTAAATGAATCACATTAAATCTTCCATCCGCCTGAATCTGCTTGCCTCAAAATTTTCGTATTTTTAGCTCATGAATCACCGCATTGCCGCCCTGATCCTGATAACCGCGGCTGTTTTTTTTACAATTTCATGCCACCACCCCGGCGAAGATGAGGATTTCATTCCCGTTGCAGATTATTATCCATTGCATACAGGCAATTTTATTATTTATTCCGTGGATTCAATTCATTATCACGAAACAATTCCCGACGATACTTCACATTACCAGGTGAAAGAATTATTGACGGATACATTTTATGATAACGAAAACAGATTGAATTACAGAATTGAACGTTACCAGCGCCCTGATGAATCGGAAGAATTTACGCTCACAAACGTATGGAATGTACTTGAAACAAAAGATCAGATTCAGAAAGTTGAAAATAATCTCAGGTATATCAAACTCGTTGGTCCGGTTAGTATTGATCAGAACTGGGACGGACATAAATATTTAGGCGGGCTGGAAGATATTTTTGTTCCGGAGCAATGCAATAATTTAAGTTTTCTGGAGGACTGGAATTTTTATTATGAAAATATCGAAGCGCCATTGGAAATAAATGATTTTTCATTTGACAAGACCGTGACTGTTGTGGAAGAAGGTATGATTAATTTAATCGATTATAATTATTCAAAAGAAATTTATGCTGAAGGGATCGGATTGGTATATAAAGAATTTTACCATTATACAGATGATGATATTGATTGCCCCGATTGCCCCTGGCCCGATCATGTGGAATGCGGGTATAGTGTAGTGATGAAGGTGATTGAGTTTTAAAGGAAGAAGTGAGAAGGAAGAAGGAGCTGACGCACCATACGAACCAGATGAATTAAACACAGCTGAAAGCCAATAACAAATACTCAATACCCAATACTCAATACCAATATCTATGAATAAAAAACTCCTCCTCTCAATTTGTTTATTCATCATAACAGGAAATATATTTGCTCAAAATGGCAGTCGTTCATGCACAACTGAATATGTGATCGATGGCGTGCGTGTTTCAGGTTCAATTGAATTATCACAGACTTCAATAAATAATCTGCAGGTTATTACGGGAGGCATTCCGCAAGGTTATGGAAATTCCACAGGTGGATGGATTGCGCCATCGCAATACACAATACCCAATACACACTACCCCACTAAATTTTGGATCTGTTTCACTGATAAAAATAATTCAGCTTTCTCCCGAAATAATCCAAATGCATTTTTATCTCAGCGTGCAATCGACCGCAGGAAAAAATCAAATATCGGAATTGAAGAATCGGATTTGCCTGTAAGTGCATTGTACATCTCCCAATTAACTCAACTGGGAATTAAAATTATTTCCTATTCAAGATGGATGAATGCAGTAACTGCATATCTCACTGATGATGAAATTGCTGCATTGGCAGAGCTGGATTTTGTCAGTCAGATCTCTCCGGTTAAAAAATATAAAATCAGCGATGGCGATCTTCAGGTTTTAGCAGTTCAGGCTTTTAATAAAACTTCTGAAACGGAAGCAACCGAAAGCGTATTTGGTTTTTCCGACAGACAAATAACAATGATAAATCTCGATACGATTTTTGAATTGGGTTTTACGGGTGAAGGAATGATCATCGCACAAATTGATGCTGGATATTTTGGTGTGGATACGGCTGTGAAATTTCAAAGTCTTTGGGATAAAGATCAGATCATTGATTATTATAATTTCCCTGATCACAACAATCAGGTATTTAATATTTATTCGGGATATCATGGCGCATGGGTACTGAGTGTAATGGGATCTGAAATTCCGGATGAATTCAGCGGCACCGCACCCGATGCAAAATTTTATTTATATCGTACCGAAATTGCAGACAGTGAATATGTGGTGGAAGAAGATTATTGGATGATGGCTGCGGAACGTGCTGATAGTGTTGGTGCAGATATTATCAATTCATCTCTCGGTTATACCACATTCGATGATTCAACAACAGATCATACCTATGCCGATCTCGATGGAAATACGACACTTGTTTCCATTGCTGCCGATATGGCGGCGCATAAAGGAATTCTTGTTTGCAACAGTGCGGGAAATGAGGGTGGCAACGAATGGCATTATATCAGCGCACCTTCAGATGGCGATAGTGTGTTTTGTATCGGTGCGGTTGATTCTGCCGGAAATTATGCAGGCTTCAGCGGTTCGGGCCCGTCGGCAGATGGAGATGTGAAACCAAATGTTGCGGCAATGGGAGTTAATACTGCCTGTCTCGATCCGGGCGGGCTAGTTGCGTATCTCAGCGGAACTTCTTTATCCTCTCCCGTAATGGCAGGAGCATGTGCATCCCTGTGGTCGGCATTTCCCGACCGCACAAATATGCAGATCATGAGTGCTGTTGAACGAAGTGCAAGCATTTATCCCAATCCGAACGATTCGATCGGTTATGGTATTCCTGATTTCGGAAAAGCCTATGAAATTTTAGTTGCCGAAACTCCGGTCGATACAGTTGAAGATACAACCGCATCTTCAATTATGGTGTGGCCGAATCCCGCTGGCGATTGGTTCAATATCATCATTCAGGGAAATGAAAATGAAAACGCCACGTTAAATATCTTTAATATGCAGGGAGATAAAATATATGCAGAATATCTTTATCTCAGTAAAAATGAACTGACGCAAACATTTATTCATGCACAGGGACTCCTCAGCAGCGGATTATATATTGTTGAGGTTGCAACAAAATCATCTAAACAAAATAAAATGTTTTTTGTTAAATAATATGATGCGGATTCTAGTTACAGGATTTATTTTTTTCAGCCTCTGCACAATTGCAGCAGCACAAAATGCCAATGTTGAAAATCCTGCTGATCTGCAAAATACATCCCTGATTGCTTCAAACAATTCAGATACACAGGTTACAAATCGTTTTTGGATTTATTTCACTGATAAAAAGAATTCCCGTTTTTCCGTACAACAGCCTTTTGCGTTTTTGTCTCCCGCATCTGTTGAGCGAAGAAAAAATCAAAATATACAGGTACGGGAAATGGATTTGCCAGTGAATGAAAATTATCTCCGTGAAATTATTGCAACGGGAGCGCAAATAATTGTGCAAAGCCGCTGGATGAATGCAATAAGTGTGATCGCCGATGAGGAACAGCTCGCATTGATCTCTGCATTGCCTTTTGTGCAGCAAATTGAAAATGTAAAACGCCTGCGCAGAATGCCGGAAAACGAAATACTTACCGAACAGCAAAATGCATTTTATAAAATGAATGAAACGGAAGGTGGAGATTATGGCGGTTCATTTAATCAAATTGATATGATCGGAATAAATCAGATACATGATCTTGGTTTCAGAGGTGAAGGGATGATCATTGCAGTTTTGGATGCAGGTTTCAGTGGTGTGGACACGGGTGCGGGTTTTCAAAGTTTCTGGGATAAAGAACAAATCATTGCAACACATAATTTCCCCGATAATAATGATTTTGTTTATTTTTCTTCATCACACGGAAGCAATGTTTTATCGATCATGGGAGCAGATGTACCGGGAACATATATCGGCTCGGCACCTGATGCAAAATTTTATTTATTGCGCACCGAAATTGCAGACAGCGAAGAAGTAGTTGAAGAAGATTATTGGTTACAGGCTGCCGAATTTGCAGATTCGGTTGGTGCGGATATCATTAATTCATCTCTCGGATATACAACGTTTGATACACCATCTGATGATCATTCATATGCCGATATGGACGGAAACACAACGGTTATTACGAAGGCTGCAGACTGGGCGGCTTCTGTCGGCATATTGGTTTGCAACAGTGCAGGAAATTCGGGAAATGATGCATGGAAATATATCGGCGCACCTGCAGATGGCGATAGCGTATTTACAATTGGTGCTGTAGACGGAAATGAAATTCCAACTGATTTCAGTTCTATCGGCCCTACATCAGACGGACGCCTTAAACCAAATGTTGTTTGCCAGGGCGGCGGTACGGCCGTGCTCGATAAAAGCGGTTATGTCTATACCGGAAGCGGAACAAGTTATTCATCACCATTGATGGCCGGTGCATGCGCAAGTTTCTGGCAGGCATTTCCTGAATACACAAATATGCAAATCATGGATGTTGTGCAGAAAAGTGCTGATCATTATTTTCATCCGGATAATAAAATCGGCTATGGTATTCCTGATTTCAATATTGCTTATCTGCTATTAAAAAACGAATCACCTGAAAATGAATTGTTGAATATTTTTCCAAATCCTGCCGGTGATTATACGATCGTGCAAATCAACAGTAACGAAATAGGTCCCGCTCATTTGGATATATATGATGTGTCTGGAAAATTTCTCCGCAATTATTCGCTCGTTCTGCGTGAAAATGAAATTGCAAGTTTCCGCATGACCGATATTTCAAATCTCGCATCGGGAATTTATTTTCTCAATCTAACCACACCGGGACAAAGCGTCACCCGGCAGTTATTTATTAAATAATTCAGATAAATTTCATCAATTCATTTTATTCTTGTTCTGCGGGAAACGGCAAAGCGTATATCCTGCAAAGTTGCTGTTGGAATATGCAGCTTTCTCCATACCTGAATATCGTATTATCACATTTTACGGAAACAATTCCTTGCCTACATTGGTTTTATTCTTGTTATTAATTCTCAAGTTTAAAAACCAAACATATGAATAAACAAAATGCCATCGGCCTTGATGCCGTAAAAGCTAAAAAACTTGCAGTCAGGCTAAACGACCTGCTGGCTAATTATTCAATTTTTTATCAGAATACGAGGGGCTACCATTGGAATATCAGGGGAGACAAATTTTTTGAATTACATGTAAAGTTTGAAGAATTATATAACGATAATCTCCTGAAAATAGATGAGATCGCAGAACGTATTTTAACCCTCGGCCATAGCCCTGAACATAATTATTCGGAATACAGCAAAATTTCTCAAATTAAAGAAAGCAAACAGGTTTCCGACGGCACGAAAGCCGTTGCGGATATTCTCAGTTCTTTTAAAATCCTGATCGGCATTGAACGTGAACTTCTTGATATGTCGGAGGATGCCGGCGATGAAGGCACCAATGCGCTTATGAGTGATTATTTGCGTGCACAGGAAAAATTGGTTTGGATGTACTCGGCGTATTTGGGGAAATGAGGAATAAGGAAGATGTAGAAAGGAGGGAGGTGTTATTTAAACGGGATAAATTCATGATTCAATGAACAGCCGTTTCCTCTGTCTGTTTATTTGCATTTGGTTATGATAAGATTTGGATTTATACCATGTTTCGGAGCTATTTTTCCTCCATTCATCTAAAAATTTGAATTCTTCCTGTAACAGATTGTTACTTTGCACGTTGTAAGATTGTTTATGAAAAGAATTACAGGATTATGTTTGCTGATTTTGATTTATACAGGCGCCGTTTCAGCACAAACAAAATTTACTTTAAGCGGGTATGTAAAAGATGCAGGTACAGGTGAAGACCTGATCGGTGCATTCGTTTATGTGCAGAATGATCCGACAACGGGAACCGTGGCAAATGATTATGGATTTTTTTCCATCACCATGCCCGCTGGCATGTATCAAATTGTATTTTCTTACATCGGATATGAAACACAGGTACAAACAGTAAACCTGCAGGAAGATGTGCGCCTGAATGTAAATCTGAAGTCAGGTCAGTTGCTTGAAGAAGTTGTTGTGAAAGCAGAGCGGGAAGACGAAAATGTTCAGAGTACGGATATGGGAAGAATGGAACTGGATATTGAGCAGATCAAAACAATTCCTGTTTTATTTGGTGAAGTGGATATTTTGAAAACGATTCAGTTGTTGCCGGGTGTTGGGGGTGCCGGAGAAGGAAATACAGGATTTTATGTGCGTGGTGGCGGGCCGGATCAAAATCTGATCCTGCTCGATGAAGCAGTGGTGTATAATACAGGCCATTTATTCGGTTTTTTTTCTGTGTTTAACGGCGATGCAATTAAAAATACAACACTTATTAAAGGTGGTATGCCTGCACAATACGGCGGGCGTTTGAGTTCCGTGCTGGATGTGCAGATGAAGGAAGGAAATAATCAGGAATTCAATGTCGACGGAGGTATCGGATTAATTGCCTCGCGGTTAACGGTGCAGGGCCCGATTCAAAAAGATAAATCTTCTTTTATAGTTTCTGCAAGGCGCACTTATATTGATGCATTGATCACTCCATTTTTAAAAGGAACCGATTTCGAAGGCAACGGCTATTATTTCTATGATCTGAATACAAAAGTGAATTATAAATTCGATGATAAGAACCGTGTTTTTTTAAGCGGTTATTTTGGCCGTGATGTTTTTAATTATAAGGCACCTGATAATTCACTCGATATTTCCATCCCCTGGGGAAATGCAACAGGTACGCTGCGCTGGAATCATTTATTCAGCAATAAATTATTCGTAAACACAAGTGTGATTTATAATTCATTTGATTTTGGCGTGAAATCAACATTTCAGGATTTTGATTTTAATATTTATTCAGGCATTCAGGACTGGAACGGCAAAATTGATTTTGATTATTATCCGGGTTCAAATCATAAAGTGAAATTCGGTGCAAATTATGTGTATCATACATTTATTCCGTATTCGGCACAGGGCACATCCGGTGATGTTGAATTTTCTACCGATACACTTGCACGCAAATACGCTCATGAAGCAAGTATTTATTTACAGGATGAATTTGATCTGCTCCCGTCACTAAGAATAAATATCGGTTTACGTGGCAGTTATTTTTTGCAGGTCGGGCCATATAATGATGTTTTATACAGTGATGTGAACGGTGCTGCATACGATACTATTCATTATGATAACGGTGACCCGATTGCACATTATGCAGGGCTGGAACCACGCATCAGTGCAAGATTGATTCTCGATGGCAATTCTTCATTAAAAGCGGGATTTACTTATAATAATCAGTATATCCATCTTGTGAGCAGTTCAACCAGCACATTGCCAACAGATCTCTGGATACCAAGTTCATTAAATGTAAAGCCACAAATAGGAACACAATATTCGATCGGGTATTTCAGAAACTTTAAAGAAAATTCTTACGAAACAAGTATTGAAGTATATTATAAAGATCTCAAAAATCAGATTGAATTTAAAGACGGATATGTTCCCTCTATCGGAGTGGATGTGGAAGAAAGTTTTGTATTTGGTAAAGGACGGAGTTATGGTGCTGAATTTTTTGTAAAAAAATCGAAGGGAAAATTAAACGGCTGGGTGGGATACACGCTTTCGAAAACGGAAAGATATTTTCCTGAACTGCAAACCGGTGAAAATTGGTTCCCCACAAAATATGATCGGGTGCATGATCTGGAAATTGTTGCTATTTACGATATGAACGAGCGTTGGAGTTTTGCATCCACATTTGTTTACGCAACGGGTCAGGCAACAACAATTGTTCAAAGTTTTTATGTGATCGGCGGCGAAATACAAACTGATTATGGCCCGCGGAATGGTTATCGATTACCGCCATATCACCGTATGGATATTTCCGCAACTTTGAAAAATAAACCTGGTAAAAAATTGGAATCAAGCTGGAATTTTTCAATTTATAATCTGTACAACAGAAAAAATCCATATTTTATTTATACTACCTGGGAAGGTGATTTTGCTTATGGATCGGTTGATGTGCAGGCAAAGCAGGTGAGTATTTTTCCGATTATACCGAGTGTAACATGGAATTGTAAATTTTGAAATTAGTTGCTAGCTGCTAGCTACTAGCCGCTAGCTACTAGCTACTAGCCACCAGCAACCAGATACTTAATACTGAAATATAAAACATGAAATTCAACTTAAATAAAATAATACTTGTCTGGAGCACAATGCTGTTTGTGCTGAATTCGTGTACGCAGGAAATCATAATTAATACCGACGATGTGGAACCGAAACTTGTAGTGGAAGGAAATATAGAAAATGGTTTACCTCCTCTCATTACACTCACATCTACAATTCCGTTTTACGGCGAAATTAATTTCAATGATCTCGACAATTATTATGTGCATGATGCAGAAGTAACGATAAGCGACGGAACAACAACAATTGCACTTGCAGAATTTTGTCTGAGTGAAATTCCGGAAGCATTACGGCCTCTTGTTGCATCGTATTTGGGAATTGAATTGGATTCAACCGGAAATTTTCCCGTTGAATTTTGTTTATATACCGTACCGGATATTTTTGATGGTGTTCCTTCTTTTGTGGGTGAGATCGGAAAAACCTATGCGCTTACGATTCAAGCGAACGGGCAGACGCTTACATCATCAACGCAAATTTTAGCACCCGTACCATTCGATTCGGTTTATTATAAACCGCATCCTGATCCCGAAAATGATTCATTGGTTCGTTTATATGTGCATCTCACCGAACCGCCATTACTTGGAAATTATTACAGGTATTTTACGAAGCGAAACGGTGAAGCATATTATCCCGGATTTTCAAGTGTGTTTGATGATAATATTGTAAACGGCCAATCGTTTGAATTTACACTCGACAGAGGATTTAATCCGACAGAAGATTTTAATCCGGACGTGTATGCATATTTCTGGAAAGGAGATACAGTAATTGTAAAATGGTGTTCTATAGATTTTCCAACCTACGATTTTTGGAGCACATTGGAATTTGACTCCGGATCAGATGGCCCTTTTTCTTCGGCAACAATTGCTGCCACAAATATTAATGGCGGACTGGGTATCTGGTGCGGCTATGGTGCAAGCTATGATACCTTATATATAAGTGAGTAAGAATTTCTACAAAGTCTTCTGAAATATTTCCAACCGCTTCCTGTATTCAGGAGGTTTATGCGAATTGCATAGTAATTGCCACGATTCACATGAATCAAATACTACTTTATGAAAAAGATCATGTTTATTTCGCTGATTGGATTGTTTGTTGGAAAACAATTATCAGCACAGGTTGAGGAAGGGACGCTTTTAATTGGAGGGACGGCAGGGTTTACTTCCGGCTCATCAAAAACAATTTATGACGATGGAACTTCAACAACTACCGACGGACCGACAACAACAACATTTGAAATTTCACCATGGGCCGGTTATATGATCACAGAAGATCTGGGCATTATACTCGGAATCGGTTACAGTGGTTCTACAACAGAATCCAAATATGAAGATTTTAATGGTGATGAACATACGTTAACGGATAAATCAACATTATTTATTGTTGCACCCGGTATACGCTACTATTATGCGCATCTTGATTTCACACATTTATGGGCGCAATTATCAGTTCCGATCGGATCAGGAAAAATGAGTGAGGAAGATCAGGTTGGTGGAACAACAACACGATTCGAATCCGATATTTCTACGTTGGGTGCCGGCATTTCTCCGGGTGTTACAATTAATATTGGAGATGTGTGCGGACTCGAAGCATCTTATGGTTTTCTCGGATTTAATTCATATAAATCAAAATCAGAAGTTGGTTCGGCAACTACTACTTATAAATCCAGTTCATTCGGATTGGAATGGGCCGAAACTTTTAATTTTGGAATTGTGTTTCATTTATAATCATATATTTAAAGTAATGAAAGCGGCTTACGGGCCGCTTTTTTTATATTCGTACAATTAAAATCAGAGGTAATCAGATGAAATTTCTAATGAATTCAAAACCGATTCATATCAATTTAGCACTATTGCTAATCCGGCTGGGCATTGGTTGTTCTCTGCTGTTTAATTATGGATATGCAAAAATTTCACACCCCGAAAAATGGCATGCATTAGGCGAAAAAATGGCAATGCTCCATATTCATTTTATGCCTGCATTCTGGGGTTTTATGGCGGCATTTTCCGAATTTTTCGGCAGCATATTTTTAATCCTCGGATTGTTTTCAAGATTCACAAATGCATTACTTGCATTCACCATGTTTATTGCTTTTCTTACCGGCTTTTCAAAAAATGATTTTAATTCTGAGGCATTCGAATTAATGATCGTATTTATTGCGTTGATTTTTACCGGTCCGGGGAAATTCAGCCTTGATGCACGCCTGAGCGGGAATAAAAAATAAATTCGCATTTATTGTACACTGTGTACAACCTTGTTGATTGCACAACTTGTACATGAATTAAATCGCATGTACTTTTACATCATCAGTTATTTCAACATAGAGATTGGGAATTAAAAATATATCCTATGCTTTTGCTGTTCCTCTTTCCTGATACAGCACAAGTATGAAAAGAGAGCGGCTCATACGAGCCGTTTTTTATTTCTGCATTCCCGTAAAATTGTACAATGTGTACAACCTTGTTCATAATGCCTGTTGTACATGCATAAAAGCCGGACTACTTTTACATCATCACATAAACAACAATCCGGATCACCGGATCAACATATAAACAAATGCTTTTGCTGTTCTTCTTCCTGATACAGCACAAGTATGAAAAGAGAGCGGCTCACTTGAGCCGTTTTTTATTTTTATTGATTTCAAGATCTCACCACTCCTAACTCCTTACATTGTTATGACATTCTTATGACAAACTTATGACAAACCAAAATGAATTTTGCGGCGTAAATAGGAGTAATACAGAGAAGTGGAGCGGTATAAAATTCTAACGGTAACATATAAGCATGCACAACTGAGCGAGTTGCGGAATTACCTTGTGGCACCTGATGATCAGGCCTTGCAGGTAAAGGAAAGGCTTTCAGACATTCAATCCCATTTCAAATTAGAAGAGATCATGTATCTCAGTACCTGTAACAGGGTTACGTATTTTTTTGTAACAGGAACCCCCATTACGAAAGAATTCATTTCCGCTTTTTTCCTTTTCATTAATCCTTTCATGCCTGAAGAGTTATTATTCAGACTGGAAGATACAGTGCAGGTTTTCGAAGCTGAACAGGCTATCCATCATCTGATTGAGCTCGCAGCATCGATAGATTCGATGGTTGTTGGCGAGCGTGAGATTATCCGGCAGTTGCGTGAAGCATATGAATATTCAAAAGAAGGCGGATTGACAGGTGATAATATCAGACTCGCCCTTAAATACGTGATTCCCGCAGCGAAAAAAATCCTGACCGAAACAAAAATTGCTGAAAAACCTGTTTCTGTCGTATCACTTGCTATTCAGAAACTGAAGGAATATCAGTTGGACAAGCATGCAAAAATTATTTTGATCGGTGCCGGCCAAACCATTCATCTTGTCTCCACCTATTTATCCAAAATGGGATTTCACAATTTTTTTATTTTCAACCGGTCGTTTGAAAAGGCAAAAAACCTTGCAGATGAAATTGGTGGACATGCCTTCCACCTTGCAGAGCTTCCATATTTTACCGGCGGATTTGATCTGATTATTTCCTGTACCGGTTCTGTTGATCCTGTTTTAAATGAAAATATGTATCCCGTTTTACTAAATGGCGATACACAAACCAAAATAATTGTCGACCTGGCAATTCCGCGTGATATTGATCAGGAAATTGTTCATAAATACCCGGTAAATTATATTGAGATCGCTTCACTCAGTCAGCTTGCTGCTGAAAATATGGCGAGCAGAAAGGAAGAACGCGGGAAAGCAATCGAAATGGTGCACGCATTTATAGATGAATTCCGTCAGATCTACCGTGAACGCCAGGTGGAGAAAGCACATGCCGTAATTCCCGAAGAAGTAAAAAAAATCCGCGATAAAGCTGTCAATCTCGTTTATAAAAAAGAAATCGCCGAACTTGATCCTGCCGCACAGGCAACTCTCGAAACAATTCTCAATTATATCGAGAAAAAATATGTTGCCTTACCAATCACACATGCGAAACGTGCAATGAAGGACAAAAAGGAATCTGATCCTGTTTCCGGGCAAAAATAGGCTGCCCGCACACATTTTATTTTTATTTTGCAATCTGAAAATCTGAATGCACCGATTTGTCGTATATAGGACAAATACGGAGCAATGAAAATTAAAATACTGAAATGGACAGGATGGATAACAGGGATTTTTCTTGTTTTATTCATCGCTCTCGGAATCCATTTATATTTCGTCACCGACCATTTTTATCAAAGCAAAGGCCCGCAGCTGCAAATGGGCCGCATCGATTTTCAGCAAGACGTGGATAGTACGGATGCTGTTAAAATACAAGCCGCGGTAAACCAGATCGCAGGTGTAGAAAAATCATATTTTAATCTGGAAGATGATATTCTCGTATTTGCATTTTACAATGATCAGCAAACAACAGAAAGTATTTATACAAAGCTCATGTCAACAGGAAATTACAAAGCAGAAAAATTCGTCGCAGCACAGGATGCCGGCATTGCAGGATGCCCTGTCATGTCCGGAAAAGGTGCAACAGGCGGATTGCTCTTATTATATAAAAACATTTTTTCAATTTTTAATTTATAAAAACTAAACTGCTATTATGAAAAGAAATCTGATATTCATCGCAACGATCAGTACTGTTTTGATTTTTTTCTCTTCCTGTAAAAAAGAAGATGAAATGATTGATCCGACACCAACGCCAAGCCTCTATGACAGAGTGGGCGGTACAACCATGGTTGATGATCCGGCAAATCCGGGAACACAAATTGAACAGGGAAGATTGACCTTACGCTCTGTTGTAGACAGTTCAATTTTTGTAATTGCTGCCGATCCGGAAATGACTCCTTTCTTCGGTGCATTATTAACTGAAGTAGGCGCCGGTGATTTATCAGGACTTACAATTTTAAGTGATCATCTCACCGACTTTTTATGTTCTGCAACCGGTTCAACAAATCCTGATTATGCTTATACTGGTATGAGCATGGCCGATGCGCACGATCCTGCAACGAACAGCAGAATGGGAATGAAAGCTGACGATGGTGATTTTGATGCATTTATCGGTGATGTTGCAATCGGGCTGGATCAAAATGGTGTAACTGATGCCGTATTAATTGCCGACCTCGTTGCATTACTTGAAACAACAAGAGCAGATATTGTGCAATTGTAATTTTCATTCAACATAAATCTGGTTATATAGAGAAACGGTTTTGCTTTGCGGCAGAGCCGTTTTTTTTGCAGGATTAATTTTTCATCCTCATTCAGACGGGTATCTTAACTTTGCCGCAGCTTATGGGTGAGAAATTAATTATTGGATCAAGGGGAAGCGATCTGGCATTGTGGCAGGCAAAATTTCTGCAAAATGAATTACACCGCATCGGCTATGCATCTGAGATCAGGATCATTAAAACACAGGGAGATAAGATCCAACATATCAGCCTTGAAAAACTCGAGGGGAAGGGATTTTTTACAAAAGAAATTGAAGATGCACTGCTTGAAAATAAAATTGATATTGCTGTGCATTCGCATAAAGATCTGCCGACAGAGTCAACACCCGGATTATTAATTGCTGCTGTTTCTTATCGCGAATCTCCTAACGAATTATTGCTTATCAGGAAAGAATCAGTGGATCCGGCAAAAGAATTTCAATTAAAGGAAAATGCTGTTATCGGAACATCTTCATCCCGCAGAATGGTGCAATTACTTTTTTTCAGGCCGGATCTGCAGATGAAAGACATCAGGGGAAATGTGCCGACAAGAATAGATAAATTAAGAAAAGGAGATTATGATGCGATCCTGCTTGCCTGTGCGGGCGTAAACAGATTGCAGTTGGATTGCAGTGATCTGTCAGAAATTATTTTACCTTCTCATATTTTTATTCCAGCTCCTGCTCAAGGCGTGCTTGCATATCAGTGCAGGCAGAATGACGAAACTGTTATTTCCATATTAAAACAGATACATCATGCAGATGTTGCAGAAACAATTTCTGTTGAACGTGAAGTGATGCGATTATTTCAGGGTGGATGTCATATGCCTTTGGGTGTGTACTGTAAAAAAGAAAATAATACATTCAGGATTTGGGCCGCACAGGCTTCGGATAAATCAGAAATACTGAAGAGATTATTTCTGCAAACAGAAGATGCAGGAAATGCTGCGAAAAAAATATTCGACACCTTACGAAATAAAACAAATAAATCGGTTTTCGTTACAACTCAGGCAGAAGAAGATGCATTGTTTTTAAAAATTCTTCAGGCAAGGGGTTTCAATGTGAAAACCGAATCCTGCATCAGCATTGAACCTGTAAAGATTGAACATGTGCCGGAAACGGACTGGTTATTTTTTACAAGCAAAAACGCAGTGGAATATTTTTTCAATCAGATTGGTAAAACAGGTATTTCTAAAATTGCAGCAGTAGGAGAAGGAACGGCAAAAGCAATCAGAATGCATGGACGGCAAGTTGATTTTACCGGTGAAGGAGAAAATGAATTTATTGCATCAGAATTTCTAAAACTCGCCAAAAATACTTTTGTGTTGTTTCCGCAGGCAAAGCAGAGCGCAGGCCAATTATTTGAGCTGATCGGAAAGGAAACTAAGGCTGAGAAACTAACCGTTTATACCAATGAAAAACGAGTTGATTTCGAAATTGATGATGCTGATATCATTGTATTTACAAGTGCAATGAATGCCGCTGCCTATCTTGATAAAAAACAAATTGAAAAGCATCAGCAGATTATTGCAATCGGAAATGCAACAAAGGAATTTCTTTTAGCACATGGAATTTTTGATGTGCACACACCACCTTTTAAAAATCTGCTGAGTGTTGCTGATCTTATATGTGGGAATTATTGACCCTGCCTTTTTTTATACACCTGAATGCAAGCAACCCAGTGATCGAATTGTGATCTTGGCTCTTCAGTAGTAAAATATTTCACACCATGATCTGAATCAGAACAGACTGATTCAAATAATTCATAATTTTTACTGAATTCTTCCCACCAGTCCTCAATCAATTTTTCACACGCTTTATTTTTCGTTGCATCCCAGGAAACATTAGAAAAGATCATGATCTCCGGTTGACCGGCCTCTGTTTCTGCAATAAATTGCCGCGTCATTTCCAATGCATATTTTTGATCTTCAAAGAAAGGATATAAATACATATATCCTGAAGCCAATTGCCTGTCTGCATAAAACGCGATTTCAGGTTCATTCCCTATCATTCCTATTTTCGCATTTTCATTTGTCATTGCATTGATGTGTTTCCCAATTTGCACGCATTCCGGAAAGGGCGTCCAGATATACATTTTATGCATTGTGATATCGGGATCATCTTTAAAAATAAATGCAGATTGTGCATGGATGAAAAAATAAAATGAAATCAGAATTACAATTGAGGGAATGAATTTGCTGATATTCATTTTCTGCAATGATGAAACAGCAAACAGAAAACTCCCGGCTGCGATTGCGCAGACTGGATACACAAGCAGAAAATAATGTGCCCTGAAATAATAACCTGCTGAAAGAACCACCAGCGAACATATCATCCAAATAAACAGAAAGAAAAATGTTTTTTTAGTAGGCGCTTTGATCACGATAAAAAGAAACCCGATACCGGTAATGATAAATGCAATTGTGTTGAAATGAAAGAGTTTCCCGAATTCGAGCCTGAAAATTCCCCAGCCCTGTTTAAGATCAACAATCTTCCCGTACTGTTGCGCATAATCAATCGTAAAAAATTTAAAATTTTGAAAAGTACCTGCTGTCAAAAGATGCACAACTAACAGCGCAGACGGAATAATAAATCCAGCAGAAAATAAAAGGAGTGAGCGCATCTTTTGTTTGGAGAAGATCATTATATAGCCCGCTGCTATACATCCGAAGAGCAAACAATTTTGTTTCATCAGAAAACTGCATCCCAGTAAAACACCTGCAACGATAAATGACAATGCATTGCTTTTTTGAAGAACTTGTTGACGAACTACAACATAAAGTCCGGCTAAAAAGAAAAACACTGCTATTGGCTCTGCTTTTCCCAGCAAACCAAAACTGCTGAACGAACTGGTTAATAATATATAGATGATGCATGCATAAATCGCCGGCCTGTTTTCCTGAAAAATATTTTTTGTGATCAGGTATAAAAAAAGCACTTGCAAAAAATGCAGCACCAGAAAGAAGATGCGGATCACCGACAAAGTTTTTCCGAAATAAAAAAGAAAAGCAAAAAACAAATATGCACCCGGGAATTTCATATTATATACATTTTCGTAGGCAGCAAATCCATTCTGAATTTGCAGTCCGGCGTATGCATATTCACCCTCATCTCTTTCCAGAGGTAATTCTAAATACCGGCAACGAATGAAAGACGACAATAATACAGCAATCAACAGCAATAAATATTCGATGCGGGTTACAATTCTGAATGCAGGCTGTGGATTCAATTTATTAATCAAGGCATGGATTTTTAATCCGAAATCATCGGGTATTATTTAAAAGTATGATTTCCGACCGATTTCACCAAGACAGGTACTGCGAACAGTGGAATCAGAACATGCATAAAAAGCCGTTACGACAACTTGTGAACTTATGTTTGCCTGAATTGTTAATTTTGCCAGCAGATGGCATTCGGGATCAATAAAAGAAGAATTCAAAAAGCACTCAGGCGGATAAAGAGCCTTCCCGGCGGTGTGAATTTCTTTAAGTATACCTCGAATAAAGCATTCGCATATTACCTGAAACTTACCGGAAGCACAAAAGTGGCGCATCCCGCTTCCATCATGCTGGAAGTAACCAATCATTGTAATCTCAAATGCATCACCTGCCCCCGCGAATACCAGTACGGGGAGGAAATGGACAAGGGATTCATGGATATCGGACAATTAAAAAAAATTATTGATCAGTCTTATCCATATGTGGATTCAATTGGCCTTACGGGCTTGGGTGAAACACTTTTATACAAGCAATTACCGGAAGCACTGGATTATATCAGGCAGAAAAACAAGGGCATCATCACTACGATTTCAATCAATGCGCATTTACCGAATTCAATTGAATTGGTAAAGCTGATTGCAGATAAATTGGATACACTTCAAATTTCGATGGATGGAGTAGGGGAGATTTATGAAAATGTAAGATTACGTGGTGAATATTCCTTATTTTATGAAAATGTAAAACAAATTGTTGCGTATTGCAAAGATAAAAGAGCGGATGTGATGTTCAATTTTGTTGCCATAAAGGAAAATTATTTCAATATGGCTGAAGTTGTTGAAGTTGCATCAGAACTTGGTGTGGATTATATCAATATAACGCCATTCAATGTTGCTGCAGTAACCGCACATGATATCAGTTATTATGATTTTTTTCAGACAGACGAATTTATTCAAGAATTAAAAAGGGCGAAGGATAAAGCGGATGAATTAAAAAATGTTGATCTCACCATTTGGGATATTAAATCAAAAAATGAATTTAAAAAATGCCATTTACCCTGGAGTCATTTTTACATCAGCTGGGATGGATATGCAACACCATGTTGCGCAAAACCTTTTCCGAAGGAACTCAATTTCGGAAATGTGTTTGACGATGGATTAATGTATTGCCTGAATTCTCCGGGCTATCGCGAATTCAGAAAATTATGGCTTGAAAATAAAACACCTCAATTTTGTGAGAAATGCCATATGGTGGACCTGCCGCCTATTAACCTGCCTTTTGAACTGCCGGTTAATTAATTTTTACTTTCCTAAAACATATTGCCAGATAAACAAACCACCGATCAGGAGCAATCCGATCAGAAACATCCATTTAAACCGGGTGCGGCTTTTCGCGAATAATTTTTCGAGATACGCCTGATTTTCCGCCTTCAGCTTTACTTTCCCCCAAAGCCAGAGCGTTCCCGTCAGAAAAAAAAGCAGGAAAAAAATATCTTTTAGCAGGTCAAGCGTTTGGGTTGTCATATGGCATTGTTTGTTTATTTTTGGCTGTATATCGACAAAAATATGCGCATTCTTCTTCTTTCAATAATTATTTTCATTTCAGCAGCATTGCATGCACAAGTATGGACTTTGAAAAAAGGAAGCATGTATGCCAATTTATCGGTAAGTTATGGAGTATATAATGAAATATTTGATTCTACAGGAGAGACCCTCGAAATTCCTGTTCAGATAGTTGATCAAACGATTGACCTGTTGGTGCAATATGGTGTAAGTGATAAATTTACTGCACAGGTAAATGTGCCGTATAAACTCATAAAAAGTACGGGTGATCTTTATTATTTCAATCAGTTTGAAGGCACACCTTATCTCACAACCGGACAATTAAATGATTTCGGAAATATAAGTTTTGGTGGTATTTATCAGATCATAGATGATAAACCGATTATTACAGCTTCTTTATTTTTTGAAGCAAATACTTCAGAGCGGAATTATTTAAAAGGAATGCAAACGGGTTTCAATAGTTATGCATTACAGCCCGGATTTGGCGCCGCATGGTCATTCCCGAAAGCCTGGTTTACATTTTATCTCGGAGGTGATATCCGTTCAAATAATTACAGCAACAATATCATTTCAAAAATGGAAGCAGGTTATCAGCCTGTAACCGGATTGTATCTTGCCGGATTGCTGACGGTAAAACAATCAATTGGAAACGGAACCAATGATTGCGATTGCACGACAAATTATACGGGATTGTATTTAAATGATCAGGAATTTACTGCATTCGGATTGAAAGCAGGATACGCTTATAAGAGTTTCGGACTGAACGGAGCGTATCACATCGGTTTGTCCGGTAAAAATATGCCTGAAACAGGTTACCTTTCAATCGGCCTGCAGTATAAAAAAGTATAAATCAAACCTGGTATTCTTTCCCGGTGAGCTGAATTAATTTTTCATTTATTTTCATCACCTGCGGAATCAAAGGTGCATCACCGTTATTATAAATTACAAAATCACTGCGCCTTATTTTTTCTTCTTCAGGCATTTGATTTCTGATCCTTGCAAGTATTTGTTCTTCAGTGCTCTTATCCCTCTGTTTTATACGTTGAATCCGCACCGGAACTGAGGCAGTTACACAAATGATATAATCGAGATCTTTGTAAGTATTGGCTTCAAATAATAATGCAGCTTCCTTGATCACATAATCGTGCTGTTGATTTTTCCGCATCCACTTTCTTGCATCTTCAATTACAACAGGGTGTATGATCGCATTGTATTGTTCAAGTAATTCAGGAAAATTGAAAACAATATCTGCAACTCTTTTTCTGTTGAGCGTTCCGTCCGGTAAATAAATATCCTCTCCAAATAATTTTTTTACACCGTTGATTACATTTTTATCTGTATTCACAATTTCCCTGGCCCTTTCATCTGCATAATAAACAGGTACTCCCAATACTTCAAATATTTTACAAACGGTTGTTTTTCCGCTTCCTATTCCGCCGGTAATTCCAACTTTTAGCATGTTATTTCTCCTGTAAATTTATAAACGCTGAATCAGCTTCCATAGTATCTTTTTCTGCAATGGGAATACGGTAAGAAACAACAATTGCTGATAACCGGATATTTTTACTACCACGGTCTTTCAACGGAATCACACCGGTTAAAGTTGAATCAGCATGTTCACTAACAACATTCTCTGTTTCCCAGGTTTGAATTGCTTCCACAATAGAACGGGGTCCTGAAATTAAAATACTGTCGGGCTTGATTTCAATTGTATCGGAAACAGAGAAGGCGGGTGAGAATAAAATATTTTGCACGAGTTGCACCGGAACCCGTTTTGTAATATACCCTTCGATTTGAAATTGAATTGTATCGGGTGAAATATGCACAACATTAAATGCGGGCGGCAGATCGGAGGCAAATAATTCGCGGTGATCGTTTGTGATCAGATTTTCACCATCGAATTGTGCATACTGCAGCGTAACCTCGCGTTTATAAAATTTTTCCCGCAATAATTGCCATCCGCTTGTTGTTACAAAAACAACCGCATGGTTTGGCAATTGATTCACAGCCGTTGATTTTTCGGGGAATTCATATTGAAGTTCAACGAAAATTTCGCTGTTATAATCTGCGGATAAACTTTTAAACAGCCAGATAATAATTGCAAGAAATAAACTTACCAGGAAGTGCATCGTTTTTCTGCCCTTTCGTTGCCGGGTTGCAGATAAACCGGATGTTCCTGTTAACGACACAAATCAGGTATCAGTTTGCAGTTTGATTTTTGCGTGCGAGCATTGCTTTTGTGAAATCAAGTGAGATCACTGATTTTTCAATGCGCACTTTTGTATTTGAATCAACCTCGAGTAAATAGGTATCTTCATCCACTTTGAGAATTTTTCCATGTACACCGCCGATTGTAACTATTTTATCTCCGGCTTTAATTTCATTTAAGAAATTCTTTTGATCCTTTGCTTTTTTTGATTGCGGACGGATCATGAAAAAATAAAGAATTATAAAAAAGAGAAAGAAAAATGCAATTGTTCCGTATTGTTCCCAAAATGTTGGTTGTGGCGTTGCTGCCTGTAAGAGCGTAAAATTCATTTGTGAGTTATTTTTATTTGATGAGATTAATTTGGAGCGATCACATTACCTGTGAAGTAAATTTTTGTTTCGCTCGGTTTTGTATTTGCGGTAATTGTAACGGTTTTGTTTT
This sequence comes from uncultured Chitinophagales bacterium, assembly GCA_964463165.1. GTDB lineage: Bacteria > Bacteroidota > Bacteroidia > Chitinophagales > BACL12 > UBA7236. The sequence continues at coordinate 28,638 of CAYXBK010000001.1, forward strand.
GTGCACCTTTTTTATTCTTGCTGTTGAACTGCACTTTAATCACGTTCGATTCTCCCGGTTTGATCGGTTCTTTCGGCCATTCAGGTACTGTGCATCCGCAAGTGCCTCTTGCATTTGTAATAATCAGGTCGTGCGAGCCGGTATTTGTAAATTTAAAATCATGACTCACGGTATCACCTTGTCTGATATCTCCGAAATCGTAAGAATCTTTTTCAAAAGTAATTTCGGTTGGGTTTTCCACCACGTCGGTTGAAATCATATCTTCTTCGCTTTCGGCCTTTACATTTTTGCCGGAATTTCCTTCAGAACTTTCATTGCAGGCAGCTGCGAATACGAACATCAGCATGCATATTCCGCAAATTCTAAGTTGATTGATCGTTTTCATAACGCAAATTTAATAGTTATTCAATTAAGCCGCGACCGCTTTTAATAATGGTGCCGGCTGCTTTTAATTCATTCATGATCTTATCCAGCACCCCATTGATAAACTCACGGCTGCGGGGTGTACTGTAGGTTTTCGAAATATCGAGATATTCGTTGATGGTTACTTTCACAGGGATGGTAGGCATATACATGAATTCGGTCAAAGCCATTTTCATGAGGATCTTATCGATCAGCGAAACACGGTCGAGCTCCCAGTTATGCAATTTGGATTCGATCATGCGGTCGAATTCGTCCGAATGATCAATGCTGAGGCGCACCAGGTCTTCGGCAAATTTCTTTTCTTCTTCAGTGATTGAAAAATCAAACAAATGCACTTCATTGAGACCGGAGTACATTTTCGCCCTGAAGAATTCATCCATCAGCCCCTGCACAATGAATTCATCGTCGGCCCATGTAGCAATCACATTCTCCATGTGCTCGTCGAAATATTCATTCTTCAGTAAAAAATTGCGGAAAATTTCCTCCAGTATTTTTTTCTCATCCGCGTTTTCCGTGTCCATATATTTCTGAAACGCCGGAAATTCTTTTAATTGCGTGTAAATGAGTTTTTCAATCTCACTTTCATCATCCACCTGCATTTTTTCTCGGCGGAATTTTGACTGAAAATACGTATTGGTCAGTAAAAACTGAATGATCAGATTATGAAAAAACTTTGGGTTGAAATTTAAATCTTCGCTTGAAGGGAGGTATTTGTTCTTTTTGATATGCGCCTCCAGATCCTGCTGCATGGCAAGTTTGGAAATAAAATGCAGGCAATATAAATATGCCGCATAGGAATTATGTATGCTTTGATTCAATTGCTGAACCGCTGCAGTAACCTGCATCCCGTCTGATTGCGCATACACATAATGTGTTTGCATCGACTTAATCCTTAATCCTCTTCTGCTCAGCATTTCAAAGTACTTTTATGTGCTGTTATTTCTTTTTATTGATAATCAGTTTGCCATGTTAAGGCAATTCAACATATTCTGCTTTCACAGCCTTGCATTGATCCGTGCAATATTTGCGATTCGTTCTTCAGCCATTTGATTGGCAGCCTGATGCGTTGTGATATTATTTTTTTGTGCACGTTCATGAATTTCGATCGTTTTATCAAAAATCACATCGGTGCTGCGCATCGCCCGTTCACGGTTATAGCCTTCCAGTTCGATATAACAATTGATCACGCCACCCGCATTGATCAAATAATCCGGTGCATAAATAATTCCCCTTGTTTTGAGGTCGTTCCCGTTCTTCAATTCATCTTTCAACTGATTGTTTGCGGCACCGGCTATAATACTGCATTTAAGCCGTGGAATGGTGTCGTCGTTCAGCGTTGCTCCCAAAGCGCAGGGTGCATAAATATCCACGTCGGCATCATACACTTTATCAGGCGCAACTACTTCCACTTTATGCTTGGATGTAATTTTCTTGATCCTGTCCTCGTAAATATCTGAAATGTATACACTTGCACCATCATTGATCAGATGATCTATAAGATGGCCACCGACGTTACCCGTTCCCTGCACCATCACTTTTTTCCCATTGAGGCTTTCACTTCCTGTTGAGAATTTGACACTGGCCTTCAGTCCGAGATACACACCATATGCAGTTACCGGCGAAGGGTCGCCACCGCCGCCCATACTTTCCGGGAGGCCTGCAACATATTTTGTTTCATTGGCGATCAATTCCATATCAGAAGTAGATGTTCCGACGTCTTCTGCAGTGATATATTTTCCATTGAGTGAATTCACGAATTTTCCATAGCTCCTGAATAAAAATTCGCGGTTGCGCAGACTGCGTGAATCGCCGATGATCACGGCTTTACCACCACCAAGATTATTTCCGCAAAGTGCCGATTTATACGTCATGCCCCGCGACAAGCGCAGCACATCAACTATGGCATCGGTTTCATTGGTATAATTCCAGAAGCGGGTACCGCCTAAGGATGGGCCCAATACGGTGTTGTGTACAGCGATAATCGCTTTGAGCCCGCTTTCTTTATCAGTGCAGAAAACCAGCTGCTCGTGATTCATTTCAAGCATGGTTGACATCAACTCCCCATTCACTAACTGCATCGAAGTATTTGACATAATGAACGTTTTTAAATTGCGTGGCAAAGATAGAAGAAGTTTTTTAGAAGAACTTTTCTTTATCTCATTAGCTTTGCAAACGGGAAATGAACCAGTTAAAATCACTTAATAAATATTTTTTAAAATATAAATGGCTCTTCTTATTGGGTGCTGTTTTCGTTGCACTCGCAAATATTTTTCAGGTGTATGCACCACAGTATATCGGCAGATCAATTGACCTGGTGCGCTCAAACCTGGATGATTATACATATACTGAAAATACATCAGAGCGGGATCAGCTTATTCGCAGTGTAAGCCCCGCATTATTGAGATATGCGCTTTTATTTATCGGATTAACTGTTGTGCGTGGTGTGTTTATGTTTTTTATGCGGCAAACAATTATTGTGATGAGCCGCCATATTGAATACGATCAGAAAAATGAACTATTCGCAAAATATGAATCCTTAACACCGGCATTTTTTAAACGCAATAATACAGGTGATCTGATGAGCCGTGTTGCAGAGGATGTCGGACGTGTGCGGCAATACGCAGGGCCTGCCATCATGTATTTCCTGAATTTACTTTTCACATTTATTCTTGTTATCTGGGTGATGATGGACATTAGTCCGCTGCTCACATTATATGTCCTTTTGCCATTGCCGATTTTATCGGTCTCCATTTATTATGTCAATTCAATCATCAATAAAAAAAGTGAATTAATTCAGCAACAATTATCAACGCTTACAAATATTTCGCAGGAATCATTTTCTGGCATTCGTGTAATTAAAGGGTATGCACAGGAAAAAAATACTGTTGCGTATTTCAGTGATGAATGTGAAGAATATAAAAACCGCTCTTTGTCACTCTCACGTGTTGATGCGATGTTTCAACCCTTAATGGTATTATTGATCGGGATAAGTATTTTACTGACTGTCTTTATTGGCGGATGGCAGGTAATGCTTGGAAATATTACTGCAGGAAATGTTGCAGAATTTGTTGTGTATGTAAATATGCTCACATGGCCTGTAACATCTCTTGGCTGGGTAGCATCAATTGTGCAGCGTGCGGCGGCATCACAAAAAAGAATTAATGAATTTCTTGATATTGTTCCGGATATTGAAAGCGGGGATAAACCTGCTCATATTATTCAGGGCGAAATTGAATTCAGCAATGTGACATTCACATATCCTGATACAGGTGTAATTGCATTGAAAGATGTTTCATTTAAAATCAGCAAGGGCCAGAAAATTGCAATTATCGGAAGAACGGGCTCCGGAAAAACCACAATTGCAGATTTGATCGTGCGTATGTATGATCCCGGGCAGGGGAATATATTTATTGATGGAAAGAATGTGAAAGAATTAAATCTCGATGATGTACGCAATTATATTTCTTATGTGCCGCAGGATGTATTTCTTTTTTCCGATACGATAAAAAATAATATCGCTTTCGGCCGTAGGAATGCGGAACTTGATGAAATAAAAAAATATGCGGGCTTTGCTTCCATTGATCACGATATTGAATTGTTTAAAGACGGTTACGAAACAATGGTGGGAGAGCGGGGTGTTACTTTAAGCGGGGGCCAGAAACAAAGAATTTCAATTGCCCGTGCATTTATAAAAAATGCGCCCGTGATCATTCTCGACGATTGCCTGAGCGCAGTGGATACAAATACGGAAAAAGTGATCATGCAAAATATGCGGCGTTATCTTGAGTTGAAAACCGCAATCATCATTACGCACCGCATTTATTCATTAATCGATTTTGACAGGATACTTGTAATCGATAACCACCGCATTGCTGAATCGGGCACGCACGAAGAACTTGTGAGAAAGGGTGGGATTTATGCCGAAATACTTGAAAAACAAAAACTTGAGGAACCCGCCCCGAACCGAAATATCTAATCTTTCTGCTTGAATTTTTAAATTCTTTTTATATTTCGGAAAATTTCAGACCACAACCCAATAAACCAGCAACCAGTGGAGAACGACAACCGTAAGCGAAATGACAGCGTATTTTCAAGGAAAATACGTGCAGGAAGGCGCAGGACTTACTTTTTTGATGTAAGAACGACCCGCGGAAACGACTATTACCTCACGATCACTGAAAGTAAAAAGAGATTTGACGGAAATGGTTATGAAAGGCATAAAATTTTCCTTTACAAAGAGGACTTTAACAAGTTTATCGAAGAAACCACTGCAGTAATTGATCATATCAAAAGCCTGATGCCGGATTTTGATTTCGATGCGTTCAGCCATAAATATGAAGACCAGCCACATGCTGAACACGAAAGCCATGATGAAGCAATGGATGATCATACCGAAGAAAGACATGAAGAAGAAAATCACGATGCACCTGAAATGGAACGCAACGATGATCGTGAAGATGATCATTCAAATTCGGGGTATGATCAAAACGATGATGATTTAAAACTGTAATACCAACATATTTATTTTAAAGGGGATGACTTGTCGTCCCCTTTTTTATTTCTGCATGGCTCAGTTTACTGTTCCCGCAATTTTTATCATGTCCGGCAGCAGGAGAAATATCATCTGAACCACTTCCTTTTATCACCGTATTTTTTTTATCCTCCACGTAAAATTGTATTGCCACCGATCCGCAAACGATATGAGACTGTTTGTTACAAAATTATTTCCGGCAGTACTTATTCTGATTTTCTTTCATAGTGCTTCCGCCCAAAATATTGTTCCGAATAATGGATTTGAAAATTACAGTTCATTGCCAAACGGATATGGTCAATGGTATAAACTCACCGGATGGTCAAACCTGAATGGATACATCGGTTTTGTATGGCCGTATGCAAGTCCTGATTTTTTACATTCGAGCGGTGGTGCAGGTGTGGATATTCCATTCAATACGTTCGCAACTGTCAATGCTTTTGCAGGGAATGCAATTTTAGGATTCACTGCATGGCACGGCACAACACCCGCATTCAGGGAATATGCCGCGATTCAATTTTCAACACCCATGATTGCAGGTGAAACATATGACGTTTCTATGTGGATCACAAACGGATCTGCAGCCTGGTATTGCGGCGCCGGATGTAATCATATCGGAATGGGTTTTAGCATGTCGCTTCCATATCAAATGGACCATGAACCGATCGGCGGTATTCCGCAATGTGAATATGCCGGAGAAATATGGAATACAGGCTGGCAATTTATTTCATTTACATATACTGCCGACCAGGCTTATAATTATCTTACGATTGGAAATTTTTATGATGATCTTTCAACCAGCCACACAACACATGCGGCTTTTGCAATGTCGAATGCTGCATATTATTTTATTGATGAGGTTGTGGTGATGCCGGCAGCGGCTTTGGCTGTTTCACTTGAAAATTTTTATGCGCAGGAAAAAGGCAATGATGTGAATTTATACTGGAACACAAAATCAGAAATAAACAACGATTATTTTGTGATTGAGAGAAGTAATGACGGGCATTTATTTGAACAAATCGGTATGCAGGACGCAGCCGGGTACAGCACAGAATTAAAATCATATGCATTTTCTGACAAGAATCCTGTAAATGGTGTGAATTATTACAGGCTCGCTTCCGTGGATTTCAACGGAGAAATTACCTATTCGGATATTGTTGAAATTACACTGCAGGATTTGAATGATCAAATCAGTATCGGCCCGAATCCGTGTGGTGCGTTTATGGAAGTTCAACTAAACAGTGAAGAAGACTTTACTATATCAATATTTGATGTGCAGGGTGCAAGGTTGTACTATGCAGAAGACTTGCAAGGCAGCGTGGAAATTAATACCGGTCAATTTGTTCCGGGAATTTATTTTGTGCAGGTGAATTATCGCGATACTTCGTTCGTTCGGAAAATAATCATCAGATAATATTTTTATTTTTTGACAAAACCTGCAATTTGTTTTCCGTTTTTTGTTTCGCACGAGAGATAATAAATTCCGGGGCTTAATCCGGAAATATGCAAAGTGTTTGCTTCAATTATTTTTTCTGACAAAACAATTTCACCATGGGCATTGTAAATTTCCGTTAAACCGGTTGGAGGTTCTGTAAAATATATTTTGTCACCGGCGGGATTTGGAAAAACTCTGAGAAGTGATTGTGCTGATGAACCGATCTGTACAACCGATGTGCCTGCAGTTGTTTTTGCAGATCGTTTTGCAAACCAGATATTGAGTGTGAGTTCACGCAATTCTCCCCAAACTGCAATTGCAGTATCACCGATGAATGCACAGCCCATAAAATCATTTCCATTTTCTTTCAGCACATCGTCAAATGCAACCAATTGATCAGAGAGTTTAAAATTGGAAGAAAATGCTGTTGAATCTTTCCATTTTACCGCCGCCCAAAATTCTGAAGATGTTGCATAACCCGTGTCCGGCGCATTTCTTCTGTCACGCCAGCTGACGAGTAAATCACCGTTGTCATTAAAATCCGCCCATACCATATCCTGCATGATACCCGCATTCACTGCGTCATCATTCACTCTGATTTTATCCGACCATGACGCACCGCTGTTCGTACTTTCCAAAATAAAAATATCTGCATCTCCCAGACTCTGCAAAACAAAAGAGAAAACAAGATGATCAGGATCGGTTGGATCGGCGATTAATAAATAACCCACTTTCGGCAAAGTATCAGTAATTAAATCACCACCACCTGATTCGATCATTTCATGATATGTAAAATTTGCACCACCATCACTGCTGGAAGCATGGATAAACCGTGGCAATAAATTTTCCGTAATTTCCCATGCCGGATAAACACAATGAAATTTTCCATCGGCAGAAATTACCGGTGTTGCCATCGGTGCCTGAATAAAATCTCCTATCTGCCAACCTGCTGCATCAAGATTTTTCCAGTCGCTGAAACTTGCGCCTCCATCGTTTGAAATAACAAGATAATTTTTATTTGGAATCGGGATAAAAGGTGCCGGTTTAGTCGTAATGTAAATATATCCGTCATAAATTCCTCCTGATTGGTCGATCGTGATCCAAGGCCGGTCAACAGGAAATTCAAAACCATCATCAAATGCATCAATTGCTTTTACTGGCGCTCCCCATGAAATACCGTGATCAGTTGATTTCCTGATATATACACCACCTGAAGTATAATATGGATCATAGTCGATATAACAAATAAATAATGCACCGTCACTATTATATGCCATGGATGGATCTGCAGATACATTTCCGAATTCCTGATGCGGAATTCCGACAGTGCTTTCCCAATGCATACCGCCATCGAGGCTCACCCTGGTTTGTATTTGAATTAGATCGAGGCCGTTGAATCCCATCCATGCAACAGTGATTTGTTCCGGATTTGCGGGGTTTGTTATCAGGAATGGTTCACCATCAAATACATCACCTTCTGAAATATTTGTATTTTGTGAGAAAAGATTTGTAGTGGTAAGTATAAATAAGGCGCAGATAATTTTTTTCATTTCAGGTATTTAAATAATCTCCTCTAAATTTACAGCATTCTGAAAAATATACTGAATGGAATTCCCGGTGCTTGAAACTGATAGGACTTTGCTCAGGCAGGTAAGTTTAACGGATGCAGATGATATTTTTCAAATGTATTCCGATGCCGAAGCAATGCAATTCCGTGAATCCACTCCGCTTAATTCACGGGATGAGGCTGTTGCACTCATTCAAAAATATACACTTGATTTTAAAAACGGGCTTGCTGTACGCTGGGGCATTTACCATAAGGCAGACCAACGGATTATCGGTACGATTGTCTGGAAAATGAATCATCCGGAAAATGAATTCGGTTATTCATTAGATAAATTTTACTGGCGCAAAGGATACATGTTTGAAGTTGTGCATTGTGTGATCAATTATTTATTTGAAACAGAAGAACTCGATTATATAACCGCAAGAGCGAAAGTTCCGAATGTTGCATCGCAGCAATTATTGCTGAAAGCAGGTTTTTCATGCACAGGAAAGGATGATAAAGTCGTTTGTTTTAAATTGATGTATGAAGAATATCTTGCAAAGAATAAAACATGAATTATTCTTTTGATTTCTTATTTGCCCTGATCATTTCAGAATAGCCCATCTTCATTGAAAGCGCATTTACCGCCATTACAATTCGTTTCGATTTCGTTTCAATTGTTTTTGCACTATCTATCCATTTTGAAAAATATTTTTGATGCCCGGGTGGAAGGCTCTTAAAATACGTCATTGCTTTTGGTTCATCTTCAAGGCAACTGATAAAATCATTTGAAAATTTAAATGCGGCATCATCTGCCTCGATCTGTACTTTTACTTCAGCTCCCTGTTTTTTTCCGATCCCTTTCCGCATACCGGCATTTACAGCCATAATAAAATCTCCTTCACCCATCGGAATCAAAGCAATTTGTTTGATCAGGAAATTATCAATTTTCCCTTTTACACGGAACGATGTTTTTTGTCCCGGTTTCAATTTCATTGCAATTTCGGATGGCACCTCAATATAGGTCCAGCCGGTTTTTTCTCCCATGCTGCCGAATTTTTTCAGAACTGCATTAAATCGAACCATGATGGTAATGATTAATTAGCAATGTTAAGCATTCGATTGAAATCAAAAAAGGTATTTTGCTGAATCAAATAAAACCGGCAATTTTACATGATAAATGTCCACAATGAAATTCATTTGTATCCTGACTGTTCTGACTCTTGTTGCAGCATGCAATTCTGCCGGCCAAAATGATGAGCCAATCACCCCGGAGGAAAAAGTACAGAATTCGATCAGTGAAATGCTGAAAAAAAACCTGCCGCATCCTGAAACATACCAGGCTGTTTCATTCGGAAAACTGGATTCGGTATTTACACAACCCAGTGAGGATACAACCGATTTATATATGGAGAAGGCGCAATATTATATGGATAAAGCAGAAGAATATCTTACATATGATTATAAGAAATCAGGTTTGTATTCCGACAGCTCTACATATTATTCTAAAAAAGTTGTTGCGTATCTCCATGATTTTAAAAAGGAATTACTCGGATACCGTATGTCGCATACCTACCAGGCTTCTTCCGCATCCAATCTCATGACCAAAGAAACAATTACCGTATTTCTCGATACTTCGTTGCAGATTGTTTCATTGGATAATTGAATTTTTGCTTTTGCGGAATTCCGTAAACGAAATCAGGCCTCTTGTTTAATCCAATAGGATACGCATGGAAAAAATGCAGTAGTTTGTAGTATAAGAAACAACTGTATGAAAAAACATATTCCGATCGCATTGACTAGCCTGCGTATCTTACTGGCACCACTGATAGTTTTTCTCGCTTTCCGCGAGCAACATCATCTCATTGTTCTGATTTTCTGGCTCGCCATTCTCACCGATATTTTTGATGGTATTATTGCCAGGTATTTAAAAATTTCGACGCCTTTTCTTCGCCGGGCAGATACAATTGCAGACAGGATTTTCTGGATCGCTGCGATTGTATGTATCCGTATTTTATGTCCGCCTTTTTTTCAGACACAGCTTCCGCTTATTTTAATCGTCCTCTCAATTGAATGCAGTTCACATCTTATCAGTTTCATCCGGTTTAAAAAAGAAGCATCAACACATAATCTGCTTTCAAAATTTTGGGGTGTACTTATTGTACCTGCATTCAGTGATGTGATGCTGGATTGTACATCAAACTGGTTATTTAATGCGTGTATGATCATCGGAGCTGTTGCACGCACCGAATCTTGCATCATCATGGCAATTCTTAAGAAATGGGATTGTGATATTCCGTCAATTGTGCATGCGTTCCGGTTGCGACAGGGTCAAGAAATAAAAAGACGAACCTTACTGAACAGCTGAAAGAAATTATTTTAATTGTTTCGTTAGTTTTTGCGCCCACCATAAATAATTCAGATTATTGAAAACCGGTTTTTCAGATTCTTTTTCACTCAGTTGTAAAAGTTTTTTTTGTAATATGCCAAGATCCGGTTTATGTAATTTTTGAACGGATTGCTTCATATACCGCAGCAATTCCCTGTATGTTTCGAATGTAATTTTTTCTGACGTAAATGATCTTTGCAGGGAGGTAATAAGTGATTCTACAAGTAAATAATTCCCCAGCTCAAAATGACAAAGTAATTCAAGCACACGTGCATCCCTGAATATATCCGTGATCTTTTCTGCATCCTTCGATTTTAATATCCAGAGAATTTCATCCAGACAGGATTTAAAATCACCGTTGCAGAAAAGAATATATGCCATCAGATATCTGAATGTAACAATATTCGGTTTTGCAATTTTATCTCCGTATTTTTTCAAACCATATTTTACATCCTGTACAATTGCAAGCGCTTCCTTATAATTATCAGATGAAACGTAATAATTCAATTCAAGCAGATAACTCTGTCTGAATACATTCGCTTCCAGGTTATTGATATGCCTGAATTCAGGCTTACCGGGCAATGACCTTAATACGGCTATTCCCTTTTTAAGCTCTTTATATTTTTCAAGAAGTAAACTGTCGATCAGGTAATTATTCAGAACCGAAAAATATCTGTCTGTATGCAGGATTTTTAAATGTTCATTTTCATCCAGCAGGTTGAGAAATTTTGTATTTAATGCATATGCTTTCGTTACATCATTGCTTACAAATGCATGGAGGGCATTGATTTGCAAATAATCGAGTTTCGATTTGAAATTTGTTGCCTCATCAAAATGTTTAAATTGATTTTCTGAAATGAGCTCATCCAGTTCGGTATTGGTACGGCCCGGTGCAACCTTTTTCTCAAAATGCATTTTAAATATCCTGTTGCTTTTCAGCCAGTAATCTCCGCTGATCTGCAATTGACGCAAACATTCATTTTGTTCGGATTGTAGCTGCTCAAGTTGCGTATAGGAAACGGATGTAAATTGCTGTTTACCGATCATCCGTTTTTCAATCTCTATTAATTCAATAACAAATTCAAATTTTTCCAGCCTGTATGCATGCAGTTTGTATTTCAGAATTTGTTTTTTGCATTGATTGAATAAACCTTTTTTCAGCAGCAGGCTGCAATAATGAATTCCTTTCCTGATTTTTTGTTCAGGTTGTGAATATTCATCGAACCGATGCAGGCTCTCCAGTATATTTTCATACAATTGTTTTTTAAGTACGGCAAAATGCGCTGTTGATTTTGTACCGGAGAATTCCTGTGAAAGGCTCTTCTCATCATAAACAGTCTGTTTATCGATCAGGCTGAATAACTTTGTATATTGATTTTGACCCGGTATGCTGCGCAGTGCATACAGTCGGAAATACCTTTTTTCGGTTTTGGTGAGTGACCGGATCAGGTCAAATAAATCGCTTGAAGGGCTTTTCATAGACTTCTAATATATGAGCCTGTGAAAATACTGAAAACAAAGAAATATTACTAAACTTAAAGTGATTGACAACTAATTTTAACCCTTATATTGATTATATTAATTGAAGCAGGGTGCCCAAATTTGCACTTGTAAATCATTAAATATGAAAAAGACAAATTACATTCTGGCGTTTATCTTCACCTTGTTTGCATCTGCAGGCTTGTTTGCAGGAACCTGGGAAAACTACAGCAATATCAATGCAATCACAGATGCGGTTCCTTCGGGTGATCATCTCTGGATCACAGCGAAAGGCGGTGTTATCGATATGAACACTGTTTCAGGTATCCGCACTTTTTATAATCGCGGCGATGCAGGCCTTCCTTCCGCTTCTGTTGAACAGGTGGCGGTTAATAGCGTGGACAATGTGATATGGGTCGGCACCTACGATGCAGGTGTTGCATCATGGGATGGTTCAAACTTTACAACCTATCCGTTTCCCGAAGTGTTTAATTTATACAGAATGAAATTTGACGGGTTCGGTAATTTATGGATCCAGGCAAATACCGGCTTATTTAAATTCAACACAACAAGCCATGAATATACATTTGTAAATACAGTGGCGGGTGCAGGCTGGGATTTCAATGCATGGGACTTTGATATTACACCCGAAAATCATGTTTTGATCTTTACAGGTACAAATTGCGTGGTGATTGATGCGGCAACCAACGCTGCGATCGATTCATTTCCGAATTCCGAATCTGCAATTGTTGCTACCTGCACTCCGACAACCGTTCGTTTATATGAAGTAAATGAAATGTGTTACCTCATCAGCAATTTCGGACAGATCGAATTTGAATTTAAAGATGGTACTTTCGAAAGTGCAACTGCAGGTTTACCGGATTTTGCATTTATCGGAAATATTGAAAGAGGTGCCGATAACGAATTATATGCTTTTGTAAACGGAAATGCAATTTATAAATTAACCGGACTTACATGGGAACTCGCAACCGATCTTGATGCAAATCTCTATGATCAGCTGATCTATGCAAACGGCAGCGATTTTTATCTCGATGAATATACTTACAATAACGTTCCGAAATTATTTCATGTTGCCGACGCAATCACAGAAACAATCAATGTGCAGGAATTTAATTTCACATCAAATGATGTTGGAGGAATTGTAAAAAATCCTGCCGGAGAAATTATCCTGTCGTCGGGCTCGAAATTATATACTTACAATGCATCATCCAATAATTGGGACCTTTATTCAGATGTGCCCACTATATATGGTTCACTCTATGATCTTAAATATGCCGACGGGAATATTTATGGTGTTGATTACGGCAATCTGATCGAATATTTTGACGGCAGCACATGGACACATATTCCTTATGCAGACGGATATTCTTCTGTTTATATTTTTGATTATGATGTAACAGCAGACGGTGTGATTTATTTTATTAATGATGACGGATTATTTAAAAGTGAAGGCGGTGTAACAGAAATATTGATTGCCACACCCAGTATATATGATTGGTTTTTTTCTGTAAAATATGATGCTTCCAGAAATCTGATCTGGTTGGGAAATATGGATGGTATCATTAAATATGATTTCGATTCCCAGGAAATAATCAACAGCATCGATGTTCCTGCAATGTCTGCCGGTTCAAGTATTCAGGAAATTGAAGTGGATGCCTTGAATAATGTTTGGTTCGGTGCGAATAATAATAAAACATATAAATACGACGGAACAGACTGGGAAGATTTCACGATTGGTGAAGGAAACGAATTTATTATTGAATTTGCTTTCGACGGAACAAAAACATATTTCGGATTAACAGGTGATATCGGCGGCATCAGTGTTTACGACAGCTATCTTGATACATGGGAATATTATGCAACAACTGTTGATCCTTCCATGGTATCAAATTCAGTAAATGAAATCGCCATCGATGCCGACCATAATATCTGGGTTGCACATAACGATTTCGGGGCAAGTGTTTACCGCACGGAAGAAGCACCTGAAGCAATCGAATCAATCACTGTTTCAGATAAAGTGCTCGTATTTCCAAACCCGGCTTCCGATATGATTACCGTCCATACATTGCCGGCACATTATGTCGCAAGCATTACAGACCTGCAGGGAAAATTAATTGTAAAAGGAATTAGCATGCAAAATGGAATTGCAGTCGATAATTTGAATGCAGGCATTTATATGTTGAATATTTATGATCTGGACAAAGGAACTTTCACCAGCTCCGAATTCCAGGTGCAGCATTAATAAAAGAGGGTCTCTTCAACAAAGCAAATAACGATTTCTTTGTGTTCAGCCGGTCAGGATTCTTCGCCTGACCGGTTTTTTATTTCGACAAATAACTGCATGCAGGTTTCACTGCCCGGTGATATAATTTTGCATATTGTAACTTCGCTTTAAATCTTTTACATATGCAGGAAATTCTTATTGTTATCGCATCAACCGCCTTAATTTATATCGTGCTGATCGCTGCAGTCAAATTATTCGGAAAGAACGAACTTTCTCAACTGAATGTGTCCGATTTATTTTTTATTCTTCTGATAAGTAATGCCGTACAAAACGGAATGGTGGACGGAAAATGGTACAGCGCAATAATTGCATTGGTTTCAGCGGGAACATTATTTATCATCAATTATGTTCTGCGTCTCCTGATCTATAAATCGCAACGGTTGCGCAGAGCTTTGGATGGTGAACCTGTTGTTCTGATTTATAACGGCAAGCCGAATGAAATGAATATGAAAAAGCAAAAAATTACGATGGCTGAACTTGAAGGTGCCGTGAGAGAAAACAATATTGAAAAAATTACCGAAGTAAAACTCGCAATGCTCGAAACAACAGGAAACATCTCAGTCATTCCCTTTAAATAAATTTTGGGCATTCTTCATCAGGAATAGTTTTTACCTTTCAATAAAAATCAACAATGGCGGAAAAAATAAATTGGGCAGCTGAAATAAAACCGCTGCTGAAAAAATACCGCGGCAAAAAACACCCGCTCGAATTCAATAATTTATACGAATTAATGGTAATGGTGATACTTGCTGCGCAAACTTCTGATAAATTGATTAATTCGATTGCCCCCGATTTATTTAAATCTTTCCCGGATATGCAGTCATTGGCAAAGGCAACAACGGAAACATTATTTCCCAGAATAAGTAAAGTGATCGGATTTCGAAAAAAAGGAGAGTGGCTGATAAAAACAGCACAAATTTTAAAACTGAATAAGAATATTCCGCTTACAATGGAAGAGCTGGTAAAATTGCCGGGCATCGGAAGGAAGTCTGCAAACGTAATCATGCACCAGGCCGGCGTTCCGGCAGAAGGTGTGATTGTTGACCTGCATGTTGTTCGTGTTGCACCAAGATTGGGAATTACAAAATCAACCGATCCGAAACAGATTGAAGCGGATATCATGAAAAAGCTGCCGCAAAAAGATTGGGATGCTGGAATGGCGATCTCATTTCTCGGCCGCGAAATTTGCCACAACAGAAACCCGGAGCATGAAAAATGTGTTATGAAAAATACATGTGCTTACTATAAAAAAATTCATAAAATAAAATAGTCAAATAATTATGTGCTCATCCTACACAACTAAATCAAAAACGAAAAAAGAAGAGTACCAGAAAATTTATGGTTTGCCGTGGGATATGGATGATGAAAAAAATCAGGATGCGTATACCGATACATCCGGGGAAAATTCAATTGGTTTTCCCGGCAATAAAATGCCTGTCATCACAATTGAAAAACCCGATGTGATCCAGGATTATGAATTCGGATTTATTCCTCACTGGATGCAGGCGGAAAAAGCAGCCGGCGTCAGAAATACATTTAATGCACGGATTGAAACAATTAATAAACTTGCAACCTGGCGTGATGCGTGGCGTGCCGGCCAACGTTGTCTGGTTTGCACCAACGGCTTTTATGAACACGATAAAAAAAGGAAAATGCGTGTATTTATTCATTTAAAAAATGAAGAGAATTTCTATTACGGAGGTATTTATAATAATTGGGTAAATAAATTAACAGGTGAAGTCCACAAAACAATGGCAGTTATCACTACCTACCCGAACGAATTAGTTGCTGAAGTCCATCACCGGCAGCCTGTTATGATTCAAATGGGAAAAGAAGGACAATGGCTGGATCCGGCTGCCGATACGGAGCACCTTTTAATTCAATATAGTCAGCCATTGAGTGCTGCATTCATGAAAATGGAAGATCTGCCCGATAAACCTAAAAAGAGCACAGGGCAAGCAGAATTATTTTAAACGGGTAATTCAATTATTCTTTTCGTATCAGAATATTTTGTAACCGTACCATATACGGTTGGTCTTATCATATAAAAAAATTCTGTCGTTTGTATATGAAAATGCAAATGTATCATTTACCGGTGCCGTCCGGGGCAACTGTACTGTTGCTGCTAAGGCACCTTTGGAATTATAAAATACAAGATTGCGGTTTGCATAATCAAGTAATACATATTCATAGCCCGTATGTCCGGTAACACCAATTGAATACATATTTATATTTGATGGCGATACAGCACCCCAGCTGATTGAAAGCGTTGAAGTTTTTTTTGGTTTTGACCTTTTATGCATTTTAATTCCGCCATTTGCGATATCTAGAAAAACAACTTTCTTTTTCGCTGCATCAAATGTTCCTATTGATTGAAAATCGGGTTGATTCTGTCCGGTGCAAATCACTTCTGGAAAAGTTGGCCTGTTTGCTTCAATTGAAAAACCCGACCAGCCGATTTCACCTGCATTATTTGTTTCAATTTTTTTAGCGGAAGGATTCCACCACATGCCGCGTACATCGATATTGCATACCGCGGTAAAAACATTTTCACCTTTTGAATTAAATCCTTCAAGCGGAAATCCTTCGTTTCCGGCAATTGCCGTAACATAAATTTGCAGATCCGGAATCCAGACAACTGCAGATGCATTTGTTCCGTCGGATTGAATGTATGTATAACTGATATCCTGCACAGGATTTGTGAGCGGAGCCTGGGCATAAAGTGCGTTGATGAAAAAAATACAGGCAATTGCCAGGAAATTATTTTTAATAGTTTGCATGTTCAAATGTATTTATGGTGTAAAAATATATGGCTAAAGATAATTCAAATTATTAATGCACCTTTATTCCACCCATAATTTTACTGCAACCATTTCTTCCACTATTAAAGTGTATGCATCAAAACTTTCCTGCACTCTGCCTTTTAGCAAATAAACTGTTTTTCCCCTGAAGCGGTATTTTTTTGCGACGGCAGGGAAATGTGCCGTATCGAGCCAGTTCATATCTTCATCGAGAAAAGTGCCGAGATACATCGGCTCTTTGTTTTTTGTTGAAGTGGATTTTGTAATTATGAGATAGCCGAGAATTTCAACTGTTTTACCTACATACGACGGAAAATCTTTAACCCGCACCAGTTGTTTGTTTTTCAGGAGTTCATCTTCCATTAAATGAAAGGGATTGCACACGGGGAATCCAAGCAGTTTAATTTCATCCCATGCATCTTCCCGAATATCAAATTCCAGTTTCGGAAATTCCCATGCCACAGGTTTTTCATCAAATAAATTCGCAACCGGCTCCGTTTTTTTAATTTTATTTAATCTTGTATATGCTTCAATTAATAATACCCGCTTCGAAATACCCGTAAACCGGAATGCATTGATCGTAACAAGTAATTCGAGTTGTTCCAGATTTATACTTACCCGGTTGAGCAGATCATCAAAATCTTTAAATGATCCGTTTATTTTTCTTTCCTGCAACAAGCGCTCAACTAAATTTATTTCAATTCCTTTTATATGCTGAAAACCGAGATAAACAATATCACCTTTGATAATTGTTTCATATAAACTGGTATTGATACAGGGCGCAACAATTTTCGCCCCGGCTTTTGCCGCTTCACGCAGGTACAGATCCGCATTGTAAAATCCGCCGAAATTATTGATCACGGCTACCATAAATTCGAGAGGATAGTATGTTTTTAAAAATAAACTCTGATAACTCTCAACGGCATAGCTCGCCGAATGCCCTTTAGCAAATGAATATCCTGCGAAACTTTCGATCTGGTGCCACACATCATCAATTAAACTTTTTTCATAACCCAATTCAGCACAATTTGTAAAATACCTTTCCCTGATTCTCTGAAATTCGTCTTTACTTCTGCTTTTGCCGCTCATTCCCCTGCGCAAAACATCTGCTTCACTCAGCGTGAGTTTTGCGAAATAATGCGCCACTTTAATTACATCTTCCTGGTACACCATTACACCATAGGTATCAGGCATAATATCTCCCATTACCGGATGGATATTTTTTCTGTTCTCCGGAAAGCGGTGGCGCCGAATATATTCATCCATCATACCGCTTTGTGCAACACCCGGCCTGATTATGGAACTTGCCGCAACGAGTGTGAGATAATTATCGCAGCGCAATTTATTCAACAAGCTGCGCATGGCGGGCGATTCGATATAAAAACATCCTATCGTATTTCCTTTTACTAAATTTTCATTCAGCTGCGGATCATTTTTAAATTCGGATATTTTCGAAACATCCACATCAATACCTCTGTTGTATTTAATTATTTCAACGGCTTCTTTAATATGGCCGAGTCCACGCTGACTCAAAATATCAAATTTATACAAGCCGATATCTTCTGCAATATGCATATCGAATTGCGTGGTGGGAAATCCCTTTGGCGGCATCCAGGTTGCGGTATAATAGTAAATGGGTTTATCGGATAATAAAATACCACCGGCATGTATACTTAAATGATTTGGATTGCCGTGCAGATACCCGCCATACGAATAAATACTGCGTGCGATCTGATCCGGAATTTTTACTGCATCGCCAAAAATTGTTTCGCCGTAATTTTTTACCATGGCGGTTATTTCATGATCGGGTAGCCCGAATGTTTTGGCAACTTCACGGATAAATGATCTGTCTTTAAAAGTTGTATAGGTTGCAAGAAGGGCTGTATGTTCGTTTGCGTATTTATTGAAAATATATGCTGTAATATCTTCTCTGTCTTTCCACGAAAAGTCAAGATCAAAATCAGGCGGTGTTTCACGAAATAAATTAATAAACCGCTCAAAATACAGATCCAGCTCGATGGGGTCCACATCAGTTACGCCGATGCAATAAGCAATTAAACTATTTGCACCGCTTCCGCGGCCGATGGTAAAATAATCCCTGCTTTTCGCATAGCGGATAATATCCCAGTTGATTAAAAAATAAGAAACAAACCCTTTTTGAATGATTATTTCCAGTTCTTTATTGATCCTGTCCTGAATTTGCTTTGTTATTTTTCCATACCGTTTCACTACACCTTCATAAGTAAGTTGCAGCAACAGGTCGATATCATTTTTCTCTTTTGGTGAAAACAGTTTGATGTTTTTATTTACACCGAATTCAAAGTTGAAATTGCATTGATCGAGCAGTTGTTGTGCCTGGTGAAGAAGAAAATCATTTTCCCCGAAAGTTTCAATAAGTGCATCATAGCTTAAGAATTGTTCGGTGGTATCTGCAAGGTCTTCCGGACTGAGTTTCGTAATAATGCTCCGGTTGTCCATTGCCCGTAAAATGCGGTGTGCATTGTAATCTTTTTTATTTGCAAAAGTGACCGGATGCAGCGCCACAAGTTTTTCTTTGGGGAATTTTAATTTGGAGAAACGGTATTTATTGAGATCAGATTTTTTTATACCGATAAAGTGATCGGGATGATCCGGAATAAAATTATTTTCATGCTGATAGGGATAAATAATAAATACATTTTCGAAACCGGGGGCAAGAGGAGGGATGTCTTCTTTTGAGTTCAGATATTTTGATAAATAACGGTTGAGTTCTGCAAATCCATCTTCATTTTTTGCAATACCTGTAAATAAATGATCGGTTCCGTTTCTAAAATCAATACCGGGTACCACATGTATATTTGTTTTCTTTGCCTGCAGCATTAATTCAAACCAGCCGGATGTATTATTGATATCACTGAGCACAAACGAATGAATGTTTTTCTTCTGCGCTTCTTCCAGCAATCTTTCAATTGATAAAATTCCGAAGCGGAGAGAATAATATGAATGGCAGTTGAGGTACATGATTAGCTGATGTGTTGATTAGCTGATGGGGCGTGTTCGTGTGTTCATGTGTTCGTGTGTTTCCGCCGTACGGCGGATTCATGTGTTCACGTTGCTGGCGCATCATGTTCGCGATAGCCGTTCTTAGCTTGTCAGCAGCACATGCACCTGCTTCGGCGGCAGGGCTGCAAACTGCGATCTTGAATTCTACGATCACATTTTGAGGCCGACCAGTTTCGTCCGGGCAAATTTTTGTTTGCGAAAGATTTGATGCACAAGCTTATCATGCGTCAGCGTTGAATGTTCATTATTCCTTGCCTGCCCGCCGACGCTTTGCACCCTGAGCTGCGGCAGGCGGGTTCGTTATTCAATATTTTTTTCCTTTTTCCTTTCTCCTCTATTTCTCACTTCTGCCTTCTGCATTCTGACTTTTCCTTCTCCCTTCTTCCTTCAAATCTTCCTCCCTCTCCCCGGATCCACCGGTTTAAATTCATAGCCGACGGCTGAAACTCTTTGCACGGCTTTATCGCCATATCTTATCCGCACATAATCCATTTCCTGATAGAGCTGAATTAATTCGACAGAATCTTCCAGTAAATTGATCTGGTATCCGCCGTTTACCAGGCCTGAAAATTTCACACCGATCAGCCGGATCAAAACACGTCGTTCATATAATTTATCAAACATTTCTTTCACCACTTTAATTAATGTATGATCCGTGGAAGTATAAGGAATGCGCAATTGTTTTGTATGTGTATCAAAATCGGAATAGCGGATCTTCACGGTAATAGTTGAAGTGAGTTTATTTTCTTTCCGCAACTGAAAAGCAAGTTTTTCCGTCATGGCCGATAAAATCGTTTTTATTTTTTTGATATCGATCGTATCGCTGTCGAATGTTTCTTCACTTGAAATTGATTTTCTTTCAGAATATGGTTCTACAGGTGTTGTATCTATCCCATTTGCTTTGCGCCAGATCATTTTCCCATTCTCCCCCAAAATATTATGCATTACCTGTAGCGGCATTTCCTGCACCGTTTTAATTCGTACGATACCCATTTTTTTTAATAACTGTGAAGTAACATCACCAACCATCGGAATTTTTTTTACACTGAGCGGAGCAAGAAATTCTTTTTCGATGCCGTAATCAATTTTCATATAATTATTTGGTTTGGCTTCGCCGGTTGCCACTTTTGAAACGGTTTTATTTTCGGATAAGCCAAAGGAGAGGGGCAGGCCGGTTTCTTTGATGATTTTTTCTCGCAATTCCTTTACGTATTTATAGGTCCCGAAAAATTTATCCATGCCGGTCATATCAATATAAAATTCATCTACCGACGATTTTTCATAGAGCGGCACATTTTCTTCGATCAGGCCCGTGATCATATTTGAGTAATAGGAATAATGCTCATGATCGCCACGCACCACAATCGCATCCGGGCATAAATTACGTGCGATCCTGATGGGCATCGCGGAATGCACACCCATCAGCCTCGCTTCGTAACTGCAAGAGGCAACCACCCCTCTCGCCCCGGTTCCACCAACAATAACGGGCTTGCCAACCAGCCGCGAATCTTTCAACCGCTCAACCGATACAAAAAAGGTATCGAGATCCATATGCACAATGCTCCGCGACATAATTACCAAATAAAGTCATTAAAATTGACAAGTATGAGGCTTCAAAATAACAGTAATATCAGCAGAAAAAAAAGTTTTGTTGATAAAATTGACAAAAAAGTCAGGGAGAATGACATTGTGAGTCGGGAGTCTGGAGTCAGGAATCAGGAGTCTGGAGTCAGGAGTCAGGATTGCGACGAGAACCGGCTTTGCAAGAGAACTGAAACCGAAAGTCTGATTATAAAAAGTGTGAGGCTGTAAACTGCGACCGCCAACTGCACTTCAAACTGTGACTGCCAACTGCCAACTGAAAACCTACTCGTGCTGCACAGTCAGTTTTTTCTGCATGAAGATTTCAGAATTGCTCAGAGTCAGAATATAATTTCCATTTGCAAACGCATCGGTTTTCAGGATGATGGAATTTGATCCCTGGAAAGCATGATAATTTTTTCTGAAAATTTCTCTTCCCGAAATATCATAAATAATGATATCGAAAGTTGTTGTGCCTGCAGAAGTAAAAGCAACACTCACGTATCGATCCGAAGGATTTGGTTGCAGAGAAAAATCATTTATTAAAATATTTTCCTGAATCGCATTTACAATTGTTGTGTCTTCATGATTTGTATCTATTGGTGTTTCTGCAACGGTGCATGTATCAAGTGAAAAATGAATGACACGTGTTGCCCAATTTGAATTCGGATTATAATTGGAAGTGAGCCAGAATGTACCATCCACAGGATCGGTTACAATTCCGTTATAATCACCATATCTGTTGTAACTATTCGAACCCGCACCTGTTTGTGCAATTGTTTCGGGAGCTGTCATTTTTCCAAGTGTATCACATTGCATTCTTCCGGTTATGCGAATGCCCGGATAAATTTCTGTACTTGAAATATTATATCCGAGAGCAATGGAGCCAAACTGATTTATTGTTACCGAACTCATCCAGCGATGATGTGTATCAGGTGAAAAAGTACCTTGCTGAAAAATATACCAGTCGCCTGTATCTTTTCTTAATTCATACCAGCGCACACCACCGGTTCCTTCACCATCTGCATTTACAACATGGGAGCAAACAATTGATTCATGTCCGGGAAACCTTCTGTACTGTGCTTTATCCATAATGATATTTCCCAACGGATCGAGTTTGGTGGGACCGGGCTGATCAATACAATTCCAGCTGTTGTATCCGCACATATAACTGTCGTAATCGGCAATCGGTAATTCAATTGGGCCGGTCATTGTCGAGAGATCAGGATTTACCCAATTGATATCCGTCAGAAACAATTCAAGATGATCATTGTCAATTCCGCTCCAGGCATCATCAGCAACACGAATCATAATTGCCGGACTATTTGGTAAAGATGTGCCGGTAACGGTTGCGGGTGCAATTGATTCGAAATCGATTGTTCCCAATCCGGTGGCGACAAATTTTTGTGTTGTACCCAAACCATCACCTGCAAGCAATGCATCGCGGTCGATTGCAAAAACAGTCGGGCTGTTTGAATTTGTTGTAATGAAATATGAATTCCCCCAGACAGCAATTTTCGGATAATCGGGAAAACCACCGGTTGTTGTCATTTCATATCCGTTCCAGCTGCCCATGGGGTCGTTGGTTTCTGAAATGCAGACTATTAATTTGCTGCCGGTTGCTTTCAGTACACAAAAAATAAAACGGTCTGCCGTTTCATCATAAATAATATTCGGATCGCCATAATCGCCAAAGCCGGAAATATCTGAAGTATTAATATGATCGGCCAGCAGGTCACCTGCTTTATTCCAGATGCGCATATACGAATCGGAAAAATTATTCGTCATTTGAATTACAAAACCCGGGCTCACCGTAATTGTATTATCTGATGGATCTACATTTGTACTTAATCCGGTCCAGTTGGATAAAACCGTTAATTCGGTTGTTGTATCGCTGTAAATTTCCTGCAGTGCTGCGTCGTGCTTGATAATTTCACTCAGCGGCAGGTCTTTAAAAACAGGTATCTGGCCATTTGCTTCTTTTTCTTTCATTTTCCTTTTGCCATCCATCCGAACCGGATCTGATTTTATTTCACGCAGCGGTTTTGATTTATGTACCAATTGAATTGTTGATTTTTCTGCATGAAAAACTTTTGGAGTCTGGGCGTAAACCAGAGCCTGAGAAATAAAAAGAATAAAATACAGGAGTGATTTTTTCATTGTAATGATTTTAATGCCGCTGTTAGGCCTTGTAAATTTAAAAAAAATCCGGGATGAAAATCGGTTCTTGTGGTCTGTCAATTAGAATGCCCCGCATAAAAAGCGGGGCATTCTAATTGACGAATTGAAAAGGAAGATTATTTTGTTGAAAATTTCGATAGGCTTATTCTTTAATTCTGTGGAAGTCTTCATATAAATAATAAATATCCCGCATTTGCGGGATATTTATTATTTGAAAAATAAGCCAATTAATTAATAACCACAACATTTGAAAAAGATTTTTGATCGTTTGCTACTTTTATATAAAAGATCCCTTTGCCAAATTGAGACAAATCAATCTCAGTTGATTTTCCTTCAAATTGATACGTAGCAATCAATTGGCCGAGACAATCAAAAATTTCGATTTTCGGTTTAATTTTAAAATATTCGTTTAATTCAACATTTATAATCCCGCCGCTGGGATTTGGATAAATACTAACGGGCTCAACGGAGAATTCTATCATTACTTCATCATTTTCGAGACGCGGAACAGGACAAATAATGTTTTCACCGAAGTTTAAATTGGACGGACTTGTTGTCATTGTCGTTTCATCTGTATCAGCTGCATTTGTAAAAGTGTCTATTTCCTCATCAAAATCAAATTGGACAAGATCCGGAGTTTCTGTAGTCTCACAACCTACTTCACCGTCTGATGTGAAAACAGTTAATACCGCACCGAAAAAGTTTGTGGTTGCATAATCATGAGTGAATCCAACTACCCGTGTAAAAGAACCTGAAACATGTAAAGCATCAGGATGTGTGGCGCCATTATCTATTTCAAAAGGATATCTCTGTGTCCATGTTGGGTTACCATTAAGATCCATGTTCATCAAAAATGCGTCCTCTAAATTATCATCACCATTGGGTCCCGAATGACTGCCCAGGCACATCAAACTACTGGAATTAGTTTCTTTTATTGAGTGCCATCTTCCGTCAAACGCATCTCCAAAATCGTATCGGGTTTCAAAAATGTTGCCCAGCCCATCTCCCGCCGTAAGGGCTTTTACAACATAAAGATGTGGGAAAGCGCCTGCGGAGTTTTGAACCCCATCATCATCACCCATAACAAGCATGTACACACATTTACCGACTTGGACCAAATCTACTCCATACATTCTCGCATCATAACCTGTTCCACCTCCTGAAATTGATGGCGTAATATAATAACGCTTTCCTAATTGGTTAAATGATGCATCCCACTTTGTAATAACGGGTCTATGACCAGTTATTGCCGCATCTAAAGGGGTGAAACGTGCAGCTGTATGGAAAGTTGTCCCATTACCTATAATAGAATAATAAGTATCAGATGAATTTGTGTGATCAATATCATTTACGGAGGTTAAAGCACCTGATGTGCGATCTACTTGCATGATTAAAGCATCCTGGGCACCGGATGAAGGACTATTCTGTCCGACTACGATAAAAGGGCCGGTTCCCGTTGGTTCTAAAACTCTCGTAAATAATGATGATGTATTTTCATATCGGTTTAAAAATGTAAGAGTCCCACTTGAATAATTAAATCGTAAGATAAAAGCATTGGTATTGTGATCAGTCGTAGAAATATCTCTGTAACCTGCCACAACAACGCTGTTATCAGCATCTACGATCATGGACGTAACAATAGGCCTCACAGTGCCATCAAGATAAGGTATACGCCAGCTGGAAATAAAATCACCATTTGGTCTAATCTTCATTAATAAGATATCATTTCCAACTGTTCCTGCAATCATAAAACGCGGATGAACCCCTCCAACATCACAAAGTTGAATAGCAGCAAATCTGACCGGTAAATTTTCAGTAGAGACTGAGTATCTTATTAATGTTTGTGCATTGGCTTGAATAATTGAAACAAGACAAACCAGAAATACTAAATAGGCTTTTTTCATGTTAAATTTATTGAATGGTTAAATAATGTAAAAAATGAACTGTGTTGAAATAAAAATAAGTATAACCCTATTGAGTCGGATTTATGTAAAAGTTTGTTATGAAATGCTGCAAAATCAGACGAGGCAATTCAATGCGTTAAATAGATACCTGTAAATTGAAAATTTTATTTTATTTGATTTTGAAATGCACACCCAAATAAACATTTAACTCTTTAATAAAAGAGCCCTTTTTCATAACTGTGCATATTTAATTCATAACTGTGCTTTTTAAAATATAATAGTTAGCTATTCGACTATATAATTATTATTTAACAATTAAAACCAATAAAGGTTATGTATTACAATGAAACAAGTGCCGCAAAAGGCACCTACGGAAGCGGTCAACGGCAGTCGCTTTACCGTGCTATGGAAAGAGCCGCCGTTAACATTTACCGCACCGAAACCAGTTATGAAATGCTGGTATTTGCACCGGGACGCATCAAGGAACATTTCACGGTTGATCTGGATGGTAACGAATTAACAGTTACCTATCGTCCGCCGGAAGGTTTTCCAAGGCCGGACTGGATCCGAAGAGAATACAGCCGCGGTGGATTTACCAGGAGTTTTACACTCGGTGCAACAATTGATGCGAAAGCGATCACTGCAAAATATGAAGATGGAGTTCTTCATATTCATTTGCCTTTACTGGCCGGCCAGGAAAATCCGAAACAGCAGATCGCAATTCTTTAATTTTTTTTAATCAAAAGAAAGGCTGCATAATTTCGTGCAGCCTTTTTATTTTTCAGAATTAAATCATTTACTTATGATCAATTGTCTTTTCATCAACTGATCAGCATTAATTATTTCTACAAAATAATTTCCTGATGGAAGGAATGAAATATCATAATGCAGTGTATTCAAATTCTGAGGGCGATCAGAAAAAACAATTCTTCCGGCCAAATCCGAAATAATTAAATTTTCAACATTATTTAAATCATGCAATTCAATTGTTATCTCATTTTGTGCCGGATTCGGGTATAAAATAATATGATTTTCAGAATTCAGATCTTCAATACCCTGACAAACAGTTACTTCAATTTCATCAGTCGCCGTTGCTGAACAACCCATCGCATCGGTATAAGTATAGCTGATGAAATGTGTGCCGAGACCAGCTGCAAATGGATCGAAAACATCACCGGTAACACCATCACCGGAATACATTCCTCCGGCAGGGCTTCCCTCTGTTAATGTATAAGTTCCCGCATCTTGACATATTGTTGCCGGAATTAAATCGAATGCAGTTTCTGGTAATGGATAAATTTCAATAGTGATTGCATCTGTATCCGAACAACCAAAATCATTTGTTACAATTACCGAGTAGGTGCCGCTCTCACTTATTTGTATTTCCGGTGTTGTTTCATCCGTATTCCATTCATAAGTAGAAGACGGAGTTGTTGCGTCCAGAATAAAAATACCACCTTCACAATATGCAGTATCCGCCCCGAGATCAACAAACGGAACAGGTAAAATTGTTGCATTTAATGCATCATAAACCGAACATCCAAAATCATTTGTAACTGTAACGCCAAATGTTCCTTCGGAATTAATTTCAATTTCCTGAGTAGTTTCACCTGTTGTCCATACATAATCATCGCCCGGATTTTCTGCATCCAGAATTACAGAAGTGTTTTCGCAAAATTCAATGTCAGAACCGAGGTTCAATATTGGAGATGGATTTATAGTGATTACCACATGATCGGATTCGGAACAACCATAAATATTTGTAACAACTACGCCATAATCACCGGATGCTGTTACTTCAATCGTTTGGGTGTTATCACCGGTTGTCCAGTCAAAATCAGCACCTGTATTTTCTGCGTCAAGAAGAATTATATCTCCTGCACATGCGGTAATGTCATCTCCCAGATCCACCACAGGTACCGGAAGTGCAGTTAAAGTTACATCGTCGGACGAAATACAACCGGCAGCGTTCGTAACTTCAACAGAATAAATTCCGGATTCTGAAACAGTAATTTCCTGTGTAATTGCTCCGGTACTCCATACATAATCTGCTCCCGGATTTCCAGCATCGAGAATTAAATCTTCATTTGCACAAAAACTCAGCGCATCACCCAGATCAACAACAGGATTTGCATTTATGGTAACTGTAACGATATCATTATCTGTGCATCCGTTATCACTAGTTACAACAACGCCATAATTTCCCGAACTTGTTACATTTATTGTTTGCGTAACTGCACCCGTATTCCATGCATATGTTGCGCCCGGATTTTCAGCATCCAGCACAACTGTTTCACCTGAACAGACAGAAATATCTGCACCAAGATCAACCACCGGAGGAGGATATGCATCTATATGAATTATATCCGAAGCAGTGCATCCGGATGCATCTGTAATTGTTACGGAATAATTCCCTGCAATTGTAACATTTAATGTTTGTGTTGTTGCACCTGTGTTCCACAAATAAGTTGCGCCCGGATTTTCGGCATCCAGTAATATGGAATTGCCTGCGCAAAATCCTGCATCCGGGCCTAAATCAACAACCGGATTATTTATAGATAAATGTGTGATGATAATACTGTCGCAACCTTCCACCGGATCGAAATAATCATAATAATCACCGGGCTCGGTTTGAAATGCACCGCCTGCAAAATAACTTTCTCCCTCACAAATTGCAACGTTTATATTTATATTGTATACCGTACAGTATTTCGCAAGAAATCCATCCCATCCTGTAAATGCAGAATTTAAATTTGTTGTGCCGGGACCGGGATCAAAATCTACATTCCCGTCAAAAAATCCTGTTATTATTTCTGATCCCGTATTATCAAATTCCATTGTATACGACCAGTCGCCATTCGGACCGCCGATTTTTTCTGCTGTAGAAAATAATCCATCCGAATTTAAAACTAATCTGAATATATCCGTGCCGCCGTTTGATGTGAGATTAAATGCAGTTCCGGAAGGATCAAAATCTGTTGTTTGTTCAAATGGTCCGGTTATATGTATATTTCCCGTTACATCTGCATTTAATCCTGTCACCTGCTGAAATCCTAATCCACCAACTGTTTTTGCCCATATAAATGTGCCGTCATTATTTAATTTTATAATAAATGCATCTACATAACCTGCTGAAATTAAATTTGAAATTCCTCCATCGGGATTTGCATCCATTGTTCCCTGATAAAATCCGCCGACAATAATTCCTGACGAAACCGGATCGTATGCTAATGCGGTTCCCTGCTCATCACTTGCGCCTGAAAATTTTCCTGCCCACAAATAATTTCCATCGCTGTCGAGTTTTAAAATAAATGCATCTGAACTGAAACCGGATGCAGTTAAATTATGCGTTGCAGGTCCCGGATCAAAATCCACAGTGTTCCAGAATAAACCCGTGATATAAATATTATCTGCCGGATCAATCATGAGTGCATTTCCATATGCAGATGCCATTAAAATTGCATTCTGAAAAATACCATTTGCATCCAGTTCAACAAGAAAATCGCTGCCACTCACACCTGCAGTTAAATTAAATGTGCCCACGCCGGGATTAAAATCAACTGTATTTTGAAAATACCCATGTACAAAAACATGATCGGCAGCATTGAGATCAAAACCATAGGATTGCTCGGTTCCTGTTCCCCCGAATTTTGCCGCCCATTGCAGATTTCCGTCTGCATCATATTTACCGCAAAACACATCATCGGATCCTGATGAAACAAGATTTGTTGTGCCCGGCCCCGGATCCATATCAATTGTTCCATTAAAATAACCGAATATATACGGATCGCCGTTTGAATCAAGTACCAATTTATAACAGCCACCGAATAATGTTCCGCCGATTTGTTTTGCCCATATCAATTCACCGGAAGAATTCAATTTGATCAATGCAAAATCCAGCGACCCTGCCGAATTAAAATTTACTGTGCCCGGTCCCGGGTCTGCATCCAGGTCGTCATAAAAATTACTTATCGTATACAGGTTGCCGCTGTTGTCTGATACAGCTCCATTATTGATTTGTGAATCGTTGCCGTGAAATTGTTTCGCCAGCACAAGACTTTGTGCATGTATGAAAGGAGAAGTAACACTGCAGAATAATACAAGTAGAAATTTGTGCATATTTCAAATGAATGAGGTGAAAAGATATTTCCGGCAGCCAAATACGGTGCCATAAATAAAACAACCGGCCCAAGATTGAGGAGCCGGTTTTATAATGAAAGGGATTTTGGTAACCTGCAGGTATCGTGCATGGGCAGTCCTGCAGGTATGCACCAAAGAACGTTCAAATATGGGCAGATTGTGAGGAGATATTCGCAACTGTGTTGTTTTACTTTATAACTGTGTATTTAAGACGGCATCAATTTTTCAAAAAACTCTGCTTTTTTTCTGACCGAAACATTTATTGAAGTACCGTCGCTCATAATTACATATCCGCCGCGGCCTTTGATATATTTTTTAACGTATGCAATATTTACCATATGGCTGTGATGAATGCGATGAAATCCGAATGATTCGAGTTGCGCTTCAAATGAATGGAGATTACCCGAAACAAGCAATTTGCTTTTATCCTGCATATAAAACCACGTATAACTATCCTCCGCTTCGCAGCGCATGATCTCGCTTACATCTACAAATTCAAACCCGTCGGAAGTCGGGAGCGGCAGAATCGTATTTTTTGTATTGTCCTGATTTTGCATGGATGCATATTTCGCAGAAATTTTTTCGCGGATGCGCATTTCCGCTTTTTGAAAAGCTGCAGCAATTTCTTTTTCGGTAAATGGCTTTAAAACATAATCCACTGCGTTTACCCTGAAGGCATCCACCGCATAATTTGCATGTGCCGTTGTAAATATTACTTCAAAGTTTTTAATATGAAATGCCTCCAGCAATTCAAATCCGTTTTTACCGGGCATTTCTACATCCAGAAAAATAATATCGGGTAATTCTTTTGTTATTAATTGTAAAGCCGCATCTGCACTTGTGGCTATACCTGCAATATTTGCCTGTTTGCAGTTGCGTTCAAGTGCAATTTTAATCGACTCACAACTTTTTATTTCATCATCAATAATGATCACTTTCATAAAATTCTTTATTTCAGAGGTATGCGAATCAGCACTTTTGTTCCATGCATTTCCGGATCTTCATCCTGTTTGTCTGCAATTGAAAAAGTAATATGCAGATGGTATAATTCATTCATTGCCTGAATTCTTGATTTGGATAAATTTAAACCTTTTGAATTATGCTTTCTGCCGGCGTTCAGTTTTTGGGATGCGTGCATGCCGATCCCGTTATCATCAATCACACAAAATAACGATTTATCTGCTGTATAAAATTGTATTTTAAGATTTCCTTTTTCGTTTTCAAGATGTTTCATTCCATGGATGATCGCATTTTCAATATGGGGCTGCAGAATTTGAGACGGGATTTCAATTTCAGAAGGCACTTCATCCGACTTTATAATCGAATATCCGAACTTATCTTCAAAGCGCAATTGTTCGAGCGAGAGATAATTATCAAGGTAATCGATCTCGTCTGCAAGGCGCACAAAATTTTGCGTCGAGAAATCGAGTGTTTTGCGCACCAGTTTTGAAAAATCAGATAAATATTTCTGTGCAGCATCAAAATCATGGATAATATTAAAATGCTGAATTGAATTCAACGCATTGAAAATAAAATGCGGGTTCATCTGGGCACGAATGGCGGATAATTTTAGTTCGGTTATCTGCATTTCAACTGCATGCCTTGCCTGTTCTTTTTTGCGGAGCAGGCCAAGGCGGTAGTTCACGATGAGATAGATCAGCCCGGTTGTAAGCAGGAACATTAAAATTTTAAAATAAATCGTTTGCCAGAAAGCTGCCTGAATGGCAAATGATACAGCTGCCGGGTAGGCACTTTTATTTCCTCTGCCGTCGTGTGCGATCACTTCAAAAGTATATTTACCCGGCCGTAAATTGGAATAGTTGATACCCGTTTGAAAAGTGGTATCCCAATCTTCGCCTGCACCTTTCAGACGGTAGGTGAAAAAAAGCGGTTCCTCGCTGTTGAATGAGATGCCTGTATATTCGAGATGCAAATCATTTTCATCATACCTGAATTCCAAAGGTTGATTTTTATCCGGTATGCTGAAAGATTTTCCGTTAAAATTCGTGATGGCAACCGGAATGGAGATTTTTTTTCCTTCCGCATGAATTTTTATCAGGGAGATTCCCGCATTTGTTCCTACATAGGCGATATCACCTGAAACAAAAACCGAATAGGTGGAATTTGACAAAAGCCCGTCTGTTTTGGAATAATTTCGCACCCGTTTTACTTCATCCGTTTGAGAGTCAAATACAATTTCAACCAACCCATCGGCGGTACAGGTCAAAATATGATCTGCATCATCAATAAATAAATCTCTGCAGAGGTTACTTGTCATCCCGTTTGCGGTAGTAACTGAAACAAGTTTTTCGTTGTGGTAGATCAGAATTCCATTATTATAGGTAGCGAGCACGATTGCTCCGTTTTTTAAAAAACGTATTGCTGAAATCCGCGAATGTAAATCAATATTATACCAGCTTGCCGACTGCATTTTATTATGCTGATATTGATACAAACTGTCGAGTGTTGCAAACCAGAGGTTTCCCTGCTGATCGAATTGTGATGCCAGCACTCGTTTCCGGATAATTGTATCTCCGGGCGTTAAATCTGCATGCATGAAATTTCCGAAACCGGAAGAGCCTGAGAATAATTTATCATTGTTCCAGCTCACCGATTTTAAAATTGCTATTATAGGCGTTTTTTCCATCCGCCCGTCCATTTGAATTTTGTAATAACCACTAGCGGCGGTGACAAATAAATAATCGTTAACGGGGTGTATATTGAGAATTTTATGATAATTGAATTCACGTGTGATCGCCGGTAATGTTTGGATGATCGCATTGTTCCTCAATAAAAATATATTTCCTTTTTCGGTTCCAGCGGCAATTGTTGAATCATTGACAGCTGCAAATGTAAGTACAGCGCCTGTCTCCGGCACATCTTTAAAGTCAAATGAAATGCATTTAGCGGCAGGCAGAAAATAAACCCCGTCATCTATTGTTGTGATCCATACATCTTTATTGCGGCTCAGGTAAAGGCTCGAAATATTTTTTCCCTTTAAATAAACCGGCCCCGTATGATTAAATGCAGTATCTGTAAAAACAAAGCCATTATCTGTTGCAACAATATATGTTGAATCATCGAATTTGCAAATTGCAGATACGCCGGCATAAAATTGAATTCTGCGCTCGAGTGTAAATGATTTTGGAAGATCGAACTGGTATTCGACTATTAATTTGGAGTGATTGAACATGTACACCCGGTTACCGAAAATTACATTTTTGTTGAACATGTAAATGGAATCGAATGCATTATTCTCAATTGTAATTTGTAAAGGATTACTTTCAGTATCAAAAAATTTTGAAGCATTCAGGATATAGACTTTCCCGTTCGATTCAACAATGTTATTCAGCGGATTGCCGTCTCTCTCAGGCAAGTCAGGGCAATAAACCGAATCCTTTGTTATTTTGATTGTACTTGAAATGCCGGATATCCAGATTGTGCCGTCAGCAGTCTCTAAAAAATTATCATATACAAAAGATTTCGGCGCATATTTAAGCAAACGTGAATTTGTGGAATTATATATTTTATTATTTTCCAGGTAAGCGATTGGGGAATTGTAACAATTGATCCATATCCGGTTTTTTTTGTCGCACCAAACATGCAATACTTCATTGTCGGGCAGTCCGTCGGCAGTTGTAAATTGTTTATAATGATAACCGTCGAAACGCACAAGGCCGTTGTCAGTACCAAACCAGATAAATCCGGTTGCATCTTCAACAGCTGTATAAATGGTTGAACCCGGCAACCCGTCGGCGATTGTAAAATGCCTGTAGTTAAAGTCCTGGGTGAACCCGCACCTGCAGAGGAAAAATAAAAGGAGAGAGAGAAAGAATCTCATAATAAAAAGCCGCAGATATTTTCAATTCACCGGGACTGTAAATTAAAAATAAAAGGATGCGGAAAGATTGTGTTTTTAGTGATGATATAAATTAATCACAAATAATTTCATGGTGATCTATAGCGGGATCAAACATATTGCCGTTCCATTGATTTGCAAAAAGGCAATCTGTGCAATCAATTCCTTCGTATTCAACTGTATTATAATTCAGACTGTAAATAGTACTTTCGAGTGTTTGTTCAGCGCCGTTGATAAAGATTGAAAATGTAACATTGAAAACACCCGTTTGCTGAGTGCCGTCCACCACGCCATCCCAGGAGGATGTTACTTCGAATCCTTCAGCAACTGTTGTCCCGGCTTCATTTTGAATAACAAGATGCGGACTTTCAACAAGTGCGGTACCCGCATTATCAAAAATGATCATAAATAAATCATTATGCCCGTCACCATTTGGTGTAAAAACATTCGGTATCGCCATCATAACGGAATCGATCGTGAGCGATGTTGCCGGAAAATCGCAGGAAGTAATTCCCCCATTCGGTAATTCCTTTTTCTTACATGCGGCAATAATGCAGGTAAGGCTAATGATTGCCGCGATTGGTAACGATTGTTTCATTCTCAGGTTTTTATTTAAAGCGCTCTTATGCTGACAAGGTTAAAGCTAAGAAATTTTTTAACACCAAAACAAATACTTCAGGGGGCGTTCTGCTCGGGACACAAACAGAATTTTGGGATTTGTGATGACACAAAAGCAGTTTCCGGATTTGCGGATCAGGATTTTTCGAGATTCGTTTTCAATTCACCGGGGTTCTGCTGCAGATTTTTCCTAGTGTTTTCGATAAATCACAGGTGGGCTGTTTCGGCCTTACGGCAATTATTTTTTTTGTGATGGAAAATGTTTTGGATAGAAATGCGGAAGCAATAAATATCAATAAAATAATTCCGCCGATAAGTACGAGGATCGTGAATAAGGGGCAGTTTGTTTTTGAGAGAATTTTCAAACATATCATGCATTTATAAAAAAAGCCTGAATCCATTTTGACGCAGGCTTTTTTTATTTGCATTGTTTAATTCAGATTTGGCTGAGGTGTAATACGCAGATATGGCTTAACTGTTTTGTATCCTTTTGGAAATTTTTTATCCGCCTCTTCATTACTTACAGCAGGAACAATAATACAATCTTCGCCATTTTGCCAATTCACAGGAGTGGCCACACTGTATTGTGCCGTTAATTGCAATGAATCGATCACTCTGAGCAATTCTATAAAATTACGACCGGTTGATGCAGGATATGTAATTGATAATTTTAATTTTTTATCAGGCCCGATCACAAAAACCGAACGCACAGTTGAATTATCAGAAGCATTCGGATGAAGCATATCATATAATGTTGCAATTTCTTTTTCCGGATCTGCAATCATAGGAAAATTCACTTCCGTATGTTGTGTTTCATTAATATCCGGAATCCATTTTTTATGCGAGTCCATCGGATCAACACTCAATGCAATCACTTTTACATTTCGTTTTTCGAATTCGTGTTTGATGCTCGCCATATAACCGAGCTCCGTTGTGCACACCGGTGTAAAATCTTTCGGGTGTGAAAAAAATACTGCCCAACCATCGCCCATCCAATCATAAAAATTGATGATGCCTTCGGTTGTGTCTGCTGTGAAATTGGGGACAATGTCTCCGAGTCTGAATGCCATAATTGTTAGTTTTTGATTTAAACGCTAAAATAAATTGAAAAGATTAAATCATCTATTCGTTTAATTTATTTTTACATTGATGGGCAGAACACCGGAAATGATCATTTACGATTTCGATACTGCGGGTCAAATTTTACAAAATTGCTTATCAGAATCGCTCGGCCAAATCGCATAATAAAAGGTTGGAGGGAGAGCAGAATAATGGCTGTAATAATAAGCAGCCAAATACCGGAAATATGCAGCCAGACATTAAATATTAAAATATTAATTGCAGCTATTACAATTACAACCGGATAGCTCGTCCATAAAGCAGCTGAATAAAAACCGGTTTCAAAAATAAAATCCTGTTTGCAGACGGGACATTTTCGAGGCATAGATAACATTGTATTCAACCTGAACGGATTTTTATGGATAAATAAATCTCCCTGCTGGCATCGCGGGCATTTCAAGTGAACGATACTGTATAATGCTGTTTCCTTTTTGATGACAGGCATAGAAGATCATCAAAGGTAATCCATGCAAATAAAACCGGAAGAAATAAGGCCGAATATTTTTATTTATTCGAATCTGCTTCTTCCTTATCTTTCTTTTTGAAAAAGCCCCTGAATAAGAAATTATGCTGCAGCGCTTCCATGCTTTCATTTAATTTGGCAGTGCTGCTTTCGAGTTGAGAGATCGATGTTTTTAAACTTTCCGCTGCCTTTTCATCGTTCAGCAAAACACCGATGGGTGAATTTGTATCCGTATTTATTCCCTCCGAAGTTTGTTTGAGATCTGAAGCAATACTTATCACGGTTTCACTTACTTTATTTAAATTGTTTACTGCTTGCTGCATTCCGTAAAAAACGGATGTATCGTTTGCGATATCATATGCAAGTCCGCCTTCTGAATTCAATTGGTTCGCATAATCGTTTATCGTATTTGTCAGTTGAATTGTATTCGCAGTTGCTTTTTGCAGATTGCGTGAAGCAAGCTCAAGATTTTTATATAAATCATCGCCGGAAATCAACTTTCCGACTGTGCCGTCGCCTGCTGCAATTTGAGATGCAATATTTCTGAAATCAGTGGTGATGGCGAGTAAATTTTTATTATTCTCCTGCAGCATATCCAGCATATCGTCTGTGCTTGTTGTTTTTTCATAGGCAAGATGATCGCCCGAATCGATATGTCCTGCTGTTAATGTGCCGCCGTAGATCACAATTATTTTGCTGCCGATCAGGCCGTCGGAACTAATCTTTGCTTTCGCATCTTTTGGAATAAATTCAATTGATTTTTCTTCGATCTTCATTTTCACTTCCACATTTGCATTCGGAAGAAATTTCATTTCTTTAACGGTCCCAACTTTCACACCCGAAACCCAGACATTCGCACCCGGTTGCAATCCGCTTACTTCATCAAATATCGTAACGATCTCGATGGATTTCGTGAAAAATTTATTGATATTTCCGATGGCAAGTATGCCGGATGCGAAAAATACCAAACCGAT
Source organism: uncultured Chitinophagales bacterium (assembly GCA_964463165.1). Lineage (GTDB taxonomy): Bacteria > Bacteroidota > Bacteroidia > Chitinophagales > BACL12 > UBA7236. The sequence continues at coordinate 65,428 of CAYXBK010000001.1, forward strand.
AAAAATGAAAATACCTAATTTGATTCCACGTTTTTTTTCTTCTTCCATAATTCAGTCTATAAAATTATAATCAAAAAATTGTTTTGCGATCTTGTCATCTTTTTCAAACACATCTTCAAATGATCCCTGTTCAATAAATTTCCCATCATATAATAATGCAATTCTCGTGCTTGTCATTTTGGCACAGGTAAGATCATGTGTAATTACAATTGCGCTTGCATTATACCTTTCCTGCACTTCGGTGATCAGTTTGTTGATTTCCACACAAGTAATCGGATCAAGGCCTGATGTGGGTTCGTCGTACAACATGAGCTCCGGTTTTAATATGAGTGTGCGAGCGATCCCGATGCGTTTGCGCTGGCCTCCGGATAATTCGGAAGGCATTTGCCTGCTCGTATCCCGCAATCCGACGGCATCCAATACTTCATCTACTTTTTGTGAAATTTCTGCCGTCGACATTTTAGGTGAATTGCGCAAAAGTGGAAATTCAATATTTTGTTTCACAGTCATGCTGTCGTATAATGCGCTGTTCTGAAATGAAAATCCGATTTTTAATCGCAGGGCCCGCAATTCTTTTTCTGAAAGTTTTGCTACTTCCTGTCCCATCACAATTAATTTTCCTGCATCCGGTTTCAATAATCCTGCTATGAGTTTGATCAGAACCGATTTACCGGTGCCCGATCTTCCCAGAACAGCCAGATTTTCACCTTTATATAATCTGAGATCAATTCCGTTGAGCACATGTAAATCACCAAATGATTTATACAGATCTTCAATAAGGATCACTTCTTCTACGGGCATATTTTTATTTATTTCCGCCATATGATTATGCAAGTCTTATCCATGTGCTGAGTTGAACAATAATTATTTCTTCAACAAAAATTAAAAACATCGACACAACCACAGCCATATTTGCTGCTTTACCAACACCTTCAGTTCCTCTTGTGGCATTGTACCCTTTATAACAACCAACAAGCCCGATTGTTAATCCGTACATGATCGATTTAAATAAGCCGGTGAATACATCCAAAAATGAAATGGGAGAAAATGCTTCCTGAAAATAGGAGATGAAACTTGTATTTTCTCCGGTGTGCACATTAAAATAAGATCCCATTAATCCTATAAATGCAAAATACATCATGAGGATCGGAATCATACACGTAGTAGCAATTACGCGGGTTACAACGAGATATTTAAATGCATTCACACCCGACACATCAATTGCATCAATTTGTTCCGTAACACGCATGGATCCCAATTCAGCACCGATATTCGAGCCGATCTTTCCTGCAGAAATAAGTGATGTGATCAATGGGGCAAGTGCCCGGATCAATGCAATTGCAATTAATGAAGGCAACCACGAAACTGCACCCAGTTCAATTAACGATGGCCGTGACTGTTTTGTAAATACAATTCCAGTTACAAATCCGGTTAAGGTAATTAAGGGTAAAGATTTAATTCCGATCATGAAGCATTGGCGTTTGATCTCAGAAAATTCAAACGGCTGTTTAAATACTTCTCTGAAAAAACGTTTGATAAATTGAAATGCCTCGTAGATACCAAAAAAAAATGAATCCGGCTTTTTACCCAATACTTTTTCACTTTTTATTTTTGTCATAAATCTGTATAAATTAAATGAGGCCACCGGATCGGCAGCCTCATTTTTACAATCATCACAGCTCAACTTATTTACTTATTGATAAAGGGGTTGTGTAAAGTTGATCGTTGATATTTACTTTAATGAAATAGATGCCTGCCGGTATTGTAAAGATATTCAATTGACCGTTCAAATATCCGTTTGTTAAATTTAATTCCTGACTTGTAACTGTCTGGCCATTTATATTTACAAGTGTGGCAATTACTGTTCCTGAAAAATCCGATTCAACCTGTGCAGTGATTGTAACATTGTTTTTTGCCGGATTCGGGAAAACACTGAGGTTTTTTTCCTCAATTTCTCCTGCTTTGCAGGAATTGATTATCGTTACCGTATCAGTTATTCTCATACAACCATAATAGGTGGTTATCATGCAGTAATAGTCTCCGGTTTCTGTAGCCAGTATTTTATAGAAATTTTCAAACAGCATTGGTTCTCCGTCTTTATACCACTGCCAGGTATATGTATCGCCGTAACTCACTTTTAATTTTATTGAGTCATCAAAGCAAAGATCCGTTCCTTCGGGCCAGTAAATATTTGCAAACGGATTGTCGTATACTGCAACGGCTTGTACTTCTGAAGTATCTGAACATTCACCATCGGTAACCAGCACCTGATAATAACCCGGTTTTTCGGTATAAATGGTTGAATCTGTTTCTCCAGGAATAATATATCCGTTTTTATACCATTGATATTCGCCATATCCTGCCGGAGCATGTAATGTAATAAATTCATGTCTGCATAAACTGATAATTCCTGTTGGTGTAATTGATGCAGAAACTTCAGAAGCAATTCCATCACAATCTTCATCAATATCATTGCATATTTCCGTAGCACCCGGATGAATATCAGGATTTGTATCATCGCAGTCAATATAAATTCCATAGCCGTCGCCGTCTTCATCGATCAGCTCAACTTCACCGCCGATTAAAATATTTGTGATATTTAATCTGCCGGTAGTATCCAGTGCGCCATAACCTGAAATACGGATATAAATTAATTGATCAGAACTGAAATCAGGCATATCCCATGATCCTGTTATTGTGCCACCGCCGCAATCATTTATAATCGGTGTGATATCATAACCCGGATCGATCCATGTAAGTGCCGAATCAATCGAATAAGAAAATCGTGCATAAACAGGACCTTGTTCAGAAATTCTGAAATCTGCTTGTATGGTACTGATATGTACGGTTACAAACGGATCGGGAATTAACTGCAATACGACACTTGGTAATGTTGTATCGAAACCCGGTGCAGTACTGAAGCCTTTTGTATTAAAACCGATCGGACATCCGGCTTCTGCGCCTGAAGCCCCACCACCGCGTAAAAGGCGTATGGCAGTTACATTTGGATTAACATATGCGGCTCCGCCATATGGGTCGTTGGTGTAGCTGTAAAGCTGCGAATATGCAGTCTGAATGGAAATGGTCATCACTAAATATAGTACGACGTGTAAAGTTTTTCTCATAATTTAAGTCTTAATTGAAAATGATTAAATAAAAATTTTAATTTTTTGTGTATGTAAACAGAAACAGCAGTTAACGGATGATCTGAAAAGGGTAGGTTGAAATGTTTTCCGCATTTACGAGCGACAAATAATACATACCTGCCGGTAAATTTCTGATGTTGATTTGTAGTGCATTCGCATTTGAAAGTTTTTGATCAGGTAATACTTTATTTTGAAACTGATCCATCACACGCACAGAAGAAAAATTGGAAATTTCCGGAAATGCTATCTGAATGAAATCTCCTGAAGATGGATTCGGGTAAATTTTTACCGGAGGAATCATTTGATTTGATTCCACAAATATGGCCTGCGAATAATCAGCCGAATTATCAAAGTCGACGGATTTTAAACGATAATATGCACCATATGAAAAATGATCATCAGTAAATTGATAAAAATGACTTGCGGTTGAAGTGCCGTTTGCCGAAATTAAACCGATCGAATCGAAACTCATTCCGCTGTTCAGGCTTTTTTCAATCTGGAAATAACTGCAATTGGTTTCACTGTATGTTTCCCATTCTAAATTTACAGTGCCTGATTCCGTAACAATGCCGTTAAATGAAACAAGTTCAACCGGCAACATAACGGATGGAATGATTTTGACATTATCCAGCCAGCTTGTTTCAGTTGTAATGGAAGAATAATCGCCTCTTATTTTAATATAATATACATTGGATAAATAGGAAATCATATCGGCATAAGTTACGGCTGCACCTGCAAGCGTATTGTATTTCCATCCTGCTTCCGATAATAAAACGGTATAGGAGGTCCAGGTTGTACCGGGATTAAACGGGGTGCTGTAAACAATTTTAGATCCGTCGGCTTTGCAGATGATCACATCGGGTTCATTTGTTTGTGATGTATTGGAATTCTGCTTTAAATCAAAATTCAGATAATAACTGTAGTATGCAGACATATCCGTATTATAAATTGACGAACTATTGTAATACCAGGTGCCGGATCCATTGTCCGTTCCTTTAAAGCACCCATAAGGATTTCCGTTGATCGCCACCCAATTTGCGGCAGGAGCGGGGCCCACCCCTTCGCATGCTGCAGTCCACCCTTCATCTCCAATTGTAAACGTATTGGAAGGCTGGGAAAAAGAAGAATTCAAAAAGGATAAAAGGGAAAAAATAAATAAGTAGAGTTTCTTCATATTGTGTGTATTTAATATTGTAATACCTGATCCAAACTAATGCCTGTTCGATTTCCTTCATGAAAATTAATTCCGTTGCATCCTTCTAAAATTTCGGCAGATAAGTCAGATTGTGTGCGGCAGTAAATAAGACGAGGTAAAGATGGCGTGAGAATGGCCTCCGTGTATTATAAAACTTTATTTATTTGTTATATGATTCATACTATTCTTCTACATGCATTATGTGAAAAATTGAGAACAACTGTGTAGGAATTTTCACGAAAAGAAGTGAATTATTCTTTGGACTTTTTATGAAAAAGCATCGGCGTGATTTTCAGTTTACCATCCGCTTTTGTTGCTTTCAGATTAATACTCATCCCTATTTTTTCATCCACTTCCCGGTTTTCGGCGATATAATCATCTTCCTGCGCTTTCATACTTTTTACCGGGACACGTATGAATAACTCCGTGCTGTCGGCAAAACTGTATACGCCCTGCACATACAGCGTAAGCACATTGCTTTGAATTTCCATCTGATCGATATGAAAAGCAGTGCCTGCGAGAGAAGAAGTATGGTTTAATGTGGCAAATTGTATATCTGAAAAATCTTTTTTCTTGAAAATATTTTTTGAGATCTGGTTGAGTGCATCCATATTTCTCAGTTCACCATCTTTAATAGTGAGGTCGAAATTCCCCGACATCGTTTCGGGCATAATGGAAAATGAACTGTTCAGAGAAGTGCTGAAGGAAATCACAGCATCTAATTTCCCGCGGATGTTTTCGGAAGTGATGGATTTTTGATTGAAATTATCCAGTTGGTAAAATAAAGCGGATATATCCGTATTTTTTAAATCTGCCGTAAATGCAGCATTCGCCTGCTTTGACCCGATACCCGAAATTTTGCCGTTCAGTAAAAAGCTTCCGTTCGCTGCCGTCATCGATAAATTCTGACAGGAAATGGATCTGCCACCCATAATTACCGTTCCGTTCACATTGATGAGATTCAGTTTTTTATAACTGATTTTGTCTGCATGCAATTGAAGATTGCCTTCCAGATTACTGAGCACATTTGAAACAATGCCTCCGATTTTTTTTCTTGTTGTGGAAGCGGATGCCGTTTCAACCGGTTTATAAAAATGATCGAGATTGAAATGATTACACGAAATTTCCGCTTCCGCTTTTAATTTGGCATTCGGCAACACAAGTGCGTAGATAAATTGTGAAATTCTAAGATTGATCTGCACCGGATTATTATTGATATCCAATTTTAAATTTTCGGTGCGCATCGATTTCTGGTCAAATACCAGGTCGGCGTCGATATTTTTCAGAAAATATTTTTTCCCCGGCATTTTAAGAGCGGCATTGTGAATACCCGCTTTTCCGAAAATCACGGCATCCATCGAATCTTTTTCTTTTTCTACATATCCTTTCAATTTTCCGCGAAAATCAATATCCATATCAATGGTGCCGGAAGTAAATACAATTTCTGCTGTATCCAGTGATTGATTGACATCTGTTAACGGCATATTTGTTTTCAGATGCATTTTCAGGAAAGGATCTGCAATATTCGTTACATACATATCCATGCTGAACGGCATGCCCTCATATTTTCCTTTGAAATTTGTGAACGTAACTGCGCTGTTCGATTCATCATTTAAAACGCCCGGATGCAAATGATTAAAATAATGTCCCGTAAATGAAACTTCGGTAAATGTTTTGGCGGGTGTAGCAAACGTATTGTTTGATACATTAAAATACAGATCAATATTCAACGGCATGTCCGGATAATAATTTCCCGATAACTTCATTGTCATGGGAAAAGCTTTATCAAATTGATAGCCGGCTAATTTATTTCGGGTATACTCGCTCACAAGTGAAAGCGCTTTTTCAAGTTTGATGCTTTTTGTTTTTACAGTAACCAGTACCGCCGGATTCGGGCCGCTGCCAATGGTGCCTTCTGCAACCAATTTGATGCGGTCCACCTCAATTGAAGAAGGGTCAATTGTAAATGAGTGATCTGTTCTGTTCCATGTAATATGAAATCTTGTATTAAGTGTTTTATCCGTTAAACAACTGCCGCGTTCGGGTTTGAATGTGATGCCTTTCACTTTTATCTGATCTTTTGTATCGATCTTGCTGATTTCGGCACCATGATTTATTTTCTGAAAAGAATTTTTGAATGTCAGGTCATATACTTTGCAAGTAATTTTATCTTCAAAATAAAAATGCACATTTTGCAGATACACGCGGCTCAGCAATAAAGCATCAATACTTTTTTCTTCCGATGAATCCGCTTTTGGTTTTATTAAGCCATTTGTATTCATCGTGCTGTCCTCCATCCTGAATAAATAAATTTCAGCATCGTGTAAAGTGATGGCCCTGAATTCAATTTTCTTTTGCAATAATTTCAAAACCCTTACCTGTAGAGATATTTGCCCGGCTTCGAGCAAATTATGTTGATGTTCATCTACATACTTATCCCGGATCTTCACATTTTCAACTGAAACCGAGAGATGGGGAAAATGATCCAGCATCGTTATCCGGATATCACCGGTTGAAACTTCACCATTTATTTCTGTTTCCAGTCCGTTTTTGATTGCCGCTTCTATTTTCTCTTCATTCGACTTCACAACGAGCCAGGCTGCGAGTATCAAAACCACAAACACTGAAAACACAACCGCCAGCCATTTAAATAATTTATGTTTATGTTTTTTTGAAATATTTACTCTTCGGACCATTCGTGAAGTTTAATGTTGCGGGATTGCGTTTTACTTAGTGCTAAATTTATACCCCGATGCGATACCAGTTAAATTAGACATTTTCTTCCGGATACCGGTAAAGAAGTGTGAATTATGAAAGAAATTGTAGTTATGAGAAGGGATTACACCAAAGATTGCAATGATTTACACAGATAAAAGATTTTTTCTTTCAAAAACGCATGGTTTTGTCCGCGGTTGGTGTCCTCACCATTCCGCTTCAGGAGGTTAAAAATTAAGGATATAATTTAATCTCGTAAACGTCAACTTAAATAATTCGTAAAAGGCCTTAATTGGGAAATGACTTATCCTCGTTTTATATAATGTTGCAATCCAATATTTATTATCTTCAGGATATCCTCATTATTACAATTATTTGCCAATTCCTATTGTTTGTTAAATTCATTCTTTTGAATAAAATTCTGGGTAAATTGCAACATCATTCATAAAAAAAATAAAACAATGAAAAAAATCTTTACTCCTCTTTTCATTTTATTCCTCAGTGTAAACGTATTTGCGCAATCAGGCTCAATGGATTTTACAAGTTCGGGCAGTTTTACAGTGCCTGATGGTGTGTATTCGGTAATTATGGAAGTGATTGGTGCCGGCGGCAGCGGTGGTGGCAACGGAACGGGTGGCGGCGGTGGCGGTGCATATTCAAGCGGCGAATTTGCGGTTACACCGGGTATGGTATTAAATGTATTTGTCGGCACCGGCGGTACGGATGAAGCAACAGGAACTACAACAGTTGACGGATTTTTAATGGCATCGGGTGGGACAAATGGCTATTCGGTTCCCAACCCTGAAATAGGCGGAGGTGGAAACGGTGGCGTTCCATACGGTGGAAATATTGCGAATTATTTCGGCGGCTCTGGCGGCGGCGGTTATTATACTTATTTCGGTGGCGGCGGCGGCGGTGCTGCCGGCCCTGATGGAAACGGTGGAGTTGGCGGGAACACAATTGCATGGACAGGAATATGTTTAACACCCGGTGGTGATGGCGGATTAGGCGGTGGATTACCGGCAGGAACAGGTGGTAAAGGAGCAGGATTTACCGACGATTTTTGTATAGTTACAGACCCTGCCGGAAACGGTGAAAATTACGGAGCAGGCGGTGGAGGAGGAAACGGAAATGGCGGTGGCCCGGGAATAGGTGCGAATGGATTTGCAAGAATCAGCTGGTGTGCCGTTGATGTAAACACGAGTTTAACCGATGAAACAATTACGGCAAATTTGGCCGATGCATCTTATCAATGGATTGATTGCGGAAACGGGAATGCAATTATCGATGGAGAAACAAATCAGAGTTTTACAGCAACTGTAAATGGGTCTTATGCAGTAATTGTTGGTGATGGAATTTGTGTTGACACTTCAGCATGTGTTGATATAACGACAATTATTGTGGAAGGAATTCATGATGCGAATTATTTTATGGCTTATCAGAATCCATTTAGTGATCAGATATTAATTCAAAATGCAAAAGGTGATGAATTTTATAGCTTGATAAATGCAACCGGACAAATTATCTGGTCCGGACAATTTATTGAAAAGCAAAATTTCTCATCACTTTCAACCGGCATTTATTTTTTAAAAGTGCAGAATGAAAATGCTTTTGGTGTTTTGCGGTTGATGAAGCAATAACGTAATCCTTTTACTTTCTGAGTAATTCCGAAATTCATCTTCGGTGAAACCCCGACATTCATCGTCGGGAGATATTTCGCTCCTAACGGAGCTTAATGATCTGAGGTTTGCTTTTTTTACCAATATGAAGTCCCTACGGGACAGCTTTTAATTGAGAGGAATTCCGGGAAAGTGCAGCATTCAATCCGTTTACTGATGCAATTTTGGTAGAAAAATCGTTGGCGCAATCCTGATAATTATCGTTAGGATATTTTGGACCTACCTGAGCCTAACAGCCCGCGTCATTTTAGTTACCAACATTGAGTCCCTACGGGACAGCTTTTAATTGAGATTTGTAATCCGGGAAATTGCTGCATTCAATCCGTTTACGGATGCAATATTGGTAGAAAAATGATAAAAGCGCAGAGGCTAGTCACGTTAGTGACGGAATAAGAAAAATAAGGTTTTTTACATAAATCCTTCTGATTAATTGGTGCATTTTACAAATCCCCATTTCCCTTTTTGTTTTGCAGGAATTAATCCTTCAGAACAAAAGGGGAGTGGTTCATTTTCATCATAATCATTTCCTTCGATTAATAAATTACCGGATAGGTCATACACACCGGTCACCACACCTTCTTTATATAAACTAAATCCGCCTTTGGTGCCGAACCAGATACTCGGCCGGTTATATTCAATTCCGGTTTTAAACTTATATGTAGCGTAAATTCCATTTCCCCAATATTCAACCGGCGTTTTTTGAGATTCCGTTATTGGCTGAAGATGTACATCCAGTAATTGAAAATGATCGTTCTGAATAACAGTATAAATACCGTCTTTATAAAATATCTGCTGATAATCTGCCGGCAGTATTATTTTCCCGCTTGTATCAATTAATCCCACGGCATAATTATTTTCTCCTGTCTTGGCTCCGAATAATGCGGTTCCATTTTCGAAGAATGTGGCGGTATAATAAAACGTGTAAGGAATTTTGACATTCCCCGAAGCATCTATATAACCATATTTTTCTTCCTTGTTTTTCACCGGCAATAAATCAAACATCATTCTCCCGTCACCCACAAAAATTTCATCGGCTATTATTTCTCCTTCTTCAGAATAAATTGTCCCCAAACCGGTATCGGTATTTTCTGCAAAAAATCTGTTTTCGTTCAGAGGAATAATAATATCATATTTATTTTCACTGATTCTTTCGCCGTTATTTTTTATCAGCCCGAGTTTACCGCCTTCCGTGCAGGCAATTAAATTCCCTGCAAATTCGAATCGCCAGTATTTTTCAGCCATGATAATTTTTCCGGTTGTATCGATCATTCCTGATTTATCATTTTTCCGCACCTGAATTCTGCCGCGGTTTATTTCAGGGATAATCTCACCCAATATTTCATGAAATAATTCATTGCCTTTTGTATTGTATAAAAAATCGCCTTCACCGTATTCGGAGCAGACAAATAAATTCCGGCCGATATAGATTATTTCATCGAATGTGGGTTCCAGAATTTCTTTTCCTTCTTCATTGTATAATCCTTTGAAATGATTGATTGTTTTTATGAAATAATTTCCGTCGCCTGCTTCTACCTTTTGATCTGTAATATGTATTTCAATTAAATTGAAAATCTTATGATCACCGGTAAATGAAATAATTTTTTCAGCTCCGTCATTTTCCGTAACGATGATATTTGATGAATCATATTCCACCGACATAAAAACCGGTTCAACAATCCATTCACCTGTTTTATTGATAAATCCCCATTTGCCGCTTAGCCTGGCTGGGGCGAGGTTATTTTGGAAAGGCATTACCGCTTCAAACTGCGGTGCAATTGCAAAGTCCTGTGCTTTGCAGGAAAATAAATTAAAAAGTCCCATGATGAAAATAAAATAAGTAGCAGCGGATTTACGCATAAAAAATCTGTTGCCGTAAAATTAGCGACTCAGTTTGAATTTGGCCGTACATGAAAATGTTCCGGTGTTTCCATCACCGGAACATGCAAATTAAATGGGATTTAATAATGGAATTCTTCGAGAATGATCTTTCCGTCTTTCACTTCGTACACGCAAAGTTCTTCCATCGTCATGCGGCCCTGCCCTTTGAAAGTTGCATCTAAAACCATGGCGACAGAAAAGAATTTGCCCGATACCAGCGGATCGGAGAAAGAACCACCGTGGCGTTCTTCGATCATTGCGGCAAAACCTTTACCTTTTTCCAATACATCTTTTTTCCCCGATGCGGATGGAAATGGAGAATTAGCGGGTTCCACACTGCGCACTTCATCTCCAAACAATTCTTCCTGTGCTTCCAAAACTTTTCCCTGGCGGCAAAGCGCAACAAGGCGATCGGCAATTTGTTGAGTAGTCATATTTTTTTGTTTGCTCTATGACGATCAGTATAATTCGGAATGGACAAAGGGTTTATTTTTTTTTATGATGGCGTGCCCAGTAATGCTTTCCGTAACCGCAAAATATCTCTTCTCCGGCTTTAATGGTTTTCATTGCAACGAGGCACACCTCATCCGTATCATTTATGGTAATCAGACAATTGTTTTTGAATTTTGTTTTTGAAAATCCTTCCGCATCATTTGCATATTTGGCAAAACATTTTGAGTTCTTGCAATCCAATGTGCTGCCGTCAGGCATATTCATAAAATAGTTGTCATCCTGCAGGGCAATGCGTTTCCGCACTTCTTTTTCACTTATTATTTTTCCCCTGAACAGCGACACGATCTCCTGCTTTTCAATTTGAATAGCTGTAAATAATCCTTTTCCTGCATGTTGAATTTGGGATGGAGAGGTAAATAAATAATCCGATTCAGGAGCATGTATCTGATACATCATCTCCCCGGCAATTTTCCCGGCTATGGATTTTTTACGGCTGATGTTTAAAACTAATCATTAAAAACCTGCCTCTGAAATCTGCAGACAGGAAAATTGTAATTTCGCTTTATGAATACCGCAACCATCAGCGAATTAAAAAAGGAGATCACCTTGTTGGACAGGGATGCATTACAGGATCTGATCATACGGCTGGTAAAATATAAAAAGGAAAACAAGGAATTACTTGGATATGTATTATTTGAATCTCCGGATGAAATTGGGTTCATCCGGCAATTAAAATCGGATATTGATATCCAGTTTGAAGAAATGAACACCGGCAATTTATATTATGTGAAAAAAAGTATCCGCAAGATCCTTCGCTTTTGCAATAAATATATCCGCTATTCGGGATTGCCTGAAACACAAATTGAAATATTAATTTATTTCTGTAAAAAAATAAAGGAAACTGGATTGCCTATCGAAAACAGTACTGCATTGCATAATCTTTACATGAGTCAGATAAAAAAAATAAAACAGACCATCGGAATTTTGCATGAGGACTTGCAGTATGATTATAAGAAGTTGCTGGAGAAAAGTCTCTAGCTGCTGGCTGCTAGCCGCTAGCTACTAGCCACTAGCTACTAGCTACAAGCTACTAGCTACCAGCTACTTTTTCACGTGTAAGCGCAATCATTGCTCCGTTATAAATGAATAAATAAATCGGGAACATGGCGTATAACCATGTATGGCCGAAGCAAAGAATAAGTGAGAATATCCAGGAAATAAATCCAAGCGTCCAAGCAGTTGTTTTTTGGGATGCAGGATTGGTATACGCATGTCGAAGTGTAGGAATACCTACAATAAAATCTGCCAGAATTGCAAAACCTGTTGTGAGCCATGGATCTTTTGAAAGCAAATAAATGATCATGCATATTAATCCGAGAAATAAAAAACTCCAGTCTGATCTTTTCATCAGATAGTTTTTTGTTATCCATGCCGTTGTGAAAATAAACATACATCCTGCAGCTGAACAGAGCAATCCCATTTGATTCCATTGCCAGCCTTTGTCAATTATTTGTGCAACCAGGCTCGTGCCCATCAATAATCCCCAGCCGAACCACGAAAGAAGTCCGGGGCTGATTTTGCGTTTTATCACATCCCGAATTAATATTACCTGCGCCGCAATAATCAATGCACCTGCAATGAAGCTCGTGGATTGTTCAACAAAGGCGGGAAGAAATAAAAGCATTTCTATTTTTTAAATGAGCAGGCAAAATTAAACCTTATACAGCGTAAATCGGAAAATCAATTATACGTCAAAATATATTTCACGATTTCCAAAATTGATTCGTTTATCTTTGTTGCATATTGGTTTTATGCCTGTATACGCCTGAAACCAAATTGTGCAGAACTCTTTCGAAACACTCATCACCGGATTTATTGAAAATAAAGTGGGCATTGCAGAAGATTTTCTGGATCCCGAATTAGGAAATAGTTTAAGACGGGAACTTCTGTTTTTATTTGAATCCGGCGGATTGCAAAATGCAAAAACAGGAAACCAGCAATCGGCTGCGGAAAATAAATTAATACGAAGCGATGCAATACACTAGCTCGGAAGAACTGATACAAATCCCGCAGAAAATTTATTTTTCAACCAGCTTGATGCATTTATCGCCTGGCTTAATATGACATGTTATACAGGCATAACAGATTGTGAATTTCATTACACAAGATATGCACCCGGCAGTTTTTATACAAAACATTACGACCGTTTTCAAAATGATTCTTCAAGGGCATATTCGATGGTCATGTATTTGAATGAAAATTGGAAAAAGGAAGACGGCGGTGAATTATGTCTCCATCATGAAAATAAAACACAGCTGATTGCACCGCAAAACGGGACCTGCATTTTCTTTCAAAGCGATAAAATGGAACATGAAGTTCTTCAGACAAATAAACCGCGTCTTAGTATTACCGGCTGGTTGAAAACAAATTGAAATTACTGAAATCGAATTTTACTTTTTCAGAATCATATATTGGAAAGGCGTAAGATTTATGCTTGCATTCAATGTTACGCCGCTCTGATCAATTGCATTTGTCCATGCACCCTGTAATTCCGACGGAACCGTTAAAGTTTTATTTGATGATTCGGTATTGACAAGTACGAGCACTTCTTCGTCGAGATATGTTTTTTTAAATATGCAAATGGAAACATCGGAATATGTTTTGAGTTCTCCTTTCCGTAATGCAGAAGAGCTATTATAATAATTCAATACTTCCTGATAGTGTAGCAACAGATCAGGATGCAAATCCCAATTAATAAATCCGAAACCTGAATAAACTGAATTACTGCTCACGCCGGCTTCCTGTCCCGAATAAATTAAAGGCACACCATCCAGATAATAGGTGATGACGGATGCGGCTAATGCAGCTTCATTACTCCCGAATACGGAAGAAGGAACAGCAATATTTGTTTCATCATGATTTGTGATAAATCGCAATTTTTCACCGCCATCAGGTACGGCAGAATATTCTCCCGTATTTGCAGGATAAATTGCATTTGCGCTTGTGAGGCCGCTGAAAACATTTTTAATTGTTGTAAGAAATGACCATCCGAAATTCATTTGAAATCCTGCGGTATAATGATCGTAACGCGAACCTTCTGCAAGTAAAATCAAATCATTGCGCAAATGGTGCAAAGAGTCGATCGCTTGTTTCCAGAAATCAAAAGGAACATAATCTGCGGCATCACATCGAAAGCCGTCGATATCTGCTTCTGTTACCCAGAATTTCATTGCATCGATCATGGCAAGGCGCATATCCGCATTATCGTAATTCAGGTCCGCGACATCTGTCCATGATGTGCCCGGCGGACTGATTATATTTCCGGATGCATTTTCCGTATACCAGTTGTCATTATTGATCCATGCATTATCCCATGAAGTGTGGTTTGCAACCCAGTCTAAAATCACCGCTATATTTCTGGCATGTGCTTCATCCACTAAATTTTGCAGATCTGTAATCGATCCGTATGTGCTGTTTATTGCTTTATAATCCCGCACACAATAAGGTGAGCCGATTGAGTTTTCAATTCCAACAGGAAAAACCGGCATAAGCCAGATCGTGTTGACCCCTAGCGCTTTCACTGCATCGAGGCGATCTGTGATACCCTGTAAATTATGTGTTGTGCTGAATGCGCCGATATGAATTTCATACATGACAATATCCTCTGTTGCAGGAACCGTGAATGCAGATACTTCGGGCATATGATCATATCTGCAACCTGTAATTGCAAACATGAATAAACTGCAGAAAATAATTGAATGATATTTTTTCAAGGACCAATTTTAAATTAAAGATAAACCAAATTTGAGGATGCCAGTAAGCCGGGTTTAAAATTGATACTGCAATCCGATACCGATACCAAATTTCCTGAATCTGAAATCCTGATAAAGCGGAACAACATCTCCGCCGCTTTCAAAATTGGATGTTGAACCATATTGAGCGATGAAAATATTTGAATAACCGGTCATGACATTTGAAAATCCCCGTATCCAGAAAGGATGTAACTGAAAATTCAAATGTTCTTTTACATGCCAGCTTAATTCTGCACCAAGTTGTAATGCAAGAAAATTCGGGCTCATTTCTGCAGTCAAATCAATTGTTTTATTTCCCAGTGATGCATCGCTTCCAAAACCATATGAATTATGAATGATTGTTACGGCATGTTCATCACCTGATAAATTGCCTTTCAATAAAAAATATTCACGAATGCCTATTTCAATTCCTGCCTGGAATTTATCTCCCGGAACATAAAAATGAAAGAGAAGTGGTATCATTAAATAATCCGCTTTATATACCACTTCATTTAAATCATATAACGTATTTGTGAAGGCATATACCGAATCAATGAGATGATTGCTGATGATCTGATCTGAAGCATCACGTGCGTAAAGTATTCCGTCAATTCCGAGTTTTGCCTGCACTTTCGAATAATAAAAACCGGTGCTGAACGCAATTTTAGGTGACATTTGAATTCCTGCTTGTAACCCGATATCAATTGCGGGCTGAAATGCAGCAAGGTGCAAACCGCAGGCACCGAATACCTGGCAACCGGTACCCGAATGTGATTTTAAATTCGGCTGATAAAACGTGATCTGGTCAACCGGTTTGAATTTGGTGAATCCCGGGTCTGCAGAAATTTCCAGATAAAAATTCGGCTGAGATTCCGGTACTGTCGTTTCAACCGGATTGGTTTGGGCCTGCATCACAGAGAAAGCGCAAGTGCTCATACAAAAAATAAGCGACCAAAGAAATTTTAAATTGTTGTTGTTTGCCATGATGCCGGATTTATAATTTAATTGCGCACCGCTTTCACAATTGCTTCGATATCCTTATCGGATAAAATATGTTCTTTAGCCACCGGCATATCTCCATACATTAATTTTTTTGTTGCAACATCATAAATAAAAATGTATTTAAAATCATTGTCCACATAATCCAGAAAGCAATATTCTTTACTATTGCTGTTACTCAATCTGACAAATTCTTCCATCGAAACGATCTTATATTTGAATGGATAAGATTTGAAAACAGCCGGATCAATGAACTGATAATTTTTACTGCCCTGCGGTTTTGTCATCTCATCGAGTATCAAAAGTGTTTTATGTGATATTTGCGCAGCGTAGTGACTTGAAAATTCTTCAAGTATTTTCCCGAACGACGTAGTGGTCAATCCTTTTATTTTAAACTGGCTGATCGCTTCATACATGGAATTTAATCCGCAGATGATATAATCCATGCGCACGGAATCATAATCCGACATTTCCTCTTCATAAAATGCGGCGATTTTATTATTAAAAGGAATATAGGCGGAGAGGTTGGCCACTTCGATCATTTTCGGATCTGCAGCGGAAACCACCAGGCTGAATCCGTTGATATCCGTTTCATCACCGGTAACATTTGTTTTAGCGGTTGCATAACCGGACGAATAAATTGTGAAATAATTATATTCTTTATTTGTGTTGTATTTTGATAATGTTTTCGAATCAATGAATTTGTATTCTGTGATCTTCCAATAATTTTTAAATGCATTTTCCAATACTTCATCAAATGCTTCATCTCCCGTGTAAATTACCAGAAGCGGCCGTTCGGTAACCATTTTAAATGCAGGGCTGTTTTCACCGCCGCGAACCAGTTGTGTTTTTCCGGTGGCAGGAAGCATTAAAAATCCCGCCAAAATAATAATGCTTGTGGAAATAAAATCTTTCATGTTTTATGTTTTGGAGTTTTACTTTATACTTTATACTTTATACTTTATATTCTGTAGCAAACGGCATTAATATTCATGCCTGCGCCAACACTTGCAAATAAAATCAAATCACCCGGGTTTAAGTGTTGATCGTCCAGCTTATTTTTTCGTACCATATCCAATAATGTTGGTATCGTTGCAACCGAACTGTTCCCGAGTTTATGAATACTCATCGGCATAATATGTTCCGGAATTTCTTTTATGGCATATAATTTATACAGGGCCTTGGTAATTCCTTCATCCATTTTTTCATTTGCCTGATGAATAAACACTTTTTTTATATCCTGAATATCTGCACCGGCGTTATCAAGACATTCTTTCATTGCTTCCGGTACATATTTCATTGCATATTCATACACTTTTCTTCCACGCATTTTAATATATCTGATACGCGGATCTGATTGCGGAAAATTCGATTTACCCAAATACAGAAAATAGGCTTCATCCATCGCATGTGAAAGAACGGATGTGCTCAATATCCCGCGGTTTGATTCTCCCGTTTCTGCAAATTCAAGCACGCTTGCACCTGCACCATCCGAAAAGATCATACTGTCGCGATCATAAATGTCCAGCACACGGCTTAGTGTTTCCGTGCCGATAACAAGACATCTTTTTGCAATGCCGGCTTTGAAAAATGCATCGGCCTGTATAACTCCCTGCAACCATCCCGGACATCCGAATAAAATATCATAGGCAACACAATGCGGATTTTTAATTTGAAGATCATGCTTAATGCGTGCTGCAAGCGAAGGTAAAATATCTGTCTGGATCGTATGTTTTACAACATTACCGAAATTATGCGCAACAATGATCTGATCAATTGTTTCAGGATCGATACCGCTGTCTTCAATTGCAATTTTTCCCGCAATGGTACCGATGTCGGATGCATTTATGCCTTCCGGTACATACCGCCTTTCTTCGATGCCGGTAATTTGCCTGAATTTTTCAGCCACTTCCAGCGGAGGCGTTTCAATTTTTACATGGTCTTCCGTATAAAAATCATTTACGGCAAAGGCGCTGTTGGTTTTAATGATTGGCGGTATATAGGAACCGGTGCCGCTGAAGATCGTTCTGTTCATCTGATATTTTACATCTTGAATAACAAAGTCTAAGTTACCTGATTTTTTTGACAGGGAAGATGAGGTGATGTAGATGCTGTAGGAAAGATGGAGATATACATGATGCAATCCTCCGCGAATAAGAATGATTTTATTTGTTTAATTCCATTCAGAAGGAATATCTAAATTCATATTAAATTTATTCGCAGCAGACTTTAATTTTCACACTTGTAAATTACAAAGTATTCATTAACTTTAATTCAACTAAAAACTTGTATATGAAAAATAATGTACTCCTCAACAGCAGATTAGGCGCTTATACTGCACTTGCTTGTTCATTTGCTGCCGTGCAGCAGGCAGATGCGCAAATGGTTTATACAGATGTAGACCCTGATGTGCTGGTTAATTCAGGTGATGTTTATATGTTCGATCTCGACAACGACGGAACGGATGATTTCGGATTTACAAACGTGTTATATTCCGGAATCGGTGCGATGAATGCTTTAATTGAAGCTTCAGGTGGAGTTGCGGGTTATATCGGTTCATTCTTCGGATCAACATTTCCATTTGTTTCCGTTTTGGATGAAGGCCAGGTGGTGGATAATGCATTGGGCTGGTATTCAACTTCCGGCGGTGCACCTTTATTATGGGGAACATTCGCTGTTGTCGGAAGTTTAGGCCCGTGGAATAATATTACAGATAAATATGTAGGCCTGCGGTTTAAAATAGGAGCGGATTTTCATTATGGATGGGCAAGAATTGATGTATCACATACAGCAATTACCTTAAAGGATTTCGCATATAATGCAACGGCAAATGCATCTCTCAGCACTGATGGCGATGTTGCAATTCAGGAGGAAGAAAATGATTTCATTCCTACGACCTACGCTATCGACGGAGGTATACATGTGAGCCTGCCGGCGGGGCAGCATACTGCATCTGTTTCTGTGTATGATCTATCGGGAAAAAGAATATATTCGGAAATTATTTCAGACCGTGCTGATATTTTATTCAAACAATATGCAAAAGGAATTTATCTGATTGAAATTGAAAATGGTGATGCACAGTTTTCGACTTTGATCGGGTTGAAATAAGTTTAATATTTATTACAAAATTTATTTTATTCGTCTGGTAGATATAAATAGCATCTGCCGGACGATTTTTTTATGCCTGTCTGCGTTCTGCAAGTTTTCTTTTCACCCACCTTTCTATCTTTTTGTGGATTGGCACAAGTATGGAAGCAGCAATCACTGAGCAAACCAAAACCAGAACAGGAATATCATTTGTTTTTACTGCGATCCAGGGATAAACAAACATATATATAAATTCGAAAAACAATAAAAGGGAAAGCAAGCCGAGAAACTCAACAATTTTCGGAGGTACATGCCTGCGGCTTAAATACATCACTGCAATGAATAATGTAATAATAAAAATAATGATACCTATATTCTGCAGGTTATGTTTTCTTATCTCTTCCTCTCTGATTTTCTGTTGTGCAATTTCCTGTTGCCGCATTTGTTCATTCAGGGTGAGAGTCTGAAGTTGTCTGGTTTTTTCCTGGTTAAATAAAGTATCGTTCATTGCTTCTGCCATTTGCATATAAATGATGGCACTGTCGCTCAAATGATTTTCTATATAAATATCTGCCAATAAATTGCTGGCTTCCAAAACGCCGATGGGGTAGGAGCCCATTGCTGCAGCAATTGCTTTTTTGGCATAGAATGCACTTGAATCATTCATGTTTTTCGAGCGATATAAATTTGAAATACCAAGATATGTTTCGCTGAAATTCTGCAGATCCCTGATTTTTTCCGCATATGGGAGACTCGTTTTAAAATAGCTGAGGGAGAGATCATAATTTTTCAGTTTCAATTGCACATTCCCCAATGATGTAAGGATTGGGCCGATATATTCTTCATCATGAATCGAAAGCGCTTTCTGGTAAGCAATATTTTGAAAGTATAAAGCCGAATCCAATAAATTCATCCGTTCATACGCATCACCGATATCATTATAGTCGATCATAATACCGATTTCACTATTTGTTTCTTCGTCAATTTTTTTAGCCTTAAAAAAATAATTCAATGCGGCACGATAATCATTTTGTTCGAGATAAACCAAACCGATATTACATGAAGCCACTGCAATGCCATGTTTGTCTTGCAATGCTTCCCTGATTTGTAACGAGCTTAAAAATTTCTCCAGCGCCATCGAATAATTTCCCGTCAGAAATAAAATACTTCCAATTTCATTGAGTGCATACGCTTCACCCCGGCTGTATTTTATTTCTCTTGAAAGATTAAGGGCATCATTTGCATAATTCATTGCACTGTCGGGATATGTATACTCAAGAGCAATTGCCATCTCCCTCATGAGCAGCACTTTCGTTGTGTCTTCATGTACAATGGATAGTTCATGTCTGAGGCTGTCGGTTTCATTAAATGTTTGTCCGTAAGATTTCAGGAAAATACATGTGCATACGAGTAGAAATAAAAACCGGTGGTTCATTGGATTGAATTTTAATGAATTCCTGATTCGGGTTTGTTAAAGTTAAAGAAATGTTTGAAATAATAAATATCATCAGACGGAAAAATTAAAGCGACAAACAGATTGAATTTGTTAGCCAAACATTTTAATCAGAATGGAGATCTTGTTGATTCTGTATTTCTAAGATGTATTATCTGCTGAAAATTATTTAATGTTCAAACGTTTGACCGCCCTTTTCTAATCCGGTGTTTCATTGTTTCGGATTTATAAGAATTAATAGTTACGATTTCCTAAAGCTAAAGAGAACTTCGGTTGCCATTTCTTTTTTTGAAGAGAAGAAACGGAGGGCGGATTCAAAAAATAAATCCTATTTATACCAATTTGAAAAGCCGATATCTGCTTTTAATTTTAAATGCGTTGCCGCACCTAATGTATTTGCTTTTTGAATTGT
Organism: uncultured Chitinophagales bacterium; assembly: GCA_964463165.1. Classification (GTDB taxonomy): domain Bacteria; phylum Bacteroidota; class Bacteroidia; order Chitinophagales; family BACL12; genus UBA7236. The sequence continues at coordinate 86,236 of CAYXBK010000001.1, forward strand.
AAGGTGTGCAAATTCAGGTGCAACAAAATCTGACTGGAGGTATGTAAGTCCGTCCCATCTCGCCTCGGTACCGTTGGCCCAGTAATATTCAAACCAATTGATAAATGGTGTTTCAGGAATAAGGCCGTTGATATATTCATCAACTAAAAATTTAACGGCCCATCCGTTGAGATAACCTTTTGGTTCATCGTATTTTGTAAGCGTGCTGTATCCTGCATAACCTCTGTCTGCGAAATAAATTATTTTGCAATTCGGATATTTCGGACGAATTGTTTCCAGCAAACTGATCATTTGATCTCTAAGTGTAAATATCCGCTGGATCGTTGTATCCTTATTTACAAAATCATCTTCAATCACAAATATCACCTGTACCTGTGAGGATGTTACCCGGTTACTGTCGAGTATTTTATTGATCCGCGACCAATAAGAAGCCGCAGGGTCAAGAATATCCGGCAGGTCTTTACCGCCGGTGCCGGCATTTGCAAAAACAAGTTTTTTCCCGAAGAGCGGATCTGTGAGCCAGGCATTTTTAATTCCATTATAAATACCATAGGCATGACTGCCGCCGATGCCGAGAATTACGGTTTTCCCTTTGGCAGATGGCAAACCTGTTTTCCCGAGCGTTGTAATTGTTTTGGAGATATTGATATAGTCTGTTTTATATTCATTTTCAATCAAAACATTTCCCCAGGGATATAAACCCGATCTAAATCCCTGATAGGTAAAGGTATCAGGATCGTTAAGCGGAATATCATTAAATGATTCACGGTAAACTAAACCGGGGATAGAATTTTCATCTGTAACGGTGGGTGTAAATTCGCATTGCACCAAGGCCATGAGCCCAGACATCACGGCAAAACTTAAACCCGTAAAACGCCAGGTTTTCATAAATTATATTTTTCTAATGTAAAATTCCTGTATAACTGGATGTAAAATGGAAACAAATCTTAATCAGGAAAGTGATTAAAATAATTAAATTGTCCGGGATCAGGGTGAAATTTTTGTTCACCCCTCTCGATGCGAAATAATTCCCTGAGAGGATTCGCGGCAGGTGCAAATTGATTCCATGTTTGACAAAATTATCATTTCGTCATTTTCGGAAAATCGAACTTAATATGGCCTGAAATACCGGATTATTATTCCAATACAATTGTTTTTGAATAAGATTTTCCTTTGTTTGTCAGTTTGACCAAATACATGCCGGATGGTAATCCTGAAAGATCAATCCTGTTATTATTGGTAAGTATTGATTCGGCATTAAAAACTTCTCTGCCCTGCAGATCAGAAACCTGAATAAGAAATTCGATATTTTGATCTTCTGAATGAATATTCAAAATGCCGTTTGTCGGATTGGGAAATAAATCAATCTGATTTAATTCATTTGAATTTTCTATTCCTTCAATAATTGTCTGGTCAAATTTTACGAGACCGATATTTGTCGCGAGCCATAAAATACCATCTGCATCTTTTGCAATTCCTCCCACGCAATTATCGCCAAGCGGCGAATTATCAGAATTATAATTGGCGACAATATTTCCCGTGCTTATCTGGTATTTTAAAAATCCCTGACTGCAGCCGATCCAAATATAACCGCCATCCACATACATATCATTATACAAGGTATTTTCCGGGAAACCATAATCCACATTCAGATCAATGCTCCAATCGCCACCGCTGTATTTTAATATCCCTGCAAATCCGGCAGCATATACATTATCAGATGCATCAACAGCAACTACATCACTGGACCATAAACCGGTTGTGATATAGGGATAAAATCCCCAGCCGCCGTCATATTTTGCAAAACCATTCGATGCCAGCCAGCATGTATTATCAGCGGTAAATCCAAAATCTTCAAACTCGTATCCGTTTAATTGCGAAGGATAATCAGTATAGGTAATAAAATCAGTGCCGTCGTACATTGTGAGTCCCTGATAATCGAATGGATTATTGATGCTCTGCATCCATAAATTACCTGAATGATCTTTTTCAATCGAAAGTACTTCCAGTCCGGGCAGATCAGTATTCGTATTATCGTAGGTAGTAAAACCTGTTCCATCATAAACGGAAATTCCTTTCAATGTTGTTATCCAGCAATTGCCATCATCATCAAATACAAGGTCGTTTACAAAATCATTCACGAGATCAGAATTAATTTCTGTGTAATTAATCATATCGGTCCCGTCAAAAACGGAAATGCCGGAATAAGAAGTCCCTATCCAGATCATTCCATCCGGTGCGATTTGAATATCCGTACAAACATTGCTGATCAGATCGGTATTTGAATCATCATAAATTGTAAATGTTTGAGCCTGAAGAAAAGCGGGGATCAGGGTAAATAAAAATAGTACGTGTTTGCGCATGGCAATGAGTTTTAAATATGAAATAAAAAGCGGCTGACGTGTTAAGGGGAACTATCAGGGTCAGCAAAGCTATGTAAATCAGCTTTGATTTTCAAAACCCAGCGATTAAAACTGAAAACGGCATGATCAATTTAAAAGATTTGCCGATCTGAATTTTACAAGCCCGTATGCTTTATGGCGTTTTAACAAACATTACCACACTCTTCACGCCTTCTAACACTTGCCGTATATAGATTTGTATGGATGAAAAAGAACTTATTTTTATTTCTGCTTTTTATTTATTCCGCATCTCAGGCGCAAACAGACAGTTGTTTTCAGCTGTATCAGATTGATGGGAAGGAATCCGCATATCCCCGCCTTTCGGAAAATTTAACTGAAATTCTCTACCAGTCGAACGAAACAGGTAAATGGCAGATTATGCTGATGAATATTTCCGGAAATACACATTTGAAAATCACCGATGATACTTCAAACAATAATTTTCCTGACTGGAGTCCCGATAATAATTTAATTGCATTTGTGAGCGACAGGGATGGTGATGAAGATATTTATTTACTGAACAGAACAACAAAAACTCTCAAACAAATAACAATTAATCCGGGCAGGGATATACACCCTTATTTCAGTCCCGATGGGAAATTCATTTTATTTAATTCCACCGCGGGAAATAATTCATTCGACATTTATCAGTATGAAATAGAAACTGAAAAAATCATACGCATCACCGACACCCGTGAAGACGAAACCTGTGCGAGGTTTTCTCCGGATATGCAACACATTGTTTATTTGAAAAACGGCATCAATACGGATGATATTTTTGTGATGCAGGTTTCAAATCATGTCAGTTTAAATCTTACCAAAACTCCTTATAATATGGATGGCTGGCCAATGTGGAGTGCCGATGGTGAATGGGTTTATTATTCTTCATTCATAAACGGGACATATAATATTTACCGCATAAGGCAGAATGGAACAGAAAGGAAACAATTGACTTTTCCTAGAGAGGGAGAGGAGGATGCACGTGTTTATGTTTCCGCTGATCAAAGTAAAATGATCTATAATAAAAAATCCGGAAAAACAATCAGTATTATGGAATGTATTCTGAATTGATTTTTCATTGCATGGGGCCCGGCCGGTGAAAACATAAATGTGGCGTAATATCTAATTATTTTTTTTTCTGATTATACATAGCACTTCTGATTTCAGGTTCCAAATTGATTTAGGATTTTCAGTTTTCATATGTTATATTTGAAATACCTAAACTCAAAATCATGAAATCATCATCAACTTTACCTGTTTTATTTGTTCTGGTATTAACCTCCCTTTCGAATAAATTAATTGCCCAGGCAAACACACAATTATCAAATCTCGTTGCGAATACGGCGGTAAACCAGCATTTATTGCCGGGTGCAGATAATAACCGGAACCTTGGTTCGGTTGGAAAATCGTGGAAAGGTATTTTTCTGGATGGCAACCTGTATCTTGATGGTGTTTCATTTCTCTCAAATACGAATATTGCAGGTTGCGTATTTCTCGGAAATGATGCCGGCAATTCAAATACCGGAACAAATAATACGGGTATCGGTAATTTATCACTTTATAATAATACGGCTGGAACTGATAATACCGCCGTTGGCATTCAGTCACTTTATTTAAATACAACAGGGAGTTATAATACTGCATCCGGCAGATTTGCGATGTATTCAAACACAAGTGGTTTTTATAATACTGCAATGGGTACGAATGCCATGTATTCAAATATTTCCGGATCCTCCAATACGGCATTCGGATATCAATCTTTGCATAATAATACAAACGGAAGTACAAATACTGCTGTAGGATTGCAATCCCTCTTTTCAAATACAACGGCTTCTGATAATGTGAGTGTCGGGCATAAAACAATGTTTTCAAATACAACCGGTAATTTAAATACTGCAACCGGGGCTGAATCATTATTTTCAAATACTACCGGCGCAAACAATACTGCTTATGGTTACAAATCACTCTATTCGAACAGCACGGCAACAAATAATACGGCTATTGGAACGGAGGCCCTTTATGCAAATACAACCGGATTTAATAATACGGGAACTGGATATAATGCCTTGTATAATAATTCAATCGGATTTTCAAATACGGCGCATGGTGCATATGCGCTTATAAATACTACATCCGGTTATCAAAATACATCCAATGGTTGTCAGTCGATGTATGCAAATACAACAGGGATTTCCAATCAGGCATTTGGATTTAAGGCATTGGAATGGAATACAACGGGTAATGGTAATACTGCAATCGGACTCGGGGCATTAGATAGCAATACAACCGGTCATTCCAATTCTGCATTGGGTAATGCAGCACTTGCAACAAATTATACCGGAATGGGAAACACAGGTTTAGGTGTGCTGGCAGATGTGACAGTAAATAATTTATTTAATGCAACTTCCATCGGCTGGTTAACAAAAGTTGATGCAAACGATAAAATTCGTTTGGGGAATTCATCAGTCACCAGTATTGGCGGACAAACTAACTGGACCGCATTCAGCGATGAAAGAATCAAACAGGATATAAAGGAAAATGTACCAGGGTTGCCATTTATAAATGCATTACGTCCGGTTACATATCATTTTAATATTGCGAAAGAGAATAAACTTATCGGTGTCGCAGATACAATTCAATGGGAAAGTAAATATGCTATTGAAAAAATACAATTTACGGGTTTCCTTGCGCAGGAAGTTGAAGCCGCAGCACAGGAACTTGGATATGATTTCAGTGGCGTTGATAAAAGCGGCGAAATAATGGGATTGCGCTATGCGGAATTTGTTGTGCCTCTTGTAAAATCTGTGCAGGAACTAAGTGCAATGAATGAAGAAAAAACTGCACAAATCGCTGCACTCACCGAGCAAAACGAATTGATTATTGAAAGGTTGAATCAATTGGAAGCAATATTAAGTTCTTCTTCACTTTCAACGAATCAAACAAGTACTGCCGGCAGTGCAAGCCGGATACTTTTACTCGGACAAAATACGCCAAACCCTTTTAACGGGATCACAACCATACAATATTCGATTTCACAGGATGTGCGTTATGCTGAAATTAAAATCACGAATGCTGCAGGTATTGTGATGCAAACCTTTGAATTAAAACCCGGCAACGGATCAATCCAGGTGAATGCAGAAAAATTGCCTGCCGGTAAATACTGGTATTCCTTATTTGCAGACGGTGTTATGTATGATTCAAAATCGATGGTTGTCGGACTATAACAGAACAACGCAAACAATTGATTTTTGCAGGAAATCTGGCTGAACCGAATTTGGACAGCGCACATATACCGGATGATTTTTTTTATTTATTGCTTTCTTGCATTGCATCCTGTGCGTGGACACGGATCAAATAATGATTCCATATATTCGCAATAAAATCATGGAACACACAGAGGAATCAAACCTGATAAACAAGCAACGATTTGAAACGCTTATTGATGCAATTTTTGCAATCGTGATGACATTCCTTGTGCTGGAATTCAAAGTCCCGCATATTGAAAATGCCACACCCGAATTATTGAAAGAATCGGTTGTGGACATGCTTCCGCTTTTGTTTTGTTATATCGTTTCATTTTTTACAATAGCCGTTATCTGGATCGATCATCATTTTTTATTTAAACATGTGAAACAGGTCACAAAAAACTTTGCATACATTAATTTTCTATTTTTAGCAACTATTTCCGCACTCCCTTTTACAACAGGTTTTGCAGGTGAATATATTCATGCGCCGTTCGCCGTTGCACTTTTTAACAGTTCTATTCTGATCATGAATATTTTTTTTACGTTAGTATTTATTTATCCGCAAAGAAAAAATTTGATCGATCCTGCAGGTATTGTGCAGTTGAATAAAAAACGCCTCATTCCAATGGTCGGAATGCTGCTGATCGTCATCAGTATACCAATGGCATATGTAAATACTATTTTGGCGTTTGGATTATCGTTTATCGTATTGATACTTCATATTGTCAAAAAGTATTAGACAGGAATCGCAAATTTTTATAAATGAAAAACCCATTATGATCAAAAGGATTTTACTGCTGTTTATCAGCATGCAATTGTATGTAAGCATCCATGCGCAGGAATTATATGTAGAATTTGAAGGCGAAGGTTTTGATACGGTACATTTCAGGGATATGAGCCCGGAAGCGATCAACAAATCATTTTTCCGCTGGAATTTAATGAGTGTGATCTTTTATGGAGGTGATTATAAAGAAAGTGCGAGCGGGCCTTTTTGCCTCGATTTCGATTATCACAGATTTATTGGAAACACACAGCATTTAATGCGGGCATATGCCAACTGGCAATTACTTGATATTGCCTATCTGGAAGACGAGGATGAAGGAATAAAACGAACCAATGCCGGCATCGAGTACGCCTTCGGCATCCACAGTAAACTCGGTGAAAAAATACAGAAAATGACTTTTTATCACATCATCCCCGAAAAGGAATATATTTATTATGGTGATAATAAAGTTGATTCAATCAGGAGCATCATTAAACTGGAGGCGGAAATTCCGGTTGTAGTTAAAAAGCAAATCTCCCTCACAACGGGCTTACATTATTTTCAGCGTTCAGTTAATGATTATAACAATGTGGTTTTAGATACCGCAGATCTGTACTATTCAATTAACTGGAATAAAGTTTCCATGGTGCATGCCGGTGTCGAATTTCAAAATATTTCGCATTCAACATTTTATTCCGAAAAATTCGGCGGCGGCAGAAATTATCTCCTCAGCGGATTTTATATGGATGTATTATATGCATTGCGCATGCGTATCGACGGGAGTTATACATTGCACAGGGATACCGGTGATCCCGAAACAAATCAGGTAAGTTTTACAGATATTGAAAATCTGCCTGAGGCAAAAATGCGCAATTTCGGATGCCGTATCGGCTATTACCGGAATTATTCAATTAAATACTTGCACAGCGTTGGTAATTCAATCAGACTGGAAGGTGGTATTCTCCCCGGTAGTAAAGCTGCTGCATTTTATGGCGCATTTTCGCTGGGCATTTGCTGGGGTTCAAAAGATCATTTGATTCCGGTTGTGAAAGAAATGCGGAAAAAATAATTCATCTGATATTTTAATACCGGTAATACGGATCGTCTTGGAGGAAAATTAAATATTGAAACATTTATTCACCGCTATTATGATTCTCATACCGTTGTCTCCATGCTATTAATCCCCACATTGTAAACACAAATGACTGGGTTAACCATGAAAATGTACCGATAATATCAAACAATTTAAAATCACGTGAACCTGATAAAAACAAAGCTGCCGAAATACAATATGGGATTACCGACAGAACTGTTACGAGGTTGAGCCAACGAGGATATATCGAATAAGTTGAGATCAATAAGATCGCTGGTATGCTGAGCATACTCACACCAATATAAATCTGATAACTTATTTCAAGACTTTCAAGATCAGATCTACCTGCAAAAATTTCATAATTAGTTACCATCACCAAACCTTGTGCGATGGACAGGATGGTAAATCCTCCTGCCGGCACCACTTCACGTTCATCTGCCAGTTTTATTGCCATCAGTGCTGAAGCGATAATCAAAAGCGCCGCAGCAAGTTCACTGAACAGGAGCATATTGGTCGGATAAACCGGCGGGTCTGTAGAGTAATCGGGCGGAAAAAATATAAATCCGATAACATTGGCTGGAAATGAACAAACGAATCCGAGTAAAATAAATAATGCAAGCCGCTTACGGGTGCGGGGGTCGTCTTTTTTAAGTCTGATCATTAGTGTGTTGGGATTTAAAAAATACTTGCCGGCGAATTTAATAAATACCTGATTCTTCACAAACGATATCCGGCTGATTCATCAAAGTTTATTCACAATAAAAAATAGTGATGTGAAAATAAATTACGGAAAATGAGTAAGGAATCATTTGAACCGTCTGTTTGGATAGTTGGAAATTTTTATACATTTGGCCGGCGATTCATACCTGATAAATTTCAGGTTCACATTTAAAAATAACAAACTATGAAAAAACTTTTTACCATTTTTAGTGCATGCACATTGTTACTTTCCGGCCAGTTATCGGCACAGTATGTTGTTTATTACAGCGAAGATTTTGAAAGCGGTTATCCGGCTGATTTTTTCGGTTCTCCCGGATGGAATTCACCGGATGGTTATTGGTGGCAGATTGGCAATGCTGCAACCTGGTCGTCTGCCAATCTCATTTTCCCCGATCACTCAAATTTCCTTTTAGTGAATGACGACGGTTGGGATGCTGATAATTCATATGCATATGCCTCCACTGTATTTTCCGGAATTGATATCCCTGATGAACCTAACCTGAAATTAAATATGGATATTTATTTTGAAGGAAATAGCTATGGAGGTGCTACCGAAGCTTGTGAATTATATATTTACGATAACACCGTAGGTTTGTTGACTGAGCTTCCGTTTACCGGTGTTGCAGATGAATGGCAGTCACTTGAATTTGATTTTTCCATCTATGCTGGGCACAATATTTATTTTTCCGTTACGTATTTTGATCAGAGTAATTGGATGTGGGGAGTTGGAGTAGATAATATTAAATTATCCTATAATAATCCTTTACCACCGGTTACGGTTACCTACCAGGTAGATGTAACAAATTATGTTGCTCTCGGAAATGATATTGCTGCAAATGGAATCAGGATAGCGGGCAATTTTGGCGACCTCGGAGCCACTGCAGGTGTAAACCCGGTGCAGAACTGGAACCCGACAGATCCCGCTTCGGCGATGGCATTTTTAGGCAGCAATATCTGGAGTACGCAAATCACCTATCCGGGCACTTCTGTTGGCCTTACTCAATATTTTAAATATGTAAATGGCGATTGGGGAACCAATGAAGGAACCGATCCTGAAAATACGATTGCAGTTGATGGCTGCGGTGTAGATGACGGTGCAGGAAATATTAACCGTACAATTGTAATTCCTGCTTCGGCCTCCCTGTATAAATATTGCTGGGATGCATGTGAAGCGAATTGCCCTGATATTGTGGGTATCACAGAGCCCGCACCTGTATCAGCCTTAGATGTATTTCCAAATCCCGCGAATGAATTTATTACCGTTGGATTTACAACTGCAACTGCCGAAAACATCAATATCGAAATTGTGAATGCAACCGGACAGATCGTGTATTCAAAAATTTATAACGATAATCAAACAGGTTATCATTTCTATACCATCCCTACAGGTTTATTCGCAAACGGATTATATTATATTTCAGCCAAAACAGAAACTTCAAATACAGCAAGTTCATTTATGGTGAACTGATACGATAATCAAGTATAACGAAAATCAGAGCTTTCGAACCGATATATAAGGGGAGGAGCTCTGATTTTTTTGGGGTGACGAGCTAAATATTTTCATAAACTTCTAAGAAAAATTCAGATACAAGCGATTAATATTTTCCCTTATGACAGGTTTAGACGATTTTAAAATATTATTATTTTGGTAAATAAACCCAATGGATTTCGGCGATTTAATAGGTGACTTTTCATGTGTGTATGATGGCGTATTATGAATGCCATTAGTTTCAAGAATGAATTACAATTATAAAATGAATCGGTTAAGAACCTCAATATTAAATCAACGTTCAGCAGTAATAAGCCCCGAATGTGGAAAATAAGCAAATCCATAATCTGAAATCCCGGCTACGCATAAAGTAATTAAATGGAAACACTCAAATGTTTGAATTGCGGCACTTCGTTCAGCGGTAATTTTTGTAATTGCTGCGGCCAGAAGGCAGATGTGCAAAGAAAAATAACCTTGTTCTACGCATTAAAGGAAATATATTTTTCATTGTGGGCAATTGACAGAAGTTTTTTTAAATATTTCATTCAGATATTATATAAACCCGGCCATGTTGGATGGGATTGGTTAAACGGAAAAAGAAAAAGATATTACAACCCAATTAGTTTTAGCTTATTGGTCGGGTCCATTTATGGATATCTTAAAATCCTTTTCAACCTTGAAAATGGAAATCTTTTTAAAAGTTTCGCAATTTCTGAGAGGTCAGAAATTGTGAATAATTTTATTATTATAGGACTTGTTGTGGTAATTACGGTATTCTTGATTGTCTGTATGAGCTTGTCATCTTTTATATTGTTTAGAAAATGGAAGCTTTCATTTCTTGATCATGTTTTTATCATATTGATTTTTCTTGGAGGGGCCACAGTAATATCCGGTATTGCAGATATAATTAATCAATTCTTTTTTTTAAAATTCATGTCGAATTGGCCGGCACAATTTCCAACTGAAGCTGATAATACATATTTAGCAAACCAAACCTATTTTGAAAAATATGATAAAGTGTTTACTAATTTGACACTGTTGGTCCTTGTTTCATATTATGGTCTAATGATCTATCAATTTTTTAAATTGAATATAAAACAATTGTTGATTAAATTGTTGCTCATGGTGATTGTTATGGCTGCCATATTATGTAGTATTGTATTCTTGTTTATTTATTATGCAAATACTTAATCATTTGGCCATAGTGTATTTTTGCGCCGCTGTAGGGTCTTCCAACCTCTGAAAAGACACAGTGTCAGACCCTGACCCAGCCACGTATTGAGATTGATGTTTATTAGGCTGAGTAATTAATTAAATAAAATTTAAGCAGATCTTTCGAACCGGTATTATAAGGGGAGGAGCTCTGATTTTTTTTGGTCTTCTCCTGAATTTATTCTACAGGATTATTTTACTATCACCAATTTCCGGCTCACTGAAAATGTTTCTGATCTGAAATTCAAAAAATAAATACCGGCGTTCAATTCATTATTTAATTTTAAGTTGATTTGATGTGCACCTGCAGATAATTCTGCATGAAATAAATGAGTGATTAATTTACCGTTGATATCGAGTAAATCAATTTCATACGCTTTATTTTGCAAAATTGAAAATGAAATAACTGCAGATTCTGTTGCCGGGTTTGGAAAAATTTCTACGACTCCGAAATTTTTATTTTCAATTCCTGTTATTTCCATTGGTGTAACACGCATATTATCAGCCATGAAAATAACACCGTAATCAGAGCAGGTTGGTGGCGGGCTGTCGTAATGCACAACAACACTATCAAAGCCCGAAGCAAAACTGCAACTCAAAGTGGCGGAAGGCCATGTGCCCGGATTTGCCGCAACTTCCGTATTTGTACCGACAAATACGCCGTTTAAAAAAGCGCTCACCCGCATTGTTGCAGCATCGTCGCAGCCTAATTCCTGGCAGGCATACAGGATTGAAAAATCAGTAAGCGTTTTATCAAAACTGATCAATAGATCTGCCAGAAACACACTGCCCGGATAAATACAATGTCCGCCGAAACCGTCCGGTGTAAATCCCATTGTGTTTGCATCCTGAATCGAGTACCCTTCACCCGTCCCGGAAAAATGCGCCGTAATTCCGCCGGCAGTCTGATCAATCGGAAAAGGCGTATAAACCGGCGCCGCATCAAAATCAAAAAGCACTTCCTGTGCCTCCATTTGTAATAGCGGTGAAATAAATAAGAGTGCAAAGAGATTTATGATCAGCTTGTGTTTTCTTTGAGTAAAATTTAATATCGTATCGTTTTTCATACAAGAATGATTGATAATCCGGCATTCGCAATTAAATGCCATCACAATACCTAAAACTATGTCGGGTATTGGCGGGAAAAAATGATTAAGATCATGAATTGATGGAGTGTGATTTTATTCTTGAGAATGTTGAATTATTCATCATCACTCTTTGTCCATTTTCCATTGAGTATACTCAGGCATTGCGCCGTAAAACAACCATTCCGCTGCTGCACCATTTGATTCCCGCATTTTTTCAAGCGGAAAAGAACTATCCGGCATTGCAAATTGCTCCGGGTTTACAAATCCATCAAATGCTTTGGTAACGTAAAGATTTTGTCCCATCCTGAATCGCAATCTGAGAGATGTTCTCATTTCTCCATCATATTTTTTCATCAACACGAGATAGAATTCTCCGGGATGAATGATCACGGCCCACGTTCCATTCCCGCAGAAATCGGGGCCGCGGTATTCAATAGGTTGCCATGAATTATAATTGAATTTATTTTTGGCTTCCTGAATACCAAAAATATAAGAATCTTTTCCTAATAACAATTTATCTTCTCTGCCGGGATTTACAAAATATACCGGATAATAAGGATAGACAATTGTATCCTGAAAATACCAGCCTAAATAAACTGTTTGTTCATAATCCGGAATCAATTCTAAACCGTTTACATCAAAAGTATCCAATGCCCTGTATACATCACCTTCATACCTGAAATCATTTTGTGAACTTTCCGGCATTTCCACCGGAACGTATATCGTATCGCCGAATTGATATTTGCCCATGCCCAACGGATAAACAGCTGCAATTTCATTTGAAATAAATTTGCCTTTTAAAATCGTATCAGACAGTCCATTTACGATGACAACGGGAGGATTGAAAATTTTTAATGCAGGTTCTGTATTTTCCCCTGGCCGGCAGCCTGCACATGCAAGTATGAATAACATTGCGGGCATGAATGTTTTCATTTTCTGGATTTGGCATTAGAACGTTGAACTTGAAACCTGAATTGTGATTTTTGAAATGAATATTCTGGATTCTGTATTTTATTTTTTGCAAACCACTTATAATTCTAGTTTTGGCAATTTTCACGGAAGAGAATAAATTTGTTTCGGAATAAGAACCTCCATATAAAACACAGCCATGATCAAACACATTGTTTCAATTCTCATTTTATCGTTCATGTGCATGCAGCTGCGTGCGCAGTCGTTTGTCGAGCACCATGTCGACTGGGAAACAGTTGTTGTGCCGGGTGATATCAATCTTGGAGACTTTGATGGTGATGGGTTTACGGACTGGCTTTACGGTTACAGTTCTTACCTCGGAGGTTTTACTGCACAGTTGAATATTCCCGGTGGGTATACAGAGGGCCCTTCTGTTGCCGGGTATTTTAAATGTTCAGCCAATGAGGCTTTCGATATCCAGGGCGATGAAAGGGCGGAAGCAATCGGTTTCGAAAATGAGGATGATGAGCTCTGGTGGTTTGGATATGATACACTTGATGAAGATTTTGATGACGGCCATTTAATTCTGGATAATATTGAAGATTATCCGGTTCGCATTAAATGCATGGATTTTGACACGAACGGAACAAATGATATTTTGATCGATACATACGATTTTATTCTTTTTTTTAGCAACGACGGTGACGGCAATTTTGATCTCGATACATTGGCAATACCAGAAACGGATCAATTTTATACAATTCGCTATGCTGATTTTGAACACGATGGCGACTGGGATATATTTTGCAAAACAAGTGAGGATGATTTAAAAGTTTATAAAAATGATGGTGGTGATTTTTCGGTGTTTTATATTGATACGGTGGATAATTGGACCCGGTTTGAAGTAGGGGATATCGATCTCGATCATGATATCGATATGATTGGAACCTATGCCGATACAACTTATTTAATTAAAAACAGCGGTGATACTTCTTTTACAAGAATTGCGATTGGTGATTTATTGTGGACCGTCATTATCGCAGATATGAATCAGGATAATCTCCCCGATATTTTAGGTGATGATGATAATGTGGTCACGCAATTTCGCCAATTGCCCGGCGGTGATTTTGTTACCGATACACTTTACGAAACATGGGAATATTATGACGGATGCTGCGGCGCATTAAATTATGGAGATAAAGACAATGACGGTGACCCCGACCTGTATGTTTTTTATGAACCTTATAAATCCTGGCTCGAAAATGATCAGGTTGATTCGTTTGTTTGCGCTACACCTTATATTTCATCCGTGATTATGGAAGATACTGCCATCAGTTATTACTGGAGTTTTGCAGTAACAGATTCATTTATATTGCATGTTGAATGTACGGACTGCGCAATTCCTTATACGCAGGATTATACTGTTTATGAAAATCATTTATATACAGACATGCCGGATAGTTGCGGAACCTATGCCGTTGCAGTAACCTACACTTGTGACGGAACGGATTTTACAAGTGACCCCTGGTATTTTGACCTCATATGTTATCCCTATTATCGCGATGCAGATGGTGACGGATATGGAAATCCCGACAGCATGATCAACAGCCCCGGCATTTCACCGGTGGGTTATGTTTTAAATGCTGCAGATTGTGATGATGCAAATAATTTAATTTCTCCCGATGCTGCTGAAATATGCAACGGCATGGATGAAAACTGCAATGGCATTCCAGACGACGGCATTCCATCAACCACATTTTATTTTGACGGAGATGGTGATGGTTTTGGAGATGTATTTACCGATTCAACAACCTGTTATCCCGAAGTGCCGGGTTATACAACAGACAGTGCCGACTGCAACGATTCGGATTTCCTCATCAATCCGCTTGCTTCTGAAATTTGCAATGCACTGGATGATAATTGCAATGGAGATGTGGATGAAGGATTTACATTCAATACATTTTATATGGATGCAGACAGTGATACTTACGGAAATGCAATGATCGATACTTCCACATGTCTCGATGAAATTCCCGGCTATATAACAGACAATACCGATTGTGATGATACCGATCCTGCAATATACCCAGGCGCAACCGAGTCACTAAACGGCCTCGATGATAATTGCGATGGAGATATTGATGAAGGATTAGTAAATATTCATTCACAAATAAATTCTGCATTTCAATTAATAATTTATCCCGTTCCCGCTTCAGATAAAATTAATTTGATTCTACCTGCGGAAATTAAATTGCCACTTACTCTCTCGATTTATAATATACATGGAGAAATGATTAATCAGATAATTGCAACCGATTATAATTTCTCAATAGATATTTCAAATTTTTCAGCCGGGGTTTTTTTGATAAAATGCAACGATGTCCAAACTCTTTGTCCTGCAATTATTATGAAGAATTAAAATGGGGACGCAGGGAAAGCTTCCGGGTTTCACGGTTTGTTTTATTGAATAGATGAAAGTGATGTCTGGGAAAACAACTCCTGTTCAGGGTTCACCAAATACTTTTAATTCATCGTCGAGTCTGAATTCTTTTTCGTGTTCTGCAATGATCCCTCTGTCGTTTTTCTTTTTATATTTATGAATAATAATATAGTGACCTTGAGGATAATCCAGTTTTGCAACCATATATCTGTTTTCCCAACCTTGCAGTTGTGCATTAATTTCTTGTTTTTCAAGGTCGGATTTACATGCCTGCAACTTTTCAAGTAAAAGATTTTTTTTGTTAATTAATTCAAAATACCCTTCTGTTTTTTCAAATGGTATTATAGAATCAAAACCACTAAAAGAGATCGAAGTGTAACTGTCGGGAAAGTCAAGTTCTGATTTTATATGTTCGCTTACTGCGGATTCAACTTTTAACTGGAAATCCGACTTTGACTCTTTACATGAATTCAGATACAAAGATGATATTGCAAGAAAAATGATGGATAGTTTCATGTGGTTGCATTATTTGTAATTTCAAAACTAATAAATTTCTTATCAAAAATTAAGTCAGCGGAATAACAAGGATATCGGTTCTGGAAAACATATTAGAGGAATCCTGTTTGAGAAATGGTTAATGGATGGTTGAGAACATCGCACATTCGGACTCATAGCTTTTTTAATTTTTTACGTGTATGAAGACCCGGTTGAGCGGAAATAGATTATATCTGCATAAGGTAAATTCACATTTTAAGCAGGATATTAACGCTTATTTTAATTCATCAATTTATACTAGTAACGCCGATATGATTATTTAATTTGAACAACAGGTTTGTTTCAGAGATGAAAAGTATTAGAAGCATAATTTTCGTATACTCAATTACGTAAGTGTTGCAAAGGTCGTTTAATGGAATTAGTTCTGTTAAGGTAGGTGGTATGTGCAATGCAATTAATAGAAAATGGCATTGACCTATCAAAGGATTAAACTTTTTTGTGCTTTTTATTACCATTCTAAACAAATGCAAACGAGTGTAAAGAAAGACACCCAATAAGAGGAGAAGTAGTAACATATAATAAAAGGGAATTTCTCGTTGCTGGTAAATTTGGGCATCGTGAAATAAATGGGTCCCAAACAGAATTACAATAATACTTTTGACAGCGTTGGGTGAAGACACCTTTAGCAGTGGAGTAAAAAGCCTGATCATAAATACCTGATTTGATTCAGGAACCAAGCTACCATGATGAATGGACACAATAAAGGAACCCCAATCTTTTTAAGAAAGTTTTAGAAACTCCAAAACCCCAAAAAAAACACCGGGTGGTTTAATCAACAATATATTTTGGAGTGCCAAGTTTTTCATCAATAAATATTTGATTTGATTTGATCTTCAATCCGAATATAGGTTCGATATGAAATAAGGTATCAAATAATTTATCTATTTCGATGGGTTTGTTTTTTGGAATCATATTATTTTTAATCTGCTTTTTCACTTCATTATAAAAATGGGCTCCCCTATATAAATTCGGATTCTTATCATAAAATGAACATCTTTTCCCTTCATGTTTTAATGCATAACTATAATTGTGCAGAAGATCAAAAAAGAACAAGCCCTCTTTTGTAAATGTTTTGCTTATTTCAATCTTCAAATCATGAAACACTATTCTATAAAACTTTCTAACATCATCCTTTCCGAGGTGTATTGAAACCAGCCCACCCTTATTTTTATATTTTTGATTCTTTATTGTTTGATCTTTTTTGTCTTCGGCTTCAATTTTTTGAGTGTTAAGCACCAATTTTCTATTCAGATTGTTTCGCCATTTCTCAATTTGTTTTTGGCTTGAATCGTAAACGATACCTCTATTTTTTTTCTTATCGTTTTTTATTTTTTCAAGTATCCTCGATTGTTTGTGATCCCATTTGATTTGCAATTTTTGATCAGCATCGAACGGTTCATTTATATTTATCAAACCTTCAGGCTTGTTTGGTGTGAAATCTGTTGCATCGCTGCAGAATAATGTAAGGTCATGCCGCCAGATATATTCGAAATTACGGGCAACGCTTTCAAACTGCAACATATCTCTTTTTTTCTCAAGTACAGAGATTGGATAGTGAACTGAAAGAGAAGGGTCGTCATCTATCTTTGAATAGAGGTAAGGACCACAAAATGCAAAGTTGTTCACGATCAATGTGCAAAGCGGCGATGGTATAATAGAAAAACGAACCTGAACGGTATTTTTCTTTTTTTCTTTTCCTCCGATAATGATCAGATCTTCATTACCCTTGATGATTTCTATTATTTTAGATAACGAAGCCTTCTGCGATTGTGTAATTTTAGAATTATTAAACTCATTGCGGTTTAAAGGCAGGCTTACTTCAAAATTATATGGGCGCTTTCCGTCTGTATCTTTCCACTGTTTTTGCTGTTCGGCTTTCATGAGGCATACAGGAAAATCGGAATGGAGGTATGCAAAACAAAAGCGCACTTTCAAGTAGGTGGATTTTTTTTTATTTATATATTCAAGAAAGTCACGGCTGAATACTTTTTCAAATGCTTTTTGAATCTCTGACCTCAGCCAACCCACTTCTCCGATTTTCTTTTTATCGTTTAATCCGCTGCCTCTTCCAAAAGGATTACCGAGCAATGTATTGCTTGCAAAACCGCAAAAGTCTATTTGTATACATTTTTCCAATGTAATTTCTTTGCCGTTTTTTTGTTCAATCTCTTTTATAAGCGGAACTGCGGTTCTAACAAGCAAAGTGGGGTCAAGTTTTGAGAGCAGAAATTGGAGGTAGTTGGGATCGAACCGGTCAGGAAATATCTGGGGTTGAAGTATTCTTTTGTGTGCTGGCATCATTCAATGATTTGGGCTATGACTGAACGACACAAATATTATGAATTAAATGATGTTGTGCAATACCCAATTTTTGGTAATAACCTACTACAAATTATCAATCCCTCTCTGGACTATATTTATTCCAATAAGTACCTGAAAAGTTTTTTATTATCACTTTTACCGCTGCTGGGTATTCCCACCAAAACAAACAAACAAACCTTTATAGCCACCCACAATTGGTCCTCCTCCCATCACCCCACCATCTCCTTCCAAACCCTTTCCAGCATTTCATCTGCATTATCGCAAAACCCCGGATGCACCTGTGAGGTTTGGACAATGGTGCTGCGGGTTGAATTGAGCCAGCGGAAACTTTCGGCCAATGCGAAGCTGCCGATGGGGCCGCTTTCGGGATAACCTTCGCTGATGCGGGCGAAAGAGAGGAGCGAAGTTTTTATTTCTTCGAGATCGGCATCGGGGGCGAGGACAAGAATTTTTTCGGAGGGGAGACAGTATTTTACCCTGAGAAATTTGTTTCGTGGTAAAATAATAGCACGCCTGCATTGATGAATTCTTATTTCTCAGTAGGGTTCTGCTTACCAAAATAAAACAGCAAAGCAAATCCTGCGCTTAAATATTAAATTCGATTAAACAAAATGAGAACATGTTTTACGTGCAAAACGCAGGGTCCCAATTGCATTTTCAGATGTGAATTTCAGGAGAGCATGGGGTAATTTGGATTTTTATGGATTTATATTAATTTTGGAATATTGAAAACACAGTCCAATGCGATTCTTATTTTATGCCTCATTTTTCCTGCTTCAGTTACTATCAACTTCTGTTTTAACAGCACAGTCAACTGAATGCGGAACAGATAAATTACATGAAGATTTGCTTTTATCTGACTCCATGTATAAGGTAAAATTTCTGGAAAAGGAACTTAATTACCGGGAATACATGCAGTCGTTGTCGGAAGGTGAAAATCCTGCAGATTCCGGATATTTTACCGACGTAAATATTATTCCGGTTGTTGTGCATATTATTCATCAAGGTGAAGCAATTGGTGTAGGAAGCAATATTGCTGATTCTTATGTGTTCAATGCAATCGAAACTTTAAACCAACGCTTCAACGGCAGTCTTGGATCAGGGCCGGATATCGGTATCCAATTTTGCCTTGTTCAAAGAGATCCATCAGGTAATTTAACGAATGGAATAGATCGCTTAAACGGGAATATTTTTGAAAATTATGTAGATAATGGTATCAATTATTACGACGGTGATGGTTGCGATGGAGCAAGCTATACTGATATTGCAAGTTTTTGCCAATGGGACAGAACAAAATATTATAATATTTATGTTGTGAATACCATTGATTGCGGAACAGGGCCAGCAGCTTTTGCTTATTATCCTTCCAATTATGATAATGAATCTGATGGTACATATATCCGGTATACAAGTTTTATAGCCGCGTTGGGAACAACACTCAGTCATGAAATCGGCCATGCATTTAATTTACCGCATACGTTTTCAGGAGATGGTGGTGGTTTATATTGCCCGATTGATACAAATTGCCTGTTGAACGGCGATTTTGTGTGTGATACACCACCGCACAAATCAACGGATTGCGGACTGACAAATCCATGTTCAGATGTTGAGCCTTTTTCGAACAGTAAGAATAATTATATGAGTTATTGCCCGTCAAAGGTTTTATTTACAGAAGGTCAAAAGGAACGCATGCTGTTCTCCTTGTCAATTAATTCCCGCTCAACCTTATTAAGTCATTCATGGGTTTGCGATCCGCCAACTGATATAGATTTAATTTTAAATACAACACAAAATATCCCTTTTATAAATGAATCATGTGACCAAATTCACTTAATTGTTGAAAATAACTGCGACTCGGTTATCACTTCATTCGAAATTCATGCATCATCAAACGGCACAAGTATATATTCTCACAATTACATAACCAATTTGTTACCCGGGGCTTCAATGAATCTAAGTATTCCCATTACAATTTCAGCCGACGATTCTATAATTCATGTTTATTGTTTCAATCCGAATTTGATTGGAATTTATGATAAGGATCCTCTGAATGATTTGGAAATATTGAAGGTATTAAAAACCAACACGAATATCTGTGAAAATTTTGAAGATGATTATCTGAGTAATGGGTGGGAAATAACAGGAACAATGGATTTTGTTCCATTCGAATTGGGTAATAATGCATGCACCGGTAATTTTATTTATAATGATGTAAATTGTTATTTTGATTTGCTGGATACAATGGCTATTAATCAGCTTGTTTCTAGTTTCGATTTAACCAATAATGTAAATTATGTCGATGCTATTCTTGAATTCGACCTTGCATCTAAAAACGATTATTATGTAGATGTTGAAACACGGTTCCTGTTGTTCGCCTCAGGATGCGACGGTGCTTTGGATACACTTTTAAATCTCTCCGGTGCTGAACTTGCAACCGTTCCGGGCACAACATCGGGTTGTTTGGCAAGTGATTGGATGCCGGCAAGCTGCTCAGAATTTGAAACATTTAAAATAAGCCTTTGTCAATATATGGGCGATTATGTCACTTTAATTTTTGAAATTCAGAGTGAATACGGCAGCAGTCAGGTTTATCTGGATAATATTTGTATATCAAAAATTCCAATTCCCAATACCATACCTTTAATACAGTCCTGTGACTCCACTCTTAACCTGATTGCAAATCCGATTGATGCAGGGTATTGGCAAATTTTAGCCGGAGATGAAGGTTTTGTTGAAGATGAAAATGATGCTTATTCAATATTTACAGGAATTCCGGGAAATTCATATTTGCTTTCATGGAATTATTATTCAGAGGATTGCGGAATATTGTTCAGTGATACGCTGCAGGTTAATTTGATAGGCCTTTCGATGCCTGTGGTGGATTATAGTTCAACTTATTGCGAGGGCGATACAATTAAACTCACAGTAAGTAATGATGAAACAAATTATAATTGGTCAGGGCCAAATGATTTTTCATCCGAAATCAGTGATCCGGAAATAATCAATGCGAGTGAATTGAATAGTGGTATATATAGTATCTATCTGACAAATGATTCCGGTTGTTATAGTGATACCCTGGAATTTCTTATTATGGTATATTCGATTCCGGAACTTCCAAATATAATTGGCAATGATAGTGTATGTGCCGGCGAAGATTTAATACTTTTTACAGACGCTGATGTAGATAATTATTTTTGGGATGGTCCGCTGGGCCCTTACGATGAAGATGAATCATTACTTCTCAATGATGTTGATTTTTTAAATGAAGGTAATTATACATTGTTTGTGGAATCAAATGGATGCTATAGCGACACAAGTTCGATGAACGTTATTATAAATCCACAACCTGCCGGAGAATTGATTATGGATGGAGATACGGATCTGTGTCTTAATGACACACTTCTCATCGGAATAGACAATGACAGCTTATTCTATAATTGGTCCACCGGTGATACGACACAATTTATACAGGTTACTGCCACAGGAGAATACAGCGTTACTATTGCAAATATTTTTGGATGTATAAGAAACATTGAACCAGTCACTGTCATAGTTCATAACCTCCCGATTGTAAATTTTAATATTGTCGACAGCATGTTTTGTGTGAATGAGGATTCGCTGCATCTTGTGTATGGGTCACCTATAGGCGGAACATATACCGGAGCCGGGGTATTTGATGATTTCTTTTATCCTGATATGGCACCTTTAGGGGAAACATATATTTATTACACCTACACTGATATGTATGGCTGCTCCAAAACGGTTTCTGATTCGGTAAACATTGTTGAATTGCCGGTTGTTTCTCTTGATTTTCCATTTGATTCTGTATGTGTGGATGATGGTATATTTTCAATTGATTATGGTGAACCGGAAGGTGGTGCATATTCCGGTGATGGCGTAATCGGAAACTATTTTGATCCTTCTTTAACAGAATTAGGCATTCAAAGTATACAATATATATTTACCGATGTGAATGGATGTACCAACCTCGATTCCGCTTTATTTAAGACTGTTGAATGTGAATCAAATTTACTCGTAGAAGAACTTGGCCAGCAGGGGCAGGTTTTTGTAATTCCAAATCCCAATTCCGGAAAATTTGACATCAGATATATTGCTCAAAATTCCGCTGATATAAACATATATATAACTTCAATAAACGGACGTGTAATTGGTATTGAAAATTTTAACTCAATAAATGGTGTAAATTCTTTTGGAATCAATATTGAAAATATACCGGCAGGTTATTATTTAGTCAGGCTAACAGATAATGATAAAACATGGTATGCAAGTTTTACTATTATTAATTAAAAGAATCAGAACCGTTTTTAGTTAAATCCTGACACTACCTGAACTCATTCTCAGTTACCTTGCCGGTGAACCGCGAAATCGGGTATTTTTTAAGTAGATTAGAATGTTTTGCCTCAGATGATTGAGAGCCCTGTTAACTATCTGATTATTTAACGGGATCGTCAATGTTCTTATTTACTTCATCATCCTTTTGATTTTCTTCAACTGCCGGGGTCAATTCACTATTCGTCGTGAATTTATCACTCAGGAATTTCTGCGCCCAGCCCCATATTTGTTCGCTGTAAACTGCACCAACCATGCAGGTGAAAAATAAAATATACGGGTTGGGATCCACTTCTGCCGAACTGAAAACAGATAAGCCGCCGAGCACAGCAAGGAAAATAATTACGGCTGCAGAAAGTCCTCTTAAAACCACACCAGGTAGATCCTCGATTATTGCCTTATCAAAAAAACTGATGGACATAATTTTTTCCTGTTTGATTTTGTTTTCTTTTACATAGGTGGATATTATTGCACCAAACATCCCGAAGCCGATCATACCGATAATCAACGCAACGCTCAACAGTCTTGTATCAATTATAAATTTCGCAACAGATTGGAATATGCCGAGTGATGTGGATGAATCAGGCCTGTCTGGAATTGCATAATCATTGGGGAATGTATAGTCATTGCGATATTCTGTAACATATAAATTCAGACTTTCATAATCCATATTTCCGGGATTATTTTTCATTTTTAAAAACCAATACGTTTCAAAATTTCTGATCTGCTCATTATTAATTTTGTCGACATTGTTGAGTTGCTCGCCAATGAAATTCGCACCGCCTATGATGCTTGAAAGCATTGCCCTGTACCAATTGCTCAACCGGGCGATATAGTCATTTGCTTCTATTGAATTCATGCGGGGCAGTTCATAAGTGAACCGGCTTAAGGCGCCGTTATAAGTCGATTCAGATGTTTGATTGAAGGATGTAAATAAGCTGTTATAATTACTTGTAACTGCAAGTCGTGAATCTTTTGTTTTCTGATAATTGGTTTTAATTTCATTTACCTGATTTTTTACAAGGTCACGCACATCTTCTTTGAATAAAAATGGAAGTGTGTCAAGTAAATTAAGATTCAATTCATCCAGATTGGTGTTTAATACCGGTATCCCATTGCTGTAATTTGATTTGGCAAGATCAAGTTTTTCTTTCAAAACCTTTTCTCCATCGGAAATATTTGTATTATTATTTTTTAACCACGGTACGGAAATAATTGCTGCAAGGCATAAATAAATACTGAATAACAGGAGAAATATGAGGATCATGTTTGAGCGGAGGTTTGGATTGATAACCGAATCTGACTCCGTTTTTTCATATTTAAACGAGTCAAGAATTTTTCCAATTCCCAGCCACAGAGAAATAAATAAAATATCTGCCAGTATCGGAATGCCTGTAAATATCTCGTAGGAATTGGAGAAATCGAATTTAATTAATGTATCATTTAAACCCAGATGGTAAGTATTATAAGTGATATTTAATCCATAAATTATCAGTTTCGGTGTATCAATAAAAAGAGCCAGTAATCCGGTTTTATAAAATATACAACTGATACCAAGTGCAAGTACTCTGGTGTCCCACTTATATCCGAAATGCTTTCTTTTAACGATTAATGTTGTCATCACTGCCAGATACAACAGGGCGAAAAGGCAATACAGGAAAAATCCTGCAGGTGTTTGATCTATCATAAGGGTAATAATTTGGGTAATCTGAAATTCGGTTTGTAAAAGCCAGATAAAGTTAGCCGGATTTAATTTGAATTACATCACCAAAAATGGTGATTTTCCTGCCTCATCACTACTAACGTATCTCCATCACCCCACCATCTCCTTCCAAACCCTTTCCAGCATTTCATCTGCATTATCGCAAAAGCCGGGATGCACTTGTGAGGTTTGGACAATGGTGCTGCGTGTGGATGTGAGCCAGCGGAAACGTTCGGCCAATGCGAAGCTGCCGATGGGGCCGCTTTCGGGAGAACCTTCGCTGATGCGGGCGAAAGAGAGGAGCGAGGTTTTTATTTCTTCGAGGTCGGCATCGGGTGCAAGGGCAAGAATTTTTTCGGTGGGGAGACTGTATTTTACTCTGAGAAATTTGAGTTCGTTGCAAAATAATATCACACCCACATTGATGAATTCTTCACGTTCCACTTTCGGAACATAACGGATAACGGCGTACTCAAAAAGATATTTATCCTGCATGTGTAATTTCGTTTACAAATATACCGGAATGTGCTGAGCGTTGCTTTAAATAATTAAAATATGCATCGCGGTTTTGTGCATCATCCAGCCATATTTCCGGAATAAGGTTTACAATTTCACGAAGGATTTCATCATTTAATAAATTGGTGCAGATTTGATCTGCCTCTTTTATTTCCGTTGCATATTTCAACAGCACATGATCTTTGATCATTGGAAATGATTTTTTTTCCTGCCCATCGAATGAATTTCCCGAATGATGAAAATATAATGCTGCACCATGATCGATGAGCCAGAGTTCTTTATGCCAGGATAATAAATTCGTATTCCGCACGGTGCGGTCCATATTCATTAAATAGGCATCGAGCCAGACAATTTTGGATGCAGTCAATGCATCAATTTTCATTGCCAGCGGATCGAATGTAATGGCACCGGATAAATAATGCAAAGCGAGATTTTTTCCGGTACTTGCTTTTAATAAATCCTGAATTTCTTCATCACCTTCCGTGCGGCCGAATGCTTCATCCAGTTCTGCAAAAACAATTTCGGGTACTTTTAATCCGAGCACACGGGAAATTTCTCCGCCGATTAATTCTGCGATCAATGCTTTTACACCCTGCCCAGCTCCGCGGAATTTCACGACATACAAAAATCCGTCGTCGGCTTCAGCAATCGCAGGCATGGACCCGCCTTCACGCAAAGGTGTGATGTATCGGATAACATTTACGGTGCGCATACGAATCCCATCGGCCCCAATCTCCTGTCTTTCCCCCATGGGTAAAGACGTTTCATTTTCCATTTTTCGAATTTTTCTGCAAAGTAATCAATGTTTTATTTCTACGCACATTTCCTTCAGCATGGATTATTTACTCAAAAGCATTAATTTTAAATATTAAACTCCCTCTTCATGAAATCATCATTAAAAGATTATCTCGGTTTCAGCACTGCATTTCTCGCCGGTGTTTCTGCAAATGCATACGTAGATCATACTGATTTTGATCCTGATATCTGGTGGCAATGGGACAGTAATAATTTTAGTTTTCCTGTAGATGTTGATCACGACGGACTTTATGATTTTCGGTTTTTTACTTTTGAATCATCAACGGAATATTATTCGTGCAGTGGTTTTGCAGCTGCATTTTTTATTGAACCATACCGTTCAAATTTGTTGGGAAATGGATTATTACCGGTCCCTACTCCTTCATATGTCGGATGTGTTTGCGTGGGAATGGATGAAAGTTTTTACAATCTTACAATGGGGGTTAAACCTGTATATTTTGGAGAAACAATTTCATCTGATGATCAATGGGGAAATGCGCAGCTTCTATTTGCAAGCAATAGTTGTGATTGGCCGGATCCAATTTATGGGATGCTTCTTCCAAATGATTTTTTTGATTATTTTATTCCTGTTCAATTGCGTGATCATGGGAATCATTACGGCTGGATACGACTTACACATGAAGCAACGTATGCCGTCAAAAAAATTATGGATATGGCATATGAAACAAATGAAAATGTTCCGATTGTTGCCGGGGTATTGAAAGATGAAGTCATAACTGAAAATGGTCCAAATATAATTTTTGAAAATATACTTGATGGTTTTGTGTTGCATCCGGTAAATCTTTCGGAACCGGCTGATTTTATTGTTACTGATATCAACGGGAAAATAATTCAATCGGATAAAATTTTCAATTCTGATGTTTTTATTTCAGACAAATTAATTTCAACTGGCGTCTATTTAATTACGGTTAGTTCACAGGAAGGGAAATGGGTGAAGAAAATTTTGAACTAAGGCTGCGTTGCTTTTTTTGATTCAGCTCAAACGCAGGAAGTTTTAATTAAAATAGAATATTTTACATTAAGGTATATTTGAAAAATCGTCGAGGTATCTTCGTATTTCTTGAGGGAATCTGCCAGATGACAGTTTTGCATGTAAACGCAGGCGGGGATATGAGATGGGTCTACAGCGAAAGCTTAGTTATAAAATAATAAAGCTTCCCATCCACACTTGTATCAGAATAACCGGTGAAAAGAAATGAATTTCTATACCAATGCGATGCACTTTCGGAAGCAGCATGCCTGCAATTATCAGATATCTTATCTTCGCTTCCGCTGATAATTTCACCTGCGTTATTTAATTCGAGCATTTGTGCCTTCTGATCTCCGCAGCGCAAAATTTCAATCCTGTTTTTTACCTGCCGTACATGGATGATCTGAGTTGCAGTATTAAAACCTGTTATGTCTGAAGGCCGCGATAAATTTATATCCCATTCTCTCGCACCTGAATTGTCAAATGCAATAAAGAGTGTTGCTGGTGATGTGCATGTATGAATTAAATTATCTTCATCGAAACACATGAAATTTCCTGCTTCATTTAAATCGATGGTATAAATCAGTTGATTGCCTCCCTTTACAGCAGGATAAGATTTTATCTGGAAGTTGAATTCAGGAATATTTTTGGAACATTTACCGGATGCGGTATTCTCTTGATTTATTTCCTCACCAATAAATGATTGCAGGCTTCCAAATGCATATTGCTTGTAATATTCCGGTTTACCCGCAATTGTTTTGCAAATGAATATGCCTTGCGGAAATTCTTTGCATGTATAAGTGCCCGTGAAAATCAAAACGCCGCTGCCCAGAGATGTAGTCGCAATATTCTGAAGTTTGATCTCATCGCCGCAGGGGAAATTTATCACATGTGCCAGTTCCCCGAATTCATTGAATTCAAATGCAGATTGGGATTTATTGGTGAGTGGTCCGGAACTGCCGTAAAAAATCACGTGATTGTTTGCAGTAACCAGATTCCCGTAATTGATGCGCACATTTTTAATTTCTTTTGATTCAATCTCCAATGGTGCAATTGCAAAAGTATTCAGGTTGATCTGGCGGATTATATCACCGTCTTTTTCTGCCGAATGGATGTACACAAATTTATCGGTTGCAATGAATTCTTTCAATTCCGATTCTTTTTCAAACCTGCCTTGTATGGTTTGAAATTTAAAATCCCATAAAACGAATTTGTAATAAATAAAATCACCTTTCTTATTTGCAAAAATGAAATGCAGAAAACGCAGTGAAGTTGTAAGACTTTTAAAAGTATATTCTTCCGGAATTGAAATATCTGCAGAAATTTGTTTTACAAGGTCTGTATTATATTTTTCCAGATGCAATTGGCCGCCCGGATGTTTGGAATAAAATACAAGGCCTTTTTCACCGACAGGTATTGTGCCGAATAATGCATAAGGCCCGGTCACTTCCAGTTTTAAAGCTGCAGCATCAATTGACTGGGCGTGAAGATGAAAAGAAAAAATAAGGAATAAAAGGAAGGTAATTGTTCTCATTTAAATTTACAAGGAGACGCAGAGTCGCAGAAAATAATTCTGCGACTCTGCGTCTCCTTGTTTAATATGTTCATGCGTGAGCCTTTCAATAATTTAATATTTTTGAATTCCGTTCGCTACAGTGATAGCCCTGCGTCTCTGCGACTCCATGTTTTTCATTTTCATGCGCCGGCTTTCTCCTCATGATGTATATTCGGGATTTCTTCTTTATGAAATTCAAACTGATCATCCCGCTCTTTATATTGCATTATTAAATCCAACGCCTCAGCAATCACATCACTGCAAACAGTAATATGTGATCCTTTCTTTGCATTTTCAATACAATATTTAATTGAATCTGCTTCGGGATTGATGCAGATCACGGGAACATTCGGATTTGCTTCCGTGATTCCTTCTTTCAATAAATTCATGATCTCTTCATCTGTTCTGCCACGCAGATTTTTATCCTGGCGGATAATTATTTCATCAAATGTTCTTCCTGCAATTCTTCCGAGTTCACGAATATCATCATCACGGCGATCACCCGTTGCTGCAATCACACCGACTTTCGGATGCATATCCACTTTTGCGAGATAATTTGAAATTGCCTGGAAACCATCCGGATTATGTGCAAAATCAACAAGCATTTCAAAATTGCGGAATTTAAATATGTTCATTCTTCCGGGTGTCATTGCAGGAGATGGAATAAATGTATTTAATGCAATTTTCACTTCTTCAATTTTCCAGTTCTGCACAAATGCAGCTGCTATACACGGCAAAATATTCTGAATCATAAATGCAGCTTTGCCGCCGAGTGTGAGCGGAATATTTACCACTTTCTCCACCCGTATTTTCCATGTTCCTTTTAAAATGCTCACCCAACCGTCTTCCAGCACTGCAGCAACGCCGCCTTTTTCACAATGCGCTTTGATACGCGGATTATTTTCATCCATGCTGAACAAGACAATATTGCAATCGAGATTTTTACGCATATCAAAAACCAGATCATCGTCGGCATTTAAAATTGCATAACCGTTTTTGCGCACGGTTTCAGGTACAACGGATTTTACTTTCGCCATTTCTTCCACCGTATCTATATCTTTTAATCCGATATGGTCGGCAGTTACATTTGTTACAATGGCGATATCGCATTTATCAAAACCTAATCCCGCTTTTAATAAACCGCCTCTCGCACATTCAAGTACGGCATAATCAATTGTTGGATCCATCAAAACAAATTTTGCAGAAACAGGCCCGGTGCAATCACCTTTTTCGAGCATGCGGTTCTGAATATAAATTCCGTCGGAAGTAGTAAAGCCGACTTTATATCCGATTGTTTTTGCAATATGTGCATTTAATCTCGTAGTGGTTGTTTTTCCATTTGTTCCTGTAACTGCGATGATCGGAACACGGCCTTTGCTGCCGGCAGGAAATAACATATCTACAACAGGTTCGGCTACATTTCTTCCGATGCCTTCACTTGGTGCGAGATGCATTCTGAATCCGGGTGCCGCATTTACTTCGAGCACAACACCATTATTTTCATTCATCGGAATTGAAATATCAGGACTCATAATATCAATGCCGCAAATATCGAGACCGATCACACGTGCAATTCTTTCAGCAGTAAAAACATTTGCTGGATGTACATGATCTGTAACATCTGTTGCAGTACCGCCCGTAGATAAATTCGCAGTGGATTTTAAAAATATTTCTGCACCGCGATCAGGAATTGAATTTTCATCCATTCCCAGTTTTTCCAATAAGCGGATCGTATGATCATCAATTTTAATGGAAGTTAAAACATTTTCATGCCCGTAACCTCTGCGTGGATCTTTATTTACTTCATCCACTAATTCTTTAATTGTATGTTTTCCGTCGCCTACAACCGCAGCCGGTTTCCGCAATGCAGCTGAAACGAATTTATAATTAATGGCAAGCAAGCGATAATCATATCCGAGCACATATCTTTCAACAATACTCCAGCGTGAAACTTCTTTTGCTTTTTTTAATGCGGCAACTGCTTCATCCCAATTTTTTATATTCATGGTTGATCCGCGGCCATGATTTCCATCGATCGGTTTAATTACGATCGGATATCCGATGCGGCGGATAATTGTTTCGAGATCATCTTCATCATAAGCCGATCCGCCTTTCGGTGTCGGAATATTTAATTGCTGCAATAAATTTTTTGTCTCTTCTTTATCACATGCAATTTCAACTGCAATATTTGATGTAGTGCTTGCAATTGTAGCCTGAATTCTTTTCTGATTAATTCCCCATCCCAACTGAACGAGTGAACGTTTATTCAAGCGGATATATGGAATATCTCTTTTTATTGCTTCTTCCACAATTGATCCCGTTGAAGGCCCCAGTCGTTCCCGTTCACGAATTTCTTTCATTTTCTGAATATGCGGTGCGAGATCAAAATCTTCACCCTTTACCAATGCTTCGCATATCTGCACTGCAATTTCACCTGCATATAAACCTGTTTGCTGTTCGAGGTACGAATACACCACATTGTAAACGCCTTTCGTATTTGTGCTTCTTGTTCTGCCGAATCCTGTGTCGAGTCCGGCGAGCGTTTGTAATTCGAGCGCAACATGTTCAACAACATGACCCATCCAGGTGCCTTCATCCACACGGTGAAAAAAACCACCCGCATGATCTTCACTGCACCGGTGCTCATATAAACTCGGCATCAGTTTTTCGAGATTCTGACGAAAATTGGGGATTACATTCGTTGGCTGATCTTCAAGCTCCTCTATATCGAGTTTCATAACGATCAGTTTATGTCTGCGGATGCTCCAGTAATTCGGGCCCTTCATTACGGCAGTAGAAAGAATTTTCATTGATTTGGCTTTGGGTTAAAAATAGGGAAAAAAGGGTAGAAGATACCCTTCGGCAAGCTCACGGGGACAAATTATTTAAATGCAATTAAAAACGAATTGTCATAGTGAACCTGCCGGCCGGCGCATGGCGTATGTGCTTTGGCAGGCGGGCCTGTCGAACCACGCACTTCTTCTAGCTCATTCTTAATATATTTGCCGAAACAACCAGCTATGTCCCAAACACCTAAAATTATTTTTGTTGTAGATGATGATGAAATTTCTGCAGGTTTGCTGAGTGATTTTCTTTCTAACGAAGCAGGGCTTGAAATTCGTACATTTCATACCGGTGAAGATTGTGTGAAAGAGTTGCTTCATACACATCCGCATGTAATTGTTTTGGATTATTTGCTGAATTCGAAATTTAAAGATGCATTGAATGGATTGCAGATCCTTGATATTATCCGTAAACTGGATAAACATGTGCACGTAATCATGCTTTCAGGTACTGAAAGTTATGGAGTTGGGTTGCAAACAATCGCACATGGAGCCGAACATTTTATCATTAAAGGAAAAGAATCGTTCGGAGAAGTACTTGCTATTATAAAAGCAACACAATAAAATTCTCAGGTTTTATCAGATTCAGTCAATTTCAGATATTCAGGGTCAATTTCAAACTTGTCCACAATCATTTATTTACATACCCTGATTTGATGATTATTTTTACAACATGAGCAAACCCCCGCTTGGAAAATTAATTGCGATTGGAGGTGCAGAGCGCCGCGACCCGATTGAACGTGAAAAATTGGATGTTCTCGGTCGTATTCTTCTCGAAATGAAGGGAAATGAAACGGTGCTGGAAATTATTCCATCAGCCAGCGGTATACCCAAATCTGTTGCACGTGATTACGACCGTGCGTTTCATACACTTGGATGCAAAGAGGCCCGTGTTATGAATATCCGCAAGCGGAAGGAAACAGAGAAAAAAGAATTTCTTGATCGGATAAAAACCTGTGACGGCGTTATGTTTAGTGGTGGTGATCAGACAAGACTGAGCGATATTTATCTGGATACAGAATTTCTTGACATTTTAAAATCAAGATATCAAAACGAAAAAGATTTTGTTGTTGCCGGAACAAGCGCAGGTGCTATGGCGCAAAGTGCACGCATGATCAACGGAGGTGCACCTTCTGAAGCACTGATCCGCGGAAAAGCATTAATGATTCAGGGACTTGGATTTATTTCCACGGCAATTATTGATTCACATTTTGTAAACCGCGGCCGCTTCGGAAGATTAATGGTAGCAGTTGCCGAACATCCTGAAATGACCGGTATAGGGATCAGTGAAGATACAGGTGTGATCATCCGAGAAGAGCGATACCTCGAAATAATCGGCAACGGTTTGGTTGTGTTTATGGACGGCAGTGAACTGGAATATAATTCAATTAAAGAAGGAAAAGGGGAGATGCTGAATCTCGAGCGGATGATTTTTCATTTATTGTCGAAAGGAATGGGTTATGATATGAAAGAGAGAAAAGTACTTGTGAATGAAATGGCCGGAAGAAATTAATTTCAAATTTTAATTGGAATAATGCATGCGCAGGCAATTTTATTTTATTTCCATTTTGATTTTAGTGGCGGGATGTAATAATTCCAAACAGAAATTGCCTGATGCGATCACCGGTTCCTGGTCGAATATTATTTTAATTGAGGGAACGGATGGTGTGGTGGAAAATCAAATTTCAATTTCTTCTGATACAATTATATTGCGGCAATCTTTTCCCCGCATGAGCGGAATTGATAAAATTAAATCCACGTATGTTGCAAACAGAATTGTAAATGAAAATGATTCGACATATTCATTTTATACAACTACAGAAAACATCAAATCAAGGATCATCCTTGAACAATTATCTGAACAGCAAATTAAGATATCTGTTTGCCAATTAAACGGTGAAGAAAATAAAGATGCGCAGTTTACAAGTTGCACCGAATTAGGCTTGTTCAACAGGTGATTATTGTTGATGATACCTCCCCTGAATCGGCATGGTGCGCCTGCCGAACGATCACTCAAAAAACTTCGCAGCCTTCGACAGCCCTTCGACAGGCTCAGGGTGACGGAGCGTGCGGAGATGCATCCGCTTAAATTGCGGCAACCTTCCCGCGAAATGTAATTTTTAGAATAAAAAGTGCTGATTAAATTGCAGGAAAGAAATAAAAATAATCACAAGGATGAAATTACTATCAACAATTCAAAAAATCGAATCATCAACACATCATCACATTAAAATATCGCCGTCAGAAAATCATTTTCATTTTTCATCCAGCCGCGATACATGCCCGGCGTATTAAAAGGAAGAGAAATATTCCCGGATTTATCAATTGCAATTAACCCACCTTCAGCGCCGATCTTTTTTAATTTTTCATTCACGACCAAATGCGTTGCTTCTTCGAGTGAAAGATTTTTATATTCGATTAAACAACTGATATCATATGCAACCACATGTTCGATAAAATATTCACCATGCCCCGTGCAGCTTACGGCACATGTATTATTATTAGCATAAGTTCCGGAACCGATGATCGGTGAATCACCCACACGGCCAAACGATTTATTTGTCAGCCCGCCGGTTGAAGTTGCGGCAGCAAGATTACCTTCTGCATCAATTGCAACGGCACCCACTGTTCCGAATTTTTTTTCATCCACATGATCCAAAACAACAATATCTCTTTTCTTCGCACGCTGCCATTGATCATATCGCAATTGTGAAAAGAAATAGGTTTCAGGTGCGAATTCAATTCCGTGTATTTTAGCAAATTCTTCAGCGCCTTCTCCAAGCAATAAAACATGTTCTGAAAACTGCATTACTTTTCTAGCGAGCTGTACCGGATTTTTGATATTGCTGACTGCAGCAACGGCGCCCGACTTTAAAGTTTTGCCATCCATAATGCTGGCATCCATTTCATGCGTCCCTTTATTTGTAAAAACTGATCCGCGACCTGCATTAAATAATTCGAAGTTTTCTAAAACAGTAACTGCAGCTTCAACAGCGTCGACCGAGGTGCCGCCTGTTTTTAATTTTGCATAACCGGCCTGCAGTGCCGATTGTAAAGCAGCATGGCAGGATTGTTCCACTTCCTCCGACATTTTCCTTTTCGGCATCGTCCCCGCACCTCCGTGCACCGCCAGTCTGAAATTCATATTGAGCGCTTTGAGGCAAATATAGATATTCGATTTATAACCCTTGATTCACTATTTGCGATATTTTTACACTGGTTAATTTTTGTTAACCTATAAATCAGACTGAACTGAAAAACCTGAGCAGTCGTATGTATGAATAAAAAAATGCAATTGAAATATTCAATTTTCATCCTGTTTGCTTTCTCTGCCATTTTAATAGGCAGTTGTGCGGCAAAAAAATCAAATGAAAATCCTGATTCAAAAAATCAGGGAGCAAAAACAGATATACTATCTATGAGAAAAATTTATACTGACAGCGAGATTATGCAAAACGGATGGGAGAAAGCCACCTTTGCAGGCGGTTGCTTCTGGTGTACGGAAGCAATATTTGAGGAAGTAAAAGGCGTAAAAAGCGTTCTGAGCGGATATTCAGGCGGTGCGATGAAGAACCCGACCTACCAGGCAGTTTGCACCGATACTACTGGACATGCGGAATGTGTGCAGATCATTTTTGATCCCAAAGAATGTGCTTTTGAAACATTGCTTGACGTGCATATGAAAACACATGACCCCACTACCCCAAACCGCCAGGGAAACGATGTGGGAATTCAATACCGTTCAGTTGTTTTTTATGCAAATGATGCGCAGAAAGTAACTACAGAAAACTATATCAATAAATTGGATGGTTCAGGTTTTTATTCCGATAAGGTGGTGACGGAAATTGTGCCGCTGGAAGTATTCTGGCCGGCAGAAGATTATCACCAGGATTATTTTGCAAAAAATCCTGATCAGAGTTATTGTATTTATGTCGTTTCAAAAAAGGTCGACAAGTTTGAACATTTGTTTCCTGAATTAGTGAAAGAAGAATATAAATAGGAGGCAGGAGTCAGGAGTCAGGAGTCAGGAGTGAAGATTCAGTTCTGTGTTTAGAGAGCGCCTGCCTGCAGCATATGCGCCATGCATCAGCCGACCGTGGACTGAAGACTGCCGACTGAAGACTGAAGACTGAGGACTGAAGACTGAAGACTGAGGACCGAGGACCGCAGACCAACGACCAACTCAATCCTCCATCCATTCATCCAGATCCCTGCGTTCTTTTTTCGTAGGCCGTCCTGTTCCTTTCGGACGAAAAGCCGCGGGCATATATTCCAAATGCGTGAGTTTCATTTTTTCTTCTTCGGGCGTAATATCCTTGCAATATTCGCGGGCAACAGGCGCACCAACTCTTTTTTCTATTATGCCCGTCACTAGAAACTGGTATTTGACAACTCCCTTCGGAATCGTAATTATCTGGCCTGTGTGGACTTCGTAAGAGGGTTTCACAACTGCATCGTCAACTTTCACTTTGCCTGCTTTTACTGCCTCTGAAGCGATATTGCGGGTTTTAAATAACCTGACAGCCCATAACCATTTATCTATTCTGCAACTGTCTTTTTTATCGTGCATGCTGTGGATGATTGAGCGATAAATTTAAATACAATCGGCTAACTTAGCGACTCAATCGAACTATCGTGGAGAAACCAGAATCAGCAAGGGAAATAATTCTATCTTTAAAAGAACGCTTCCGCCCTGAAAAAGCAGAACCGGGATATGAAACAATTTTTCATCTCGATATCAGTGGAGAGCGTGGTGGAAAATTTACCGTTGCAATTACAGACGGCAGGATAGATATTTCAGAAGGTTTGTCCGGTGTTGCGAAATGTGTTGTTTCAGCAAAAGATGAAACATACGAGGATATGGAATGGGGAAGAATAAATCCGCAAATGGCCGTTATGTTTGGTAAAGTGAAAGTAAGCGACCTGGGTGAAATACTCGATTTTATTCCGCTGTTTCACCGCTGTGAAGAATTTTATAAAAATTGAATAAAAACATAATTGTATAAATAAACAGAAGTATGAAGAAAAGAAGTGTCATTTTATTATTGATCTCTGGTTTTATTTCCTTTTCAGTAATTGCGCAAAATAAATCCTATTTCAACGGATTATCTGTTTCGTCGGGTAATATGCATCCGGAAGGATCGAATTTTGGTGTAACACTGCAAAATGAATTACTGGACGTGCGTGAATTAGACAGTGTTGTGAAATATGATATGGTGTATGACCTGAAAAATACAAGTGCTTCCTATTGCACTGTAAATGCTTCCATTCCGGTAAATATTTATTTCAATGAATTCGCATACGGCAAGCGCACACCCATGCTGGATCAATTATCAAATATGCCGAGTTTTTCCGATTTATTTAAGGTGCAGGACGCGACACTTGATTTACGTGAACAAATCAGACAAAATTTTCAGCAGCGTTTATTTGTAAGAAGATATGTGAGCAGTGAAAACCTGAAACAACTTGGATTTTATCTCGATGTATTCAGGAACGGTACAAAGGTGAATATTAAAAAAATCCTGTGCGAATTGAAATTTGTTGACGAGGACAGACTCAATCAGACAAAAGACACGGAAGTGCTTGCGATTGAAATTAAATTTATGATCGACCTGAATTTCCAACCAGGTGAAGCAACAAGTTTAATGGTATTTATGACAATGCCTTCTACCATTTGCGGGATCGATCAGAAGGAAATTTATACGCCATACCAAATGGGTTTCGAAAAAGGCTGGGCGGGTGTAATTCAGAATTTTTATGTTAAACATGATGTATTCACCGCAACACCGATTATCCCTTCTAAGTACAATAATTATAAGCAGCGTTTCAGCGGAGAACGTGAGCAGGTTTTAATTTTTAATAATGTTGCACCTGCCGATAAAGAATGGTTTGCGTTTTATCATCTGACCGATAAAAATAAATGCAACAGCAATGTGATGTTTCCGGAGCAGGTAATAATTCCTTCTCCTATTAAAAACATTGTTGCTTCTTCTTCATTAAAAACAGGATCAGAAATCACCAACAGGAGTTTTATGCCTACGCCTTTGGTTGCGGTTTCAGACAGTGTCCACAGGTATCAGACCGGGAACCCGACAAGCCTCGATTTATTTGGTAAAAAATTCAGCGTAACAGATTATACGAATGGCGGATTATATGATTATATATCCACTGAATGCAAACAAAATGTTCCCAATATCGAATTGAAAGAATCTGGCAATCCTGTGTTTGCTTTCGACATTACGGATTTTATCGAACTGGATACCGCCTATACCGGTATTGAAAATCTTGGCAAGCAAACATGCTGGTGTGAAGGCGTTGCAGGATCAGGCGCAGGTGAATACCTTGAATTTGAGATCACGCAACCTGCAAATCAATTCATGATCTTCAACGGTAACCTGATCAACAAAAAAATATTTGAGGAATATACAAAAGCCGACCGTTTTGTTCTCACAAGTCTTGATGGTTATGAACTCGATAAACAAAATAAAAAACCGGATATAAAATTTTCGGTAATCGATCTTGCTATCATGAATGTTTATCAGTTGAAACTTCCTGCAGGTAAATACAGATTTACCGTCGATAATGTAGGAAGTGGCAAAACACCAACAACCTGTTTTTCTTCCATCATGTTTGATTTTGTTTTGCAGGACGAGTGGTATCTGAATGCAACAAATATGATTAACAGCTTTTTGACGAAGATGAATTAACAATACGAAATTATTTCCGGTATCTCAGTCTGCGTTTGTCAAATAAAAAAAGCCGGCACCCTTCGATACCGGCTTTAAACTTTTTGATTATCTAATCAGTTTTGAAGCATTCTTCCGAGCGAATTATTTTTTGTTTTCGATCCGCTCGTTTTCTATGATTTTATTTTCACCGTTCAGCATCACTTCGGTTTGATGATGAATTGATTCCTTATGAACAGCGTGAAATAATTCTTTAACAAATTTTTCCGTCAGATGTTTTCTCAAGCCTGTCGCCAATCTGCTTTCAAGAATTTCAGTCCAGCGGCTTGGTTGTACGATTGCAAGATTATTTTCTCTTTTGTATTCAGCGATCTCGCGAACAATATCCATCCGTTCACTGATGATCTCAAGTAAATAACTGTCGAGATGATCAATTTTCCCGCGAAGCAGTTCCAGCTGATTTTCAGCATACGGATTTTCTTCAATGGATTCGCGGGTTAATAAAGAAGCGATGAGTTCGCCGAATGCATCGGGGGTTAATTGTTGTTTTGCATCGCTTAAAGCTTTGTCGGGATTTATATGGCTCTCGAGATGAATTCCGTCAAAACCAATGTCGAGAGCAGTTTGCGCAACTTCTCTTAACAATTCACGATTTCCGCAAATATGACTTGGGTCGCAGATGATCGGAAGATTCGGATAACGGCGCTTCAATTCGATCGGAATATTCCACCGTGGAATATTCCGGTACTTAGATTTTTCGTGTGTGGAAAATCCCCTGTGAATAGCAGCGAGCTTTGTAATGCCCGAGCGGTTTAAACGCTCAAATGCGCCAATCCAAAGTTCCAGATCGGGATTGATCGGGTTTTTCACCAGGACCGGTATATCAACACCCTGAAGGGCATCACAAATTTCCTGAACAGCAAAGGGGTTAACAGTTGTGCGGGCACCGATCCACAAAATATCAATACCCATGCGCAGCGCTTCATACACATGCTTCACATTGGCTACCTCGGTTGCAACGGGTTTTTGAATAGATGCTCCTGCATCCTTCAGCCATTTCAATCCTGCAGAGCCGATACCCTCAAACGTATTCGGACGGGTTCGAGGCTTCCAAATGCCTCCCCGTAAAACATCAAAGGGGTAATTTTTCAGCAATTGAACAGTATCATTCACCTGTTCTTCACTTTCAACACTGCATGGCCCTGCAATAATAAGGGGTGAATGAAATGAATATCCCCAATCCTTCAACGGCGTAATCTGTAGTTCCTTACTCATTTTTTCAATAATTTTTAATTTTTCTTGACAGAATGGTTACAAAATAAACTCTTTTCTGTCAAATAATTATAATCCTTCTATGATTCTGCCCGGTTCGTATATCCCTGCGACCACAATTTTGCAAAGGTCATGTGGAATTGTTTGCAGGAATTGATCGAAATGTGAAATTTGAGTGAAGGCTGCCTCCAGGTAAATTTTGTTTTCATGAAGCTCCTTTTTCATCAAAACTTTTACTTCTCTCATTATAGAATCAAAAGAACTGCCCGGCTGATTGTCATAGATTTGTAAGACCATAGACGCCTTTAAGATTTTATTGGTTGTTTCAGGCCTGATAGAATTTCTGCCCAAGGCAAAAAAACGGGTATAATTTCCACTGTGGTCATCTATTCCTTCTTCGATTACTGTCAGTCCATAATATTGCAGGGCGGTTTTACTTGTGATGGCTCCTGCGTCCCGCAATTGTTCGTCGGCAATCATTTTAGCTCCCGTTGCCGTTGAATTTGTCTGAACAAATTCCAGATGCGGATTTTCTTTAAAAAAACCTGTGCATTCCCTTCGGCCCATCTGGTGAGAGTATACTTTATTGAGTTGATGAAGGGATATACCCGGCAGAGCGCCGAGACACAAACTAATATGCAGTATCAATTCCCTGCTGATAAAAAGATGATGATCGGTGATCCGCTGAAAATTCCCCGGCACTTCCCCGGCAATTGAATTTTCAACAGCCATCAGGCAAAAATCGGTTTCACCGCTTTGCATTTTTTCGAGGAGTCCATCGAATGTGCTGCAGAATATGAATTTCTGATCTGCACCATAAGCGGCAATTGCTGCCAAATGATGAAATGAAAATGCATCGCCGAGTACTGCTATTGAATATGTTGATGGCATCTGAAAACCTGATGCAAGAATACAGATTATTGCAGAAATCAAAACCGCCTGTGTATTTTTGGAACGAATTAAAAAGATGACCGATAAAAATATAAGAAGGGCGGCAACACCTGATGCAGCATTTTATTGCAGCCGGGAAAACTATGAAATTGCAAAGGAAAAAGTTTTTGCAAAAACCTGGCATTTTATCGGAACCGAATCGTCATTTTCGAATCGCAATTATTTATACCCGCTCAGGCTTCTTGAAAATTGTCTGGATGAACCTGTTTTACTAAGTGTGGATGCAAACGGCAATAAAAAATTAATTTCAAATGTTTGCACACACCGGGGATTTGTTTTGGTGGAAGAACCAATGCAGGCATCGATGATTCGTTGCCGTTATCATGGAAGATGCTTTCATCCGGATGGCAGTTTTGTTTCCATGCCCGAATTTGAAGAAGCGGAAAATTTTCCAACGCGAATGGATGATCTTGGTTCAGCGCAACTGGAGGAATGGCATGGCTTTTATTTCGCTTCCTTATTTGCAGATAAGAGCCTCCGTGGAATGCTCAAAGGAATTGACGAACGCCTTGCATGGTTCCCGTTCGAAAAATTAAAATTTAAATCCGAATTATCGCATACATATCAGATACATGCAAATTGGGCGTTGTATTGTGATAATTATCTCGAAGGGTTTCATATTCCATTTGTACATAAATCATTGAATAAAGTAATTGATTATCATAATTACGAAACGCATCTGTTTGATTTTTGTAATTTACAAATTGGTATTGGGCG
Organism: uncultured Chitinophagales bacterium; assembly: GCA_964463165.1. Taxonomy (GTDB): domain Bacteria; phylum Bacteroidota; class Bacteroidia; order Chitinophagales; family BACL12; genus UBA7236. Next base: position 126,852 of record CAYXBK010000001.1, read on the forward strand.
TGATGATGAAATGATTTTTGATCTGCCCGTTTCATCACCTGATCACGGCAAAAAGGTGGCTGCATATTATTACTGGATATTCCCGAATATGATGATGAATTTTTATCCGTGGGGATTATCACTCAATATTGTAAAACCACAAGCGCACGATAAAACTGAAATTTCATTTTTAACCTTCGTGGCTGATGAAGAGAAATTTAATAAAGGCGCCGGCAGCGATCTGAATAAAGTTGAAATGGAAGATGAGGAAGTTGTGGAAAGTGTTCAAAAAGGATTGCGGTCTCGTTTGTATTTCAGAGGCAGATATTCTCCCAAAATGGAAAGAGGTGTGCATCATTTTCATTTACTGATGCAGGATTTTATGTCAAAGACCCTTACCTGATAAAATAAACCTCCCGGCCTTCCGTTATTGATCTGTTCATTTCTTTAACCAAACACCACGTTATGAAAATACTTTTACGATTTTCATTACTTGTATTGCTTTGCCAATTCTTCATTTCCTGCCAGCAAACAAATTCCAATCAAACAACTGATGTAAAACTGCCGGATCGCAACACAACCCTCTCAGCCCTCGATCCTGATCCTGCTATTCCCGTTTTAAATACCGTTGCCACGCAAATCCCTTCTGCTTCAATTGAAAAAATGCTTCGGAAAGAAGCACCCAAACCACAGGAATTTAATGTTGACCCCGGACAGCAGATCATAGTGCATTGTGATCAGGGAACAGAATTGAAATTTGAACCGAATATTTTTGTTTTTGCCGATACTAAATTACCTGTTACCGGTCCGGTTGATATTCATGTAACCGAATATCTGGATTATGCTTCTATATTATTATCTGATCTGACAACAACATGCGGAAAGGAAATGCTTGAAACCGGCGGGATGATTTATGTTGATGTGGTTTCAAACGGAAGAGCGTGTGAAATTAAAAATGGTGAATATTATGAAATTGCATTGCCTGCACAAGCGAAAAAAGAAAAGATGCAATTATTTTACGGCCGGTCAAAGGATGGTAAGGTTGACTGGTATGCAGCAAACAGAGGTTCTTTAATGGAATATCAGAATTATAGTACGTATTCATCCATAGCTAATACACTTGAACCGGTAATTACCGTACCGGCTTACGATGGCGGTTATCAGGCGATGTATGAATATTTAAATAAGCGTGTGCATTTTCCGGACTGGACACAAAACATTGAATTAAAAGCGAAATGTTATGTGAATTTCATGCTCAACACAAAAGGGGAAGTGAAAAAAGTTTTTACTTCCACTACAAAAAAAACGTATGCAGATAAAGATGTTGTTGCTGCATTTAAAGATATGCCGGCATGGAAAGTACCGCAGTCGATGAAAAAAGGAGATGTAAAAAGAATGATCGTTCCGGTAAATCTCGAATGGGTTAAAAATCCGGGAAAGTTGCCGCTTAAAATAAAAGTGGAATCAAAACCGCTGGGGCAGCAATTTGATGCACAATTTGAAACCGATAAATATTTAATGGTTTCCGCAAAATTGGGATGGATTAATTGCGACAGGTTTGTAGATAAATCAGATAAAACAGAATTATTCGTGCAGGTCGACAGCACCTATGACGCAACGGTTCGGATCGTTTTCAAAAACTACAACAGTGTGCTTGGCGGAACACGTTTTACAAAAGGATTTACGTTTACGAATGTGCCGGTAGGCGAGGAGGTAACGATCGTGGCTATGCGGAATAATAATGGTCAATTGGAGCTTGCAATGAAAGATTGTAAGATCACAGGCTTACCAATAAAAGGTCTTGAATTTATTCCGGCCGATAAAGAAATGATGCAGACAAAATTTAAAGCATTGCAAAATGCGGCGGATAATAAAACCGCTTTGCTCAAGGGGCCATATTCAAAACCAATTTGTTTTTTGAACGGATAAAACGCATTCCCGGGCAGCATAAACGAAGAAAGCGGAACCAACTTTTGACAGTAGATTCCGCTTTCGCAATTTACCGAACCGTAGTTCTGTAAACCGCCACTGACTTTCGAATCCGGGATCCGTCTTTCGACTTCTCCTCAGGTTTATTTCTTGCGAATCAAACCTTTCAAAACTTCCTTTCGGTTGTTTCGCCTTTCATTGCTGATCGGCTCGGATATTCTCGTCAGGTGATGTAAAAGTATTCTGCTGAATTTAATTTCCAAATTTTTCGGGGTAGTATTTGCACACAATTTCATCACAGGGTTTATGCACATTTGGTGTAAAACAAGAAATTCAGAAATTGTTGCAGTAAGGATGTTTCAGAAGATGCGTTTGTATGAATGCACATGTTCTGAACAAATACATGTAAATAGCCTGAGAAATAATTTTTAAAATTCAACCAGGGTAACCCCGTCTCCGCCCTGTTCCCTTGTTGCAAACTCGAATTTTTTAATGCCTTTATTTTTTTTCAGTGTTTGCTGTACCAGTTCGCGGATGGCACCGGTTCCTTTTCCATGCAGAATGCGCACCTGGAAAATATTCCGCATCATCGCTTTGTCGAGATAATTTTCTAACTCCACTAAAGCCTCCTCTTTAGATTTACCACGCAGGTCGAGTTCGGAATTAAAATCAGATTTATCTATTTCAACTTTTAAGACAGGCTGTTGTATTTGCGGTGCTTCCGTTTCTGCAATTCCCATTAATTCTTCCAATGGAATTGTTGTTTTTAAATTTTTGAAGACAACAGTTGCTTTGTTTTTGTGAACAGATTCCAGTCTTCCTACCTCCGTACCTGCAATTAATTTTACGAGGCCGCCGATTTTAATTTCACCTTTCTGATACTGCGGAATCGTATTGACGGCCAGCGTTTTTCTTTCTTTAAAAGTTGTTTTTCTTTTTGCGCTGATAAATTCACGAATCACCTGCTTCTGTTGTTCATTTCCCTGCGCTGTTTCTGTTTTGGAAACTGATTTTAATTCTTCCAGCATATTCCGGAATTCTTTTTCCATTTGCCGGATCGCATCATCTTCCTTCTCCAGTTTTTTCAGATTGTAGCGTTCTTCTTTTTCTTTTGCTTTTATCAGTGCCTGTTTTAATTCTTCCTCTTTCTTTTTTATATCCTCTTCCTTTTTTGAAACTTCCTTGTCTCTTAATTTAATATGCTCTTTTTCGATCCGTACATTTTTTAATAATTCTTCAAATCGCAAATGCTCTTTTGAGATTAATTTCATCGCATCCTCAATGACATGTTGCGGTAAATCCGATTTTTTTGCAATTTCAAATGCATAGCTGCTCCCCGGCTTACCGGTCTCCAAAATATACATCGGTTTCAAAGCAGATTCATCAAACAGCATACTGCCGTTAAATACACCGATATGATTTGAAGCATAGGATTTTAAATTCGCATAATGTGTGGTGATCACACCGAATACTTTCTGCTGGTTCAACTGATTCAATGATGCTTCCGCAATTGCACCTCCCATTGCTGGATCTGTTCCTGTTCCGAATTCATCAATTAAAATTAAAGTTTGCTTATCGCCGAATTTGATAAAATGTTTCATCTTCATCAGGCGTGAAGAATAAGTAGATAATTCATCTTCGAGAGATTGCGTGTCGCCGATATCGCAAAATATATTATTGAAAATACCTACCCGCGACTGATCGGCTGCAGGAATCAGCAAGCCGCTTTGCAACATTACCTGCAAAAGGCCTATTGTTTTCATGGCAACTGATTTACCACCGGCATTCGGGCCGGAAATGATCAGCAGGCGATTATTTTCATCTATTTCAACATCAAGCGGAACCACCTGCTTATTTATTTTTTTATTCAATAAATATAAAATCGGATGCCTTGCATGATGTAAATATATTTTTGGAGATTTTTCGAGACTGGGGAGGTCTGCATTTATGGCGAGAGCATATTTTGCTTTCGCTCTGGTAAAATCGATGATGCTTAATAAATGCTGATAGCTGTCGAGATGGTCTTTATAAGGTGCAATGATTTGTGTAAGCGTTTTTAATATTTTGTAGATCTCTCTCTTTTCCTCACGCTCCAGTTCGAATATATCATTTTGAATATTTACAACATCTTCCGGTTCGATGAAAACGGTTTTTCCGGTATCACTTTCATCATGAATAATTCCTTTTAACTGACGTTTATATTCGCTTTGAATTCCCAGCACCCTTCGGCCGTTGCGCATCGATTCTTCCACATCACTTAAATAGCCTGCCTTGCGGTATTTACTTAATGCAGCCTGAAATTCTTTTTCAAGCCTGCGTGTGAGCGTATCAATTTCTTTTCTTATCTGCATCAGTTCCGGTGATGCATTCGGCCGCATTTTTCCATCGTCGTCAATTACTTTCGAAATTTCAGCGGCAATATTCTTTTCATAAACAATATGCCGGGTGAATGCTGAAAGTGTTTGATAGACCTCCTGCTTATTCTGGAAAAAACGAACAATTGCACCGGCGAGCAATGCAGTTTTTTTAAGTTCACTTAGTTGATCTTCACTTAATACAAAATTTTCAATTGCAAGTAATTTAACCGTTTCCCTGATATCATAAATTTTATCATGCGGAAATTTATCTTCCACGATCAGCACCTGCGACATTTCCTTCGTTTGCTTCAGCATTTTTTGCACTTCTTCAAACCTGTCGAGTGGACGCACCTTTTCAACACGGTCGAGGCCCGGGCGGCTGTCGCAATATTTCGCCACCTCGGAAAGCACCTTGTCGAATTCAAGTAATTGTAATGTATCTGCCGGAAAAATGCGCACAGGAAATCTTTTTGCAAAAATACACGTCGCCGGTCATTTCATCTTATGCAATGTTTTAATACAGAAATATTCCTGCTTCCTTTCAGGTTGAAAATTCCGATACTGTATTTTACTTATATTTTGTGCAGACTTGCAGAATTTGCACAATAAGCTCTTCAGCAAAACAATTATCTTTCCGGTTCAAAGAAAACCACATGTGTGAAAATATCGATTCCCTCCGGTTGAATTTTGACCCTGATAAATTATTTCTGCTCAGCTGCCTGCTTGCATTCCTGATGTTCGGTATTGCACTCAATTTAAAAATCGCAGATTTTAAAAGGATCGTTGAAGCGCCAAGAAAAGCGATCGCCGGTGTGATGAGTCAATATCTTGTTTTACCCGTCATCACCTACCTCATTGTTATCGTTTTTAAACCATGTCCGAGCATCGCACTCGGCATTTTTTTACTCGGTGCATGTCCCGGTGGCAACATGAGTAATTTTCTTTCGCATCTTGCAAAGGGAAATGTTGCCTTATCCGTAACACTCACTGCAATGCAAACTGTTCTTGCCCCGCTCATGACGCCAATTACATTTGCCATTTGTGCAAATTCCTATCCTCCTACCGTTGAATTAATGAAAAGCATTAGCATTGATACCTGGCAATTGGTGCGTGAAATTGTTTTGATCCTCGGCATTCCTTTAATTCTCGGAATGCTGTTCAATCATAAATTTACTGCACTCACAAAAAAAATAATCAAACCGATTCAGCGTATTTCAATTCTTTTATTTCTTGGATTTCTCGTTTTCACATTTGTAAATAATTATCACATTTTCGTTCAGATCATCGGCAGCATTTTTATTCTCGTCTTATTACACAATGGCCTTGCGATGTTGGGCGGTTATTCCGTTGCAACATTATTCAGACTCGATTTTAAGGATAAAAAATGCCTGACGATTGAAACCGGTATTCACAATGCTGCTCTCGGGCTGATCATCATTTTTGCTTTTTTCGACGGGCTGGGTGGTATGGCGGTAGTCGCCGGCTGGTGGGGTTTATGGGATCTCGTATCAGGTTTTGCGGTCGCCCTGCTCTGGTCGTCTATGGCAAAACGCAAATCGGAAGTTGGCGCATAAAGTTTTAAGTTTGCAGCCGATATGCTAAACCGCAAGGAGCTCAGGCTGTTCTTCAAAAAACCTGAGACTGTTGAATTTCACGGTAATACATTAAGGGTATGGAGCCGCGTTTACTGGTGCATACAACCGTTTCTCGTCAGCTTCGGCTATCCTTTATATTTCAGCAAAATGAAATTGAAAGGCTGGGAAAATGTGCCTGAAAATAAACCAGTAATATTTGCGATTTCACATAGAAATGCATTTATGGATTCACTTGCTTTTGTGAATACAAAAAATACACAGGTCTGGCAATTGGCAAGAGGTGATGCCTGGAAGGGAAAATTTTTATCTTCTGTGTTTGAAATTTTTCATATGCTCCCGATCTGGAGAGAATCGGATGGAGAAAATGTGGATACCAAAATAAAAAATCAACCGACGTTTGAAGCTTGTTATGATCTTCTATCAAAAAATGCAATGATCGGAATTTACCCGGAAGGAAATTGTGTGAATGAAGAGCATATCCGTCCGTTGAAAAAAGGTATTTGCAGAATTGCGTTCGGTGCAATGGAAAAATATAATTTCGAAATTGATGTGCAGATCATTCCTGTCGGAATTTCTTATACAGGTGCTGAAAAATTCAAGAAATGGCAATTCATGCATGTGGGTGCACCAATCTCCGTTAAAAAATATGAAGAGCAATACAAGCAAAATCCGGGGCAGGCAATTTTACATTTGAAAGAAGAAGTGGAAGCGGGTATGCGGGAAACGGTCGTGCATATAAAGAAGGGACCGTTTCAGAAAGATATTGAGCATATTGCTCAAATGGCTGCAAGGGATGAAATTATTTCAAACCGTTTGGAATATAATCCTGAATCGAAACTATTCAAGGAAAAAGAAATAGTGGCAAAACTTGAAAAATTAGCGCATGCAAAACCGGAAGAAATGCAGGCACTGGCGGAAAATTTCAAAAATTACGAAGCATACAGAGATCAATTTAATTTCAGGGAAAATACATTCGACAAACAGAAACACAGTTCGCTTTCCATCATTTTTATGCTCTTGTATTTCATCTTTTTCCTGCCTTTTGCTTTGTTTGGAACGATAATAAATTTCCTGCCTTATAAATTTCTGCCGAACTTCATCGAGAGCAGAATAAAGCAAAAAATATTCTGGAGCTCAGGTAAATATGTTGTCGGATTATTTTTATTTCCGATCTGGTATTTAATTCTTTCAATAATTGTTTATTCGCTGCTCGGCAGCGTACTTTCCACATGCATATTCCTCATTTCCTTTCCAATCACCGGACATATTGCGTATTATTATTTTATCGACCTGAAAAAATGGTTATCCGTTTTGAGGTTCCGGAGAATGGATAATACTGCGAAAGAAGAATTGCTGAGTAAAAGAACAAAAATTCTGGAAAAGGTTGTTGGGATGAATTGATCAGTTTGACTCAACCGTCTCCGCCGTACGGCGGATCCACCTTCTCTGCTTTGCAAAAAAGAAGCTGGCGCAAGATGCAAAAACTGTTGATTTACAGAAATATACCACTCCCTCCATTTCTAGGAATCAGAGAGGGTGTCTGCCGTGCAGCGGGCGGGTGCGTCAGCAAGTCGAAAATTGATTAACTTCATAGCATATTCGGAATTTATGAAACGCTTTCTATTTACTCCTTTTATTCTCGCCTTCGCATGCATCAATTTTTCGACAAAAAATAATTTGAAATCTCATCCCGGATTTGAAACTGAAACCGAATCATTGGATGCATTGGCATATTTGAGCCAGCTGGCATCGTATCCAAATGCTGAAATTTCAAACGGGAATTATTATACGGCATTTGAAAAATATAAAACGGAATTTGTTCAACAGGCGGGAAGCAGAAGTTCGGAATGGGAAAATATCGGCCCGAATAATGTTGGCGGCAGAACAATCAGTATTGCAATTGATCCGGTTGATACAAATATTATTTACCTCGGCAGTGCGGGTGGCGGATTATGGAAATCAACCACCGGTGGAATTGGTGTAGATGCATGGCAATATATGCCAACCGGTTATCCGGTATTAGGTGTTGGAGCAATAGCAATTAATCCTGCTGATAACAATGAGATATTTATTGGTACGGGCGAAACATATTCTTACGGCACCGCAACGAATGGATTAATCACAAGAACGGAAAGAGGAAGTTTCGGAATCGGAATTTTAAGATCTGTTGATGGCGGATCAACATGGGATATTTCACTCGACTGGACCTACCAGGAAAACAGAGGTGTTTGGGATATTGTTTTTGACCCTTCGGATCCTTCCATATTATTTGCTGCTACAACAGAAGGGATTTATAAATCTGATGATGGCGGAGCCACATGGATTCAGAAACTGGATAAAAAAATGGTGATGGATCTGGATATCAATTCAAATGATCCGCAGATATTATTTGCAGGTGTCGGCAATTTAAATTCAGTTGATAAGGGAATTTACAAATCCATTGATGGCGGAGAAAATTGGAATATTATTACCGGAGGTGGTTTACCGGCTTATACCCAGGATGGAAGAATTTCAATTTCACATTTTCCCGCAAATCCTGATATTCTTGTAACACTGATTGCAAATGCTTTCAGCACAAAGGGAATTTATAAATCCGTGAATGGAGGAACTTTGTGGACAGCACTGGATGCTGAAGAAGTGGCAAGTTATCAGGGATGGTATGCAAAAGCGAATTTAATTCATGCAACTGATGCAAATAAAATTTTGGTGGGCGGAGTTGAATTATATAAATCAACAAACGGCGGGGCATCATTAACACAAAAAACTTCTTATATCGGCCCGGCATCACCTATGCATCCGGATATACATGATATTATTTCAAACCCGCTCGATCCTGATTTGATTTATATTGTTACAGATGGCGGTTTATTCCGCTCAAATGATTTCGGAGAAAGTTTTTATCCATGCAACGACGGATATGTTACATCGCAATTTTATATCGGATCCATGAGTTCCCAAACAAATGATGTTGGTTTAGGTGGTTTGCAGGATAATTTCACACAGCGGTACGATGGTTCGAAATACTGGCTTGCATTAATCGGCGGAGATGGATGTTTTAATGCAATTGATTTTGAAAATGATGCAATTCAATATGCATCGTATCAATATGCAAATTTTTTAAAATCCTATGATCAGGGATTTACATTCTTTGAAGGAATATATTCACCAATTGGTGCAGCGGCATTTACGGCTCCTTTTATTTTATGCCCTTCCGATCCTGAAATAATTTACACAGGCGACACGAAATTGCACAGGTCGGATGATGCGGGTGGATTTTTTTCAACGCCGGATCCTGCTGATGCCGACACGGGAAATGTTTTATTATCCATCGGTGTTTCAACTTTTACACCTGATACAGTGTATTTTTCAGCTGCAGGTATTTCGGGCCGTGCAGATATGTACCGGAGTTTTGACAAAGGTGAAACAGTAACAGCAATTACAAATGGGTTGCCCGACAGGTATTATCGTGATATTGCCGTTAATAAAAATAATGCAAACGAATTATTTATTTGTTTATCAGGATTCGGCACGCCGCATATTTATCGCTCGGTAAATGCAGGAGATACCTGGACGGATGTGAGTGCAACGCTTCCAGATGTACCCTTTCATTCTATATTGATTGATCCCGTAAACGACAGTGTGATTTATGCAGGAAATGACTTTTCGGTATTTGTTTCTTTTGATAAAGGAAATACCTGGGAAGCGATGAACGAAGGTTGGCCTGACGCAGCGCCCGCATTTGATCTTTTTGTTTCGCCTTCCGACAATCAATTGGTTGTATGTACGCATGGGCACGGAGTGTACAGAACGGATCTGTTGGGTGTTAAAGTGCAACCGACACAAAATGATGATTTACTATCTGAAAACCACTTTGCTGTTTACCCGAAATTGGTTGATGATGCAATTACAATTGTATCGAATTCTGAAATACATGAGAAAATTCAAATTGAATTGTTCGATCTCAACGGAAATAAAATATTAAGCCTGCCATTTTATGGAGAAGAAATAAAATTGAATTGCGGAGATCTCGCTGCAGGAAATTATTTCGTCTGTATATATGGAAATAAAATTAAACAGATTGAAAGAATTGTGGTGAAATAAATTTTCGACACACCTTTCTCCGCAGCACGTCTGACAGGTGATTCAATTCACCAGGAATTCTGATTTTATTTTCGTTAATTTTATAAATTCTAATTTTTCAATTATGAAAACACTTTATTTCTGCCTTGTTTTTTTATTGAATTCCATCTGGTTGAATTGTTTTTCGCAGGCACCTGCAATTGCGTGGCAAAATGCAATCGGTGGAACATTAGATGACCGTTTGCATTCAGTCAAACAAACCAGCGACGGCGGTTATATTTTAGGCGGCTATTCTTACTCAAAAAATACAGGAGATAAATCAGAAAACAGAATTGGGGATGATGATTATTGGGTGGTGAAAGTAAATAGTTCAGGTGTGATTGAATGGGAAGAAACCATTGGAGGTACGGGCTCAGATCTTTTATATGATATTCAACAAACTGCAGATGGCGGATATATTCTTGGCGGTGAATCATCATCACCGCTTTCAGGCGATAAAACAGAAAACCGCATTGGCGGCGAGCCTGATTACTGGATCGTAAAAATTGATAATGCCGGAAATGTAGAATGGGATAATACAATTGGCGGTACCGGCGATGAAGGATTTAGTTCGCTGGACCAGACTTCCGATGGGGGATATATCATTGGCGGCACATCGCATTCTGCAATCAGCGGTGACAAAACAGAAGGGCTTATAGGAGATAATGATTACTGGATCGTGAAATTAAATAGTGCAGGTGTTGTTGAATGGGATGAAACAATCGGTGGTTTATGGGATGATATATTAACTTCCGTTGAACAAACTTCTGATGGTGGTTATATTATCGGAGGATATTCGGAATCAGATGCATCCGGAGATAAATCGGAAAATTCAATAGGTACTGATTATCTGTTTGATTACTGGATTGTAAAAACAGATAATCTTGGAAATGTAGAATGGGAAAATACACTCGGCGGAAAAAAATATGATTTCCTGAACGTGGTAAAACAAACTCCGGATGGCGGATATATCGCAGGCGGATATTCCGAATCACAGATTTCAGCTGATAAATCCGAAAACAGAATCGGAGATTATGATTATTGGATAATTAAACTGAATGCATCCGGTATAAAAGTCTGGGATAATACAATCGGCGGAAGCGGTTTTGATAATTTAAAAACTTTGGATGTATGCAGCGACGGTGGATTTATTCTCGGTGGTACTTCCTTATCAAATATTTCAGGCGATAAAACGGAAAACATGATCAGTTATCCCGTAACCAGCTTTGACTACTGGGTCGTAAAAACAGATATGAATGGAATTGTTGGATGGGATAATACAATTGGTGGCACGGGAGAGGATCAGGTGACAACGATTATTTCAACTGCCGATGGTAATTACCTTGCAGGTGGATATTCAAACTCCGTTGTTTCAGGAGATAAAACAGAATATGACGGCGGTTTTGATTATTGGATATGTAAACTTGGTACAGCGGATGTTTGTTCAGCACCGACCGGTATTTTCTCAGATAATATCACATCCACTTCAGCTAAAATTCATTGGGATGCAGTTGCCGGCGCAACGAAATATCAAATCAGTTATCGGCCGGTCGCAGGTGGTGCATGGCTGAAAAAAAATGCGGTAACAACTGTGAAAACATTAAATGATTTAATTCCGAATACGTCTTATCAATATAAAATAAAAACCGTTTGCGGAGCGGAGACAAGTCCGTTTTCATCGCTGTTTAATTTCACAACATTACCATTAAAGGCCGGGGAAGTAAATTTAAACCTTGAGATTTACCCTAATCCTGGGAGTGATCAAATTACGGTCTTCAGTCCACCGTCTGCAGTCCTCAGTCCTCAGTCTTCAATTGGCAATGCGTCAATTATAATTACTGATATCTCCGGAAAAATAATTTATCAAAATGAAGTAACATTTCCCGAAACAATAATTGATGTTTCGAATTATGCTTCGGGAATTTATTTTGTGAAAGTGATCCCGATAGCTATCGGGATTGATGGAAATGCGATTACTGAAAAAATAATTGTTGAACATTAATTCTTTTATAAATATGAAATATCTATACAGTTTTATTTTACTGCTTACTGTGACTGCTGACTGTTTCACTCAGGCTCCGGAAATTCAATGGCAAAATACCATCGGAGGCAGTGCATTTGATGAATTAACTGCTCTGGAGCAAACAGCAGATGGTGGATATATTCTTGGCGGTTATTCATATTCCGAAATGTCTGGTGATAAATCAGAAAATTCATGGGGAGGAGATTATAGGGCAGATTATTGGGTTGTTAAATTAAACAGCGCAGGTTTTATTGAATGGGAAAATACCATCGGCGGAAATGACAATGATTTTTTATACACCATTCACCAAACATCTGATGGCGGATATATATTGGGAGGTTCATCTCTTTCTGATATTTCCGGTGATAAAACTGAAAATCGTATAACTCCGGGTGCTAATCCCGATTACTGGATTGTAAAGCTGGATGCATCAGGAAATATACTTTGGCAAAATACAATTGGCGGAACGAATGTGGATGAATTATATGCAATTCAGGAAACTGCAGACGGAGGATTTATTGCAGGAGGAGTTTCTTATTCCGGAATTTCAGGCGACAAAACAGAAGCATCAAAAGGTGGTGGTGATTATTGGGTTTTGAAATTAAATTCGATTGGAGAAATTGAATGGCAGAAAACAATTGGCGGAAATTCAAATGATTGGTTATTCGCATTAGAAATTACAAATGATAGTGGATTTATTTTAGCCGGCTGGTCAATGTCGGATATTTCCGGAGATAAAACGGAAGCACCAATTGGTGGCCCGTTCAATATTGATTGTTGGGTGATTAAAACCGATGCAACAGGAAATATTATTTGGCAAAATACAATTGGTGGAACCGGCTCGGATATTTTATATGATATAAAACAAACAACGGATAATGGATTTATTTTAGCTGTTGTTTCTGATTCACCGGCAAGTGGAGATAAAACTGAGAATTGTCTGGGTATGCAGGATTATTGGGTTGTGAAAATGAATGAAGAAGGAAATGTTGAATGGGAAAATACAATAGGCGGACCAAAGGATGATGAACTGCATTCAATTTTTCAAACTGCAGATAGTGGTTTTATTTTAGGTGGTTGGTCGGAGTCGGATATTTCATTAGACAAATCAGAAATTTCATTCGATTCTCCTGATTACTGGATTGTCAAATTAACAAATGCAGGAGAGATTGCGTGGGAAAATACAATTGGTGGAGAGAATAATGATTATCTCTCTGCAATTAATATAACAAATGATGGCGGGATAATTATAGGCGGATGGTCAGGTTCAGATATTAGTGGTGATAAATCTGAAAATTCTTTTGAAGGTGGTGGTGCTCAGGAAGATTATTGGGTTGCGAAATTATACCCGGAATCATGTTCTGTGCCTTCGGGTTTATTTGCAAATAATATTACAACAACTCACGTTAAATTAAATTGGATATCAGAAGCTGGTGCAGATAAATATCAGATTTATTATAGAATGGTTGGTGAATTATCCTGGACAAAACTTTCTGCGGAAAATAATTTTAAAAATCTTTCAGGCTTAATTCCCAATACAACGTATGAATTTAAAGTGCGTGCAAAATGTTCCGGAGAAAATACGGGATTTTCAGAAATAAATAACTTTACAACATTACCGCTGAAGCAGGAGGATATAAATTCGGAAATTCCGATAGCTATCGGGATTTATCCGAATCCTGCATCGAACCAAATTACTGTCCGGAACCTCCAGTCCTCAGTTGGCGATGCGTTAATTATAATTACTGATTTATCCGGAAAAATGATTTTTCAAAATGAATTAACATCTCCCGAAACAATAATTGATGTTTCGCAATATGCGAACGGGATTTATTTTGTGAAATTAATGGTCGATGAAAATACGGTCGCTAAAAAAATAATTATTGAGCGTTAAATCTATTATGGTATGAAGTACTTGTGCGGTTTAATATTACTCCTTACAGCGACTGCTGACTGTTACTCTCAAGCACCTGGAATTGAATGGCAAATTGACGTAGGAGGATCTGCAAGTGATGGTCTAAGTACAATTGCACTAACTACAGACGGTGGATACATATTGGGAGGATCCTCAGCATCTGATGTATCAGGTAACAAAACCGAAGATTCCAAAGGAGGTTATGATTATTGGATTGTTAAACTGAATATGTACGGTACTGTAGTGTGGCAAAAAACAATCGGCGGTGATGGCGATGATGTTTTACACTCTGTTTATCAAACGTTAGATGGTGGATATGTTTTAGGAGGAACATCTGATTCCGGAATATCGGGTGATAAATCAGAAGCTGCATGGCCATATTTTATTGACGGAACAAATTCTCCTGATTTTTGGATAATTAAAATTGATTCTATTGGGAATATTCAATGGCAAAATACAATTGGTGGAAACAATTATGATTTATTCAGGAGTTTGAGCAAGACGTCAGATGGTGGTTATATAATCGGAGGAGAATCATACTCCGATGCAGAAGGTGATAAATCGGAAGATCATATAGGAGCAACTGATTACTGGATCCTTAAATTGGATTCAAATGGTAATATTGTTTGGCAGAATACAATTGGAGGAATTAACTGGGATAGCTTTTACTATATTGAACAAACAGAAGACAACGGGTATATTGTTGGTGGAAATAGTAATAGCAGTATTTCGGGAGATAAAACCGATGACAGATTTGGCGCCGACGATTATTGGATTTTAAAACTGGATAGTGCAGGAAATATAATTTGGCAAAACGATATTGGGGGAGATAACAATGATTATTTATTTGCAATCCATCAATGTAAGGATGATGGTTTTATAATTGCAGGGTCTTCCGAGTCCGGTATATCAGGAGATAAGTCAGAGAATTGTTCTGGTGGTACTGTATATGGAACTGACTACTGGGTTGTTAAAACAGATTCACTTGGTAATATAGAATGGGAAAATACTATTGGAGGTAATGGTGATGACATGCTTTATAGTATTCAACAAACTTTTGAAGGCGGTTATATTTTGGGAGGTTATTCGCGTTCTGATACATGTTCCGACAAATCAGAGCCCGCAATAGTTGAAAACTCTGTAGACTTCTGGGTTGTAAAATTGACGCCTTTGGGAATTATCGAATGGGAAAATACGATTGGTGGTGATATAGGTGATTTTGCATCTACAATTTCTCAAACCCCTGACGGGGGATTTATTACCGGAGGAGGTTCCTATTCCGATAGTTCTGGTGACAAAATTGAAAACCTTTATGGTGTAGTAGATTATTGGGTTATAAAACTTTATTGCTCATCGGAATCTTATTTTCTTGATTCTGATCATGACGGATTTGGAGATTTAGCGTATGATAGTTTAAGTTGTGTGATCCCACCAGGGTTTGTAACAGACAGTACAGATTGTGATGATACGAACCCGCTGATTTTTCCGGGCGCACCCGAGTTGGCAGACGGGTTAGATAATGATTGTGATGAAGTAATCGATGAAGGTATTTTGGATGTTCGAGATATAACCGGTCATTATTACCTCATTTTCCCAAACCCCGCAATAAATAAAATAACAGTCCTCAGTCTTCCGTCCGGTGTCTTCAGTTCGACAATTCTCATATCTGATATTTCCGGAAAAATAATGTATCAAACTGAATTAACAGCTGAAGAAACAATAATTGATGTTTCGAATTATGCAGCGGGAATTTATTTTGTGAAATTAATGGTCGATGAAAATACAATCACAAAAAAAATAATTATTGAGCATTAAATCTTTTATGTTATGAAATACTTCTCCAGTTTTATTTTACTGCTAACTGTTACTGATATCTGTTTTACCCAGGCGCCTGCGATTGAAATGCAAAATACTATTTCAGGTACCAGCCCCGACTGGATAAAATCCATTGATCAAACATCTGACGGAGGATATATAATTGGAGGTGAATCTTCTTCAGGTGTGGGTGAAGATAAAACAACAAATAATAAAGGTGGAAGGGATTATTGGATCGTGAAATTAAAAGCATCCGGTGGAATCAAGTGGCAAAAAGTGTATGGTGGAAATCTTGATGATGATCTTGTGAGCATTGTGCAAACTTCCGATGGGGGTTATTTGGTTGGAGGAATTTCATCCTCAGGAATTTCAGGAAATAAAACAGAAACAAATCTGGGCGGTACTGATTTTTGGGTGTTGAAATTAGATCCGATGGGAAATTTAATCTGGCAAAATACAATTGGCGGAAATGATAATGATTATCTCACTGAATTAATTGAAACATCAGATGGCGGTTGCGCAATTATCAGTCAGTCAGAATCCGGCATTTCAGGAGATAAAACTGAACCAGTTATTACAGATGGAACAGGTGGTTATGATTATTGGATTGTTAAATTGGATAATGCCGGGAATATTATTTGGCAAAATACTATTGGTGGAAATTATGGTGACATAGGAACAAGCATTGATCAGACATCCGACGGTGGATATATTGTAGGAGGTGTTTCTTTATCAGGCGCAACCGGTGATAAAACGGAAGCAAATTTCGGAGGTTGGGATTTTTGGATATTAAAATTAAATAATACAGGTGCAATTGTCTGGCAAAATACAATCGGTGGAGATGATGGTGATTTTAATTGCACCATTAAACAAACTCCTGATGGTGGTTATATTCTTGGCGGAACTTCGTACTCATTAGTTTCATTCGATAAAACCGAATCAAGTCATTGGAGTGATTACTGGATTTTAAAATTAAACAGCGAAGGAAATATTATTTGGCAAAATACAATTGGTGCCTCAAATTATGATGATTTCGATGATCTTGCAATAACATCTGATGGCGGCTATTTATTGGGCGGTACTTCATGGTCGAATGCAGGTTATGATAAATCGGAAGACAGACTTGGCGACGATCCTGATGCACCGGATTGCTGGGTGGTGAAAATAAATAATACCGGAACTATTATTTGGGAAAATACAATCGGCGGTTTTGGCGGAGATTATTTATACGGGGGCGTAAAACAAACAACTGATAATGGATATATTCTCGGTGCAACATCTGATTCACCTGTTTCCGGAGATAAAACAGGTCCGGGTTCGAGTTATGATCCTGATTATTGGTTTATAAAATTATTTAATGATCCTTGTGTTCCGGCAATTGAATTATGCAATAACATCGATGATAATTGCAATGGAATTATTGATGATGGTATTGTTGAAACCATTTCAATTTCTGCAGATGGGCCTACAAGTTTTTGTAAACCCGGAAGTGTAAACTTAAATGCGGTTTATTCAGGATCTTCATTGCAGTGGAAAAAGGATGGAGTCAATATAGTTGGTGCAACAACATCAACATATTCTGCAACAACAACGGGTAATTATACTTGTGTTACAACCAGCGCATGTGGATCTGCAGAATCAACCGGTATTTTAGTTATATCAAATAAAAAACCTTCTGCAATAATTACAGCTGGAGGCGCAACATCTTTTTGTGCCGGCGGGAGTGTAGTGCTGACAGCCAATGCAGGAGTTGATTTGAATTACCAATGGTTTAATGGTGCGGTTCCAATTGTGGGCGCAACATCAATTAATTACACGGCAACAATTGCTGGTAATTATAAATGCACTGTTACAAAAACGACAACAGGATGTTATAAAAATTCAAATTCGATTTTGGTTGCAGTTCCTTGTCGAAATGGTGAATTAAATTCAGGTGAATTAATAGTTTACCCCAACCCTGCAAGTAATGAAATTATAATTTCCGTCGGCGCACTCATCACTCCGCATTCATCACTCATCATCACAGATCTTGCCGGAAAAATAATTTATCAAAATGAATTAACTGCTGAAGAAACTATAATTAATGTTTCTGATTATGCAAGCGGGATTTATTTTGTGCAGTTAAATATAAATGGAGAATTTATTTCAGATAAATTTATAAAGCAATAAACTGACTTATCCGGTCCGCCGTATGGCGGACTACCTTCTCTGCTCTGCAAGAGAAGGGGCTGGCGCAAGATTTTGCTAAGCCGGGTTCGTGGTTGCTGTTTATACATTGATAAATTATTTAAATCAGAATATGCCCTTTCCCTCCCTCTCTAAGGATTAGAGAGGGTGTCCGCCGCTTGCGGTGGACGGGTGAGTCGCCCGGATTAATTCTTCATACAATCCTTCCACATGCCTTTCCTCCACATTCGTTTGCCCGATCACAATGCGGATCACATAATTGCCATTTAATCTGGTGCCGGAAATATAAAATTTACCGCCTGCATTTATTTGCTGCAGGATCGATTCATTTATTTCATTTAATTCCTCCTTTTCATCAATATCTTCGGGATGATAGCGGATGCACAACACATTCATTTTAAACGGTGCCATCATTTCCCAATCGGGATTAGATTTTATTTTTTCATAAAATAAATTGGCAAGATGAATATGATCCCGCAGTTTTTGTTTTAATCCGTTTAATCCAAAACTGCGTATCACAAACCATAATTTCAAAGCACGGAATCTTCTCCCCAACGGAATTCCCCAGTCTTTATAATTGATTACTTCATCCATCGTGCGTTTTAAATAATCAGGATTGGATGAAAATGTATTGATGAGATGTTGTGCATTTTTTACAAAATATAACGAGCAATCGAAATTTGTGAACAGCCATTTATGCGCATTCACCACATAACTGTCTGCAAACTCAATCCCCTTTAAATAATGATGATATTCTTCCAGTAAAAATGCACTGCCTGCATAAGCCGCATCCACATGCAGCCATAAATTATTTTGCGCACAAATATTTCCGATTTCAAATAATGGATCAAATGCAAGTGAACTGGTGGTGCCGAGTGTTGCTACAACCATGAAGGGTTGCAAACCATTTTCTAAATCAAGTTGAATTTGTTTTTCAAGTTCATCTGCAAGCATTGCATAATTCGATCCTGTTTTTATTTTACGGACATTATTTAATCCGATGCCCGCTGCTTTTGCACCTTTCTCAATTGAATAATGTGTCTGCTCAGAGCAATACAAAACCAGATTTTGGTATGAATCAAAGCCATTGTTATTCACTGCAAAGTCAGAATATTTTTCTCTTGCTGAAATGATGGCGGTCAATGTAGATATGGATGCTGTATCATGAATCACACCTTTAAATGCATCCGGCAATTGAAATGCATCCCGCATCCAATCCATTACTTTTTCTTCCAATTCTGTTGCAGACGGAGATGTTTCCCAAACCATGGCATTAATTCCAAGACCAGCTGCTAAAAATTCTCCAAGCACAGATTCATAACTTGCATTTGAAGGAAACAACGCCATAAATCCCGGATGCTGCCAGTTTGTGATTCCGGGCGGAATTATATTTTTAAAATCCTGCAGGATATGATCGAAATTATCGCCATGCATGGGTGCATGATCTGGCAATTGATCTTTAATTTCGCCGGGAAGAATTTGCGGCTTCACGGGAAATTGTTCGACAAGTTCGAGATAATCGGCAATCCAGTCGACCACCGCATGTGCCTGTTTGCGAAATTCACTTTTTGAAATCATACACGATGAATGAAAAATGGTTTGTAATTATTAATCCGGTTTCGGGCGGTAAAAAAGGCCCGAAGCTCTGGCATAAAATTAAACCTCTTTTAGATGAAGCGGCAATTCCTTATGAATTTGCTTTTACCGGGTATATCGATCATGCAGCGCTACTCGTAAAATCCGCAATCGAAAATCAATTCAAAAATTTTATTGTAATTGGCGGAGATGGCAGCGCAAACGATGTGGTGAACGGCATCATGCAATCGGGAGCGGATCCAAAACAAATGACAATTGCAATGCTTGCGGCAGGAACCGGAAATGACTGGGTGCGGACAATCGGAAAATATAAATCACTTCGGGAAATAATTTCTGCCCTGATAAACAAAAAAACTTTTTTGCATGATGCCGGCATTGTCTCCTTTCAAAAAAACGGATCAACGCATAAAAGGTATTTTATAAATATTGTGGGTTTGGGCTTTGAAGGACATGTGGCAAAAAAATTATTTGAAAGCAACGGTATTTTAAAGGGAACTAAATTGCAATACCAGGCCGCTATTTTGAGATCTTTATTTTTATATCACCATACAAATATGAAGATTAGCGTTGACGGTAAAACTTCCGAACATCATACTTTATCTATTGCCTGTGGTATTTGTAAATTTAATGGAGGTGGTTTGAAGCAATTGCCGGATGCAATGTATGATGATGGTATTCTTGATATGACATTAATAGGCAGCATGAGTAAATTTAAAATGGCTGTGAGTTTACCGAAATTAAAAGACGGGTCACATACAAAAATGAAAGAAGTTGAAACATTTAAAGGCAAGGAGTTTTTGATCGAAAGTAACCCGCCTGTTTTTATAGATGCGGATGGAGAATTTTTGGGAGAGACACCCGTGAATATTTCATTGGAGGAAAAATGCCTCAATATTCTGGCCTGGTGAAATATTAAATTTCACAACGCATTGTAAATCTGACACGTAATTGCAGCGATCAATTAAAACTGATAACTCACGCCACCCGTAAGTAAGTTCGCACCAATTCCCAATCCGATATAAGGATGAATTTGACTGCCGAAAGAAAATGTAGCGTTGATAATTTGTAAATTTAATAAAGGGAATGGTACTGCGGAAAAGGAAAGCTCGTCAAGCAATTCGTCTCGTTCTGTATGCAAAATAAATGTCAGGCCTATTCCGGATGACAAACGCAAATGATCGGTATTTAAATAAGTAAATTCTGCGACCACAGGCAGTAAGAAAAATTTAGTGCTGGAAATGATTAATTCATTGTCCGACTTATCTGTATTGTATGAACTGAATAACGAAAGCCCTGCATAAACATCAAATTTCTCTGAAAAGAAATATCTGTATTGCAGACGAATAAATCCATAATCAAAATTCCAGCGGTCACAACCATTTTCATCATCACATTGATTTAAAAAAGCCTCACCTAAAGATTCTGCAAGCAGATGTGTGCCGACATCATAGCCCAGAGAAATTTCGTTTTTAAAACTTTGGGATGCATCGATCACCTGGCTATTCAGTCGGATGATCATAAACATGCAAAATAGCAGAGGAAGAATTTGTTTCATGGTTTTTGGTTTATTCAAATATATAATATTATTTTCTTTCCAGCAAATAAGTCTGAATGCGCAATGCAACATTCTCCCTGATATTCAGCCAGTATAAATTATAATCTGCAACATGAAGATTATTTGGAATAAACGCTTTCCCCGGCACATCGGGTTTACTCACCCAAACAATATCATTGTGAATTTGTGCACTGCATACACCGGGATAAATCGTTTCACCGTCTCTGCCCAGGCCACCGGCATTGCAATCTGTGTTTGCAAGTTGCACATCTCTTGTATACGTGAGTGGATTATTTACAACAACATTTTCTTTATCCGGCGCAATAAATTTCGGTTTTGGTTCATTCCCTGCAACATAACTCCGCCATGTGATATAACAACCGGTTTGATTTGCGCTATCACATGGTGGAATGGAAGTGAATTCATTTTTATAAACCGGCATGCCGATGAGATATGCACAAACCAATTGACTCTGCAATGGTTTCCCGTCAAAAAAATCACGCAATAACCATTTCGCCATCGTTGTCCCCTGGCTATGACCAGCAATTACAATGGGCCGGCCATGATTGTAATTGTCCAGATAATATTGAAAGGCATTTTTAATATCCTGATATGCAAGTTCAAAAGCTTTCATTGCATCGGGATCGGATAAAGAAAAATAAGCATTGTAAGCAGCCTGCCTGTAACGTGGAGCATACACTTTACAGCTTCCGTTAAATGCAGTTGCCTGATTTTTTACGGCACGCTCATCAGTTGATTTATTTACTTTTTCATCATGCAGGTCTGCATTCCATTCTTCCCTTGAAAAAAATGTTGTGGGATGAATATAAAATACATCTGCTGCGGCATCTTTCTGCCCATCAATTAATTCAACGGGAGATTTTGCTGGAATATGATCTGCGAAATCAACGCGATCGGGGAGTGCACTCCAATAAAACGGATCGCTGTAATCGGGACCGGCCGGATTTTGGGAAACAGCATATGCAACCTGCACTGGTTTATAATCAGCACAACTCTGAGTTGCTACAATACATATAATTGCTAAAATTGCTGCTGCGTTTTTTTTCATTGAGTGCTATAATTATTTATACATTCTTTCGCCAAATAATAAACTTCCAATGCGCACCATGGTAGAGCCTTCTTCAATCGCAATTGTATAATCACTGCTCATACCCATCGATATTTCTTTGAAATATGCCGCATCTGAAAAATAATTACGCTTTACATCATCAAAAAGATTTTTCAATCCCCTGAATTCATTTCTTACCTGCTCCATATCTTCCGTATTAGTCGCCATACCCATTAAACCGCAGATACGGATATGCTGCAATTTTTTAAATGCCTCTGAACGCAGCATTTCAAAAAGTACTTCTTTTGTAAACCCGAATTTTGTTTCTTCATCCGCTATAAATACCTGCAGCAAACATTCAATCATCCTGCCATTTTTATCTGCCTGCTTATTGATTTCTGCTAACAATTCAAAGCGGTCAACCGAATGTATCAAATGGATCCAGGGAGCTATATATTTCACTTTGTTTGTCTGGAGATGCCCGATCATATGCCAGCGGATATCCTTCGGCAATACATCCTGTTTCTCTCTTAATTCCTGCACTTTATTTTCGCCGAAATCCCTTTGGCCCGCATTGTAGAGTTCCATGATCGCTTCCGGGGGTTTCGTTTTTGAAACGGCAATGAGCCTCGTTCCGCTGATTTTCAACGTCTCAATAATGCGGGAATATTCTGCGTTCATTTTAACTTAGCGCAAAAATAAAGCATTCAACAGCATGAATTTGATGAATTTTGTTTCCGGTTGCCTGATCGCAATGCTGTTGTCTGCCTGCCATCCTTCCAGCGAATTTGAAATCACATCCGATACATTTAAAAATCTTCCGGATACGGTATTGGAAGTGGATAAAATGATCGACATCATGACCGATATCCACCTTGCAGAAGCATGGGTAATTGAAGATAATAATGATACCATTTCCAAAAATGCACAGCTTGCTTCCTATTATGAAGAAATTTTTTTAAATCATCAGATCACTTCCGATCATTATAAAAGAAGTTATAATTTTTATGCAGACCGTCCTTATATGATGAATTATATTTATCAGCGGATCACTGAGAAATTAAATCTGATGGAAAGTGAAAACAGAAAACTCATCGCACCAAAAAAAACAAATGAAGTAAATGAACAAAGTAATAAATAATGCAGAGGAAGCCATCCGTGATATTCACGATGGCGCCACCATCATGCTCGGCGGTTTTGGTTTATGCGGGATTCCGGAAAATTGTATTGCCGCACTCGTAAAGAAAGGGGTAAAACAATTAACCTGTATTTCAAATAATGCAGGTGTGGATGATTTTGGTATCGGTTTGATGTTGCAACAACATCAGGTGAAGAAAATGATATCGAGTTATGTGGGTGAAAATGCAGAATTTGAACGCCAGTTATTAAGCGGTGAGCTGGAAGTGGAATTAATTCCGCAGGGCACCCTTGCAACACGTTGTATGGCCGCCGGATACGGGATGCCTGCAATCTTTACACCTGCAGGGGTAGGAACCGAAGTAGCGGAAGGAAAAGAAACAAGGGTATTTAACGGGAAAACGTATTTACTTGAATATGCTTTTGATGCTGATTTTGCAATTGTAAAAGCATGGAAAGGAGATACGCATGGAAATTTAATTTATAAGGCAACGGCAAGGAATTTTAATCCGCTTATGGCAATGGGCGGAAAAATTACAATTGCAGAAGTGGAAGAATTAGTTCCTGCTGGTGCTTTGGACCCGAATGAAATTCATACTCCCGGAATTTATGTGCATCGCATTTTCCAGGGAGTGAATTATGAAAAGAGAATTGAACAATTAACGATCACAAAATAAATTTCCCGTTCGGTGGTTTTTACCCCGAATGAGGTTCATTGAAATTAATTATCAATTTCCCTCTACAAAAATTATTATGCTCGATAAAAATCAAATTGCAAAACGCATAGCACAGGAATTAAAGGACGGTTATTACGTGAACCTTGGTATCGGAATTCCGACACTCGTTGCCAATTATATTCCGGCAGGTATATCCGTTACGCTTCAAAGTGAAAACGGATTATTGGGAATGGGACCTTTTCCGAAAGAAGAAGATGTAGATCCGGATCTGATCAATGCAGGAAAGCAAACAATTACTACACTGCCGGGCTCTGCTTTTTTTGACAGTGCATTGAGTTTTGGTATGATCAGGGCGGGTAAAGTGGACCTTACGGTTTTGGGTGCAATGGAAGTTGCAGACAATGGAGATATTGCAAACTGGAAAATTCCCGGAAAAATGGTAAAAGGAATGGGCGGTGCAATGGATCTGGTTGCAAGTGCAAAAAATATTATTGTTGCAATGCAGCATGTAAATAAAGCAGGTGAAAGTAAATTATTGAAAAAATGCACACTGCCAATTACCGGTTTGGGAGTAGTGAAAAAAATTGTGACCGAGCTGGGCGTATTTGATGTAACTCCGGATGGATTTAAATTACTGGAAAGAGCTCCGGGTGTAAGTGTTGAGGAGATTAAAATGAAAACAGAAGGACGCTTGATTGCGGATGGTGAAATTCCTGAAATGCAGATCGATTAAATGCTGAATGCCTTATAGTTTTTTCAACAATACATTTATTGCATCTGAAGAATTTAAAATTGATTCTTCAAACCGCTCATTCAGATACGGCGACGGATTGTTTGAAACAATTTTCGTATCAAATCAAATTCCTGTGTTTATTCATTTGCATATCGAACGGCTGCATAAAGGAATGCAGTTTATGCAATTACATATACCGGCAGAATGGACGGCAGATTATTTTGCCGGATTTATTTCTGAACTCGCAAAAAAGAATAATTACCAGAATGCAAGGTGCCGTATTTCGGTCTGGAGAGCCGGCGCCGGCTACTACCTGCCCGATTCAAACCAGGCGGAAGTTTTGATCGAACTGCAAGCATTGGAAAATGAAAATTATATACTCAATACCGCAGGATTGAAATTAGGTGTGTACCGTGATCTGCCGAAAATGATGCATCCTTTTTCGGCAATAAAGTCAGCGCAATCTGTTCCGTACATACTTGCATCTTTATTTGCCCGTGAACAAAAACTGGATGATGCTGTTTTAGTCAATACTGCAGGAAGGGTGGCTGATGCAACGAGCTCAAATATTTTTATTTATAAGGAAAGAAAATTATTTACACCTGCAACTGATGAGGGTGGAGTAGAAGGCATTATGAGAAAAGTGATAATTGCATTGTGCCGTATGGAAGGAATTGAAATAACTGAAAAAGGAATTGAAGTAAATGAATTGTTGTATGCTGAAGAAATCTTCCTCACGAATTCAATCAGCGGAATTAAATGGGTGGAATCCTTTCACGATAAAAAATACACAAATCAGTTTGCAAAGGATTTAATCTTTGTATTGAATGAACAAAAAAATAACAATTCACTGGTTTCGCCGTGACCTCCGATTGGAGGATAATGCTGCTTTATATCAGGCATTAAAAAATCACAATTCTGTTTTACCGCTTTTTATTTTTGATACCGAAATTCTCAGTCAGCTCGCAAATAAATCAGATGCCCGTGTGCATTTCATATATTCTGCAATTGAACAACTGCACCGGCAATTACTAAAATACGGTTCCGGTATGCTTGTTAAATACGGTGATCCCGGACATGTCTGGAAAGAGTTGATTCAAACGTATGAAATTGAAGCGGTTTATACCAATCACGACTACGAACCGTATGCGATTCAACGTGATCAGAAAATAAAAGACCTGCTTGCTGAAAAGGGAATACCACTTCATAGTTTTAAAGACCAGGTCATATTTGAAAAGGATGAAATAACGAAGGATGACGGAACCCCTTATACCGTGTACACGCCTTATAGTAAAAAATGGAAATTCAATTTAACTGAGCGTTCTTTCACAGCGTATCCGACAGAAAATTATACCGGGCATTTTTATCAGTCTGTTTTCCCTGATCTACCCTCGCTTGCATCAATGGGATTTAAAAAATCACATATTGAATTTCCATCGGCTGAAATCGATTTAAATCTGATCAATAATTACCATTTGACACGAGATTATCCTTCACTGAACGGTACATCCAGATTAAGTGTGCATCTCAGATTCGGAACGATCAGTATTCGCAAATTAATGCAGGCAGCAAGTGAGTCGAATGAAAAATATTTTAATGAGCTCATCTGGCGTGAATTTTACCAGATGATATTATTTCAATTTCCTTTTGTCGTCACCAGATCATTTAAAGGCGAATACGATGCTGTCATCTGGAGAAATAATGAAAATGAGTTCACTGCATGGTGTGAAGGACGTACGGGATTTCCGATTGTGGATGCCGGCATGCGTCAGCTCAATGAAACAGGATATATGCACAACCGGGTGCGCATGATCGTTGCAAGTTTTTTAACAAAGGACCTGCTGATCGACTGGCGCTGGGGTGAAGCGTATTTTGCTGAAAAATTATTGGATTTCGAGCTGGCAAGTAATAACGGAGGATGGCAATGGGCAGCGGGTACAGGTGTGGATGCAGCACCTTATTTCAGAATTTTCAACCCTGCCGAGCAAACCAAAAAATTTGACCCCGAATGGAAATACATCCGCACCTGGGTAAAAGATATTGATGAACTCAGTTACCCGCAACCAATTGTTGATCATGCGTTCGCTCGTAAGCGCACTTTGAAAGCGTATCAAACCGCCTTAAGAAAAAACTAAATCAGGCCTGTATGTCTTGATTCCAGATTCCTGACTCTTCAAAAAGGAAGGTCATCCGCAATTTCCTGATCGTTGTAATTCGTACTTACATTATTATTTTCCTGAGAAGAATTATTTGAAGTATTGGTATTCATATTTCCGCTTCCTTTTACAACTTTCCAGGCACGCAGGTCGGTGTACCATTTACCGTTATATTCGCGGCTTTCCGGATCGAACGAAACAACTACATCATCTCCCATTTTAATTCCGGCCGTATCAATCTTATCTCCCCAAATACTGAAACAAACCTTTTTCGGGTATTGTGATTGTGTTTCAATTACGAATTCAAGTTTGCGCCAGGTCCCGTTTTTTCCCTGACCTGTTTGCTCAGCCATGACAAGTATAACTTTTCCGTTGATATCCATCTGAATAAAATTTTCAGCAAAGTTATCAATTCGGTTTTTTGAATTCACGACTTATGCACCTGGGTGGATAAAATAAATGCTTATCTTTTTTCACGTCTGAATCATGCATTTTTTCAAATGATGATTCATCGTAAATAGTACTTGCCGGAAATTAATTCTGAAAAAGTTTGCGTAGTTAAATGGCTACACATATATTTGTAGCCAAATAGCTACGCAATGAATTTACGACGAGATGTTTTTCAGGCAATTGCAGACCCCACGCGGCGGGCAATATTGCTTCTTGTTGCCACACAATCGATGACGGCAGGGGCTATTGCTTCAAATTTTGAAACAGCAAGGCCAACGGTTTCCAAGCATTTGAAAATTCTCACCGCTTGTGAATTATTGGAACAGGAGCAGGTAAGGAGGGAAATTTATTATCATATCAACGCCAAAAAAATGAAAGAGGTCGCAGATTTTATTGAACCGTTCCGCCAGATGTGGGACGAGAGATTTAACAAATTGGAAGCAGTGATGAAAAACTATAAACCAGCAAAATAAGATGGAACGCAAAACAAAAATCAATGCAGAGAACGGAACACATGATCTGTTTATCACAAGGGAATTTGACCTGCCGGTTGAATTGCTTTTTAAGGCCTATTCCGAACCCGAATTAATTACACAATGGATGAATACGAATGTTGTGAAACTTGAAAATAAAAATCACGGCGGATTTCAATTTGAAACAAGTGATCAAACAGGCAAGGTTGTTTTCAAGGCGAATGGTACGATCCATGAATTTTCTCCCGATAAAAAAATCATCCGCACTTTTGAAATTGAAAACGCACCGTTTGATGTGCAGCTTGAATTTCTTGAATTTGAAGAAATTTCTGCCGGCCGGTCACTGCTGCGGATTCAGATCGTATATAAATCTGTTGCCCTGCGTGACCAGATGCTGCAATTGCCGTTTGCACAGGGATTAAATATGGCACACAACAGACTGGAAGAAATTGTAAACAAATTAGAATAAAATGATATGTCAAAAAGAAATAAGATAATTTACTGGGTTGCCACGCTTTGGCTTGCATTGGGCATGGTATCCACCGGAATGGTACAGATACTGCGCATTGAACAGGAAGGTGCACTTGCTCCTCCGGGCGTTTGGGGAATAAAAGAATTGGGATATCCGGTTTATTTTCTCACCATCCTTGGTGTTTGGAAATTACTCGGTGTGATTGCGATCCTGATTCCAAAATTTCCATTAATAAAAGAATGGGCATATGCCGGATTTTTCTTTATCATGAGCGGTGCGGTATTTTCACATATGGCAACCGGAAGTCCGGCAGCTGAATATTTTCCATCCGTATTACTTTTGATACTTATTTTCGTTTCGTGGAAATTCCGTCCCGCGAGCAGAAAAACAATTTCCGTTCAACCCTAAATCATAATTATGAAAAAGCAATTAACGGCTTCACAAAATCAGGAACTCTTCAGTATTTTAAAAGCACGTTTTGAAAAAAATATGAAACGGCATAAAGGCATGGATTGGGAAAAAATTCAGGCGGGATTAAAATCGAATCCCGAAAAACTCTGGTCGTTGAATGAAATGGAAATGACGGGTGGAGAACCGGATGTGATTGGTACGGATAAAAAAACAGGTGCATTTATTTTTTATGATTGCTCTGCTGAAAGTCCGAAAGGCAGGAGGAGTGTCTGTTATGATCATGAGGCATTGGAATCACGCAAGGAACATAAACCCGAAAACAGTGCGATCGAAATGGCAAAAGATATGGGAATTGAAATTTTAAATGAAGAAGAATATCGTGCATTGCAGCAAATCGGAATTTTCGATATCAAAACATCAAGCTGGATTAAAACACCTACGAATATCCGAAAACTGGGTGGTGCTATTTTTTGTGACCGGAGATACGACACGGTTTTTGTGTATCATAACGGTGCAGAATCCTATTATGCGGCAAGAGGATTTCGCGGCAAGATATTGATTTAATTAAATTACAAAAGGGATTATGAAAAACGTGAATCATAAAGTGGATTTTTATTTTGAAAAACCCGGAACCTGGCAAAAAGAAATTCAAAAATTAAGATCGGTTATTCTTGATTGCGGGCTGCTTGAAGAATTGAAATGGGGAACACCCTGCTATACAAATAATAAACACAATATTGTTTTGATACATGTATTCAAAGAATACTGTGCTTTATTGTTTTTTAAAGGTGCATTGATGAAAGATGAAGCGGGAATATTGATCCAGCAGACAAAAAATGTGCAGGCTGCACGCCAGGTTCGGTTTACTAATATGAAAGAAATTGCCAAATGGACGCCCACCATAAAAAAATATATTTTCGAAGCAATTGAAATTGAAAAAGCGGGTTTAAAAGTTGAATTTAAAAAAACAGCATCGTTTGAGATGGCCGGCGAATTTAAAATGAAACTCGAAAAAAATGCCGCTTTGAAAAAAGCGTTTCATGCATTGACCCCGGGGCGGCAAAGAGCTTATTTACTTTTTTTCTCTTCAGCCAAACTTCAAAAAACAAGGGAAGCAAGAATTGAAAAAGCAATTCCGCAAATTATGAAGGGAAAAGGGATGGATGATTAGTCTGCATTTTCTGTTTATCAAAAAAAATCCTTATTTATTATTTATAATGTTTTGATTGATGATTCTTCAAAAATAAAATTGTTTGCTTTTTAAATCCAATAAGCAAAACCCAAAGCGTATTGTTGAGATGATTTTTATTGTATTTCGCTCAACGAATGGCGTAGCTAATTGCAAAGAAAATATTGCTTTTTCCTAATCTGTAATTCCATCAGTCAGATAATGTGTTATGGAATTACAACTACTTTCTCATCTCCCCATCAAAACAAACAAAATGAAAGGTCTCGTAACACTCGCAGCAATTTGTTTCTCGCTGCAAATCTTTGGTCAGAAACAAATTACGGTTGATGCAGATATTGACAAAGCAACGGTTTTTCTCAATGGTGCTCAGCTTTTTCACTCAGGTTCAGTTGCAATCCCTTCGGGGCAAAGCGACATAATTATTCAGGGATTATCTTCCAGCCTTGATCAGAATTCAATTCAGGGAGGAGGTAAGGGAGATTTTACCATTCTCGATATTCAATACCGCCTGTTTTATCCTGAGCCGGTTGAAAATTCGGTTGAACTCACGGCAATTGATAAAAAAATTCAGTCGAAACAGGATTCAATCATTGAAATCGATTTTGATCTCAAAACAATTCACAGCAGGAAAGATGTTTTGAACGTACAAAAACAAATGATGCTGAATAATAAATTACTTACCAGCACTGCAAGCGATTCTCTTCAACTTATCCAGCAAAGCGTGGAATATTACGATAAGAAATTAAATGAAATTTATACCGAATTGCTTGCGCTCGAAAAAAAGGAATATCATATCAATATTGAGCGGAGTAAAATTCAGGCCCGTATTTATGAATTGCAGAATTACAGAAATCAGCAGGCCGCAAAACAAAATCCCAATGCACCGGTTCCGCAAATCGTTATGAGTGTTGTTGCGGATGTTGCCACCACGGCAAAAGTGGAAGTAAATTATATAACATACAATGCCGGATGGTATGCGACTTACGATATCCGTGCGAGTGATATTTCAAAACCGGTTGATCTTGCATATAAAGCGAATATCTGGCAAACAAGTGGAATCGACTGGAAAGATGTGAAGATCACCTGCTCAACAGGTAACCCGATGCTTGGAAATAATCTGCCGCAACTCACAACCTGGTATCTTGGTTATTATAATTATTACTACGGAAGAGATTATGAAGATGATGCGAAAGCGCCTGCTGCATCAGAAACTGTTCAGGGAGATGTTGATTCCTATTTAGGAAACAGATCTCAAATCACGGCAAAAGATGCAGGCCAGGCTTCAAATTATACAACACCTGTTCAAAATATTGCCAATGTAGAATTTGAAATCAATATGAAATACTCCATCCCGTCCGACGGCAAAGGACATATTGTTGCGCTGCAGACGAAGCAATTGCCATCTACCTATAATTACCTGATCGTTCCGAAACTGGATCAAAGTGCATTTCTGATTGCCCGCATTACAGACTGGGAATCGATCAACCTCCTTCCGGGTGCAGCAAATATTTATTTCAACAATACATATGTAGGCAAAACAACCATCAATCCGCTCACACTTGAGGATACACTTTCGCTCTCTCTCGGACGTGATCAGTCGATCGAGGTGAAAAGAACCCAGGTTTCAGATAAATCAACCGACCGGATCATCGGTGTGAACAATAAGAAAACCATGGCCTTTGAGATTGTTGTGAGAAATGGAAAATCCATCCCGGTTGAAATTATCGTGAAAGACCATATCCCGGTTTCGCAGGATGATGATATTAAAGTCGAGCTCTTCGATAAATCAGGTGGTGAACTCGATGAACTGACAGGCATTGTTACGTGGAGAGAAAAACTCAAATCAAAGGACCAGAAGAAATTCAATCTTGAATTTGAGATTACCTACCCGAAAAATGAATCACTGAGTCTTTACTGACCAAATCTCGGTGAGTTACGAACCCGTCAGCCGTGCGGCTGACGGGTTCTTGTTTTTAACAGCAGCTGTTGAGAACTTGTGTAGGTTATCTTCCCCAATAAGTGTGGAATTAACGAACACCCCGTTGGTAATTATCGGGGAATAAATTACAATTTGAGTGAATTTTGCTGCGTTAACACGTGTTATCTATGTGTAGCATCAAATTTGACAAATGCAGAGTTGAAAATTTCACACTTAACCAACAACAATGAAATCAGTAATTCTTATTTTTTTATTAGCTCTTACTTCCATCAGTTTCGCAGGTATTAGTAAAAACCCTTATCATAAAGAACCCCATCCGTTTCGTCTTTATTATTTCGGATATGATCTTTCAAACCCGGGTTTCGGATTCGGTCCTGAGTTTATCGTAGCATGGACCAAAATGGAAAAAAGTAAATGTACGCACAGCGCAAGAGTGAGCGATCGCCAATTGATTCTTGCTCCGCAACTGGGCATGTTCGTAAATGAATCAAATACAATTTCAGCATTTGGAAATCTCGAACTGGATTACAGAATGACCTTTCACGGAGGATTTACATTTGAAATTTTCGGAGCAGGCGGCTATGCGCAAATGCTTGAATCTGCGGAAACAGTTACTCCGCCGGCTCAGGAATCAACCGGTAATAAATTTCAACCGGTTACAGCAGAAGCAAAAAGCGGGTTTATGCCGCAGGCGGGACTTGGATTCGGATATAATTTCCAAAAACTGAACGGTAAAAATATCCCGTTTGCATTGAATATGAGAACCTTTGCAACTTCGGTTGGCGTTTCCGATGCCTCTTCAATCGTGCCCGCATTTACAGCCGGGTTCACGTACGATTTTTAATCATTTGTTTACAAAATAAACTTCATTCGGGCTAAAGGATTTTCTACCTTTAGCCCTTAATTTTTTTAACGATGAAGTATATTATTTTTTGCGCATGCATGGCGATCAGTTTCGCCGCTTTTTCTCAATATCCGCTTGTCAGCATCCACGATATTCAATATAAGTCTGATGCGGCTTTGGGTGCAGAAGACGACCTCTCAGATTACGAGGGCGACACAGTTACAGTGCAAGGCCTTGTGGTTTTTGATCCCTGCACATATGCACTTTCAACCAGCGGAACCAGGATGGGAACCTTCCTTTCTGATGTGAGTGACGGCACTGCCTGGTCAGGGCTTACAGTACTGATTGATTCCGCAGCAATTGTTTTCGACGGCAGCCTCGAAGACCTCAATAATGCAACACTTTTTGTCGATAATTTTCAGGTTGGAAATATTGTAGAATGTGTGGGAATTGTCTCCACCTTTGACGGGCTAACTCAATTCCTTATACTGCCCGAAGAAACATCAGTGATCGGATTCGGTACTCCGCCGGCCGCTTATGCAACAACAATCGATCAGTTTATGCAAAGTGATGGAGCCGGTGGTCAGATTCTCCAGACTCTCACAGGTGAACCGTACGAAAACGTATATGTTGAATTCAATAATGTATTTGTTACCGATGTAACATATAATGCAGCAAGTATGCGCTGGACTTGGTTCCTGCAGGATCTCGACGGGAATAAGATCCAGATCAGGGATATCAGCGGATATTACAGGAATGATCTTTCAACTGATGATGAATGTAATATATGGTCAGGCGGTGTGGCAGGTGAAGTTGCCACCCCCGATGAATTTATAGCACCCGCTCTTGGGACATATTTATCTTATGTAAGAGGTGCCATTGTTGAATTCAGCGTTTCAACTCAATATGCAATCGCTCCGCTCGTACCCGATGATATCGGACCTGCTCTTGCCGTACCTCCGGTTATTTCCAATATTACGAGAAACCCTGTTGTCGCAACTCCCGATGAAGCAGTAACTGTTTCAGCAACGATCACGGATCTGGATGGTTTTGTGGTTTCAGCAGCAGTCAATTATTCATACGGAATCGGAAATACAAGTTTTATCACAGTACCGATGACAAATATTGGCGGTGACACGTGGGAAGGAGATATTCCAGGGCCTGGAACAGACAGCACGTATGTGAACTACTATATTACTGCAGTTGATGATTTTGGTAATTCAATCAATTATCCTTCACCGTCATCCCCGAATATTTATATTATGTATGAAGATGGTATCAACTCGATTGTTCAAATTCAGAATACGCCATTTTTAAGTGGTAGTTCCGTTTGGGCAAACGACAGTATTCCTTCCATGCATATTGAAGCTTATGTTACTTCCACAACTCAAACATATGATCTCGGATTGGTAGCCGTGCAGGAGGGAAGTGCTGCGTATCAGGGAATTTTCATAAAATCCGTTCCGGGAGACGGCACCGAACAACTTTACCGCGGTGACAAGATCATGATCACAGCCGGAAAAGTGATTGAAGAATTTGGTGTAACAAAGCTGTCCAATATCACGTATTCACTCGAATCCCAAATGAACTCTCTTCCCGCATTTGTAACCGGCCTCGATCCGGTAGACGTAGATGCTAAAATATATAACGCAACCGAGCCCTATGAAGGGATGTTGGTGAAATTCGACAATGCCTTTGTTACCAGCAATAATGCAGATGCTGCAGCAGGTGGCGCTTTCGGCGAATGGAGGGTAAATACGGCAAATACACCTGAAGTGGGTATGCGCTGCGATGATTATAGTTATGAGATCGATTTTGATTTCGGGCCTGATACTCTCACGATGGGTGAAACACTCACCTATATCCAGGGCCTGATGTATTATAGTTTCAGCAACTGGAAATTACTTCCAAGGGATAAAAATGATATTGAGGGTTATACAACTACATACCCGAACAGTATTGTGTCGTTCAATTTTACAAGTCCTTTGGCAGCCGGAAGCATAAATGAGGCTGCACATACCATTTCGGTTTTGATTCCTGCGGGAACAGATGTAACTGCTCTTGTTCCATCGATAGATTATACCGGTCAGTTTGTAGATCCGGCATCCGGAGTTGCTCAGGATTTTTCACTTCCTGTGGTCTATACGAGCACCGCTCCGGTCACTTATTCGACCAAGGAATACACCGTTACGATCACCTTCGACGAGGCGATTTCCGAACAGGGTTTTATGTCAAATATTCAGGTGTATCCAAATCCATCCAGTGACGTTTTGACTGTTGAAATCGATGCGATAGCCACTGGTAATATTTCTGCCTGTTTGAAAGATTTAACAGGTCGTAACATACATGAAATCAATACTTTATGTAATGTGGGAAAAAATATTTTTGCAATTGATTTGAAGGGATTTGCAAACGGAGTATATTTGCTTCAGTTAAGTAATTCAACTGAAAGTACGATTCGAAAGATAGAGGTTTCCAGATAAAGTTTTTGCCATTGGAAACCTGTTTTGGTTAACCCGTTCCGGTTTAAAATCCGCAACGGGTTTTTTTATTTTTTGTATTAGATTATTTGAGTGAAATAAAAAAAACGCCGGGATGTTCCGGCGTTTAAATTTTGCATGATTGAATTAAAATCTTTCCAGTTTGCTGAAATGAAAATCACCTTCAATAATTGCATTTTCATCACTGTCGCTTCCATGAACGGCATTTTCTCCGATACTTGCCGCATATAATTTTCTGATTGTTCCATCAGCAGCTTTTGAAGGGTCGGTTGCGCCGATCAGTTTTCTGAAATCTTCAACTGCATTTTCTTTTTCAAGGATCGCAGCAACGATTGGCCCTGAACTCATAAATTGAACAAGCTCACCATAAAACGGACGTTCTTTATGAACAGCATAAAACTCGCCTGCTTTTTCTTCGCTCAGTTTTGTGTACTTCATGGCAACAATTCTGAAACCGGCTTCATTGATCATTTTTAAAATCCCCCCGATATAATTTTTCTTTACTGCATCGGGTTTGATCATGGTTAATGTGATATTTCCTGACATATAATTTTGTTTTTTTTAAATCAGGCGCAAAGATAGGGATTCATGGATATGAATTTTTAAAACTTCGAAACATTTCAGACCTTCGCAGTACTAACCTGAATGAAGGATCTAAAAGAACTATTCGCATATCTCCAGACACCGAGGCGTATTATCTTAATTCCGCATGTGCGGCCGGATGGTGATGCGATCGGTTCTGCGCTTGCATTGAAATTATATTTCGAAAAAAAACAACACACGGCTGATATTATTTCTCCGGATGATTTCCCTGATTTTTTAAATTGGATGTCAAAGTCGGATAGTGTATTTATTCATCAGAAAAACCCGAAAACCTGTTTTGCATTGCTCACGAAAGCAGATTGTATTTTCTTTCTTGACTTTAATGCACTGAAGCGCATCGAGCAGCTGAGCGAAGAGATCAAAAAGCTGCGCCAGCCTTATGTTAGCGTTATGATCGACCATCACCGCGAACCGGAGTTTTTTACGGATTATATTTTATGGGATATACAAGCAAGTTCAACTGCTGAACTCATACATGATTTTATCACCATGGCCGGTGATGCAGAAATGATTGATAAAAATATTGCAGCATGTATTTATGCCGGAATCGTACTTGATACCGGAATTTTTCAATATTCAAATACCACATCAAAAGTACATGAAGTCGCATCGAATTTAATGCGGCATGCAATTGATATTGAAGAAATTCATAATAGCCTGTATAACCAGTATGGAGAAAACAGATTGCGGTTCATCGGATATCTGCTGTCGGAAAAATTGAATCTGCTGCCGGAATATCGGACTGCATTTATGACCATTACAATGACTGACGCCGAAAAATATAAACTGAGCATCGGCGATAAGGAGGGAATTGTGAACCTGCCTTTAGCTATGAAGGATATTGATATTTCAATTTTGTTTACAGAGGATAAAGACAGGATCAAAATTTCATTTCGCTCAAAAGGAAAAACAAATGTTGAATTACTGGCACGAAATTTCTTTCAGGGTGGTGGACATAAAAATGCATCCGGCGGCAGTACACGATTAAGCCTGGATGAAACGATAGAATATTTAAAAACCGTTTTACCGAAATATGCTGAATTGCAATTGGCAGAATCGGAATAGAAGAGAGGTAGTAAATCTTGAATACTTAAAACAGAAAAATAAAACATAAATAAAAATCAAATTACAAATACATAAATCAGTAAACAGAATTCAATATGAAAAAAACAAGAGCACTTTTATTTGCGTGCATGCTTATCAGCACATTTTCATTCGGCCAGAACGATAAAAAGCAATACAAGGAACTGCCGGACGGTTTATATGCGGAAATACAAACCGATCGCGGGAATATTCTTTTATTTCTTGAATATCAGAGAGCACCGTTAACCGTTGCAAATTTCGTAGGCCTTGCAGAAGGAAAAATTCACAATGCGGCCAGGCCGGATGGAACATTATTTTACGATGGCCTCACCTTCCACCGGGTAGTTCCGGATTTTGTGATCCAGGGTGGCGATCCGTCAGGAAATGGTTCAGGTGGCCCCGGTTATGTGTTCAAGGATGAATTCCACAGCGATCTGAAGCACGATAAAGCCGGTATTCTTGCAATGGCCAATTCTGGCCCCCGCACAAACGGCTGTCAATTCTACATCACCCATAAGGAAACCCCTTTTCTCGACAACAAATACAATGTATTCGGCCATGTCGTGAAAGGACAGGATGTGGTTGATGCAATTCAGGTGGGAGACAAGATTAATCATATTAAAATCATCCGTAAAGGAAAAGCAGTTAAAAAGTACGATCCTGCAAAAGTGTTTGCAGAATATGAAGCGAAAGGTGATGTAGTGAGAACGAAATAAATGCGGAAAATAATTGTATGAAAAACCGCCGGTAAAAAGGCGGTTTTTTTATTTAATAAGGTTCGTAGAAGAATACATCATCATCATCACTGTTGATGAGCTCAATGGTGAGCTTGTGCGATGTAAGCTCGATAATATTATATACCATTGTTGTATCCTCATCGCTTAATACAAGTTGATTCACATTATCCTGAAAATTATAAAAACCCGCAGTGCTTACAGGAATTCCAAAATAATTGTAAGATTCGGTATATGTCCCTTCCGCTGTAAAACTCAATGTGCGGTTTGTAACCATGGTGCCGTACCAATATGTTGAATCACCATTATTCAGTTCATATTTTATCAGCAACCAGTTTCTGCTTATATCAGAAGTTGCATTTTCAAGCCGGTAATCATGGCACGCACTGAGCATGATCGAGATCGATGCAATTAGAATCAGGTATTTTTTTTTACAGAATGGGTTCATTCTTTTATGCTAACTCGGGGACAGTGCTTTCTTTCGGCAAATCTGTTCTTTTAATTGTGCCCCATCCGCCGTACACGTTAACGAAATTTTCAATACCATGTTGTTTCATAATACTTCCCGCCATCATTGAACGATATCCTGCTGCACAATGCACGATATATTTTTTATCCGGATCAAGTTCATCGAGACGGTTTTCAATTTCACTCAATTGTATATTGATTGCGCCCTTAATATGTTCTGTGTCGAATTCAGAAGGTTTACGTACATCAAGAATGATATATTCAGGTTGGTTATAAAAGATTGTAATTTCTTCTGCGTTAATTGAATGGATGTTTTTCACTTCTTTTCCGGCTTTCATCCATGCCTCAATACCACCATCCAGATACCCGATCACTTTTTCATATCCGACACGGGCTAGGCGTAAAATTGATTCTTCTTCTTTTCCCGGTTCTGTTACCAGCACAAGTTGTTTTGTAATGTCAACCAATGTTCCAACCCAAACAGCATACATGCCGTTGAGTCCGATATTCAATGAATCAGGAATAAA
This sequence comes from uncultured Chitinophagales bacterium, assembly GCA_964463165.1. Lineage (GTDB taxonomy): Bacteria > Bacteroidota > Bacteroidia > Chitinophagales > BACL12 > UBA7236. The sequence goes on from CAYXBK010000001.1 coordinate 165,388, forward strand.
TGCTTTTTCAAAATTATCTGCATTTCTTGTATCGAGAATAAATGCACCGTTTTGCACTGCATCTTCAAATGCAGAAATACTCAGCGCTTTTGTATTCTGACGAATTACATCTTCAATATTTTCATAACCATTTTTATTGATGCGTGCATCTTCGAAAAAATATTGCGGTGGTTTTGATAAACCATCCGTTACCTGGGCAATAAATTCTTCACGGGTCATTTCCTGCAATGCATAATTTGTTTTCTTCTGAATACCAATCGTTGAGAACGTTTCTTTTCCCATACTTTTTCCGCATGCGCTTCCGGGACCATGTGCAGGATACACGATCACTTCATCACTTAATGGTTTTATTTTCTGATTTAATGAATCGTACATTTTTGATGCAAGTTCTTCTTTCGTCATAATGCCGTCTAATAAATCGGGGCGGCCAACGTCACCAACAAATAATGTATCACCGGTAAAAATGCAATAATCTTTTCCGAATTCATCTTTTAATAAATAACAGGTTGATTCAAGTGTATGGCCGGGTGTATGTAAAGCTTTAATTGTGAGTTTGCCTACCTTGAATTCTTCTCCGTCAACTGCATTATGTACTTTATATTTTGTATTCGCTTCAGGGCCGTAAATTATTTGTGCACCTGTTTTATTTGCAAGATCAATATGGCCGGATACAAAATCAGCGTGAAAATGTGTTTCAAATACATATTTCAGTTTCGCATTGCGGCTGTCTAATTTTTCAATATAGGGATTTGTTTCACGAAGCGGATCAATAATCGCTGCTTCGCCGTCACTTTCAATATAATAAGCGGCTTCCGCTAGACAATTCGTATACAGTTGTTCGATGAGCATAATTCTGATTTTTTAATTCAAACAATTTTTTAAAAAATAAGTTTTTTTATATTTCCCTGTTGGTGTCGAAATTTTCGAGATAATCCTGAACCCGTTTCAGGAAGGAACCACCCAGCATACCATCTACAACACGGTGATCATAACTCATGCTCATGAACATCATGTGTCTGATCGCAATCACATCGCCGTGTTCTGTTTCAATTACAACCGGTTTCTTTTTAATTGCACCTGTTGCTAAAATAGCAACCTGCGGTTGATTGATGATCGGTGTTCCCATTAAACTTCCGAAACTTCCCACATTGGTTAAAGTAAATGTGCCGTCCTGAATTTCGTCCGGTTTCAATTTATTATTGCGTGCACGGCTTGCAAGATCATTTACAGTTGCTGTTAAGCCGAATAAATTATAGCGGTCTGCATTTTTAATGACAGGTACAATTAAATTTCCTGTTGGCAATGCTGCTGCCATTCCGATATTGATATCTTTTTTGTAAATAATATTATATCCGTCAACCGAAACATTTATTGCAGGAAAATCTTTAATTGCTTTTACTACCGCTTCAATAAATATCGGTGTGAATGTAATTTTCTGTCCTTCTCTTTTTTCAAATTTATCTTTGATCTTATTGCGCCATTCGGCAACCGGTGTCATATCCACTTCAACATAACTTGTAACATGCGGCGCAACACGTTTGCTCATCACCATATGATCGGCAATTAATTTGCGCATGCGGTCCATTTCAACAATTTCACTGTTTCCGGAAATGACTAGCGGTGTTGATTTTATTTCCTGCGTAACTTCTCTTGTTGTTTGTGTTTCTGTTTCTTTTTGTTTTTCAATTTGCGGTTCTGCTGTTCCTTTATTTTGGAGATAATTTAATATATCTGCTTTTGTCACCCTGTCGTCTTTTCCTGTTCCTGGAATTCGTTCCAGTTCACTCATCGAAATACCTTCTTCACGTGCAATATTTAAAACCAGCGGAGAATAAAATCTGTCGGCATTTTGATTGACTGCAACTTCCTGCTGCATTTGCCTGTTTTCTTTTTTTATTTCCTGTTGAACAGGTTGTTCGGTTTTTGAAGTTTCAACGGAAGATGTTTTGATGGCTGCGGAAGTTCCATCGCCATTTTCGATGATGGCTATTGCTTTTCCGATTTGCACAACATCACCTTCGTTAAAAAGTATTTTTGAAATTGTTCCTGCAAAAGGAGAGGGCACTTCACTGTCTACCTTATCTGTGGCTATTTCCAGAACCGCTTCGTCCATTTCCACTTTATCGCCTTCTTTCTTGAGCCATTTTAAAATGGTAGCCTCCATAATACTTTCGCCCATTTTGGGCATGATCAGTTCTTTCGCCATAGGTTTGATATAATTTTCAGACAGGGGTTCCGGATAATCAGCATGTATAAAAGGGACCCCTTTTACCGAAAGCAAAGTTAACTTAAATAGGCTTCTTTGCAATCTTTTCTTCCAACAGAAGGCGCAGTTCGTGGAGGGCAAATACGCTTGTATATTCGATGTTCACATCACGGTTTTTGTTGAAAAAATATTTTTTGATCCTTTTTTCTCCATCACCTGCCACGCCGATATAAACAGTGCCGACAGGTTTATCGGCTGTTCCGCCGCCGGGCCCGGCAATACCCGAAACTGCAATGGCAAAATTTGTTTTGAGGTTCAGCAGCGCACCATCCAGCATTTCTGAAACGGTTTCGGCGCTCACTGCACCAAAGTTTGACAATGTTTCAGGCTTGACATGCAGCAGATTTGATTTGGATTCATACGAATATGTCACGAATGAACCTATATAGTAATCCGAGCAACCGGGAACGGATGTGATTTTATGCGCAATTTTTCCACCCGTACAACTTTCAGCAGTTGAAAGGTTCGCACCTAATGCCCTTAATAAATTACCGATATATTCTTCCAGCAAAATCGCATCATCTGCATACACCGCATTTCCCAAAACATTTTTTATTTCAGCTGCGATCCGGTTTATTTCCAGTTCTGCTTGTTCGCGGTCAATACTCTTTGCAGTTAACCGCAATTTTACACATGCAGGGGAAGGGAGATATGCAAGTGAAATGGTTGAAGGCATTTCATTTTCAATTGCATTTAATTTCTGAGCTATCAGACTTTCACTCATGCCGCTCGTCATTACATATTTGTTGAGTATAAATGGCAAATTAAATTCACTGATGATTTTCGGGATGATCAGGTCCGTCATCATGCCTTTCATTTCAAAAGGAACGCCGGGCATACTGATGATCGCAGTATTATTTTGTGTGAACCACATACCTTGTGCCGTGCCGAGGTTATTCTGAATAACAAAACAATTGTCGGGATATTCTGCCTGATTGCGGTTGTTTTCCGTAAATTCAATATTCCGCCTTTCAAATGCTTTTTTTAAACGAAGAAATATCTCTTCATGGAAAATAAGTTTCGCATGAAATAAATCACATAAAGCGTTTTTGGTGATATCATCTTTTGTCGGGCCAAGTCCCCCTGTGATGAAAACAAGATCTGTTTGCCCGATATATTTTTTAATGGTTAGCTGAATATGTTCTTTCTGATCCGAAATAGTGATCACTTCATAAATATTTATTCCGAGCGGCTGAATTTGTGATGATATCCAACTCGCATTTGTGTTGATTGTAGTTCCGTTCAGCACTTCATCGCCGATTGATATAATTACTGCGTTCATAGCTGCAAAAATAAGAGAAGAAAGGGAGGACTTGAGAAAAGCATATATAACGCAGAGTCTGTTTTTCTGCAATCATTTTCAGCAATTCGTTTCCAGAAACAAAACCTGATTTATCATTGCGTGTATTGCAAATGTTCCTGATAATTTAAAGCCAGATTGAGTAAAACACTATTTTACCACTTCATTTGATTTTATTAATTTGGTGCTGAAATTCTTTTTATGATAAAATACCTTTTCATCGCAATTATCGCATTTGGTTTTTTACAACAATCGTCCTGTGATCCGCAGGTTGTAAATGATGTGCTTACTACTGTAACCGGCGGCACGATCACCGATCAGGAAGCAGCAAATGGACTGACTGAAGCACTTGTGCAAGGTGCGACACATGGTTCGGATTTATTATCTGCCGTAAACGGATATCTCGGCAACCCGCAGGTGAAAATTCCGTTTCCACCTGAAGCTCAAAAAATAGAAACGACACTCAGAGATCTCGGCTTAAATAAAATGTGCGATGATGTGATCAACTCAATAAATCATGCAGCAGAAAATGCAGCAGTTGAAGCAAAACCGATTTTAATTAACAGTATCCGCCAGATGACGATAAACGATGCGATGAATATTTTATTCGGTGCGAATGATGCAGCTACGGAATATTTAAAGAAAACAACAACGGCGCAATTAACTGCCAAATTTAAACCTGTGATTGATAATTCACTTAGCAAAGTAGGCGCAACAAAATACTGGAGTGATGCAGTGAATTACTATAATAAAATACCACTTATCGAAGATATGAATCCCGACCTGAGCGGATATGTCACTCAAAAAGCGCTCGACGGGTTGTTTTATATGATCGAACAGGAAGAGCTGAAAATACGCCAGGATCCGGGTGCAAGGGTTTCCGATATTGTGCAGAAAGTATTCGGATATTACGACACGCATAAATAGGAAATAACGCAAACAAAGTTTGGTATAACGGGCATTTTAAAAGTTATGCACCATTTTTTTCTGGAATTTTTGACGAGATGTTAAAAAGTAAGTTAATATTGCCCCAAACACATTCAAATTACTAAAAAGTGTTATCATTGTGTTATCTTATCTTAAAGAAAAATTCAAAAACATTAAAACCAGATTTATGAGAAAATTAGCCGCATTTATTTTGATTGTGCCGCTATGTTTGGTTTCTATGGCATTCGGCCAGAGCAGAACCATTACAGGGACGGTTACATCGGCTACGGATAACGAAGCGTTACCCGGGGCAACGGTGCTAGTAAAAGGAACAACAACTGGTACTGTTACTGATCTTGATGGTCAGTATGTATTAGTAGTTCCACAGGGAAAGGACATCCTGATTTTCAGTTTCATCGGTTACAAAACCACTGAAGTGACGATCGGGGCCCAAAATGTAGTTAACTTATCAATGGAAGAAGACGTTTTAGGTCTTGATGAAGTGGTGGTTACTGCACTTGGTATCGAAAGAGAAAAACTTTCTTTGGGAACAACCACACAGGAAGTTGGTGGTGACCGCCTGGTGAGTTCAGGTGAAACGAACGTAATTGAAGCATTGTCTGCGAAAGTAGCCGGTGTTCAGATCGTTGGTTCTTCCGGTACTCCGGGTGCATCCAGCAAAATCATTATCCGTGGTCCAAGTACTTTCACCAATGAAAATCAACCTTTGATCGTAGTTGATGGTGTGCCGATCGATAACAATACAAATAATACAGTTGCCGGCGATTATCCATTCAATCCAACTTTAAATGGCGTAAACAACTCAAACCGTGCAATTGATATCAATCCTGATGATATTGAAAGCATCAACGTACTGAAAGGCCCTGCAGCTGCAGCCCTTTACGGTTCACGTGCCGGTTCGGGAGCGATCATTATCACAACAAAACGCGGAAATAAAAAAGGCGATAAAACAATACACATCAATGTATCATCAAGTGTTGAACTTGCCCAGGTAAATAAATTACCAGGACAGCAGGATCAATATGCGCAAGGTTCAGGTGGTGGATTTTTCGGAGATGACGGCGTTACCGTTGTTCCTGAAGGTGATTACCTTACAGGTGATCCGGGTCCGGATTATATCTGGGGTACCGATGATGACGGCCCTCTTGGAACCGCCAACAGCTGGGGACCACTGATTTCCAATTTACCGGATTCTCTTGGTATAACAGGACCTTATGATAATGCAGGTGAATTCTTCCAGACAGGTGTTACCTATAATAATAATATCGCCATCAGCGGCGGTACCGACAGAGGTTCATTGAGATTGTCAATTGGTAATTCTCAGGAAAAAGGTATCGTTCCGAATTCTGATTACGGAAGAACTTCAGTTCGCATCAATTCAGATGTGCAGATCTGGGAAAAACTCAGATTATCAGTTGACGCAAACTATATCAATTCAGGTGGTTCACGTCCGCAAAACGGTTCCAACTTATCAGGTGTTATGCTCAGTTTGATGAGAACACCTGCAAGCTATAATCTTGCTGATAACCCTGATTTCAATTACGAAAATGACGGTTACGAATATCCGAGCGGTGATAACAGAAATTATTTCGGTGCTTACGATAATCCATATTGGTCGGCTTACAATAACCCGTTCAATGATAATGTAAATCGTATGCTCGGTAATTTCTCTTTGAATTATACGCCTTACAGCTGGTTGAACTTCACTTATCGTTTAGGAGCTGATTCATACACTGACGAAAGGAAACAGATATATGCAATTGGAAGTAATGATCCGGCAAATGCTCCGGGCGGACAAATTGAAGAAAATACCATCCGCTACACGCAACTTTACAGCGATATCTTCGGAACAGCTACAAAAGAATTCAACGAAGATTTCAGCGGATCACTTACACTCGGTAATAACCTCCTCGATATCGACCAGAATTATCTGTATGCAAGAGGACGTGATCTTACAATTCCTGATTACTACAATTTAAGCAACGCATCTGACCTCTATTCAAGCCAATCTACGACACGTCAGCGCAACGCTGCACTTTTCGGTCAGATCGAATTACAATACCAAAGTTTATTGTTCCTCACATTAACTGGAAGGAACGAATGGTCATCAACTTATGGCCCGAATACAAACAGCGCATTCTTCCCGTCTGCAAGTTTGGCGTTCGTGTTCAGTGAATTGATGAATACAGGAGATATATTCTCATTCGGTAAACTGCGTCTTGCTTATGCACAGGCAGGTATCGAACCACAGCCTTATAGCTCCGGAACATACTTTATACCACCACTGTACACCGACGGATTTACCGATGGTTACAGCTTCCCATACCTGGGACAGAGCGGATTTGGATATAGCCAGTTAAATATTCTTGGTAACCCGGATCTGAGCCCTGAACTTCAAACAGGTATGGAAGTAGGCTTGGAACTCCAGTTCTGGAAAGGCCGCATTGATGCAGATATTGCGCTTTATAGCCAAACATCTTCAGATATCCTCCTCACAAAACCAATTGCTTCTACATCAGGATTCTCTTATGTATATGATAATGCAGGTGAGATGACCAATAAAGGTATCGAAGCATTTGTGAGCGCAGCAATTATTAAAACAGACGATCTTACATGGAATTTAGGATTTAACTTCTCAAGAAACGTGAATGAAGTTACAAGCCTTCCTGCAAGTTCTGACACAATTGAAATTGAATCAGGTTTCGGTGACCCGGGTGCTTATGCTATTCTTAACCAGCCTTACGGTGTATTATATGGTTCACAGTGGGCTTGGCAGGATATCAACGGCGATGGTATACATGATGCAGATGAACCGATTTTAATTGATGAAGCTTCAGGTCTTCCGATTTTTGACGACGTGAGTGGTATCATTGGAAATCCTTATCCGGATTGGTTAGGTTCAGTTTCAACTGATATTACTTATAAAGGCGTTACATTAAGCGGCTTACTTGATATCCGTGTAGGTGGTGACATCTGGTGCGGAACAATTGCCCGTATGAACAGGATCGGTATTTCAGAAGAGTCTGCAGCACGTGATCAGACATACGTGATTGAAGGTGTGGTTGAAAATGCTGACGGTACCTTTACTTCAAATACTACTGCCGTTTCTGCTGCTGATTATTTCCAAAGTTACCTCGGCGACTTTGCGGCATCTGAGCAGGCAATTTATGATGGCGGTTGGTTGAGATTGCGTGAAGCGAAATTGAGCTACGCCTTTGAATTGAAAAATACAACAGTTCTCAAAATGCTGAATCTTTCAGTAACAGGCCGTAACCTTTGGTTGAAAACTGATTATCCGGGCGTTGACCCTGAAACCAGCTTAACAGGTGCAGGTTCAAATATTGCGGGATTTGACTGGTTCAACAACCCAAGTACAAAATCATGGTTGTTTAGTTTAAGTGCAGCATTCTAAAACGTTTAAAAAGAAAATTATGAAAAAATATTTTGCAATAATCATGTTACCACTGGTGCTGTTCAGCACGAGTTGTAACAACTGGATAGATGAGGTTGCAACTTCACCAAACTCACCAACTGAGGTGACTCCAGACTTACTGCTTACAGTAAGCGAGGTTGCAATGCAAACTCTCTATACGGGACAATTATCCAGAACAAGTTCGATTTTAATTCAGCAATGCGCCGGAAATGATTTCCAGATGATTGATGTGCGGGATTATAAGATCACTGAATTAAGTAATATCAACGAATGGAAAACTGTTTATGCAGATGCGCTGATCAATCAGCAAACATTAATTGATATCGCAGGATCAGAAAATCCGTGGTATGCCGGTATCGGCCGTGTATTAAAATGCATGACCATCGGTATCGCAACTGATTTCTGGGGAGATATTCCATATTCTCAGGCATTACAGGGTCTTGAAGGATCTGATGCAGCATTGAATCCGGGTTATGATACACAAGAGGATATCTATTCTCAAATGCAATCGGAATTAGATAATGCAATTGCTGATCTTTCAACTGCTCCGGAAGCAAATGCAAAAAAACCGACATCTGATGATTTTATGCATAACGGAGATGTAAGCATGTGGATCAAAGCTGCTTATATGTTGAAAGCACGTTATGCAAATCACAAAAGCGAAAGAGATCCTTCCGGTTCTGCAACAGAAGCCTTAGGATATATTTCTGCTGCCGGTTTAACAGGAAACGGAGATAATACAAATGCTATTTTCGGAATTAATGGTAACGAATTAAATCCTTGGAATTCATTTAATAATACACGTGCAGGGTATATCAAAATGGGTGTTTACCTGGTTGATTTATTAAGCGGTTTAAGTGATCCGAGATTACCGTTGTATGCAACTACAGATGTTGGTGGTTTATATTCAGGTGCACCGATCGACGGAACAGATAATAATGCTTCTGACGTTGGTTCATTATATGCAACTGATAATGCTCCGCTTCCTTTGCTTACATACTATGAAATGAAATTTATTGAAGCTGAAGCCAAATTGCGCAATGCTGATGCTGCCGGTGCTGCAACTGCTTATAATGAAGCGGTAATTGCAAATCTGGAAGCAACAGTTGGAACTGCAGATGCAGGATACGTTGCAGCAAATGCAAGCGAAACAGCAGGAACAATTACATTGGATAAAATCATGACGCAGAAATACATCGCTATGTTCTTACAAACAGAATCATGGACAGATGTGAGAAGAACCGGCATTCCGGCACTTGAAGTAAATCCAATTGCAATTTATGATGTAATTCCTGTTCGTTTCCCAACTTGTATCGACGAAAGGCTTTATAATGCAAATGCACAAGTGCAGGGCGATCCTACAGTACCCGTTTGGTTTGATGCAGACTAATTGAATTTTTAAAAAACATAAATCTGAAAGGCCCCGCATTCTTGCGGGGCTTTTTATTTTATTGCGCTCTCTAAAAGAATACCACCCGCACTTCAATATCAGAATTCCTTCCCTTATCGTCGCTGCAACTGATTTTTAATTTTCCTTCCACGGGATCAATAAATACCGCCTCACCTGCTGCTGCTTTTGAAACAAGTTTATTATTGAGATACCAGTAAACTGTTTTTACATCGTGCGCAACATTCGCCTGCAACATGATTTTTTGCGGATCAAGTTTATCGATATAATATTCGAGCTGATCTACAGGTGATGTAATGGATGGAGCTCCTTCTGAAAAAATTCTTTCGCAATCGGGATTATGTTCCGGAATTTTCGTGTAAGGAATATTTTTCATTTGCATCCATGCAATAATTTCCGGCGAATAATTTTCATACATTTTTTCTTTGTATCCCGTTTCAGGTGCACAGCTCGTGCAATAACTTATTTTTTCTGTTGGTGAAATTTTTACGGGAATCAAATGATCGCAAATTGCATTCGGTGAAATCCCGGGGATATAATAATCAATCACAACGTTTTTGCAGAATGTATTCGGCAATTTTCCGGAAACAGAACATACATATCTGAAATCAACTGCTTCCGGCATGCGGTTCCAGTCTTTATTATTTTCCTTTTCAATTGCATTGAATAAATTAAAAAGGAGAGGAGTTGCAACATTGGCTCCGGATAATTCAGGAACACCCTGACCCGAAAAATTTCCAACCCATACACCAATTGTATAATTATTATTGTATCCGATACTCCATGCGTCTTTCCTGCCGTACGACGTTCCTGTTTTCCACGCAATAAGCGGGACATTTTTTGCCTGCTGATAAAAATTCGGCAGATCAGGGCGGGTAAGTTGTGTGAGTATTTCTGTTACCATAAATGCCGCCGCATCCGAAATAATTTGTTGCGAAGATGTATCTGTATCATTCTGTAAATATTTGATCGGGCGATATACACCCTCATTTGCAAAAGCTGCATACAGGTTTGTCAATTCTTCAAGTGTAACACCACATCCGCCCAGCACAACCGATAAGCCGAAATCCTTTTTATTTTGTTCAATTGATTTGAATTTGCAATTGATAAGTGTGCCGGTAAATAAATTCAAGCCGATTTTATCCAGTGATTTTACTGCAGGAACATTCAGCGAATGTGCCAGTGCAAATTCAACACTCACATTTCCATGATAATCTTCATCATAATTTTCAGGACTGTAACCTGAGTAATTTACGGGCACATCTGCTATAATAGTTTGCGGCGTTAAAATTCCTTTGTCAAATCCAAGTGCATATAAAATCGGTTTCAAAGTACTGCCGGGTGAACGCACCGCCCGAACGCCATCAACCTGGCCGGCATCAAACACATCATAAAAATCCGCACTTCCCACATAGGAAACAATCTGGTGTGTTTTGTTGTCAATTATGATCGCTGCGCCGTTGTGAATATCCAAGCCCCATAATTGTGTGATATAATTGTTCAGTATTTTTTCAGATTGCATTTGCATTTCGGTAACCAGGTTTGTTTTGATGATCGGACTGCCGGGAAACAGCTGTTTCATCCTGTTGCAAAAATGTTGTGCGATATCAGGCCCTTCCGTACGGAATGCCGTAAATGGTTCATGCAATGCATCATCAATAATATCATCGGGAAATAAATGCGATGCTTTGAACCGCAGGAGCCATTTATTCCGTTCCGAAATAATTACATCATTATTTACACCCGGCCTCAAGGTGGTTGGACGATTCGGAATAATTGACAATGCGGTTAATTCACCGAGACTTAATACAGATGGATTTTTTTCAAGATAAATGATGGATGCCGCTTTAACGCCTTCAATATTTCCGCCATACGGAACAAGATTTAAATACATCTGCAGAATTTCTTCTTTCGAATATTCCATATCAATCTGCAGCGCCCTGAACATTTCCCATATTTTATTTCCATAGGTGCGGTCTTTCGGATCGATCAGCCTTGCAACCTGCATTGTAATTGTTGATGCTCCTGAAGTTCTTTTCCCCTGCATTAAATTATTGATCATTGCACGCACAACAGATACGGGATTTACACCGGGGTGCCTGTAAAAATATTTATCCTCTTTATATACAATTGCCTTTTGCATTTCCGGAGTAATTTCATCCAGTTCGGTAAACATTCTCCATTTTTCATCTTCAGTAAGATAGGCTTTTAAAACAGTTCCATCCTTTGCCGTTACAATCGTTGAATATTCGATTTGTATATGCAATGGGAAAATTACATTTGCAAAAAAGAAGAGCAATAATAAAATCAAAAATCCGAACAGCATTTTTTTCGTGACCCTGAGAAAACGGTTTTTCTCAAACCTGTTTTTTACTGCCGTTAAATAAAGTTGAAAGCGCATTTTGTTCATACTACTCGAGAGAATAGAATTTATATTTATTCGGCAGATCAGAATACATGATCAATGTATTGTTTAATTCAAAATCAATTGCAATTGATTCCGATACGGTATAACTGTTCCCGTTGTAAAATGCTTTCAGTCGTTTGTCGAGATCCTTGTATGCGACCACGTTTTTATCAGCCTTTATATCAGTTGGGATAAAAGTTTCAACAACAGATAATTCGCCGTTCATAAATACTTTGAAATAATTATTGTTATCAGCATAATACACTACATTATCTGTTACTTCATAAAATAAGGGCGGCTGTTGTTCAAGCTGAATCGTGTTTCCTTTATAAAACACATTAAATTTCCCCATATCATCGAGAAAAGCAACAAGGTCATCACCTGTTTTAAATAAAGAAAGCCCCGATTCAACTTCGTAGACAATTTCCGCATCACAATATTCGGGCAGATCAAAAGTTTGAGGCGTGGCCGGCGTTTCAAGACAAATTATTTCCGGGACATTGTATAATTCAAACAATTTTCCCCTGTAAAATACTTTCAGATAATGATAACTGTCGATGAAAGCAACGGTATTTGCACCTGCCTGCATGGTGATGGGCGGATATTCATCTGCATCATATTTCTGATAATCATAAAATATTTTAAACTGGTCGATATGATTAATATATGCGATCAGGTTATCGCCGGCCACTATTTTTTTTACCGGGTTCTGTTCGATTTCAATAAAGCGATTGTTTACGTAGATATAAAAATAATCGCTGAAATCATGAACTGCTGCAATACTGTCTCCAAAACCATATAATTGATTTTGAATATTCCCGAGAAATTTTTTTTCAATACCGTTGTAAATTGAAAAATTTCCGCCTGTGCTGTAGTATAAATAATAATCCGTATTGTAATAAAAAGAAGGATTCGAAATATCCAGTTTTTTTGAAGTATGACCGGCGTAATATTTCAGGTCGCCGGTGCTGGTTACATAAGCGATACTGCCGGCTGCTGCTTTCTGACTGCGAATTGTCTGATGTTCAAGGTGAATTAATTTTCCGTCGTCGCTTACATAATAATCTCCCTGCGGCGTAATATAGCCGAGCATATTTTGCGCATGTAGTTGTATGCAGGTAACCAACAAAGAAGCGATAAACAGGTATATTTTCATAGCAGATCGAAGCAAGCGGAAAAATAATTCTATAAACGTATAACTTATGTTTAAAGGTATGATATTTGCCAAAATTGCATTTAAAAAAACCTCATTATGAAAAAACTCATTTTACTAACTATGATCACATCACTGCTTACCGGTTTTATGCGAGCGCAGGTAGCAGATGTATCTGATCTTCCTCCCCTTGATGAATTGGGAAAAAACGAATACAAAGGACATACAGGTGGCTTATATCCTGATGGCAGCAATTCCATGCCGCCTGCTTTTTACAACGATGCAGTTGACATGGCAAAATCTGTTCAGCCGCTCGATGAAAATGGAAAGCCGTCTGCAAACGGGAAAATCGGTTTGGTTTCTGTGGGTGCATCTACCGTAACGATGTTTGCACGCGGTCTTGAAACCCAACTGCCGAAGGTGAAAGGATTAAATAAGGAATTGGTTTTTGTAGACTGCGCAATAGGCGGCCAGGATCTCAGTAAAATCATGATACCATCTGCAAATTTCTGGACGGTTGTTGATCAGCGTCTTGTTGATGCATCGGTATCACGTGAGCAGGTGCAGGTTGTATTTTTTCAGGAAGACAATCTCAAGAACCGCAGTGCCGATCTGGATGGGCGTGGTAAAGGACTGGTTGCTGATTTTACCTATATGGCGCAATTTCTAAAACAACATTATCCGAATCTTAAAATCATTTATTTAACAGGCAGGCATACAACAGCATTTATGCCTGTGGAAGGAAAAGATAAACACCGCGAACCGCGGGCTTATATTAACGGCTGGGCATGTAAATGGGTAATCGAAAATCAGATTAACGGCGACCCGGAATTAAGTTTTAAGGGCCCGGATGCAAAAGCACCTTTATTAATGTGGGGACCTTATTTCTGGACGCAGGGTACGAAACAACGTGCCGACGGATATACCTGGGGGCCGGAATTATTATCTCAGGACGGTATCCATCCCAATGATGCGGGAATTGAACGGGTCGCAAAAGATTTGATTGATTTCTGGAAACAAGATCCTGTTTCACAATTATGGTTTTATGAAACACCGGGCACTGTTGCAAGTTCTGATCTTGCTTATATGAACCTGATGATAAATAAAACGATGGTCGATAAAATTTTATACAGCGACCTGAATGAAAAAATCCGGGTCATGGTTTTAAAAGATACAATTGTTGTTTACGATAAAAAAAATGTGAGTAAAAAAGAATCGTATGAAATCACTTTAAAAGATGCAGGCGATTATAAATATCTTATCAGCGATGAAACAACCAAGGCATTTGCAGGTAAATTCACAGTGAAAGACGATGGAAGTGTGGAGGTGGAACAAAAATCATCTGCCGAAATACCCGACAGTGCAACTTCTTCAAATGTAAATCCAAAAGATGTGGTAGATCCGAATGCACCTGCATGGATGGTGAACGGAAATAATAAAATGCCGAAATTAAAAAGGATATTGGGAGATCAGGATTATGTGAAAGCAGTGTTTACAGATCTGAAAGGAAATACTATTTTGGAAGTGGAGGATATATTGAATAAACATTCTGATCTGAATGAAGCGCTTGAACGAGGTGAATATAAAGTTACGTTTTATGATAAATCAGGACAGGTAATTGAAATACCTGAAGAATTTTCAGATTCAGTGCGCATTAAATATTAAAAGAATAACAGATTTGAGAGGGCGGTTTTTATTAGCCGCCCTTTTTTTATTTTATTTCCGCCTTAAAAAAATATTTAATTTTGACAAACCGGCAATTTTTCAGCCCATGAAATTTATCCTCCTTCGCATCCTGTTTATTCTCCTCTGTATCTTTGAATTATTGCTGATCTCTTTTTTGCAAAATTTTGCCGGCCCGATCAACAGTCCTGTTTGGTTACTCATTACTTCAATTGCGATTGCAATTCTTTTTTATATTCTTACCGGTCAAAGAAATGAATCAAATGCGCCCTTGCAAAAAAATATAAAGTGGAAAGCCATTCTCCAGATTGCTGTTTTCATCAGCATCACTATATTGATCGGGTTGCGTTTACATACAGTGATCGTATCACATGTTATGGATACTGAAGATTCTTCTGTTTCGGATGTGATACCGCAAACTGAAATTCTTGCCAACAGATTTCTTGAGAATGAAAAAGTGTATCAACCGATTCAATTTACCGGGTATGCGCTTTTTCCGACTTATTTGCCTCTGCAATGGATGCCTTATTTATTTGCCGAATGGATGAACCTGGATTACCGCTGGCTTGCGGCAATTGGTTTATGGATCATAAGCCTGCTCTTCTTTATTCGATACCGGCGGAAGATCAATCATTTTTATGTTTCTATTTTTATTTCATGCTCGCCGCTCATTATCTGGTATGTGGTTTTGCTGCATGATGATATGCAATTTGCATTTATGCTTGAAAGCCTGATCGCGGCGTATTATTTATTTGCAATGATGGGCCTTTCTTTTACAAATAAAATTGCAGGCGCAGTTGGTTTTTCGCTTTGTCTTCTATCCCGTTATGCGATAGTGTTGTGGATGCCGTTTTACTTTTTTTATTTGTTGATGGAAAAGAATTACAGGAAATTTATTTTAACGGGCGCAATTATCGCGGTAACCTTTCTTGTTTTTTACTGGCTGCCATTTCTGCGTAATGATTACAGTATTTTTCAAAACGGATATGCATATCATACAAAAGCGGCAACAGGAGAGTGGCAGCATCTCAATGTGGAAAATCAGCCTGAACATTTATTTAACGGGCTGGGATTTGCCGCATGGGGATATAAATTTCTTCCCCAACCGGATATAGCGGCAAAATTGCATACCTGGCAAAATATACACCTGTTTATTTCACTGGCAGTGGTTGCCATGATGGGCTTGATTTATTATATCAGAAGAAATACGATCCGGAAAAGGCCGTATTTAATGATGTCGCTAAAGATATACCTGATCGTATTTTATTCTTTTATTCAAATACCTTATGGTTATTTATTTCTGGTACCCGTAATTATCACCACGGGTTTACTTGCGGAATTATTTTCTTCAGCAGGTAAAGCGTCCGGTTAATTATTCGAAGGAGACCACTTTTAAATTATCCATAAATACGGAGGTTTCGCTTCCTGCATTCCATAAAAAGATCTGAATTGAATTGTATTCTTTATCCGGAATTCTGACATCATACCATAAATTTTTTATTTCTTCCGGATTCATGATCCGCTGTACCCGAATAAATTTTGTTTTTACGGCTTTTTCATCCTGCCGGAATTGAATGATGTATTGTGCTGATCTCCAGATATCCCATTCCTTCACAGGGAAATAAAAATCTGCGGATACCTGCAGCCATTTTGCATTTTTACCGGGAAGCGGAACTGCATAAGGCTGTGTTTGCTGTTCTGTTGCATTTACATATAAACATTTTCTTCCCCCGATCACAGAATTGCTGTCGATATGCAGTAAATCATTTTCAATATCGTTGAAATAAATTTCTGTTTGATTTTTCATTTCACCATGAAATTTCTCATTTGTGTCCAGATATTTTTTATCGTCCTGATTAATTTTTAATTTCAAAAATGATATCCAGAAATATGTGCGGTTTGCATTCTCGGTATCGAGCACTCCGTATTTTCCATGTGCAGCCAGGGTAATGATCAGATTGTATAAAATAAAAGAAATAACGAATAATCCGGTGCCGATTTTATACATCAAACGTGATTGAATTATATATTCTATGAAAGCTGCAATTGGCAATGATAGAATTGCATACGACTGCACCATGCTGCGTTGGCCAAGGCTTCCTCCATACCACCAGATATCCCAGCTGAATGCGATATAAACATTCAGAATACAAAAAATAAATGCAGGGTAAAATAAATTCCGATGCTTCCGGTATAAGAAAATGAAACCAGGTATAAGAAAAATGAAAAATGGTGTGTACACCAGCCAGCCCTTTTTATAACTGAACAATCCGTCTTTTACATGCGGATGCAGCCAGCTGAAACCCTGATCTTCATAGCTGTAAAAAATAAAATGTCCGGTGGTTACCTTCCAGGAAATTATCTGAAGAGAACCAAACAATAAGGCACCAATAATAAATACGCCGATATAATTAAAACCACGCATTAAAAAACGGATGCGTTCTTGAAGCATTTTAAAATTTTGAACACCCCATAGCAACGGGATCAAAACCGAAATAATATCCGTTGGCCTTGTGATTGTTGCCAACCCGCAATAAAGGCCCAGCAGAAATGCTTTTTTTCTGTCCGGCTTTTCATAAAACCGGATGGTTGTAAACATTATGACGGTATAAAGCAGAAACAATAAATTATGCGTGAGAGCATAATCTACAGCCATATAATTCAGCAAATTTGTTGCTGCTACAAAGAGAAATAATGTAATGGAGACAGTTGATTCATTGAAATATCTCAATAATATTTTTCTCAGGATACAGAGGCCAAGAAATGCATAGAACAAACAACCGATGCTGATAAAGAACTGATAAGGCATGGAATATCCGTCTGCAGGATAATTTGTTATGCAGGCAACCGCATGGCCTGCAAAAAAGAACGGTGCATAAAATACTGCGGCCCCAATAGGGTATTTCATTGTGTAATTTCCGTCCGGTAATTTTATACCGGGTTCCGGAGAAGGAGTGGGGTGATATGTTTTATGAATATCCTCATAAAAATCAAATTGATGTATATCATGATAAATAAAAATAGAAGGGAGATATAAATAATAGCCGGATACATCATAAGAAATTGTTGCTTCCGTCCCCGGATGTTTCCATTTCGGATAATACAGTACAAAACTCAGGATCAAAACATAACAACAAAGAAGTGAACGGAGAGAAGTGCTGTGCATCGGGATACAATAATAAAAAAATAAGTGCAGGATTTTTATTCTGAACTTATTTCATGATTTCATTTGAAAATATTATTTCAATATCCGCACAACACCTGCACCATTATAACTGTGATATTCTTCATTGTACATTGCATCTGCCATTACGGGTCCCATTCGGTATACGCCCGGTGAAACTGCACGGACAGTATAATAATAATGATGCACGGTGCTCGCAACATCTACGTATAAATTAATCCTGTCGTCGCGGATATCTTCATGTGTCGGATTCGACTGATCCTTTATCCAATCCATCGAAGTAGTTGCCCGCAACCGGTCATTTTCAATTTCAAAGCCGGCCGGTAAAATATCGGTGATCACCACATTTTCTACAAAACTTCCATACCAGGTTCCGATTGAGATCTTCACAACAACCAGATCATTTTGATGAATGCTTTTCAAATCAACCGGATGCCCCCAACGGTCGTAAAAACTTTTACGCACCTGCATGAAATTATCTTCCTGTTTGTAAGATCCATCGGATGTAACTCCTTTCACAGTCCAGTAATAATATAATTGCCCGCTTCCCGTCGCTTCGATACTGATGTTTTTATTTATTATGGAAGGATCATCGATCAGCAGGTCTTTATTATTATATTTTGCGAGTTCTTTTCCGCCTGCTTTAATGCTCGCAGAAATGTTTGAGTCTTTTGATTTTTTTGCAATTTTTCCAAGTGCAAGAAATGCAAATGATCGTTCCTGGGTATTTAAATAAGGACGGGCTTTCATCATGGTTGATAATTGTTGTGCAAGAATTCCGATCTGTCCGTTTTCAGGATCAGTTTCAAGCAGACAATTTAATGCGATCGCCCTGTCGCGGATCGGTGAATAAAAACTTCCGCCGAATACCTGAACTGATTCTTCACCACTGAATTCGGAAGGCAATATTTTCTGAAAACTTTTTTGATCGCCTGCAAGCTTATAACTTGTTGCAAGTAAATATTTTCCGTCAAGCGGCACTACACTGATATTCGCTTTATAATAATTCATTGTGGAAATTTCCGGTTTACCGGCAAGCGCCAGAACATACATCGAATAAAATACTTCCTTCGATGCCATTTCAGCGCTCATATTGATATTGTACTTGTAAACAAATGTTTTCTTTTGCTTCAGCATATTTTTCATATATCCGTAAGATTTGCTGAGCACATTTTCATCTACATCGTACCCTGCTTTCTTTGCTTCGATGAGGAAATGTGTTGCATATATCGTTCCCCACCAGCTTTCAGAACCTTCACCCGGCCAATACATCAAAGCGCCGTTATACATTTGCATGCTTTGTAAAATCCGGATGCCTTCCTGCACATTGTATGAAGGATTCATATCGAGTGTTTCTTTACCGTAAATTGTTTTTACAAGATCCGCATAATAGAGTTGCGGGAAAACGGAAGAAGTAATTTGTTCAACACATCCGTGCGGATACATCACCAGGTAATCCAGATCGTCGGCAAACTGTACGATCGGCGATTTACTGATCAATAATTTTGCTTTTGCAGAGGATTCAACAAAATTCGTTGTCATCGAAATAGTTGTTGTTTTACCCGCTTGTGCAAAACCTGAACCCGTTAATTTTTGAAGAGATGCAGGAGGGCGCACAGGTATTTCCGTTTCATCTTTGAATGTTTCACCAAGTGCCGTCACCTGTACTTTAACTTTTGCGTTGCCGGGCTGACTGGTTGCCACCACTTTAAATTCGGCTCTTGCTTCTTTATTTGCATCTGCTTTAAAACTTTGTGATTTATATCCTACAATTTTCAAAGGCCCTTCAAAAGAAATATCAATATTTCCCGATGCATTATTATTTGTTGTATTTGCAAGTGTGACCGGTACTGTGATCGTATCTCCCGGACTTAAAAACCGCGGGAGAGAAGTTGTCACCACAAGCGGATCCGCAACTTTCATTTTTGTTTCACTTGATCCGAAATAATCATTCTTGTAGCCAACCACCATAATGCGCAGTTCGCCGGAAAATTGCGGAATGTCAAAATCAAATTTTGCTTTCCCGTTTCCGTCCGATTTAATTATACCGCTCCAGTAAGAAACTAATTTTACCCTGTTTGCCGTCATCGGATTCAATCTTCCTTCCAGATCATATCCATCACCACCGCTCAATAATTTTTTGAGATAAATTTCAGGATATAAAAATGCATACATATCATAGCTCATCACACCCAACGCATGTTCTTTATAAAACCAGCCGTATGGATCAG
Source organism: uncultured Chitinophagales bacterium (assembly GCA_964463165.1). Classification (GTDB taxonomy): domain Bacteria; phylum Bacteroidota; class Bacteroidia; order Chitinophagales; family BACL12; genus UBA7236. The sequence goes on from CAYXBK010000001.1 coordinate 185,401, forward strand.
GCGTCTTGTAATTTTTAATTTGCAGTATTCCTTCATCAACAACTGCAACCGTTAATTCTGCATTTGGAATTGTTTTTATACTGATTGTTTGTTTTTTATTTGACCTGGAATTTTTTTCATGCGTTACTGCAATATTTAATTTTTTAGATGGATTATCCACTTTTAAATTAAGAATACCGTGGGCTGTTGTAAGAGGTAATTCGCTGTTGTCGGCAGGACGGAAAAGTGTTGCCGTAATATAAATATTCGGCACATGGCTTCCAGTCATTTTCAGATTTAAGGAAGCCGTTTTTTTATCCGTATTCAGATAATAATATTCATACACTTTGTCTCTTTCCACCGTCACCAGCATTTTACCATTGAAGGGAGCGGTAAATAATAATTTTGCAGTCTCGCCGGTATTATAATTTTGTTTATCCGCAACGATATTAATATTGCCATCCGTATTTACTTCAAACGAATTGCTTTGTGTACTGCCCCAGCCATATGCATAAAAAGATTGTGCAACATAAGATGTAGCACCCGGCTTGCGGATACGCACTTCATATCTGCCCGACAGATCAGGAATAAAACTGGTTGATGTCGTGGTTCCGTTGATGCTGATATTTTGCGTGCTCAGTATTTTTTGCACTTCATTTGAACGATAGGAATAATATTGTCCGCTTTTTTCAATAACGGTTTCATATTCATATTTTACAATTTCAACAACAGCAGCCGCACTGTTCAAAACATTTTCATCTTTATCCAAAGCGATGAAAGGAATTTTTACAACCTGTTTTGTTTTAACATAAGAATCAAAATTTCCGATTCCAAACAATGTGTTTTGTGTGATCACTTTGAAATTCTGCACATTATAAACGGGCCTGCCCGATTCATCAAAAACAGTTGTAAGCACCCGGCCGTCGAGTATCCCTGTATTTATATAAGATGCCGGAATTGTGAAATCGGCTTTTGCCTGACCGTTTTCATTTGTTGTGCCTTCAGTTGTTTGCGTTGGTAAATAAGAAGTACCTCCGGTGATATAAAAATTATACCCCGGATATTTATCTGAATTAAAATAGTACCTGTTCAAATTTACTTCGGCCTCCCATTTTCTTGATGATGCAGGTGTGCCGTATAGATTATCCGCCTGGATGGAAACCTGGATGGGATCTCCGGGATAATATTCTTTTTTCGGCAAACTTGCATTTACACGGATACGGTCGGGCATAAACTCTTCGACGCTGATATTTTTTGAAGCAAGCAATACATCGTTGGATGAATATAATTCTGCCGAATAAGTGCCCGTAACTACAGATCTTGAAAGCTCCACGTCTGCTTCAAATGCACCCTGGTCGTTAAGTGTTTTTTTAATGCTTTTAAATTCTTTTCCGCTTGGCGATGTAATTTTCAATTTGACAGGTAAGCGGGAAATTACTTCCCAGTCGTACGAACGCACAATTGCACTGATATGCATTTTTTCGCCGGGACGGTATAAATCACGCTCGGCATACAGAAATGCATCCATATCGGTTTCATTTATTCTCTTACCACCCACATCAAACCGCGAAGTGGAAACCTGTGTTTGCATAAACGGTAAAAAATTAAAATCGGCCCCTGATTTTGCAGTGATCAGATTGATATCAAAATCGGGCATGTTTTTTTTCAGTCCTGTAAATTTTGCAATCCCGTTATTATCTGTCGTTGCCGTATATAATTTTTGATTGTTTGTGCTGATAAATGAAATTTTTACGCCACCCAGCGGTGTTGCATTTTGAACCGAATTGGCAAATACCACAACCTCATCTTCGGTTGCTTTTGTTATGAGGCCGATATCGGAAACGGAAACGATCTGCGCATCTGTAAGCCAGCGTTTTTCATTGGAAGAAACTTTCACAATATAAAAGCCGTCGAATTTTTCAAGCTTATCGATCATATCCACATGCAGGATGCGTGCAGAATTATATTTTTCCAATTTTGAAGTTTCATATTCTTTTTCAAAAATAATATTGCCGTATTTCTCGGTTTCCACGTCTTCATAATCATAGTAATTCCATGTATCTTCATCGCTGTAATATTCATCATACCATCTGTACCGGAATCCGTCCCGCATAAATGCAAGGATATTGTTTTCATATATTTTAATGATCTCTACTTTTACTTTCGGCACATTCACGATCTGAATCGCAATATTTTTATTTCCCCGTCTTCCCAGGTACATCGATTTTTCATGCGCAAACTGAATCATGGGTTCCAGTTCACCAAATGTGATGGCGTGCGAATAATCATCAATCATTTTCCCGCCTGCAACACCATATAATTTTTCGGATAAGGTAATTGTATACGTTTCAGATGCTATGAATTCATCACTTTTAATAATTACACCGTTGGAAACAGTTTCGGCAGTGAAAGCAACTGCCGGAGTTATTTTAATTAAGCTTTCAATATTTCCGTTGGCAATCTGCTGATTTGTAATAACGCGGATCGTTCCTTCAATTCCATTATGTTCGCCAACAACATCGCGAATTTCCAAATGTTCGACAAAAGGAACTTCCGATTCGAATTTTATTTCCGATGTGGTTTTCCATTTGCTGCCCGGTGAGTTAAGGCCTTTCGGAAGTGAAAATGTGATAATGGTTTGTTTTTCATCCGGCTGCAGGTTGTAAATTGCAAGTGAAATGGTTTTTGCGTAATTGGTTGTAAGAACCTTTGCTGTTTTTTCTGTTTTATTTTGCTGTATAAGAAGTGCTTTTGCAATTTCCTCAGCACTCACCGTTGCGTTGAAATTTAATTCTGCATTTAAAACAACCTGGTTGCTTACTTCATCTTTTGTCCAGTATAAATTTGCCGTTTTTAAATCGAGTAAAGGCGTATTGAAACTGATCAGTTCATGATCAAGCGGTAAACGGAGATCCGTATAATTAAACAATGATTTGGTTAGTACGGCGGTATATAATTCGCTTTCGGCAAACGATGAAGTAGGGGAGAATAAAATTTTATTGCTGGAAACAATTTTAAATTTTCCTTCAACTGCCGGTTGAAATTCGAGGAGTGCATCATCTACCCATTTCCCGAATAAAGAATCGTTGAATAAATGTTTGTTGAAAGTGAATTCGAGATTTTGTGTGATGAAAATTTCTTTTTCAAAATTCGTTTCGGTAATTGTGATGCGGTTTTTGTTACTGGTACAGGAAACCAGGCCGAGCAGAAGAATGCCCAGCATAGTGGTAGTGGCCTTCATGGCGCAAGATGGTTTTGATTGGTTGGGTGAAATGATCGGGTAATTAAACGTAAAATGAATTTATGCTTATTACATTTTTTTCAAAATAATTTTATTAAAGATAAAGGGCTTGATAACATCCTCAAAAAAAAGGGCAAACTGATTAATAAGTGACCCCGGTTATGGAATAAAAAGTTGCTTTAAAATTTGGCAAAACCGAAAATGTACCCTAAACTTATAGCGTCTTACCTTGTTCTTTTAATAACTATTAAAAACTGACAACTATGGTGATAACATTCGAGGAATTACGCCACATTAAGGACGCTCTGCCGCACGGCAGCATTGAGCGGATCGCACAGGAACTTCATCTTAATGTGGACACGGTTCGCAATTATTTTGGTGCAGAACATTTTGAAGGACCGGATAAAATTGCAGATGTACATTTTGAAAAAAACATGAGCGGTGGTGTAGTGAGACTTGAGGATACGGCGATCCTGGATCATGCGATGGCGATACTGGATGAGATGAAACAGGCACATCAAATGAATTAATTCTTTTCATACTTGAAAGACGGGCCCTGCTAAGTGTATACTTACGGGGCTTTTTTATGTACGGGTTTTTAGAAATAACGCCGCCAATAAGTATCTGTTTCATCAAAAGTATTGGCAAAAAAAATCCCGGCGGGTAGGCCGGGATCGTATCTTCCGTTGCTTGATTCGGAAGTGTGTGCAATCATTGTCTAAGCCAAAGATATTGAAATTTTAAGAATATCAAATTCTGCGTGCAATTTTTTTTAAGATTTTATTAACAGACTGATTATACAACCGCTTCCTTTACCAGGTCTGCCGCCTCTTTCAAGAGAATGGCTGAACGCACTTTTAATCCACTCTCGTCGATCATTTTTTTCGCTTCTTCCGCATTTGTACCCTGCAGGCGGACGATGATCGGAACCGGAATATCGCCGATATTTTTATAAGCATCGATAATTCCCTGCGCAACACGGTCGCAGCGCACGATACCGCCGAAAATATTCACAAGTATTGCTTTTACCTGCGGGTCCTTTAAAATGATTTTGAAAGCTGTTTCAACCCGCTTTGCATCCGCTGTTCCTCCCACATCAAGAAAGTTTGCAGGATTACCGCCGGAGCTTTTAATAATGTCCATTGTTGCCATGGCAAGCCCGGCACCATTTACCATACAACCCACATTGCCGTCGAGTTTCACGAAATTCAATCCTGCAGCACCTGCTTCAACTTCGGTTGGATCCTCTTCGGTAATATCACGCATGCCCTGAATATCCGGGTGACGGTAAAGAGCATTTCCATCCACCACACATTTTGTATCAACAGCGATGATCTTATTATCTGATGTTTTTAAAACAGGGTTGATCTCCAATAATGAACAATCGTTTCCGACATAGGCATTATAGAGTGCGGAAACAAATTTCACCATATCCTTAAACGCATCACCACCTATACCCAGGTTGAATGCGATGCGCCTTGCCTGGAAAGGCATCACGCCCACTTTCGGGTCGATCCATTCTTTATGAATGAGATGCGGCGTATGCTCAGCAACATGTTCGATATCCATACCGCCTTCGGTTGAGTAAACGATCACATTTCTGCTCTTCTCGCGGTCGAGCAAAATGCTCATATAGAATTCTTTTGTTTCTGATGGCCCCGGATAATATACATCTGAAGCGATAAGCACTTTATTTACTTTCTTGCCCTTCGGTCCGGTTTGCGGTGTGATGAGCGTTGCGCCCAGAATCTTCTGCGCTTTTTCGTACACTTCATCAAGTGTTTTGGCCACTTTTACACCTCCCGCTTTTCCGCGGCCGCCCGCATGAATTTGTGCCTTCACCACCCAAATTGTAGTTCCCGTCTGGTTTTGCAATTGCCTTGCAGCTTCCACAGCCTGCTCAGGTGTGTCAACCGGCATACCTTCCTGTATTTTTACCCCAAATCGTTTGATGAGTTCTTTTCCCTGATATTCGTGCAGATTCATATAATGCTATTCTGCCGCAAATATAATTAAGAGTTTGAGGTTTGCCGGTCAGGACAGGTAAATTGCTTTTATCACAACATTGTCAAATTCAGCTTTCAAAATGTTGTGCATCCCAATCCGATATAATTTTGCATTGAACAAGTCGTTAGGGATATATGAAATCGTTAATTGTAATTCTAGCCATCACACTTTTTTCGACTGCCGGGTATGCTCAATCAGCAAGATTAAGTGCAGAATCATTCAGGGAATTTATGCCGCAGGTGAGCCAGGCAACTTTGGGCTCAGATAATGGAAATACAGGAACACAAATCAATTTGCCGCAGCAAACGTTTCAAACCGAGCAAACAAGTGCAGCTGGCGGTGAAAGCGGTGTGGTTGTGCAGGAAGAAATTACTGCGGGTGTTGTTGTTCAGGAAGAGATCACGGCAGGTGTTGTGCAGGAAGAATTAAATGCGGGAAGAATGGGGAATGAAGAAAATCATTTCTCTCAATTTATTCAGCATATTTCAGAAAAAATAAATTTATTCTTCCAAAAACTGAAAGGGAAATAAAATATTCAGGAGCCGATCTTAATTGATCGCATCGATATCGAACCCATTGTGTTTTTTTCATTGAAAAATACAGTGGGTTCATTTTTTTCCTGTAATGCAAGTGAATATAATAACGGGAGATAATGATCATTCGTCGGCACAGATAATTCTGCAGCTTTTCCCATTTTTAAATAATCTACTACAGATTGATGATCACCTTTTTCAATTGCTGCTTTAATTTTTGTATCGAATTCAATTGCCCAGTCGTAAGCGGTATCTTCCCATTTTACCAAGCGTAAATTATGTACGATATTTCCGCTGCCGAAAATCAAAACACCTTTTTTGCGCAGTTCACTTAATTGTTTTGCAAGGTCATAATGATATTGCGGTTCTTTATAATAATCGATACTTAATTGATAAACCGGAATATCTGCTGCCGGATACATTTTATTTAATACGCTCCAGCAACCATGGTCGAGGCCCCATTCATAATCCAGTTCAATCTGAGTTTTGGAGATGATCTTTTTTGTCTCGCCGGCGAGTGCGGGACTGCCGGGTGAATTATATTGCACGTCGAATAATTCCTGCGGGAAACCGCCGAAATCGTGAATTGTTTCCGGCCTTTCCATCGCAGTTACTTTAGTCCCTTTTGTGAGCCAGTGTGCAGAAATACAAAGTATGGCAGTAGGTTTTGGTAAGGCTTTACCCATTTCTGCCCAGCCCCGGCTGAATTCATTATCTTCAATGGCATTCATCGGGCTGCCATGGCCGACAAATAATACCGGCATGATCGTTTCGCCGGATTTCACAAACTGATCCTTAAACTGATTTAATTGCATACTCATAAATGCGATTGAACTACTTTTAATGAAATTTCTGCGATTCATGCAGTGAAATTGATGTGTTTTTTAATTTCTTTTGCAAAATACAAATTAATAATATGAAGCAGCATAAAAAAGTTTCCGATTCCTATACCGTATTTACCGAGATCGTGATGCCGAATGATACCAACCCGATGAACAACCTCATGGGAGGAAATTTATTGAAGTGGATGGATATTGCCTGCGGCATTTGCGGCGGTAAACATGCCAACCGGATCGTGGTGACTGCGGGAGTTGATAATGTTTCTTTCACAAGGCCGATCAAGATCGGAGATATTGTTACAATTCATGCACAGGTAACACGTGCATTTAATACGAGCATGGAAATTTTTGTGGAAGTGTATAAAGAAAATTATAAATCTGCGGAGCGCATTAAATGCAATGAAGCATTTTACACATTTGTTGCAATGGATGATGATGCACGTCCGGTTGAAATTCCCGAATTAATTCCCGAAACGGAAGAAGAACATAAAAAATATATCGGCGCCATGCGCAGGCGGGAACTCCGCTTAATTCTTGCAGGCAGAATGAAACCCGAAGATGCGAAAGAATTAAAAGCGATTTTTTTACCGAATAATGAATAATGAGTGATGAGCCCGCCTGCCTCAGCAAAAGTGCCTTGCGTCGGCCGGCAGGTGGTGAGTGGTGAGAAAATTGGAATAATAAAATTGCAAAAAAAAATGCGTTGGATCACCAACGCATTTTTTTTAAAGTATCTAGTAGCTAGTATCTAGTATCTAGTAGCTAGCGGCTAGTGGCCAGCGGCTAGTAGCTAGTAGCTAGTAGCCAGCACCCAGCACCCAGCCCCCAGCAGCTTAATACGGTTTATTCTTCTTCGGCACTTCTTCGGTCTGTTTAAAATCTTCCGTTGCAACTGCATCTTTTTTACCAAGGTAAGTCCACACAATTGCATTTGTATATTTATCGAGCACTTTATTGATTTCAGGAAGTGTGGTTGCATTTACTTCGGAAGTAATTTTATCCAGTTGTTCCCATCCGCCGTTTAATTCTGCAACACCTAAAGCATCTGCCTGGTTGGCAGTTGTTTCAAGTGTGAGATAATAACCGGTTAAAAATTCCTGCTTTTTATCTGTGAGTTCTTCCTGTAAAAATCCTTCTTTTTTAATTTTATTTAATTCATCCACCATTACCTGCATACTTTGTTTCGGGTCGGTAGTTGAAATATAAATCACACTATAAGGATTTGTAACAGCGGCTTGTGCATAAAATGCAGCCGGAGCGTATGATAAACTTCTTTTTGTTCTTAATTCAGTGAAATAACGGTCACCTAAAATGGAAACTGCAATACGCATTGCAATTCCTTCTTCCGAATTTGCCATTGGTGCACTCATTACCCCACGGATATAATTTGTTGCAATGTCTCTGTCTTCCACAAATGTTTTCGGAGCAGTGATAACGGTTCTTGCTTCTTTTGGAGCAGGCTGACCTGCAGGAAGAGCTGCCAGTGTATTGTGAATTTTTGCAGTCAGATCTTCTTCACTTACATTGCCGACAACAACGATAAAAATTCTTTTTTTACCGAGGATGCGTTTGTAATAAGTGCGCACATCTTCAGCAGTGATTGAAGTAAGACTTTCAGGAGTTCCGTCCGGAACTTTCGCATAATCTTTATTTTCAAAAGCAACCGTGCGTGAAAGCATGGCAAGATAAGAATCAGGATCTGCCATTGTTTGCTGTGCATTTGCAATCAGTTGTTCTTTTAAAATACCAAATTCATTATCGCTGAATGCAGGATTTAAAACCGCATCACCAAGCAGCTTCCATGATTCGTCCCAGAATGCTTTGATACACGTCATGCTGAGTGTGCCGTAATCAAGATTTGTTGCTGCGCCGAATGAGGTGCCGATTTTTTCAGCTGCCGTATTGAATTCCAGTTTCGACATGGATGTTGTTCCGCCGTCAACCATTAAATTCAACATGATATTTTCAATCCCTTGTTTTTCTTTTCCATAATTTGCGGTACCGCCATCCACAAATATGCGCACCGAGATCACATCTTTCGGAACATATTTATGAATTACTTTAATACCGTCAACCATAAATTCTTTTGTATCGCTTGCATACGTAAAATTCGCAGCAGCAACAAGCAAAAGAATCATGCATAGTTTTATTGATTTCATAGTTTATGATTTTGCTGTATGAATGAATTATTGTTCAGTGTATTCAAATCCCATTGCTTTAAAATCGATCATATCTTTCATCGCAGGATTAATTAATAAACCATTTACATGCGGTTTATTCGTGATATAGGTATTCACATAATCAATAATATCCTGACGTGTCACCTTCTTTAGATTTTCAACATAATTTGTGTAATAATCGATTGATGCAGATGCCCACCAGTACGTTACGGTATGCACAAAATTGGACGTGCTTTCTTTGCCGTATGCATCATCAATGGCAAGTAAATTTTTCGCTGTTTCCAATTGTTCGTCCGTAAAATAATCAGGGCTGGTAAATTGATTTATATTTTCCCACAACACAGTCCATGCTTCATTTATTTTCGCCGGATTCGGAACCAGGAATATCTGAATCGGACCGGTATATTTACAAGTCTGGTAGGAAATACTCACCTGGTAAGCAAGCCCGCTTTCAACAAGGTCCTTTTGCAATTTACAATTTGCCTGTTGCAGGATAAATGAAAATACATCGGCAGCATAAGTTGATTTCAGATCGCGACGGGTATCCGGTCCATGATAACCGATCATAAAGATCGGGATCTGAGCATTTGCATTTGAAGTTACATAACTTGAATTTCCGGCAAGCGGTTTCATTTCAGGTATCGGCCATTTTTTGAACGGATCGAAATCTGCAGGCGCCCAATCTCCGAATTTTGCTTCCATCATCGGAAAAACATCATCATGTTTTACATCACCGGCAATTACAAGCATACTGTTGTTCGGGTAATAATATTTTTGCTGAATTGTTTTCATTTTTTCAGGAGTGCAACCGAGAATCACGTCGTGTAATCCGATCGCATTTTTCCTGTAATAATTTTCACCCCACATGTGGCGGTTCATATCATCAAATAAAAAGAAAACAGGATTTGATTCATTGCGCTGAAATTCTCCGTCCACAACCGGATTTTCTTTTTTCATTTCTTCTTCAAGAAATAACGGGTAGCGGATTGCTGAATTCATGAAAGCAATTCCTTCTTCCAGTTTTGAATTGCTGAGTGTGATAAAATAATTCACCCTTTCATCTGAAGTTGTGCCGTTAAATACGATTCCTAATTCCTGAATGCGTTTTAAAAATGCTTCCTGAGATGGAAGATCTTTATTTGCCTTGAAGAACATATGCTCATACATATGTGAAAGGCCGTTAAAGGCACTGTCTTCGGTATAGGCACCGTTTTTCACCACAATTTCAATAGTTGCCAGCGGAACAGTATTATCTTCAATAACAAGCAACTGAAGTCCGTTGGGCAGGGTTTTCATAAAGAAATTAGAAGGTAGTTTGTTTTGTGCCGATCCTGCTGAAACAAGCAGAAAAAGTGCGCAAACACTTACAATGATTCTGTTCATGTGATTTGTTTTATTTCCTGCAAAAATAAAGGTTTGCCGCCTTATGGCTTTTATAACAGGGTTAAACTCTGTTAAACGGCGGTTAATATTTGTAAGAAATATGCTGCTTTGCATGCAGGCCGGTATTGAGAAAGGCCAGGCCCTTGAAAAACAGGTCGATGGTGGCGGTTACGGAGGCATCATTCTGAATCGTTTTCCAGGCTGCTTCCATGTCGCTGCTCCAGTGAATATCGTCGAATATGAAAATTGTAGAAGGGGAGGCGTGCTTTTCTTTTATCCGGTAGAAATAATCAAGGGTTGGCTGCATTTGATGATTTCCGTCGATATACACAAGATCGAAGGTCGAAGGACTGTTATCGAGCATATCGAGTGCTTTCGAAAATTCAAGATTGATGAGCCTGATATTTTCTGCTTCAAATGAACTGAAGATCTGCTGTGCTTTTTCTGCGATTGCCGGGCTGCCTTCAATGGTTGTAAGCTTTGCCTGCGGATTTGCTTTTGCAAGATATAATGCACTGATGCCGAGCGATGTTCCGAGCTCCAGAATTTGATTGAGCTGATAATAATTCACCAGCCTGAAAAGTAATTCGCCGAATTTTTTGTTTGTGAGAGATGTAGTGGCAATATCGCTGATTTTTCTTCCGGGTGATTTTAATTTTCTTGATCCTGCACCCTGATCAACCACCTGAATTATGCTTTCATCATGCAAAAGGATTTCTCTTGCATATTCTATTTCATCGAAGGCATAAAAATGACGTGCATCTTCAAGAATATCCGTGATAAACTGGTAGATAAAGGGAGAATGGATATCGTATTTGGTTTTTGAACGAATGAGGAACTGCAAATACCTTATCACCAAACGGATATTGCCCATGGCGCTAAGATACTGTTTGAAATTCAGTACAGTCAAAACTTTGTTGTGATATATTCGTGATATTGCGGGGATTTGTTTTTTATCAGAATGTTTATCTTTGGCGCAATCAGTATTGCCATAAACGTTAAAACAAAAAGTATGAGAAAGATAATATTTGCATTTGTTGTCAGCATCCTTTGTATATCGGCGGCCTCCGGCCAGATGGGTGTACATTTCGGTGTAAATGGTCAGTACAGCAGTATCTGGATTCAAAATCAAAATAACTATTCAATGTCTGAAATGGACTATGAATATAAATTCGGTGCATTGGGCGGTGTGGAATTCGGATATAACTGGGCAAATAATTTTGGTATGCAGATCGAAGTGAATTATGCGCAGATGGGACAGGACTATGAAGATATCATGCGTGAATTCAGCGAAGTGGAAAATCCTTTAAACCCAAGCACAAATCTGAAAGTGTTGACAAGAAGAACAGTGGATCTGAATTACCTGCAAGTTCCCGTTATGTTTAAATATATGCAGGGAGAGAAAAAAGATGCGATCAAATATCATATGATGGGCGGCGCTGTATTTTGCTATTTATTAAGTGCTGAACAGGTGTATTCTGCAGACGTAAAATCGGATGATAATATTAAAGATATTGATCCGATCATCGGACCGCAGTCTTTTGTTCCGGAATTTGCAATTCAGCAGGGCGTTGTTGCGCAGGAAGATTATTGGAGAACAATTGATATCGGGTTGATACTGGATCTCGGAGCCGATGTATATCTGAACGATAAAACATATTTATCACCTGCTTTCAGAGGATTTTACGGGTTGACTGATATCAATGCGAAAGAAACACGTGAGCTTGCTCCGGGCCAGATCGAAAATCCGTATCAGGCATCGCATACATTTTATATCGGTATTTCACTTGGCATACATTGGTTCTTCCCGGATGTGGAGTTAAATATTCTGGAAGAATAATTCTATTGTAGAAATCAATATTTTATCCGCCTTGTATAATAAATATACAGGGCGGATTTTTTTTATTCATTCTCCTGTACTGTTTTCATAAATGCATCCCAAACCGGATCTTTCGGAGGATTTGCAACAATGGTTACCGGTTCTTTTTTTACAGGATGTATGAATTGTAATTTACGGGCATGCAAATGAATTGAACCGTTTTCATTTGTGCGGTTGAAACCATATTTAATATCGCCTTTTATCGGACAGCCGATCGATGCAAGCTGCACTCTGATCTGATGATGCCTGCCGGTTTTCGGTTCTACTTCAAGTAAATAATAATTGTCGATTGCAGCGATCAGCTGATATTGCAAAATTGCTTCTTTGCTGTTTTTAATTTGTTTTGCATGCGCATAACTTTTATTCTGAAATTCATTTTTTACAAGAAAGTGATGCAGCGTGCCTGACGTATTTTCTGGTTTATTTTTTACAACAGCCCAATATGTTTTATGAAATTCCCGCTGCTGAATCATCTGGCTCATTCTTTCACCGGCTTTGCTTGTTTTTGCAAATAATAAAACACCACTTACCGGCCTGTCGATGCGATGCACCAAACCAACATATACATTTCCCGGTTTCTGATACGATTCTTTGAGATATTGTTTTACTTTATCAACGAGCGGTTCATCACCGGTTTTATCGCCCTGCGAAATCGCACCGGGTAATTTATTGATCGCAATCAGATGATTATCTTCAAAAATGATTTCCATATTTCCTGCTAGCCGCATGTAAAAATAATATCCTGCCTCATTTCAATTCAAAGTGCAGAGAGTTCAGCTTTTAATTTTTTCGTTAATGTATCCACAACAAGTTCGTACGATTCGTCAATCATTGTTTTTAATTCTTTGGAAGAAATTGTGCCGTCAACCAAAACGGTATTCCAGTGATTTTTATTCATATGATAACCCGGTTGTACGGCAGGATATTTTGCCCGCACATCATTGATCTTTTCGGCTGCGCATTTAATATTAAATCTGAAATCCGGTGCATCTATTCCGGCAAGCGCAAACATTTTGCCCATTACTTTATAAACAAGCGTATCGTCACCAAAGGGGAATTCTTCCGTCACACCTTTTTTCTTCAGACAGTATTCCCTGAAATTTTCGAGATCAAACATCAGCAAACAATTGTTTTTAGAATATATTTGAAAATGATTTCAAATTTGCGCAAAACGATTTTCATCTCAAATATAATCATTCTCTCTTTCGGCATTGCCGGATGCAAACAGGGGGAAGAAGACGCTCAAACACATACGATCGAAATAACAGTGCCTGCGGGATATATCAAACAATTGATGATACACCGGAATGAGCAAAACGATTTTTTCAGGGGGCCGCAATCTCCGCTTGAAGATTCAGTGAAAAAATTCTTTGCAGGTATTTCTTATTTTGAACCGGATACACTCTTTCGAGTAACTGCAGATATAGAAAAAGTGGAGAATGGATCTGTTTTTAAAATGCAGTCAACAGGAAGTATTGCAGATGATTATAAACTCGTTGCAAAATTGCATTTCAAATTAAACGGCGCCGAACAGCAGCTTGAAGTGTATGAAAATCAGGATTTAAAAAAAAGCGGCGTCACATATAATTTTATTCCTTTCAACGATCTTACGAACGGAAAAGATACTTATGGAGGTGGCCGGTATCTTGATATTGAACCGATTGCCGGTGACAAAATGATAATTGATTTTAATTATGCATATCAACCTTATTGCGCTTACAATCATAATTATTCGTGTCCGATTCCGCCGGCGGTAAACAAAATGCAGGTTGAAATAAAAGCAGGGGAGAAGCTGCCTGCGGAGTAAATCTGTATTATGCAAAAATTTCTGCCCATATTTCCATTAAGCCTTGTTGCCTATCCGGGCGAAGAATTAAACCTGCACATTTTTGAACCGCGTTACAAGCAATTGATCAATGAATGTGCGGAGGAAAATAAATCATTCGGAATTCCTGTTGTGCATAATAAGGAAATTCTTGAATACGGAACCGAAATGGAATTAAAGCAAATTGTAAAAACATATGAAAACGGTGAACTGGATATTCAGGTAAAAGGAAAACATGTTTTCAGAATCCTGGATATCATTCAGGAAGTGCCCGAGAAATTATATACAGGCGCCGTTGTTGCAATTATTAATAATGTGAACGATCATCATACCCGTACCTTTCTTGAACTTGAACTTCAAATCAACGAATTATTCAACCTGCTTGAAATAAAGGAAACGATTTTTAAAAAAGAATTTATTTTCGATTCTTTTCATCTTGCGCATCTAGTCGGATTTGAAATAATGGATGAATATGAATTACTTAAACATCCGCGGGAAACAACACGGCAGAAAATCATTCTCGAACACGTGAAAAAAATGCTGCCCGTTGTCCGGCAAATGGCTGAGATCCGTGAGAAAGCAAAACTCAACGGACATTTCAGAATGGTAAATCCGCCGGAGGGGTTGTGAAAGTTGCTGCTGGCAGCTGGCCGCTAGCTGCTAGCCACTAGCCGCTAGCTACTAGCTACTAGATACAAGCCAGAAGTTATTTCCTTCCCAGATAAATATTCTTTTCAACCGCAACTCCATCAACAATTAATTGCACGATATAAATACCATCCGGTAATTGTTTTAAGTCAATTGTATTTGTTGCATTCTGTAAATCGGTTGCAAAAACATTTCTTCCGGCATTATCAAAAATATTTGCAGAAGCAGATTTCCATGCAGTATTTAATAATTCAATGGTAACTGCGTTTCCAAAACTATAAATAATCGCACCGGTTCCGGATTGATCATGAATACCAAGTTCATCATTATCGATAATGTGGAGCATCATCGTACTTGCGGCAGCATCGATCGTACAATTTCCGGTTGCATTCTGAAGAGAGAAATTAATTATTTCCGTGCCTTCCACTGCGAGGTCATCTGTAATCGGGATATCAAAATCAATTGACGTTGCGCCTCCGTTTGTAAATGCAACTGCATGCGGCGAACTGAATGTAAAATCTTCACCTTCTGTTGCGGATCCGGTTCCTTCGAGTAACACATCCACATTACAGTCATTTGTTGCATCCAATACAACAGTTCCTGCAACTGTGCCTGCATCTTCATTATAACTCACATGTTGTTCTGAAATTGAAACCGTTGATGCAGCAGGAAGCACATCCGTATCTTCAATTGTAATAATATACTGATCAGGTTCATCGATAAAACAAGTTCCGGTAACAGTGCTGAGATCAAACACAATTGTTTCTGCAGATTCAACCGATGCATCATCTAAAATAGCAACATCAAAATCAAGCGAAGCAGCACCACCAGCTGTAAAATTTAAAGTAAGCGGAGATGTAAAATTAAAATCACTTCCATCAGTTGCGGTTGATAAACCTGCATTTAATGCAACATCAATACTGCAATCGGACGGAACATCTATCGCAACAGATCCTGTAACTGTTGTTGCGCTTTCTGTGAGAGATACAGCGTCGGTTCCAAAAGAAATTCCCGGAGGGCCGTCATTGTCGTTTATTGTTACGGTGATCACATCCGGTTCGGCAGGAATTGCACCAACAGGAAATGCGATCTGAAATACAATTGTTTCATCCGGTTCATCAAAAACATCTTCATAAATATCAACCGTAATCGTTTGCGATGTTGGACCGCCGACAGAAAATGTAAGCGGCATCGGATCTGAAAATCCGAAATCAACAGCATTTGTTGCGGTTGATAATGCTTCATTCATATCGAGATTAAAATGCACGTCGGCAGATTCTGTGATGCTGATTGTAATATCAACTGTTCCGTCGGCTTCATCAACTGTAACTGCGTCTGTTGTAAATGAAATTTCAATCGGTGGCGGTGGAATTTCACCGGCAACGATCATTGCATCCGGGGTTGAATTATATGCATAATCTTTTATGGTAAATGAATGGTGATCCGGTCCGCAATCGAGACGTGCCCATCCATAATAGGTATTTCCGGCATCCTGAAATCTTAAACCGAGAAATTTATTATAAACGCCGCCCTGCCAGTTACCATAGCTGAAGAATACATAATTTGATCCAGGTACGGGGAAATCAACAACAGCAAGATAAGTTGCCATGCTTTGAATTGATTCGCTCCGGAAGCTGAGGGTGCCATCAATTGCATCACCTGAATTTAATGCATACGGGTAGATATAAGCACCGGCTGCAACCGTGCTTGCAGCGGCAGAATTTCCGGATGCCGGAAGTAAAAATACGTCCTGGAACAATCCTGAAAAAGAATCACCACCGCTGGTTGAAAATACTCCCGAATAGGCGATATCAACTATATAAATTACAAAATCAACAGTGCCGTCATTATTTAAATCGAGATTATAAAAATCTGTGTGCTCATTATATGTTTCGTCGGGGTCAACATCTGTATATACGATTGCACCTTGTGCAGACATGCCGCCCAATAAAAATGCACCTGCAAGAGCAGAATAATTTTTAATTTTTTCGTTCGCTGGAAATGATGACTTCTTTTGTTGAGTTTTTTTCATAAACCATATTTTGCATAAAAATAAAATTAAAGTTGGAAGTTAGTGTAAAGGCGGGGTAAAAAAGCGGGTGTAATTTGTATTGGGTCTTGCATAATGCGTAATTGGATTTGGCACTTGGAAATTGAAGGTAAAAAAAAAGCCGCCCTGAAGAATTACTCTTCAGGGCGGCTTTAACCATAAAATCAAATTATTTATTTGGATGCAGTTGTTGAAGGATAAACTATCCGGCTTGCACCTTTATAATCAAAAACTTCTACAGATGAAATTTGCGGTGTAATGCGCACAAATTTTGAACTCTGACTTAAATAACCGCTGCCGGCATATAATTCCATTTTTGCTTTCTTGCCATCTTTATAAGAAATGATCGCATACGCATCTGTTGATGCAAGCTCAATGATTTCAAGATTTTTATTGATGAGGTCAAAGCTTTCCATTTTACCGTTTGAATTACAAACCAGGTAAACAGGCTGATGATTTTTTCCGACAAGAGCAGTTGCCAACCCCTTTGCATCGCCATCGCTTTTAAATCCTGTCTGGAAATTGCGCAGTGGTTCAAATGTGCCGTCACCTTTACCGATTAATAATAATCCGGTACCTGCATCATGGCGAGTGATTTCAATTTCTGTATTGTAGAAATTTCCATGCATCAAAATATCCGTAATTCCGTCTTCATTAAAATCATCTGCAACCATTCCGAAGAGGGTGGATATCTGCGCCTGATTCGGAAGGAATTTCATTGTGAATTTTCCGTTGCCGTCGTTTACGAGAACCGAAGAATGGAAAATATAAGCAACACTGTGAACTGCTTTATTTAATTTTTCCTCTCCGAATATATCTGCCATTGTTGCTTTACCGAATGCATCCCATGTTGGATATTCTATATCTATTTCCGGTAATTGTTCGATCAGTCGTTCACGTGTTTTAACCGGGAACAATTTATCATGCTGATAATACGCCATGATATAATCCTTTGTGCCGTTTCCGTCAAAGTCGTAAAGGAATGCTTCAAGCGGAAGTGCATGGCCATCAGAAACTGCAGTGGTATTTTTATACCTGCGGTTTGTTCCGAAATTTCCAACGATATAATCCATATCTCCATCGTTGTCTACATCAGTACCTAAAATACTCTGCCACCAGCCGCTTGCATTTGCAAGTCCGGTGTTCGCAGTCACATCAGTGAATTTACCGCCTGCATTTTTGAGGAATACAACAGGCATCCAGTCACCGGTAATGATGAGATCCAAATTTTTATCATTGTCAAAATCAGTCCAGATTGCAGACGTAACCATACCGATATCTTTCAGCATAGGTGCAGCCTGAGCTGTAATGTCGGTGAATTTGCCTCCGTTATTCTGAAGCAGCGTGCTTGATGCATGTGAAAGATATTCACCCGGTATCTGGCGTCCGCCGATAAAGAGGTCCATATCGCCGTCCTTATCGTAATCAGCTGCCGTAACAACTGAACCCGATGCGGTTTCAGCCGGTAATGCATCAGCAGATTTTGAGAAATTGCCTTTGCCGTCGTTTACGTAAAGTCTGTCTGCATATTTCGGATCATTCACCTGATATTCGTTTCCGCCGCTGGCTACATACAGATCGTTGTCGCCGTCATTATCAGCATCGAAGAACAGAACACCCGCATCTTCGCATTCCAAACCATTACCATTTGTTTGCTGCCATGCAGATTTGGTGAATTTGCCATCAGCAGTTTGCGTATATAATGCACCGGATTGTCCGGCAGCGCCACCGATATAGAAATCATCGAGTCCGTCGCCATTTACATCGCCGGTTGCAACGCCAGGTCCTAATGTGCTCATTTTATGCGGAAGAAGGAATTCACGGCGATAATCGTCGAAATCGTTTTCAACATGCACAAAATCGGTTTTCAGATTTTCGGTTGAGCGTTCGAAGATTTTAGCCATTGTTGAATGATCTTCAAATTTTACCGCTTTGCTTGCATTTGCATGATCAAGCATTACCATTTGGTTCGCAGCAACATCTTTCAGAATTTGTTTTGAACCATCTAACCATTCAATTTCCACCATATCCACTTTTGTGGCCGTACCAAGCCCGAAATGGCAGTCATTCTGAATTGTTGTGATATATCCTCTTGAAGAAGAGTGCTGAATGTATTGCACTTTATCTCCCACATATATTTTCACTTTTGTTCCTAAACCCTGAGAGTTTTTAGCATAGCCCTTAAAATTGAACTGGATCCAGTTATTGCCTGAATTCAGTTTTTCAGAATTATTGCGGTATACCCACGGTGTTTCGTTTACTGTATTCACTACAATGTCGACATCACCGTCGTTATCCAGATCTGTATAACCACCCCCATAAGTGATGGAAGGGTAGTAGATACCCCATTTATCACGCATATCTTCAAATGTGAGATCACCATTATTTCTGAAAATGTAATCAGGGTGGTCGAGGACATACGTTGGTAATTCTTTTCTTACCTCATAATACACAGTGCTGTCTTCAATTCTAATTGCACGGCGGAGTTTGTGGTAGGTTTCAGATTCATCAACATGGAAATCTCTGAGGAAGCCGTTGGCTACATAAAGGTCTTTCCAGCCATCATTGTCGAAATCTGTGAAGAAAGTACTCCAGCTCCAGTCGGTTGTTGAGATTCCGGCTGTCCTTGAAATTTCGGAAAATGTTCCGTCACCATTGTTCATCTGCAATGAGTTAGAGCGGTTCTGATAGCCATAACCTGCATTTTGAAGAATGCGCATGATCTCCACCTGGCTCGATAACATGAAGGTTTTATAAGTGTAATTATCCTCCATGTCCATATCGTCAACGAAAATATCGAGGTAGCCGTCGTTGTTAAAGTCGGAAATATCGGCACCCATCGAATTGATGGAAGTTTTCTTGATTGCTTTTAGTGATTCGTCTCTGAATGTGCCATCGCCATTGTTCATATACACGAAATCGTACATTGCATAATCATTCGCAACAAACACATCGAGGAAACCATCGTCATTCAGGTCGCCAACAGTTGCACTCAGTCCATAGCCATGATTATTAATGCCCACTTTCATATGTGATTCGGTCCATGTACCATCTCCGTTATTCACATAAAACTTATTTGAAAGGTTTTTTCCCTGTTCAATTTTCTGGAAATATTTTGTTTTGTTTTTGTCGATGAAGTCGACCGGGTGGGTGGCAAGATACATATCCAGATCCCCGTCATTATCGTAATCGAAGAAATTCGCATGTGTAGAATAGGAATCATCAGCAATGCCCATTTCCTCAGCCTTGTTTGTAAATGTCATATCTCCATTGTTGATCCACAACTGATTATGTCTTTTCTTCGGATCGTCCCAACGTGATAAACAGATATAAATATCAAGGTCGCCGTCACCATCCACATCCACCATACTTGAACCATATGGCCAATCCCATTCGCCTTTTGTAATACCTGATTTATCGGTTACGTCTTCAAATTTCAAATCGCCTTTGTTGAGGTATAACCTGCTTTTAACAAGGTTACCGGTGAAAAACAGATCCTGTAAACCATCATTATTCACATCTCCGATGCACATACCGCCGCCATTGTAGATATAAGAATATCTCCACCAGTTCACCTGATAATTTTCTGTCAGGTCATTTACGAAATTGATTCCTGTTGATTTGCCTGTAAGAATATCGAAGAGTTTACCGGAGTTTCCATCCAGTGTAACTTCTCTGTCCTTTTCCACGATCACCGAGCCGCGGGTATCCTTATCGCCGCCCGAGAACAGCTTACAGGAACTTATTCCCACAGTCAGGATACCCAGGGGAATAAGAATTTTAATTAAGTTCTTCTTCATTGTGATTATTTTAGTGTGTGTTTATTTGCTTGCCTGCGTGCCAAATACCGATCTTGAATTGCCTTTAGAGTCGTAGACAATTACTTCCTGCATTTGATCAGTTATGAGAATTGCTTTTGTACTTTGACTTAAATATCCGGAGCCCATGTAAAACTCTTCACGGCGTTTTTTACCGTCTGCCATTGTGATTTCAGCATACACATCATTTGCGTTGAGTTTCACTACTTTATCCTTGCTCTCTAATTTGAATGATTGCATTTTATCGTTGCTGTTTGTTGTTAAGAAAACAGCAGTATTGTCTTTACCAACATTGATCATGGCAAGGCCTTTTGCGTTCAATGGTGAATAGAATCCGGAATATCGTGAATGCATCGGCTGAAAAGAGCCGTCTCCATTTCCAAGCAATACCAAACCGATTGATGCATCCTGAATATTTGTCTCGATCTCTGTTTCGTAGAAATTACCATGCAGCACAATATCGAGGTTGCCGTCATTGTTCACATCCGCCGGAACCATACCGAATACAGTCGAAATCTGTGCTTCATTCGGCAATTTGTGAATTGCGAATTTGTTGTTGCCTAAATTTTCAATATAAGATGTAAAGAAGGTATTTGCTTTATAATGGATCTTTGAATTTTCCATCCGTTTTTTACCGAAGAAATCCCATACTTCAGCTCTGCCGTAGCTATCCCAGTTAGGGAAGATGGTCTGGATATCCTTGATCTGTTCGATCATGCGTTCGCGGGTTTTGATCGGATATAGTTTATCATTTTGCCAGTACGACATGATGATATCGTTTCTGCCGTCATTATCGTAATCGTCGCAGAACAATTCAATTGGTTTTTCTTTCGGGCAGTATTTTAAATTGATACCGAAATTTCCAGCGATATAATCAAGGTCGCCGTCATTATCAAAGTCGCCTGAGTTGAGGCTGTTCCACCAACCGGTGGTTTCAGCAAGTCCTGATTGTGCGGTAATATTTTTGAATTTCCCACCGTTATTTTCAAATACTGTGATCGGCATCCATTCACCTGTGATGATCAGATCGTAGTCGCCATCGTTGTTATAATCTGTCCAAAGCCCCGCTGAAACCATTCCGATATTATCGAGTTCCGGTGCAACAGTTTTATTCACGTTGGTGAATTTGCCTTTATTGTTTTGCAGAATATAGCTGGCAGAAGGAGCAGGGTAATCTCCCGGAATCAGACGGCCGCCTACGAAAAGGTCCATGTCGCCATCTTTATCATAATCTGCTGCAGAAACGCATGAACCGCTTGAGATCATTTCAGCGGGAAGTGCATCAGCCGACCATGTGAATCCGCCTTTGCCGTTATTGATGTACAATCTATCCTGCAGGTGCGCATCATCTTTAGGGAAATCGCTTCCACCACTTACAACATATAAATCATTATCTCCATCTCCATCGGCATCGAATAAAACGGCGCCCATATCTTCAGACTGAATATCTTCAGTACCTGCGGCATAATTGCTTCTTTCAAAAGTGCCGGCTGCAGTTTGTGTATAGATCGCACCGGATTGATTTTTCGCACCACCCACAAAAAAGTCGTCGAGACCATCACCATTTACATCTCCAACAGCAATGCCGGGCCCGAGGTTGCTTAATTCATGCGGAATAAGGAATTCGCGGTCGAAATCATCAAATTCATTTTCCTTATGTGTGTAGTCAATCTTCAGATCAGCTGAGTTTTCAGCAAATACTTTTTGTTGTGCAGGAACGGCAGATTTAGGAGCAGTAACAGCATTTTTATGATCCACAACCAGTACCTGGTTCGGGGTTACATTTTCGTAAATGTTTTCTTTTCCATCGAGCCATCTTACAACAACCTTATCAATTTTTTCAGCTGAGCCGATTCCAAATTGTGCGACCGGTTCTGAACAGGACAGGTACCCTTTCACGGTTTCCATCTGAATATACTGCGTTTGATTACCGGCGGTCAGATAAATTTTCGCACCTAATCCGTGCGGATTTGATTTCTCACCGTTCAGTTTAACCCTTAAGTATTTGTTTGATGTAAGTTTTGTAGCGTTGTTTCTGCAAATGAAGGATTCCTTGTTTGAATTGCTTACAATGATATCCTGGTCGCCGTCCTGATCGAGATCGGCATATGCTGCACCATAAGAAGGAGCCGGAAAGTAAAGTCCCCAGTCCTCCCGTACGTCTTCAAATGTGAGATCGCCTTTGTTTTTGAAAATTGCTTTCGGCCATTCAAGCATTGAATTGGCAGGAATCTGTTTTCTCAATTCATAATATTCAGTAGAATCGGAGAGGCGGTTTGCCCTTGTAAGTTTGATATATACTTCCATAATATCCATATGGCTGTCTTTCAGGAAGCCATTTGATATATATAGATCTTTGTAGCCATCATTATCGAAATCGGCAAACAGCGGTGCCCAGCTCCATCCTGTAGTACTTACACCTGCAAAGTTTGCAACTTCCGAAAATTTGCCCATACCATTATTGAGTTGGAGCGCATTACGTGCGTATTGGCGTAAATAGCCGCCGTTTACCAATGTTCTTAAAAATGTTTGTTTATTGGATTGCATGAACGTTTTAGAACCGTAATTACCTTCAATATCCATATCAACGGTTACCATATCGAGTAACCCGTCGTTGTTATAATCGGCTACATCTGTTCCCATTCCGTAATAAGCGGTTTTCATGAGAATTTCGCGGCTCATTTCCTTGAACTTGCCATTGCCCTGATTGATATAAGTATAATCGTGCATGATATAATCGTTTCCAACGAAAATATCCATCCAGCCATCGTCATTAATATCTCCTGTAGTTACGGATAAACCAAAGCCATGATTGTTGATTCCAACTTCTTTATGACATTCCACGAACTTGCCATTTCCGTCATTTCGGTAAAACTTATTGCTCATGTTTGTACCTTCTTCAATTTTCTGGAAATTCTTTTGTTTGTTTTTGTCTTTGAAATCCGTCGGGTGGGTTACGATATAGAGGTCGAGGTCGCCGTCATTATCGGCATCAAAGAAGTTTGCATCGGTTGAATAGCTGTCATCATCAAGCCCAAAATCCTTTGCTTTTTCAGTGAAAGTATTATCGCCATTATTGATATACAGAAGATTTTTCCGTTTTTCTTTGTCTTCATACCTGGCACGGCAAACATAGATATCTTCGAAACCATCTTCATTTATGTCGACGAAAGTAACGCCTGTGGACCAACCCGGTTTTGCATTAATTCCGCATGTTGCCGTGATATCTTCAAATTGAAGATTGCCTTTATTGAGGTATAATTTATCCGGAACAACGTTTCCTGTAAAATAGAGATCAGGTAAACCATCATTATTTATATCGCCAACTCCGACACCGGCACCGTTATAGGAATAACCATACCTGTAATAGTTCAGATCGAATGTTTCGAGCAGTTCATTATTGAATGTAATTCCGGTGGTTTTGCTGGTTAAAATGTCGAACATTTTACCTGTTTCAATGTCCGGAGTTACGATCTTAGCTTTGTCGATATTCTCAGTGAATTTCCAGTCGTTCAGATATTCCTTTCGTCCTTTATTGGATGAACATCCGCTCATAATAACGACTGTTAGTGCTGACGCACATAAAAATTTGAAATGTGTCATGTATTACCTGATTTTAGTAGCGCAAAGTTAACAGCGTAAAAAAGGATAAAATCATGACCATTGTAAATGTTTTGTAAATGCAATTTCAGTGTATTTATTTGATTAATTTTGCGCCTTTAGTTTCAAATAACCAAACCTTTTTAACCAAAATCTACATAACATGAGATTCAAACACCTACTTGTTATCCTGATGGCGGGAATTATCATGATCGGCGGAAGTTGCAATAAATCTTCCGGCAATGATAATCCCTTGTTTAACAGCAAATCTCAGCCATCAAGTGAGCAAAGCGCACAATTTTTAATTGACTGGTGGAAAGCATTATTCCAGTTCGTGGCAACTGAACGTTTATCCCCACCTGATGCATCAAGAATGTTTGCCTATATTTCTGTTTCATTATATGAAGCACAAATTGCCGGCGCCTCTGAGTACAGAACTCTTGAAGGACAATTAAACGGCCTCGAAAATTTACCCCGCCCTGAAAAAGGACAAGTTTACGACTGGCCTACATGTGCAATCGAAGCAACCTACCTGGTTCAAGATGGAATGCTTGCACGTTATTTCCCTGCAGGTGTAAGTACATTAAATAAATTGTACGATGAGCAAATTGACAACAGGACTGAAGCTGGTGTTGCGCAGGATGTAATTGACCGTTCAAAAGAATACGGTAAAGTGCTCGCAGATGCGATTCTTGCATGGAGCGAAAAAGACGGTTATGTTCAAACACGTTACAAACAATACAAAGCACCAAGCCGTGAAGGCCATCCGGAATACTGGGAGCCAACGGATTTCAATCAAACTGCACTTGAACCTTTCTGGAGAGAACACCGCACATTTTGTGTAAAAAATGGCGAACAGTGCGATATTGACAAAGCGCCTAAATATGTTCCTGGTGACACTACCAGCGAATTATACAAGCAAGCTAAAAAAGTTTGGCTCACAGATAAAACACTTACGGAAGAGCAAAGAACAATTGCCGTATTTTGGTCTGATGATGCAAGTGAAACTTCAACGCCTCCAGGTCACTGGATGGAAATCCTTGGTGATTTTGTGAAATCACAGGATATGAATCTAGCGCAAGCATCCGAATTATATGCGCTTGTTTCAACTGCAATGGCAGATGCATGTATTACAGTTTGGAATACAAAATACCGGGTTAACCTCGTGCGTCCTAAAACTGTGATCCGCGAAAATTTCGAACCACAATGGGAGCCTTATGTTGAAACACCTCCTTTTGCAGGTTATACTTCAGGTCACTCAGGATTTTCAGGTGCTGCTGCAACTATTATGACTGCATTAATTGGGGATAATCTTGAATTTGTCGACAGCTCACATGTGAGCATCGGCTTATTGCCAAGAAATTTTAAATCATTTAATGATGCTGCACAGGAAGCTGCTTACAGCCGTATGTATGGTGGAATTCACTTCGACTGCGATATTAATGACGGACTTACGGAAGGAAATTGTGTGGGCGCATTTGTGTTAGAAAATATCATCACACATCCGAAGCGTCAGGGTGATGCAAAAGCAACTGCAGAAAAAGCAGAAAAAAAAGAAAATTAAATTCAATCATTCAAATTCATTGATATGAAAAAAATATTAAATGCTTTTTTAATCATCGCCTTTATCGGTTTATTACCTGTCGCAGGTAAAAGCCAGGTGGTGATGAAAGATTTCCTTTCGAAAAATCTCGATGGAAAAATTGATCTGTCCGCAAACAACGGCGGTAAATCTTTATACTATCGTTTTGAATATGTAAGTACAGAAGGTGCACGCATTAATTATAAATTGCATCTATATAAAGATGCAGGAATGAAAACTCCATGGATGAGTTTTGATGTTTTAATGCGCAATTTAAACTGGACTTATTATGTAGATATTACAATGCCGAAAGACGGAGCAAATAAAGTTGCAGCCATGATCTTCAAAAAAGATTTGCGCTGGAGCCGCGTGAAATTTTCACCGCATGAAGGTTGCGCAAGAATTAATCCGCCGATCTGGGATCGTTATACAATCGGTGATAAAACAGGAACTCCGGATGATTTATACGGTGGACTCATGCAGAATTTTATTATGCAGTTGGATAAGAACGTAGATTTTAATTGCTACGCTGCAAAATAATCTGAAATAAAAAATGAATTAAATAACGAAGGCGTTGTCAACCGATAACGCCTTTTTTATTTTTTAACTGAATCAAAAAATGAGTTTTACAATTATTGCCAAAACATTGCAGGGGCTTGAACCTGTGCTTGCAAAAGAATTGCATGCACTGGGTGCAGGTGAAATTGAAATATTAAAAAGAGCCGTTGCATTTGAAGGTGATCAGGAATTATTATATGCATCGAATATTTATTTGCGCACTGCACTCCGGATACTAAAACCTGTGTATCGTTTTACTGCAGCAAATGAAGAAATGCTGTATAAAAAAGTAAAGGAATTTAACTGGACGGAATTATTTCAAACGGATCAGACATTTTCAATTGAGAGTACGGTGTATTCGGATATTTATACGCATACACAATTTCCATCACTCAAAATGAAAGACGCAATTGTTGATCAGTTCAGAGATGAATTCGGTAAACGGCCTGATGTGGATCGTGAACATCCGGATATGAAATTCAATTTGCATATTCAGCAGGACCATGTTACAATTTCACTCGACAGTTCAGGAGAAACATTGCATAAGCGTGGATATAAAAATCTCACACATGAAGCACCCATGAGTGAAGTACTTGCTGCGGGATTAATTATGCTGACCGGTTGGGATAAAAAAGAATTATTTTATGACCCGATGTGCGGCAGCGGAACATTGCCGATCGAAGCTGCATCCATTGCAAATCAAATTGCACCCGGACTCATACGAAGTGATTTCGGGTTTAAGCACTGGAAAGATTACGATGCGCAATTATATAAGCAAATTATTTTACAGGCCGCAGCAAATGTAAAATCATCATCTGCAAAAATTATCGGCAGCGATATTTCAAAACGCTCGGTTGAAATGGCAGCCTTTCATGCAAACCAGGCAAAACTGCATGATCAGATTTCATTTTTCGTAAAAGATTTTCACGACGCAGAACCGCCTGCTCAAAAAGGGACCATGATCATCAATCCTCCCTATGGTGAAAGATTAAAACAGGAACAGATCAATGAATTTTATAAAGCCATAGGTAATACCCTCAAGCGCAAATATGCAGGATTCAAAGTCTGGATATTCAGCTCAAATCTTGAAGCGATCAAATTCGTAGGCCTGAAACCTTCTGCAAAATTCAAATTGAAAAACGGACCGCTCGATTGTGCCTTCCATTGCTTCGAAATAAGTGAGGGCAAATACTTCCGTAACAAAGCTTGAAACTGTTATTCACAGCTTATCAACAATTGGAGTAAATTAAATACATTTTCAAGCTCAGGAAAACCGGCTCACGCCGGAAGTACCGTTATTGTTGAGGCGCGGGGATTTTCGTCTGCGTGCAATTCCGTCGGAAATACAAATTAAAACTCTAAATACGCTTAAAAGCCTTCCCTGTGTTATTAATTATTCTTTCTACTGCGATCAATAAAAAACAAATTTGAGTTCACAACATTCTGTTCGGCCGGGAATGCAGCCAGGGCAAACAGGGTGAATAAAGTTTTCAAGTATGAATGAAGAAAAATCTACCCGTAAAAGGGGGAGATGGCTGTACCTCGTACTCATCTTTCTCCTGCTCGGCCTCAACGGCTGGTTATTTTACAATAATTCCCTCAATACAAAGGACCGTCAGCAAAAAGCACAGCAAATAGAAGAGGCAGGTGTATTGTACAGTCAGTTGCAGGCGCAATACAATCAAACCCAATTAGCGCTCGAAGAACAGAAAGGGCAATTCATCATGAAGGATTCGCTTATTGCTTCGCTTGAACAGGATCTGAATGCAAAGAGAGATGAAATTGCACGCCTGATTAAATCCTGTAATTTCTTTAGTGCAGCACCGCCGGTAATAGAAAAAAATGACAAGAAACTCGATGAAGTAAAGGAAGAAATTGCTTCTCTTGAAGTGGATTGCAGTACATACAAAGCACAATTGGATGAGATCAATGCAAAATATATCACGTTGCTTGAAGATTTTAATGAATTAAAAGGATTATATGATCTTGAAGTGAAGCGAACAGAAGAATTAATTTACGACCGTGATTCCATCATGAATTTAGGTGGAGCCATTCTTGCGAAAGAAATGGAGATCACAGGTGTGAAAAAGAAAAATAACGGAAAAGATGCTGAAGGTAAAAATGCAAAACACACTGAACAATTAAGAGTTTGTTTTGATGTGTTGCCGAATAAATTATCTGCAGGTAAAAAACAAACATTTTATGTAAAGATCATCACGCCATCGGGAAAAATACTTACATCACAGGAAAATGAATCCGGTGAATTTACAAACCGTGAAGATCCCGATGATGTTATTTATTCAAAAGCAATTACTGTTGATTATGAAGGTGATGATATTAATGGAAAACCTGAAACATATTGCACATACTGGGATCAGGATGGTGGTTACAGAGCAGGTTCCTATACAGTAAAAGTGTATCACAACGGATATTTAGCATCCAGAAGTTCATTTACATTAAAGAAATCGGTAATTGAAGATCTGATGCAAAGTTTAAAAGAATGATATTCATTCAGTCTTGAGTGGTTCTTCCTGTTGTGAAGAGGATGAACCGAAAGTTTTCATGGAAACATGAAAACTTTTTTTTTGCATGATAATTCGAGAATTGAGGGTGGTGATGGAGGTTGATTCCGTTTTTTTAATTAATGCTCAAATAATGGTTCAAGTTTATATGTTTCATATTCATTCCACAGATGTGATGCATAATAATTTTTAAACATTGTTTTATATGCATCATTTTCCATGATCCTTTTAATAGCGGTTCTTGCAGGCCCCGCCAGTCTTCCATTCGAGGAAGATGCGGCATTTAATAAATTGATAACTACTGCTTCATTGCAATAATTGAGATTTTGCAACGAATTGATCGCATCAACCCTTGTTCTGAATTCATAATTATCACTCGTGTAAACAATAAGTTCATTGATATATTTTTCAGGTTCAGTTGCACATGCAATTTCCAGCCATGCAATGCGGATATTTTTATTTGCTCCGGTTGCCGTTTTTGTCGCTTCGAGATACTTTGTTTTTTTATCCGGGTTGATGGCGCATAATTTATTCAGAGTGATTTCAATATTGGTGTAATTCACATCCTGCAGCAGCAATGCAAGGTCTTTCTCTGCTTTCTTTGGTATATATGAAATGTTTGTGATCACCGCACGGCGCACATTTGCATCAGGGTCCTGCAATGCTTTTTTCAGCATCGCAACTGTAGTTTTATCGCTGTCGTTAGCAAGCTGGAAAATAATTTCGGAACGCAGTGCATAAAAATTTTCTTTATCATAAATTTTAATGAGATCAGCACGTTTTGTTTCGGCAGGGACTTCACGCATTTCAAAAATTGCACGGTAGCGGTCGATCATTACCGGAGCATTAAAAGCCTGAAATCGCAATTCGGTATATTCTCTCTTAAAAATTTCATGTGCAAGTATCATTTTACCCGGATCGAATAAAACAAATGCAATTTCTTTATGATCCGGATTTTGAATTCTGCAAGTTGTTGATTGTTTTTCGATCGTAAATAATTGATCTGTAAAATCACCATCCGTATAATGCACCTGGATATGTACAGGCATTTTAAATAAGCCAACGGTTTCACTTATTTTCTGTGTTTGATTTACAAGTATGTCTGTAAACTCAGAAGTTTTGGAATAAGAAATTGTGTATTCCGGATAGCCCCCTCTGTAGATCCATTCATCAAAAAACCAATTCAGATTCATGCCCAGTGTTTTCATGAATTGCATTTCAAGATCATGGCTCTCCACATTTGCATATGGATGTGCAAGCAAAAATTCTGTTATTACTTTTTTAAATTGTTCTTCGCCCGTAACATAACGCAGCATATCCAGCACAATACTTCCCTTTTGATAAATGCGTGCCCCACCTGCATCTGAATGGCCGACAGGTAAATTATTTTTTGCATCGGCATCAAATGCAGTTTGCATTTCATCGTGCCGTATCCATTGATACGTATCTTCACCTAAAACTGCCTGCCTGAATTTTTTTGAATAGTACGTTGCAAAACTTTCCTGCAACCACTGACTTGCACCGCTCCAGGCCGACACATAATCACCAAACCATTGATGTGTTAATTCATGTGCATTAATCGCCATATAATTTTTATCAGGATAGGCAGCTGCATCCTGAAAAAAATAATCTGAATAAATTGTTGCAGTGGTATTTTCCATTGCACCATAGATAAATTCCTGCACCGGAATATTTGCATACGTATTCCACGGGTATTTCACCTTTAATTCATTTTCCATCCAATCCATCATTTCCGAACTGTATTGATAGGTGGGTGCCACATTTTTTAATTTATCCGGATAATAATACTGTGTTGTTGTAATTCCGTTTTTTGAAAAATATTCCTGCTTGTCATATTCACCTATTGCGAGCATCACAAGATATAAAACCTGTGGGTGCGACATTTTATAATGCCAGGTTTGCAGATCGCCATTCACGGTTTCTTTCGCAGAAAGATCACCATTTGAAACAACTGTGTAATTTTTATCGAATGTGATATTTAATTCGGTAATGAGTTTATCGTTTACACCATCATAAGACGGAATCCAAAATCTGTTATCCGTTCCTTCGCCCTGTGTCCAGATTTGTTTTCTTATTCTGTCGGGATCATTCGGATCAATTGTGAGCGGATGATCCCAGCCCACAAAATAAATTCCTTTTTTAGGATAAGCAGTATAATCAATTGTAAGTTCATAATTTGTGCTCCAGTCAAGCACAGGATTAAAATAAACAGTAATCCCTGCACTGTCCATTTTGAAATTTGTATTTACGTTATTCAATTGCACATTGCCTGCTAAAATGCCCGGCCCGTCGAGAAAAACCGAATCAACCTGATATTGTAATGGCTTAAACAGATAGGTTGCTCTTCCAATTACTTTTCCATCTTCCGGAATAAATGAAACATCCAGCGATAATTTAATGAAATCAAGATTATGGTCTCTAATCTGCCCTTCCGGATCATCAAAATACTTTCTGTATTCCTCATTTTGCGCCTGCGTGTTAAATGCATAAAAAAATAAAAACAGAAAAATTATATGGCAGAGTTTCATAATTTGAATTTGACGTAAAAATAGGGGAGCGGGGCAGGCAAAACAAATTTCATCAGCGTGCTATTTTATAAAATCTGTTAATATTTGCTTCTTTATTAATTTCTTTCCCTGAGAAAATATGTGCAAACAACTGACGGGCATAATAATTAGAAAGTGATGCACCTTTGGTTCCCATACCGTTGAGCATAAACATATTTTTGATTTCCGGATGCGCTCCAACTACAGGAACACGGTCCTTAATTGTAGGACGGATAGCCGCATAATGCTGCTTGATCTCAAACGGAATTTTAAGCAGATCTTTCAATCCGGCAATTAATTCTTCACGGCCCGCAGCAGTCGGCGCCATGCTCAGATCGTTCCATGTATTTGTTGCACCGGCCCAGTATGTTTCATCTCCAAGCGGCAACACGATCAGATTCTTTTGCAAAATGAGATCGGTTTTAAAATTGGGAATTTTAAGAATGAATGCTTCGCCCTTTGCAGGTTTAAATGCTATCCAATTGAAAAACGGGTTATGCAATGCTTCCGCACCATCACAAAATAAAATATATTTAAACCTGTTTGATTTCCATTCGAAATAATCGTCATGAATACGGATGTCGTTGTAATTTAATTTCTCACTGAATAATTTATTTTCCTGTTTGAGATAATTTGTATAAACAGCTAGAAGTTTATTTGTATCCACTTGATAAACCGGGTTGATGGCGATATAACCAAACCTGTAATCTATATAACGTGATAAATGCTGTGCGGAAAAATCTGCATCGAGGTAACCTGCAATTTCTTCTTTATTTTTTACTGTTTGCCATTCCTCGAGAGCAGTTTCACTTTTGTGAATTTTAAGAACAGTATGTGCAGATAAAAAATTTGTATTGAATTTTCCAGCGAGCAATGCATATTCTTGTTTAATTATTTCACTGCACTCTTCAAAATTCCATTGCAATTGATATTTTCTGCCGGTAACGGGATGAATCAGGCCACCTGAAATTTTAGTTGCAGAAATGTCAGATCCCGGATCAACAACTGCATATGAAATATTTTGTTTTTCCAGTTCCCTGGAAAATGCAATGCCCGAAAAACCAAGTCCTACGATCAAAAAATCTTTCACGCTGTAATATTACATCAGTTTCATTGCACGGAGCATTTCACGTTTACCCGGCGGGCCTGGCAGCCTTTCGACATTGAAACCTGCAGCAAGCATTGTGCGCCGTACATCTCCTTTTGCGCAATAGGTAACAAGAATACCACCGGGGACTAATGCATCATATAATTTTTTAAAATTATCAAGCGACCATATTTCCGGTTGCGCACGCGGGCCAAATGCATCAAAATAAATCAGGTCATATTGTATTGAAGGATTAAAATCTTCAAGACGTTTCATTGTTTTTTCAAAATGAAACTGCGGTGCCAGGATTACAATTTCATCCGATATTGCTTCATGTATTTTTCTGAAAAATAGATTTACATTTTCCATATCGGCAATGTCGAATTGAATTTGACCGATCATGTCGGAAGATAATGGATAAGGTTCGAGAGCCTGATAGAAAACAGATAATCCTGTTGTGTTATTTTCCCGCAATGTAAGAAGCGTATTCAACCCTGTGCCCAAACCAATTTCAAGAATATGCAATTTACTTTTGCCGGATGCTGCGACGTAATGAAAACCATTTTGAATAAATACATGCATCGATTCATTATATGCACCGTAAACAGAATGGTAATGTTCATCAAGTTCGGGAATATAAATGGTGGGTGTACCGTCGCCGGTTATTTTAATTTCCTGTTGCATTTATTTCTGCGGGTCTTCGGGCCGCGGAACAAATGTAATCACGATATTTTGTTCGGGAGGAACGGGTACATGTTCATCCTCCTCATCCTCTTCATCATCTTCAAGAATAATTTTAGGAGGCAGATCCACTTTGCGAAAATAAAATGCGCAAACAGTTCCGGTAATTGCTCCCATAATATGTCCTTCAAAAGAAATGCGGAAATCGATCGGGAACAAACCCCATACAATACTTCCGTAAATGAAAACAACAAACAAGGAGAGTGCGATTGATTGCATGTTTTTCCGGAAGATTCCGCTCCAGAAAATAAAAAATGCAAACCCATAAACTAAATTACTCGCACCGATATGATAACTCTCCCTGCCAAAGATCCACACCAGCAGCCCTGAAACAAGATAAATAAATACAAATGATTTAAAGGCCACTTTCCGGTAATTGAAGATCATGAGAAACGATAAGATCAGAAACGGCAATGTATTGGAGAGTAAATGTTGCCAGTCACCATGAATAAAAGGAGAAAATAAAATTCCACGCAGGCCTTCCAAATGTTTTGGAAACACACCGTATTTCGCAAGGCTCGTCCCAGTAACCACCTCAAATAATTTTACCAGCCACATGAGTGCAACAAACACACACGGCATGAATATGCTGAGATAGAGATGTTTTTTTTCATCCTCGCGGCTCAACGATGGCCTGTTGCTTCCTGAATCAATATTTTCGTAGGAAAAAATACTCATTTTGCTTTTAACCTTATGCAGGATCCAAAAGTTCAGCTTGAAAACTACGAATTTCTTTTACAATCTGCCGGCAACATGCACCTTCCGATCAGAGAAATATATCTAATTTTGTAAATGCGTTTTATCAGGATCGCTAAATATCTCGCAGGGTTTTCGATACCATTAACCGCTTTTTTATCTATTTATCTCGGCGGTATCTGGACATACCTCACTCCGGTATATGCTTTTATTCTCGTGGCAGGCATTGAAATATTATTGCCGGTAAATCCGAATAACCTTGCATTGGCAGAAGAAGAAATCGTAAAGAAAGACAAATGGTATGATCTTCTTCTTTATTTAAATGTGCCAGTTCAATATGCGATTCTGTATTATTTTCTATTTGCAATAAATAATTTCGGATACAACTGGTGGGAGCTTGCAGGAGCAACAATCAGTATGGGTATTTGCTGTGGTGTGATCGGTATCAATGTGGCGCATGAACTCGGACACCGGAAAAATAAATTTGAGCAATTCCTTGCAAAAAGTTTATTGCTGAGTTCATTGTATATGCATTTTATAATTGAACATAATAAAGGCCATCACAAAAAAGTATCAACAGATGAAGATCCTGCTTCGGCTGTATTAAATGAAAGCATTTATTTATTTTTTCTGCGCACCATATTCGGATCCATAGGCTCGGCATGGAAAATAGAAGTGAAAGAACTGACAGAAAGAAATAGAAATATTTATTCACTGGATAACCAAATGCTGTTATTTGCTTTTATTGAAATCGGATTTACTTCACTCATTTATTTTTGGTTCGGCACCTTACCGGCCTTCTTATTTCTCGTTGCTGCATTATTCGGCATTTTGCTTCTCGAATCGGTAAATTATGTTGAACATTATGGTTTGAGAAGGCGCAAACTCGCATCCGGAAATTATGAACGGGTGCAGCCTTGGCATTCATGGAATTCCGATCATGTTTTAGGAAGGATGATATTATATGAATTAACACGTCATTCCGATCATCACTATCTTGCATCCAGAAAATACCAGGTCTTGCGCCATATGGATGAAGCACCACGACTACCCGCGGGTTATCCGGCAATGATTATTTTATCTTTGCTGCCACCGGTTTTTTTTAAAATTATGAACCCGCGTGTCAAAAAAATCATGGCACAACATGAAATAACAGAATAAAAAATTAAATATGATCGTAATCGGAATAGCAGGTGGAACAGGTTCGGGGAAGACAACTTTTGTAAACAAACTGATAAAGAGTTTGCCAGACCATTCTGTTTCTGTTATTTCACAGGATGCTTATTACCGGGATAATTCGAATATTGCACCGGAAGAACGGAAGAAATTAAATTACGATCATCCCGATGCTATTGAATGGGAATTGCTTGTGCATCATGTGCAGGAATTAAAACACGGCCGTTCGATTCGACAGCCGGTTTATTCCATGCTTACCTGCACCAGGCAACATGAAACGATTGCTGTCCAACCAAGTAACGTGTTGATCATTGAAGGAATTCTGATATTATGTGATCCTGCATTGCGCAACGAATTTTCCATAAAGATTTTTATTGATGCTGATCCTGACCACCGGTTGATGCGTGTAGTAAAACGCGATATGGAAGAGCGTGGCAGAACGGTGGAAGATGTAATGAAACGCTATGTGCATACCGTTCGCCCGATGCATGATCAGTTTATTGAGCCTTCCAAAAAATTTGCGGACCTGATTGTTCCGGTTGGAGGCGATAACCATGTTGCCATTGAATTGCTCAGTGAGTATATTACGAGAAAGCTCTGATATTGCAACCGCTGAATAGTTAATTTCCTCTATATAAATTATTTGTTCATTTTAAATTTACATCCATGAAAAACATTCTGATTTTATTCCTCTTCTTTTCTCCCCTTTTTCTGCATGCGCAACGGTTTCCAACCGGCAAAGGCACTTTCAGGTCGGGGGGCGGCTTTAGTTTCAGCTATACAAATGAAACTACAGAATCAATTTATAAATTTACGATCACACCCCGTGTCGGTTATTTTCTCACGGATGATTTATTGATCGGGTTTATAACAAATTACACCTTGCAGGTGGGTACTGAAGAAACATTGATTTCTGCATTGAAATTTACACCTGAATTAAAATATTACTGGACAATTACCGACAGGAAATTTTATATACTTGGAAATCTTCAATATACGATCGACAGAAAATCAGATTTTACTGCAGCTAAAATCGTAACAGACAATTCAACAATTGGAATCGGTCCAGGTGTTGCCTATTTTTTTTCACGCAGAATTGGCTTCGAGCTGAATATATTATATACACAATATTTGCATCCTGATGATACATTCAGCAAAGTGACAACGGATTTTGGTTTTATTTTTCACGTGCTGGATAAACACGGAAAATTCAAATCGCAGCAGGGATCGGATAAAAATGAATACGAAAAAGAATTGGATATTGAGGATGATGATTTCTGACCGGTATTTATGCACTCACCATTTTCGCGAAAGCATATAACAACCGGACACCCACGCCGCTTGCACCTTTTTGTTTATAAGGTTCTTCTTCCTTGAGAATTGCAGGGCCGGCAATATCGAGATGCAGCCATGGATAATCGGTAAAAAATTCGAGAAATTTTCCTGCTGTTGCACTGCCGCCAACAGGGCCGCCGATATTTTTCATATCTGCGACATCGCTTTTCAGCATATCGGCATATTCTTTCCAGTAAGGAATTTCCCAAAGACGTTCAAACATTAATTCACCGCATTCCATTAATTGCCTGCGGTATTTGTAATCCGTTCCCATCATTGCACTGCCGAGCGTACCTGTAATGACTGCGGCAGCACCTGTAAGTGTAGCAAGATCGATGACAAGTTCCGGCTGATATTTTTTTGCATAGGTTAATGCATCGGCAAGAATTAATCTTCCTTCCGCATCCGTATTCAAAACTTCAATTGTATTTCCGCTCGACATTGTGATCACGTCGTCCGGCACCAATGCGTCGGAATTGATTTTATTATCTGTTGACGGAATCAAACCGACACAATAAACGGGTAAATTATTTTTTACAATCGCATAAAAACTTCCAACCACTGCAGCGGCACCGCTCATATCCATTTTCATCCCGCTCATGCTGTTGCCCGGTTTTAAACTATAGCCTCCGGTATCATACGTAACACCTTTACCTATAAATATAAACGGTTGTTTATTTTTTGCATGATCTGGTTTGTATTCAAGAATTGTAAAAGTGGGAGGGACCGAACTTCCATAATTCACACCTAATAAGCCGCCCATTTTTAATGCTTCAATTTGCGCTTTTTGTAAAACTTCCGCCTTGAAATTGAGTTCTTTGGAAAGTGCAAGAATGATCTCGCCGAGTTGAACGGAATTCAAACCGATCACGGGCTCATTGCTGAGGTCTTTTGCAAGTTGATTTGCATCAACAAGATTTTTTAATTCATCGAGTTCGTTTTGTGCAATTTCATCATCCGACACACGAATTGTTTGCAATGTATTTTCCCTCTTTTCTGTTTTATATTTCAGAAACTGATAATTGGCAAGTGAAAGGCCTTCGGTAAATGCAAGTAATTCCTGTTTTGATATTGAAGTAGATGCCCTTAATACCGTAACCGATTTACATTTTTCATGATTGATGCGCTTTGTAAGGTTCCCGCCTTTCTGCCTCGCTTCTTCCAATAATTCACCTTGCGATTTTGAATTTTGTGCTTTCAGTAGAACGGCAGATGTAATTCCATTTTCCTGAAAATTCACAATAATTCCGTTTTCCTTTTCAGGCATTTTTTGTTCTACAACGTGTCTGAACATTTGTAACAACGGATGCTGAATATCCTCAGTTGTCCTTGTCAATACAACGATAAATTCTGAATTTTCCGGTCCCGATTTAATCAATGATGCGCTCATCCATCCATTTTACTGTAAAGAATAAAAGTCGGCAAATCTACAATATAAGCCTGTTATTCTGATATTAAAATTCCCGAAATGTGACAGCTAAAAGCGGGTTATTCAGCATGTATCGGGCGTTCAAGCGGCAGGATCTGGACAGCATATCTGCTCATCCATCCGGTAAGAATGCGCTGCACATCAGGCGTATCAGGGCGCCAGCGGATGATGTCCCGCAATACCGAAGGATCACCGTTCAGATAATTTTGTTGAAAAAAACCAAAACCGAGATAATGTCCTTTTTCAATCAGAATGGCACTTTTTTCATCAGCACTGCGACCCTTCCCCAAAATAAAATATGCTGCTGTTTCATCTGTGAATGATTCGATTGCCAGTGAAACCCTCGTATTATAATCCTCTGGATGTTCGTTACCTGTGCATGCGCCCTTGCATACGCCGGTAATTACCTGATGACATTCCTTTTTTACTTTTTGCAGATGGCACAATTTGGCGCAGAGCTGAAACCCAGATACTTTGGAATTTAAAAATGCACGTGCGGATAAAAAATCAGGAAAAACTTTTAGCACATCTTTTTTCCTGTTATATCTTTCAATACCGAGATGGATATATCCGTTTTGGTCTGTGAATTGAAAAATACAATAATTGCGGTCCCATAATTTCTGTGCGGCATTAAATTTTGGATTTTTTCTTTTTATCTCTTCACTCTCAAGTAATAAAGCGATCAATTCATTTCCGGTTAATTCAAAAGTTATGTCGTGAATTGCATCACGCAATGCATTTTCACGGCCGTGATGTTCGGCGAAAGTAAAATGGCCCAAAACACGGCTCCGGATATTTTTTGCTTTTCCGACATAAATGATTTTTCCCTGGCTGTCGTGGAAATAATAAACGCCGGGTTCGGTTGGAAGAGCAGATATCAATTGTTTGTCGAGATGTGGCGGCAGGATTTGTTCTTTCGAATTTCTTTTTAAAAATGAATTGACCACATCTCCGGGATCATTTTCCAAAAGGAGTGTAAAAACTTTTGCCGTTGCTTCTGCATCGCCGAAAGCACGGTGACGGTTAGCGATTGTTATGCCGAGCTGTTCGCATAATTTGCCCAGGCTGTAACTGCGGAATCCCGGAAAAATTTTTCTGCTCAGACGGACTGTGCATAATTTTTTGGATTTAAATGTATAACCGCTTGCTTCGAAATGCGAACGGATAAATCCATAATCGAAAGCAGCGTTATGAGCAACAAAGATGCGGTCGTTCAATAAGGAAAATAATTCTTCAGCAATATCTGAGAACACAGGTGCTGATTCAACCATTTCATTTGTAATTCCGGTCATTTGCGTAATAAAATCAGGAATGTACTGGCCGGGATTTATCAAACTTTTCCATACATCCGTTACTTTTTCTCCGTCATGCAAAACAACCGCAATTTCGGTGATGCCATGATACGTGTTATTGGTTCCGGTTGTCTCAATATCTACTACCGCATACATGGCTTAAAAATACTCAAAAGGCTGCCGGCGGCAAAACAGTTTCTGCAGGTTGTGGAAATAAATTTCAGCAGAGATGAAAGATTCTCACCGGCAAAGATATATTTGCACATGATCAGGTTATTGCGCATTTTATTTACATTTTATGTAGCACTTGTTTTTATTCTGCTGCTGATCATTACCATGCCTTTTTTCTTTTTATTTTCCTGGTTGTTCGGCGATAAGGCGCTCGGCGTATTTATGCTGCTTTGTAAATGTATTGCTTGGGGCCTCGGAATATGCTGCGGCTTTATTTATAAAATTCACCGCAATCCCAAAGTAAACCGAAAAGAAACCTTTGTTGTGATAGCAAACCACAGGTCAAATCTCGATGCACCTGTTGCTGCGATTTCCTGCTGGGGACGTGTGCGTTATCTTGCAAAAAAAGAATTATTGAAAGTTCCTTTAATGGGAAATGTTTTTAAGATTACGACGGTAAATGTGGACCGGAGCAGTAAGGAAAGCAGGAAAAAAAGTATGCTGGCCATGATGGACTACCTGAGAAAAGGGGATCATATTTTTATTTTTCCGGAAGGCACCAGAAATAAAACAATAGATCAGACGATGATAGAATTTAAAGATGGTGCATTCCTGATCGCAATTCAGACAAAAACAAATATATTACCCATGATATACCTCAATACCGAAGTGCTCATGCCGAATAAACCATTGTGGATGCGTCCGGGTATTGTGCATGTATATGAAATGGATCCAATCGATGTTTCGAAGTATACAGAAAATGATGTGCATAAACTGAAAGAGGAAGCAAGAAAGAGAATGGTAGAAAAATATGAAGAATTAAGGTATGAAGGGAGAGTAAAGAGTAAAGAGTAAAGAGTAAATGGAATTATACTTTAATTTGTTCAACAACTTTTTTGTGCAGGCCTTTTATAATGCGTGCTATTTCGCGGCAATCATTTAAAAATAAATCCCGTTCATCAACATCAATGAATTGCAACCTGAACGCTAAATAAATCATTGACCTGACTTCACCACAAGCGCCTTTCGCATAAATAAGAAATCTTGCGAACTCTTTTTTCCCTTCCCTCTCAAATCCTTCTGCAATATTATTTGAAATGGAAACTGCGGCGTTACAAATTTGATTTTTAAACCCAAAATCATTGTTACGGGAAAATATTTTATAAACCTTTACAGCAAGTTCCTGGGATTTTTGCCAGGCAATCAATTCTTCAAAATGACTTATTTTCATTTCAATTATTTAAGGGGTAATGATTAATCAAAAATACAAAAAATTAAACAATTCACTTTTCGCTTTCTACTTTCCAATTTCATTCGTAATTTTCGACGTTCTATTTTTTAACTTTCAACTTTACTCTTTACTCTTTTAACTCTTTTAAATATGAATATTAAATTTTGCGGGGCAGCCGGAACGGTAACAGGCAGTTCACATTTACTAACCCTCGATGATGGATTTAAAATTTTACTTGATTGCGGACTTTATCAGGGAAATGAACCGGAATATGAAAATTTTAATACACGGTTTTTATTCGACCCGCATGAAATCAATGTTGTTATTTTATCGCATGCACATATTGATCATTGCGGCCGCCTGCCCAAGCTGGTGAAAGACGGATTCAGCGGCCATATTTTTTCGACACCGGCAACTGAGGATCTCACTGCAATTCTGCTGCTCGACAGCGCACATATTCAGGAGCGGGAAAGTGAATTTACAAACCGCCGCCGCGATGAAGAAGAAGAGCCTTTATATTCACCGGAAGATGTTGCGCATACGATGGAATTATTCCGCACATCACAATATAATAATTGGTTTAGTGTGCATCCGGATGTGGATGTTGTATTTAAAGATTCGGGACATATTTTAGGATCGGCAAGCGTAACACTGCGTATCCGGCGGCACGGGCTGAAAGATCTGCTGTTTGGTTTTACCGCAGATATCGGCAGGCCAAACAGGCCGATTTTGCGTGATCCTGATCCGATGCCCGCATGTGATATTTTGATTTCTGAAGCAACCTACGGCGACAGATTACATGAACAGGCACCTGATGAGCGTGAACATTTTCTCCGGGTGATCAAACAAACGTGTCTCGAACAAAAAGGAAAAGTGATCATCCCTGCATTTAGTGTAGGCCGCACACAGGAAATTGTATATATGCTCGATCAGATGGCGTCGGAAAATAAATTGCCGAATATTCCGATCTATGTTGATTCACCTCTTGCAGTAAATGCAACGCATATTTTCGAAGCACATCCCGAATGTTACGATAAAGAAATATTAAAATATATGCTGAGTGATGATAATCCGTTCGGGTTTAATTCACTGAAATACACCCGCACCGTTGATGATTCGAAAGCAATCAATAATATGCGTGGATGTGTTGTGATCAGTGCTGCAGGAATGATCAATGCGGGCCGTGTGAAGCACCATGTATTTAATGCGGTTGAACATGCTGAAAATACAATTCTGATCGTGGGCTATTGTGCAGAGCACACACCAGGAGGTAAATTAATGCGGGGTGATAAAACAATCCGTTTATTCGGAAGAGAATTAAATGTGCATGCAAAAGTAGAAGTGATGTCAAGTTTTTCTGCACATGGCGATTACAAAGAAATGATCGATTATCTGGGCACGCAGGAAAAGAAAAAGTTGCGGGATATATATCTGGTGCACGGCGACCATGATGCTTTAAATGGATTTAAAGGACATTTACTGGATGCGCATTACAATCGTGTAAACATTCCCGTACTTGGTGATAGTATTACCATCTGAAATAAAATTGAATTCAATAAGCAATCGGAATGCACATGTAATCCGAATGACTGTTTTACAATTCAATCAGATACCTGTTTTGATTGCCGGGAATTGGATTATTAAATAGCAATTTACAAATGGCTATTTACCTTTCTGTAATTTACTGAAATGGTTTTTAATAAAGGCATGTTCTTCATGGATACTCATATAATCTGCCGGCAATACCTCAAATGACACTTCACTATATTGCGGGTCATCCTTCAGCAGATTGAACAATTCAGATTTGACCGTTGACGGACCGAATAAGAGAATATCAGCATAATGCATCAGCTTTTCTTAAATCTGTTTATAAAATGTTGCCTGTTGGGCCTGTTCTTTTTGATGCATGATATTTTCGCTTTTCCGCATGCTTTCAGCTTTTTACTGATGTGTGGATAATGAATCTATTTTCAAAGTATGCATTTCTTCAACTGCATACCTGGTTAAATGGGCACTTGCGTTATCCATCCAGACGGCTATGATTTTTTATTTTTCACTGTTCAATAATTACAATTTATTTGAAATAAAACAGGTAGTTGAATGAAGACAAACGTTTGTTCATTAAAGGCAAAAACTGCTTTTTTAAAACCGGGTTTATTTCATGAAATGCTGTATTATTGAGTAGCCAATTTGAATGTTTGTTTTTACGAAAATGACATGCATTTAGAAATACGTGCATGGCATTCTGAAATTCTATTTGATGTATCAATCAATGATTCTTTCTCCGCGAATGATTCTTAATATAATTGCAATCACTGCAATCACAAGGAGGATATGAATAATATCTCCCGAATTGTATCCAAAATAGCCAATCGCCCACAAAATGATTAATATAGCTGCAATCACATAGAGTAAATTTCCCATAATATGTATTTTAATTTCGGTTTATTTTTCTTGTTTGGGTTTGTGTTTCTTTATGCACAGGTTGAGGTGATGTTGCTTTTTTCAGGGCATGAAGGATAGCAGAATGGAAATTGAAAATGTTGATCACAGCAATCAGAACTATAAGTATGTATGTAAAAATGACAAATTGAAGTGCTCCCATTGGTGTTAATTGAATT
This sequence comes from uncultured Chitinophagales bacterium, assembly GCA_964463165.1. Classification (GTDB taxonomy): domain Bacteria; phylum Bacteroidota; class Bacteroidia; order Chitinophagales; family BACL12; genus UBA7236. The sequence continues at coordinate 228,391 of CAYXBK010000001.1, forward strand.
TGATTTATCAGCGGTCCTTACAATGACCAAATCTTGTTTCTTGTTTACAACCCTTTCATATCAATCTTCACCTGTTTGATCCTTTAACCATTGGCGGAGGTAGCAGAATGCAGGAGGTCATGAATCGACATTGCCCGGTTGCTTAATACCGTAAAATTCGCTTAAAGCAACTGGTCACTTGTTATATAATTCCTGAAAGGTTTTATAATATTCCTACATTTAAGGCCCACATTTTTAAATTATTTACAGGCGTCTGGATTGAGCCACCGGTTATTTTTTGCAGGGAATACTTCCAGGTTTTTTGTAGCATACTTCCCGGGTATTTTACTTTCAGCTTCAGACGTTACGACGGTAAACTTGCGTTTCAGGTCCATAGGATGCCAGCTGTATTTGAACTGTCTCGGTTTCATTTTCATACTTTTGTTTATAAAGTTTATCTTTTCCTGCATCTTTAATTTACATTATATATGTTATTATTTATAAGATACACACATGTGTATGGAATTCCACATATATTTTTTTGAGCCATTTTGTTTAAAGAAGGTGAGCAGATGTTTATTCCTGATTATTTATCTTCCTGTTGCAAGGGCTTATTCGATTTTTTTGGTTCAGAAAGTTGAGAAGCAGCAACACGCCCGGTGATATGATCTGCATAAGCCCGTGTGAATTCGGCGCCATAAAAAAGAATAACACACGAATAACTTACCCAAACCAGAATTAATACAACCGATCCGGCTGCTCCATAGGCAGAACCGGGATTTGTTTTACTTAAATAAAACCCGATTGCAGATTTGCCGAGAATAAAAAGAAAAGAAGTAAGCATTGCGCCCAGCCATACATGTTTCCACTCAACCTTTGCATCAGGCAATATTTTAAACATTAACGCAAACAGAATCGAAACAACTGCAAAAGACAGAACAGCATTCAGAACGATGAAGATAAAATATATAAAGTCGGGCCAGTTTCCCATGATCCAGGTGCTAATGGCAACCAGCAAAGTGGTGAGAAGGAGAGAGATCAGTAATAAAAAACCTACGGTAAGTATCAAGCCAAATGAGAATAACCTGACACGTATCAGTACAATTATTTTTTTTCTTGGCTTTGGTGTTACTTCCCAAATATTATTCAATGCTTTCTGCAGTTGCTTAAAAACGCCCGACGCTCCAATAATGATTGTAAGAATGCCGAGTATTGTTGCCACTATGGTTTTTTTATGCTCAGGTGATCCGTCGATCATGCTTTTTACCTGCGTGGCGGTATCAATTCCCATAATGGAAGAGATCTGATTAAAAACATGTTCAGTAATCACAGTGCGCTGAAAAAATGCCGATGCAAGCGTAACAACTATGATCAGTAACCCCGGCATACTGAAAATTGCATAATAAGCAATTACGGCACTGTGCAGAAATGGATCCTTTTTTCGCCATCGCTTGAAGGCAGAAACTGAAATATGAATAAAATCGCGAAAATTAAGACGGAACATAATTGTTTCTTCTGAGAGAAAAATATTGTCTGCTTATTCCATGCAGTAATAATGCATATGTGTCCATCGAGTTTTCAGAAACTGAAGTACATTTAAAAAGTTGGTGCTTTGCAACAAGTTTTCAGTTTCAAAACAGATGAAGGGGAAAGTTCAGAAATTACCTTCACTATTTGGAAAATACTGTTGTTTGGAATAGTGTATTTGCTTTCTTGCAAATTGATAGCAAAATTTATTTACATGATGGCCGAATGCTCCGGGATTTTCAAGATTACACATGTGGGCGCTGTAATCAATCATATAATCAAAGGTATCCATCACATTTGTTTTTATAAATTGTGCCGTATCAGCCGGAATAATATGATTATCCGCTCCTGTTAAAATAAGTACCGGAACTTCTATTTCTCTCAAAATAGATGCAACCTTGTTTCTGCCGATTATGGCCTGCAAGGTTTTATCCAAACTATCTTTTTGGGATGACAATAGCATTTCTTTAACTGCAGCAACTTCAGCTGATTTTGCCTGAAATGAATCAGGAGTAAATAAACTTTGTATATAGGTATTGGTAAAATCATCAAGTCCTTTATTTTGTATAAGGAATAACAATTCCGTGCGTTTTCTTGCATCCTTGGGGGTGTCGGCTTTACATTGCGTATTTATCAAAATCAGGCCGTTAAAACGAGAGGGCTCCAAATGATAAGCATGTAGCGCAATTAATCCACCCATAGAAAAACCACAAATAACTGCCTGTTGTATCTCCAGTGCATCCATAAAGTAAAGAAGATCACGGCCGAATAACTCCAAAGAAAATATTTCCGAACCACTGTCGGATGCGCCATGTCCGCGCACATCATATGCAATTACTCTGTATGCGGCTTTTAATTCATCCAGCTGGATATTCCACATGTTACGGTTCAATCCAAAATCATGGACGCAAATAATTACCGGCATATCATCCATGCCTGCATCGTTGTAACAGATCAGATGATCATCAACGAATATCGAAATTTCTGTACCAGTGCATCGCATCGGGTGTGAGTTAAGGATTAATTTATACGATATATTTGATTATTTAAATTGTATATCAGTTCATATCATATCCGCTCTTAATAATCGTTGCTATCATTTTAAATTGAACATTCGCATTAAAAAAATGTGCAGCATGTGCCGGTATCACAATTCCGTCACCTAATTTGAGCTGAAATTTTTTTTCATCAATCGTTAATTCGGCTGCACCATCAATGATCTGTATATACGTATCAAATGGTGATGTTTTTTCCGCAAGTTCTTCTCCTGAATCTAAGGATGAGACGGTAATATTACCTGTTGATTTTTTTATGATTGTTTTGCTTAATACCGCATTCGGCAGATATTCGATGATTTCCACGATGATGTGTGCTTTCGATTTTTCTATTTCCTGATTGTTTTTTTGGTTTGACATTTTATTATTTATTGAATTCGTAAAAAAATATTCCTTTTTGAAATGCGTATGTGTTTTCACGACAAAAGGGATTTTCAAAAACCTGCAACCTGCAGATTTCACTCAATTATTTTCGGCATCTCCAAAACACATATTGAAGAAGCTGGTCGTTTTTTGTAATGAAACACTCACGTGATTAATTCTTTAGGTATTCTATTTCTATACGGTAAAGATGGTAAGAACTAAACCCGTAAGATTGTATAATTAAAGAAAAGGTTTACAATATTCACACATTTAGTGAAACAGATTTTTCAAAATGACCTAACAAATATTTTTTGTTAGTCATCATATTTCCTCGAGCGGGTTTCTCCTGTTCAGCTTTAGGGTTTTAAAAAAGGAAGGAGTTAAACCTGTGATCTTTTTAAATTGTGTGGATAGATGTGCGACGCTGCTGTAATTGAGTTTGTAAGAAATTTCGGTGAGATTTAATTCGTCATACAGAAGCAGTTCTTTCACACGTTCAATCTTATGATGAATGATGAATTGTTCGATGGTAGTTCCGGTAGATTCAGAGAAGAGATTTGCCAGATAGGTATAATCATGATGTAAATGCTCACTGATGTATTCGGAGTTTTTTATTTTAGGTATTTCATCCGTGTAATGCACCAGTTCAATAATTACATTTTTGATTTTTTCGATGAGCATTGCACGCTTATCATCCATCAGTTCAAGACCGGATTTTTGTAGGCCGATTTTGAGTTTTCTCAGCATTATTTCATCGGGGTTCCCGAATACATCAACTTCTCCAAGTTCAATGGTACCATAGGAAAGACCCAGTGCATCCAGCTGAGATTTAACCATCAGCTTGCAGCGTATGCTTACCATATATTTGATATATAATTTCAAAGTCGCTTATTCTTTACAATTATTTATCATCAGTCGCGGGAATTGTTGCCAAAGCTGGTTTTTGTTTAAAACCGATGTAAAGAGCGTAGTGGATTTACTTAAAGATACTACAATTCGGGGATTATAGCAATTTTGTTTTTTTCATTCCAGGTTATTTTACCTGACAGGATGAAATAATAAGTCCTGTTTTGGATCGGATTGTTATTGCAATTTGCAACCGCATTAATTTTAGCATGAAATTGCATATTGAAATTTGTTCATCATATTTACACACACACACACACACACACACATACCAATAATCGGACCTCTTTATGATTGAATTTAAACCTCTCAGCACGTGTAAATAGCGCAAACAGATTTCTTCCCGTCGAATGTAAAATCTTTGCTTCACGATGAAACAATGCGTTTATAACTTCGGCAAAAGATGTTAAGAAATTACTGAAAGAGAATCAGGCAGGTTGTTTACCTAACTCTTTTAACCTGCTGAAATGCGAGAATAAAGCAGATGAAAAACTCTTTTTCAAATTATAATTAAATCCAAATTCATTTGCAGTGCGTTCAACAATCGGTGCAATTTTGCGATAATGTATATGACAGATGTGCGGAAATAAATGATGTTCGATTTGAAAATTGAGTCCGCCGATGTACCAGTTGAGAAATAAATTATTCCTTGCAAAATCCGCAGTGGTTTCCAATTCATGAACGGTCCATTCACTTTCAATCACACCCTGATCATTGGCGGTTAATTGTGATGTGCCCGAAACAACATGCGCCATCTGGAAAATCGTGCTTAAAATTACGCCGCCGACAAAATGCATAACAAAAAAACCAATCAGCACTTCGCCCCATGTAAAATTTGTAAACATAAGCGGCAGGCCGATCACTGCGGCAAGATACAGTATTTTGACACTCACCATTTTAATATATTCTTTTACAGGATTCAGATTGTATTTTTTGGTTAAACCGGCTTTATTGAATTCGGCAAGTTGTGTAAAATCCTTCACCAGTTTCGCAAGCGTTAATAATCCGTAAAAGAAAAATGCATGGAAATGCTGATACTTATGTATTTTTTTTAATGGCGCATGTTCGGATAAACGCAAGGGACCGCGTGATTCAATATCCGTATCATAACCTTCAATATTTGTATATGCATGATGCAATACATTATGTTGAATTTTCCAGTTGAAAACATTGCTGCCTAATAAATACATGGTGCCGCTCAAAAGATTATTAACCCATTCTTTTCCCGAAAATGATCCGTGCGAAGCATCATGCATTACACACATTCCGATGCCGGCCATTCCGATGCCGATTAAAACCGTCATTGCGATTGCAAGCCAGCCGGCCATTGGAACAGTCAGCAATAATATAAATGGTAAGATATATAAAACGATCATTGAAATTGTCTGGATCGCAGTTTCAATATTTCCTTTTGTGGAAATTCCTTTTTCCCTGAAATAATCATTTACATTTTTTCTGACTGCACTTGTAAATTCTTTTTGGTTATTATCACTGCACACGAATTTTATTGACTTCATGCAAATTTGTTTAATCGTACTATGAACTGATAAAAAAAATAACAATATAAAAAGGAAGGCTAAATGATGATGTTCAGATGCAGAACCAAAAAGCGCAACTCATGTATTGCTGTCTTACAAAGTTACAACAATAATATCAGTGTTCCGTTCGGAACCGGTCCTCGGTCTTCAGTCGGCAGTCTCACTCATCATAGCAATATTCTGTTCATGCAATTACACAATTAACCAGGTATAAAAAAAATGCTTGGATGAATGAACGACTGCCACTGCCGACTGCCGACTGAAGACTGAAGACTGAAGACCGAGGACTGCCGACGGCTGACTACTCCCTTAACAACCCTTAACCCACTCTTCACAGACCTTTCTTTTATCTTTGCGCCGCTAAAATCAATAAAATGAAAAAAACCAGTTTAATTACAGTTACCCTCATTGCATTCACTTTTACAGCCTGTAAGTCGAAGAAGACTACGGAAGATGCAGCCTACAGGGCTTTTGATCCCGCTTCTCTCGATTCTGCATACAGGCCCGGAGATGATTTCTTCGAATATATTAATGCAAAATGGATTGCAGCACACCCTATTCCTGCTGATAAAGCGAGTTATGGTTCATTCCATATGCTCGACGACAACAGTCTGAATACATTGCACAAAGTAATGGAAGATGCAGCTTCTGCAAATGCAGCAAAAGGAACAAACCAGCAAAAAGTTGGTGATTTCTGGGCAAGCGGTATGGATACAGTTGCGATTGAAAAAGCAGGTTATGATCCGATCAAACCTTTTCTTGAGCAGATCAACGGAATGAAAACCACTGATGATCTCATTAAAATGGCTGCAGATTGCCATCGCACATTTACTTTTCCTTTGTTTGCAAATTTTGTCGGACAGGATGATAAAAACAGTGCAGATCAGATCATGATCCTCTGGCAAGGCGGCCTTGGTTTACCAAACCGCGATTATTATTTCCTGAAAGATGCAAAAACAGAACAAAACAGGCAGGACTATATCACGCATGTGAAAAATGTCTTCATGCTGCTTGGGAATGATGAAGCAACATCAATGAAAAATGCGAATACCATTATGGCCCTCGAAACCAAACTGGCAGAAGCATCGATGAAAAAAGAATTAATGCGTGATCCGAATGCCGTATATCATAAAATGCCGGTTGCCGATCTTGCTAAAATGACTCCGAATATCAACTGGGGTTTATATTTTTCTGAACTCGGTACGCCTGAAATGAAAACAGGTTTGAATGTTGGCCAGCCTGATTTCTTTGCGGCATTGAACGGACTTGTGAAGTCTGTGCCGATGGACGACTGGAAAGTGTACATGACCTACCATTTTGTGGATGGTGCATCAGATTATCTCAGCAATGCTTTTGTAAATGAAAGTTTTGATTTCCATTCTAAAAAAATGAATGGTGTGGATGCAATTAAACCAAGATGGAAACGTGTGGTCGAAACCGCTGATTTTTGTTTAGGTGAGGCATTAGGTGAAGAATATGTGAAAGTTGCTTTCAGCGAAGACAGCAAAAAACGTATGCTTGAAATGGTGGCAAATATTAAAACCGCTTTAGGTGAACGTATTGATATGCTGACATGGATGAGCGACAGCACTAAAATGCAGGCGCATAAAAAACTGTCAACCTTTGTTGTGAAGATCGGCTATCCGGATAAATGGAGAGATTATTCTAAATTGGAAATAGACCGCGGGCCGTATGTATTGAATGTAATGCGTGGTGCGCAGTTCGAAGCACAAAGAAATTATGCGAAGATCGGAGCTCCTGTGGATAAAACCGAATGGGGTATGACTCCGCAAACCGTGAATGCATATTACAATCCATCGAATAACGAGATCGTATTCCCGGCTGCAATACTGCAACCGCCGTTTTTCGATCCGAAAGCAGATGATGCATTGAATTATGGTGGAATCGGCGTGGTGATCGGACATGAGATAACACATGGTTTTGATGATCAGGGAAGATTATACGACGAATCAGGTAATTTAAAAATGTGGTGGACGGCCGACGACAGCAAGAAATTTGATGATAGGGCAGGAGTTGTTGTAAGCCAGTTCAACTCTTATTGCCCACTGGATAGTTTATGTATTAATGGTGCCTATACGCTTGGAGAAAATATTGCAGACTTCGGCGGTATTACAATCACTTACCAGGCATTCACAAAAACAGAACAATTCAAGGAAGGAAAATCAATCGACGGGTTTACCCCGCAGCAAAGATATTTTATCGGTTTCGGACGTATATGGGCCGGAAGTTATAAAGATGATGCAATGCGCACGCAACTCATGACCAACGTACATAGCCCCGGCAAATGGCGTGTGAACGGAACAGTTGTGAATGTACCGCAATGGTATGAAGCATTCGGAATCAAACAAGGAGATAAAATGTATCTTCCTGATTCAAGCAGAGCAATGATTTGGTAAGTGGAGGATGGCAGGTGGCTGCTAGCCACTAGCCACTAGCTACTAGCTACTAGCTACTAGCTACTAGCTACTAGCTACTAGCTACTAGATACTAGATACAACTAAAAGGGCCGCAACAACAGTTGAGGCCCTTTTTTAATTTGATGATGAGCTGAATATTTCAATCTTCTAAACACAGCCCTAACCCTTCTCGCAAGCGCAGAAAAAATGTCGCTGCGCAGAGGGGAATTATTTCTTCGAGATGCATCCTATGAGTGGATGTAATGTTTAATCAAGTACACAATCTGTCACTGCCGATCGTCGCCCAATGATTGCGCAAGCTGCAATACACAACAATGATTAGATGAATGAGACTGCCGACTGAGGACTGAGGACTGCCGACACAGGACCGAAGACTGCCGACCGGTTAATATATTGTTCATAATACCATCATATCAACAGGAAATATCTGAACATTCCTTGCGTTAGATTGTACAATCAAATACCTTTGCACCGCATTTACCGACCGTGAACCGGGAAATGCATCGGGGGGATTAAATAAAATGAAACAAATCATCATCATTTGTATTGCCGCAATCTCATTTGCGAGTTGTTCAAAATCAGTTGAATGCATCGGGTCTGACTGCACATTTCCTGAAGCAGTTGTTACAATCGATTCCATTTCAAATAAAATTGTTTATTCCACTTTACTCAATAGCGAAGGAGTTCCTTTTGTTTGCCCGCTGATGCTTTCTCCTGAAATCGATGAAACAGATTTTATCCGCTTCACAGGTTTCCAAAGTGCAAACTATGCAGAGAATCATTCCGAATCTGCAAATGGCCGCATTGTGAAAATTTATTATGTTGCCGACGACCAGTCTTATGTATTCAATGGTGCCAATTATATCAACGCACTGAATACTACGCTTGAGATTGTTTCCTACGGTGACAGTCTGCGCCTTTCATATTAATCCATTCTGGTTTTTATTTATCTGGTAAGATTTTATTTGGGTAACCGTCATGCGGTTCATTCAGCCTGATTGTATGTTGATCAACCGGTATCAGCATCCTGTCCGGTTTTGTTCAAAATATTTTAGGCTGGAAAATACATTTGCAAATATTCTTCGTATGTAAATCAAACGAACTAAAATGAACACATCCATTACACAGATTATCAGATCAATTTTCATCACAGGCATGATTGCAATTGTATTCAGCAGTTGTCAGAAACAGGCGAATTGTTTTGGAACAGATTGTATTTACCCTGAAGCAACTGTAGCAATTGATTCAATTGTAAACCAGCGCATTTATGTAACCTTATTAAACAGCGAAGGAAATGCATTTGCCTATCCGCTAACATTGTCTCCATCGATTGACCAAACGGAATTTATGAGCTATTCAGGGATCAAAGGTTCAACTGCAACCGATATGAAATCAGACGGCCGCATATTAAAAGTCTCTTATGTCTCCGAAGACCAGTCGTATATTCAGAACAACGCCGGCTATATCAATGCATTTGAAACAGAGCTGGAAATTGTCGCATTCGGACAGGATCTGATACTGACTTATTAAATGGTTGCATCGATTCCCTAATTCAAAAGGTTGTTTCACCATCTTAAAACAGCGTTTCACACTTCTTTATTTGTAATCACGGGTCACGGGCATTAAATTTCTATTTCAAAGCCCTTTTTGATGAAGCATACATTTACTACATGTTGCCTGTGTTTTGATTTCTTCTATACAATACCCGTTTCTGTCACCTGCCGCTGCGGTGAAGTAAATAATAACTCAATTACCAATAACCGAATAACCCTTTATCCAAGTCCCAACAACGGAACATTTGAAATCACTGTTCCCGATAGCTATCAGGATCTCGCGTCAGCAAAGTCCCCCTTGGGGGGAAACAGGGGGCTGTTTATTTATAATTCGTTAGGCCAATTAATTTATTCGCAACAAATAAATTCATCAGATAATAATTTCACCGAAACAATTTCACTTGATAATATTTCATCAGGAATTTATTCTGTTCAAATAAATATCAATGGAAAAATTTCATCAACAAGATTTATTAAAAACTAATCCCATGATTAAAAAAATAATTACACCCATTGCAAGTTTCGCAATTGTTTGCTTGTTCGGAATGCATAATGCATTTTCTCAGGATCCTGATATTCTCTGGCAAAATACTGTCGGTGGTGCCGGCGAGGATGATATGCGGGCCATTCGCTACACATCAGACGGAGGTGCAATTCTCGGCGGATATTCTATTTCAGGAATGGGATATGATAAAACCGAAAATATGGTTGGTGGTGTTGCCAACGCAGAAGATTATTGGATCGTAAAATTAAATAATACAGGTGCAATTGAATGGCAAAATACAATTGGTGGTACTGCCGATGATTTTTTTACCTGCCTTGAACCAACACCGGATGGCGGATATATTGTCGGCGGTTATTCAAATTCAAATGCGACTGGCGATAAAACAGAACCACATTTTATCGGCGGCACTTATCAATATGATTATTGGGTAATTAAATTAAATTCAACCGGCGGCATTCAATGGCAAAATACAATTGGTGGTACTGCCGATGATTATTTAATGGATATTGCTGTTACATCTGATGGTGGTTATATATTAGGTGGTTATAGTTATTCGAGTGCGAGTGGAGATAAAGCTGAGCCTTCAAAAGGAAGCAATGATTTTTGGGTTGTTAAATTAAATAATTTAGGTACCATCGTATGGCAAAACACCATCGGTGGCGATAACGGTGATCAATTGGAAAGTATTAATCCTACAGCTGATGGCGGTTATATTCTCGGAGGTGAAACATGGTCGCCGGTATCCGATGATATTACTGAAGCTGCTTTTGACGGGCCTGATTTTTTAGTAATGAAATTAAATTCAACAGGCTCAATTGTATGGCAAAATACAATCGGTGCTGAAGGAATTGAATATTTATATGATGCAAGAGAAACTACAGACGGCGGATTTATTATTGCCGGAAAATCTGATTCCGAACCATCCGGAGATAAAACAGATGATGTCTCCACTGAAAATTACAGTGATTACGATTATTGGGTTTTAAAATTAAACAGCCTTGGTGCAATCGTTGCCCAAAATGCAATCGGCGGAAATGATTCAGATGAACCCACGGAAATAAGAGCGCTTGCAGATGGATATTTAATCGGAGGAGATGTGACCTCGGAATTTTCCGGAGATTTATGGACAACAACTCAATCTTATGATTTTTGGCTCGCAAAACTGGATTTTAATTTAAATGTAATCTGGCAATATTTAATCGGTGGTTCTGATTTTGAAAGAAATTGCTCTTTTGATCTATCACCTGCTGGAGAAATTGTAATTGGTGGTGAATCGCGATCACCAATTTCAGGAGATAAAACAGAAAATGAAATTGCTGCAGACAAATCCGATTATTGGGCATTAAAAATCGATATTCAAAATTGTATTCCTCAACCACTTTATACGGATTTTGATCACGACACGTATGGAACTGATGATGGAACGATTTATTGGGATGCATGTGTCGGCACTTCCTATGCATCATTGCTCACCACAGATTGTAACGACAATAACGATTTAATTAATCCGGGACAAACTGATATTTGCGACGGCTTTGATAATAATTGTTCAGGTGTAATTGATGAAGGAATTATTGATTGCAATCCCGGTCCTTCCATTCAATTTCAAAATACAATCGGCGGATATAAAGAAGATTATTTGCAAACAATTGCCAACACTTCAGATGGCGGATATATTCTCGGAGGATATTCTTATTCCGGTGTATCGGCGGATAAAACTGAAACTAATTGGGATGAGTCAGGAAATTATCCTGATTACTGGGTTGTAAAAGTAAATGCATCGCTGGACGTTGAATGGGAAAATACAATCGGAGGAGATGCATCTGATATGTTATTTAGTGTTCAGCAAACACCCGACGGCGGATATATTCTTGCGGGTACATCTTCATCACCTATGAACGGCGATAAAACAGAACCTTCACTCGGTGCAGGAACAAGCAGCGATTATTGGGTAATTAAATTAAATTCTTCCGGTGCAATTGTCTGGCAAAATACAATTGGAGGATCAGGATCCGATAATTTAAGAGATGTGGATATTACGTCTGATGGCGGATATATTTTAGGAGGTTATTCATCATCACCGGCTGATTTTGATAAAACGGAACCATTAATCGGAGGAACGGCACAGGATTATTGGATCGTTAAATTAAATTCAGCGGGAAATATTGTATGGCAAAATACAATTGGCGGTACGGGATATGACTATTTGCAAAGCATTGAACAAACGATTGATGGAGGATATATTCTGGGCGGCTATTCAGGCAGTATAATATCAGGAGATAAAACAGAATATATTGGAAGTTATGATTATTGGATTATTAAACTCGATGCTTCGGGAAATATTTTGTGGCAAAATTCAATAGGTGGAACAGGAGAAGATTATTTAAATAAAATAGTACAAACATCCGATGGTGGTTACCTTGCCGGAGGAAATTCAAAATCTCTTGCCGGATTTGATAAATCTGAAGATGTAATAGGTTTAGTTATTGCACATCCTGATTATTGGGTTGTTAAACTGGATGCTTCAGGAAATATTGAATGGGAAAATACGATCGGCGGGACTACCAATGATTATTTAACTGATGTTATTCAAACAACCGATGGAAAATATTTTCTCGGCGGTTATTCTAATTCAGATCCTTCCGGTGATAAAGTGGAAATTAATTTTTTCACGGAAGATTATTGGGTAAGCGGCAACAGCGATTATTGGGTGATGTTATTGGATGCATCAGGAGATATCTTATGGCAAAATACAATTGCAGGCACTGATGATGATCAGTTGAGATCTGTTGCCCAATCTACAGACGGCGGATTTGTTTTCGGCGGCTATTCAAAATCTGAACTTTATTACGATAAAGATGAAACATATATGCACTATTATACCAATTCACAATATTTTGATTATTGGGTAGTGAAATTATTTCCGGATTGCATTGCTGTTTCAGAAACATGTAACTCCCTCGACGATAACTGCAACGGATTAATTGATGATGCAGTTGTGGAAACAATAAATATTTCAGCCGGTGGCGCAACAACTTTTTGCCAGGGAGGTTCTGTTTTATTATCTGCTACATATTCCGGCGCATCAATTCAATGGAAGAAAAACGGAGCTGATATTCCAGGTGCAACTTCTTCAACTTATTCAGTAAATAAATCAGGAAATTATTCTGCGGTTACAACATCTCCTTGCGGAACAGCAACATCAACAACAATTTCAGTAACCGTTAATAAAAATCCGAATGCAAGTATCTCTGCCGGAGGCGCCACCACATTTTGTGCGGGAGGAAGTGTTACATTAACTGAAATTCCTTCCGGTGGATGTACTTATCAATGGTATAAAGGCGCATCTGCTATTGCAGGTGCAACATCTACAAATTATATTGCAACAACCGCAGGAAATTATAAATGCCGCGTTACAAAAACTGCAACCGGCTGCTATAAAAATTCAAATGCAATTTCGGTAACGGTTCCATGTAAAGAAGGTGAGTTGTCAGTGGGTATTGGTGAGACTGGTTTCACAATTTATCCTAACCCAAATAACGGATCATTTGAAATCACTGTCCAAAATCTCGCGTCAGCAAAGTCCCCCTTGGGGGGAAACAGGGGGCTGTTTATTTATAATTCGTTAGGCCAGTTAATTTATTCCAATGAAATAATTTCTTCATCACAAACAATTTCACTCGATAATATTTCATCAGGAATTTATTTTGTGCGAGTAAGTGATGGGAATAATTATGCAGAACAAAAATTAATTATCGAAAATAACAACTAACCGAAAACTCTAAACCCACATATCATGGTAAAAACTTTAATCATTTCTCTACTTCTAACTGTGATTGCCAACTGCATACTCTTCTCACAGGATCCAGTTATCCAATGGCAAAATTCCATTGGTGGAAGTTTAACAGATAATATCGTGAGTACAAAATTTACTCCGGATGGCGGTGTAATTATAGCCGGTTATTCAGTTTCACCTGCCGGATTTGATAAATCGGAAGGTATTATCGGCGGTGTTGCAAACATGGAAGATTTCTGGATTGTAAAATTAGATGCAACAGGAAATATTCTTTGGGAAAATACAATCGGTGGAAATGAGCATGATATACTTACCAGTATGGATTTAACAGCAGATGGCGGATATATTATCGGCGGCTATACGAATTCTCATATTTCAGGAGATAAAACAGAAGACAGGTTTACAGGCGGCACGAATGGATATGATTATTGGGTATTAAAACTCGATGCTTCCGGAAATATTGTCTGGCAAAATGATATCGGGGGAACAAAGGATGATTATTTAAAATGTATTATTTCAACCACGGATGGTGGTTATTTATTGGGTGGTTATTCCTATTCTCAAATAAGCGGTGATAAAACTGAAGCAGCATTCGGAACAACTACTTCCGATTACTGGGTAATTAAATTAAACAGTACGGGTGGAATTGTCTGGCAAAATGATATCGGCGGCACAGGTAATGATCAGGTCACAGCATTGGCCGAATGTAACGACGGAGGTTATTTTATCGGAGGTGTTTCCAAATCGACAATCACCGGCGACAAAACAGAAAACGTGGTTTATTCATTTTATAATGATTATTGGATTATTAAAATAAATTCAACAGGTGGCATTGTCTGGCAAAATGATATCGGTGGTTACAATGACGATATCGTTTATGATATCGATGCTACAGCAGACGGCGGCTGCATTGTAACAGGTGCGTCCGAATCAAATACGGCACTTGAAAAAACCGAGAATAATATTGACGATACACACGATGATGATTTCTGGCTTGTTAAATTAAGTGCATCGGGAGCAATTGAAAAACAAAATACAATTGGTACGTCAAGATGGGAGGTTCCCCGTTCTCTTGAAGTGGTTGATGATGGTTATTATGTTGCAGGTTATTCTGCGGGCGATAAAGAATTCGATCATACCGATACGATTTTAGGCTTTGATTGCTATTGGATCATGAAACTCAATCCCGATCTTAATATTATCTGGCAATATTCTGTCGGCGGTGCATCAACCAATCAATGCAGATCGATGGACATAAATCCTGCCGGTGAATTAATTGTGGGCGGATATTCAAATTCCGGAATTGCAGGAGATAAAACAGAAGCATCAAATGGCGGTTATGATTATTGGGTTTTAAAACTTGCTGCAGAAACGTGCACACCTGTTCCGTTGTATACGGATCATGATTCGGATGAATTCGGAACTGATGACGGAATTATTTACTGGGATGCTTGTGAAAATACAAATATCCAATCGATTGTGTTGGGTGACTGCGATGATATGTTTGATTATATATTACCCGGCGGCACCGAATTTTGCAATGGATTTGACGATGATTGTTCGGGAATTGCTGATGATGGTTTGACAGATTGTTATCCGGGCCCGGCTATTTTAGATCAAAATACGATCGGAGGCCAGTCAGGTGATTATTTACAATCTATGAGTTTATGTACGGATGGGGGAGCAATCATGACAGGATATTCTTATTCCGATGCTTCTTTTGATAAATCCGAATCAACGGATGATTTTTATGATTATTGGGTTGTAAAAGTAAATGCCGGCCTCGATGTTGAATGGGAAAATACAATCAGCGGAAATACATTCGACAGGCCTTATAAAACATTTCAAATGAACGACGGCAATTATTTTGTCGGGGGTGAATCCAATTCGGCAGTCGGCCTGGATAAAACTGTTCCATCAATCGGCCCGAATACCGATTATGATTTCTGGATTCAGTATTTAAATAATACCGGAAATATCATCTGGCAAAAAGCATATGGCGGTTCCAAATCGGATCGTTTGCGCACAGCAATTCAATGCAACGACGGCGGATTTTTATTAGGGGGTAATTCAAATTCACCACTCGGTTATGATAAATCGGAATCCTCTGTGATTTTTTCAAATGATGATTATTGGATAATCAAAACAGATGCGGCCGGAAATAAAGAATGGGATAATACAATTGGCGGATCAGGAACTGAAGATTTGTATGAATTGATTCAAACAAACGATGGCGGCTTTATTTTATGCGGCGGTTCAAATTCAGGAATTTCCGGAGATAAAACACAGGCGGCACGTGGACCAAATAATGATTACTGGATCGTAAAAATCGACAATGCAGGAGTTGTGCAATGGAATAAAACGATCGGTGGCACTGGAAGTGATACACCTAAATCAATAAGGCAAACACCCGATGGCGCATATATTGTTTTTGGTGAAAGTGCATCGCCGGTCGGATTTGAAAAATCTGAAGCCAGTGGGGCTGATTATGATTTCTGGATTGTAAAAATTGATGCTTCAGGAAATTTGATATGGGATAAAACAATTGCAACTACGGGCTACGAAGATGCAGGCAGCATGTTTATGGATCCATACGGCAATTTCATAATTACAGGCACTTCAAATGCACCCGCCGGCGGAATTAAAACAGAGTCCAGTGTTGCAAATGGTGAATCCGATATCTGGATCATTAAATTCGATATGGATGGAAATATGATCTGGCAAAATACAATCGGAGGCGATTTATGGGAAGACAATGGCATCATAGCACAGCTGCCTGATTATTCATATATTCTGGGAGCCACTTCTGCTTCACATAATTATTATGATAAAACTGAAGATTCTAAATACACTTCACCCTACGGAGGGTCATCAGATTTTTGGGCTATGAAACTAGCCTCTGATTGCATCGAAATCAGCGAATTATGTAATTCAGTAGATGATAATTGCAACGGATTAATTGATGATGCAGTTGTTGAAACCATAAATATTTCCGCCGGAGGCGCAACAACATTCTGTCAGGGTGGTTCTGTATTATTATCTGCAACATATTCCGGCGCATCAATTCAATGGAAGAAAAACGGAAGCAATATCGCAGGTGCAACTTCATCAACTTATTCTGTAAATAAATCCGGAAATTATTCTGCGGTTACAACATCTCCTTGCGGAACAGCAACATCATCGGTAATTTCCGTAACCGTAAATAAAAATCCCAATGCAAGTATTTCTGCCGGAGGCGCTACAACATTTTGCGCAGGAGGAAGTGTAACATTAACTGAAATTCCAGTTACAGGATGTACTTATCAATGGTATAAAGGTGCATCAATTATTGCAGGCGCAACATCAACAAATTATATTGCAACAACAGCAGGGAATTATAAATGCCGCGTTACTAAAACTGCTACCGGTTGTTATAAAAATTCAAATACAATTTCGGTGACGGTTCCATGTAAAGAAGGTGATGAAATTATTAATGTAGAAAATATATTTTCCATTTATCCGAACCCGAACAACGGAACATTTGAAATCTCTGTCCAAAATCTCGCGTCAGCAAAGTCCCCCTTGGGGGGAAACAGGGGGCTGTTTGTTTATAATTCCCTTGGCCAATTAATTTATTCTGAAGATTTATTTTCTTCTACACAAACAATTTCACTCGAAAATATTTCGTCCGGAATTTATTTTGTGAGGGTGGGAGATGGAAATAATTTTCTAGAAGAAAAATTAATAATTCAATAATTGAAATATTAAAATAATTATGAAATTTACAATCCTGCTCTTATCCTTGTTTTTTATTAAGACAATTTCCGCTCAACTTCTTGTAGCTTCCTCACAATTGGAAGGCAATAAGACGGAAGCTCATTACGGTTGTGCCGTTGCATCAGATGCAGATGTAAATGGTGATGGCTATGCTGATGTTTTTGTAGGTGCAAGAGATTTTAAAAACGGTGAACGAAGTGAAGGAAGGGTATATGTCTATCTTGGATCATCAACCGGTCTTAACACAACACCGCAAGCTATTTTTGAACCCAATGTTGAATATGCATATTTCGGAGAATCTTTGGCCTCGGCCGGTGATGTGAATGGAGATGGTTATGATGAATTAATTGTTGGTGCTTTGCAATTATCAGGAAGTATTTATATTTATTATGGAACATCTTCAGGTGTAAGTTTAACTCCTCAAATTATTTACGGCAGTGTTTTTACTCCCTCTGATAATGGTTTTGGTGGAGAAGTAAATGGAGCCGGCGATGTAAATGGTGATGGATATGACGATATTATGGTTGGAATGGAATACTATGAAAATGGTCAGACGAATGAAGGTGGTGTTTGTATATACTATGGTTCTGCAATAGGTATTGATTCTGCAAACTATACCGTGATGGAATTAAATATTGCGAGTTCAGGTATGGGGAAATCCCTCAGCTCAGCAGGTGATGTAAATAATGATGGATATGATGATGTGATTATTGGTGCAAACCTGATAGATGATCCGCTGCTTGATGCCGGTAAAGCATTTATTTTTCATGGTTCTGCTGCAGGTATTTCATCAACCCCGACAACTGTTCTTGAAATTGATCAGCAATATGCTTTTTTTGGAGAAAATGTTTGTGGTCTGGGTGATGTAAATAATGACGGTTATGATGATGTTGCTGTGAGCACAACACAATATGAAACGGATGAAGGATTTGACGGATTAGTAAGAGTTTATCTTGGTTCAGCATCAGGGATAAATCCCATTCCAATTGCAAGTTTTGTAAGTGAAGTTGAAAATGGATTATTTGGTTGTTCGATTGCTGGTGCAGGAGATCTCGATCAGGATGGTTATGATGATTTAATAGTGGGTGCAAAATGGTATGCAAACCCCGAAGAAAGAGAAGGAGTTGTTTTTGTTTATCTTGGAAATGCAGTCGGAATATATTCCGAACCATATATTACTCTTGAAAGAAATACAAGCTGGTCATATTTTGGAAGTGCCCTTAGCGGCAATGGTGATATTAACGGAGATTCATTTCCTGATCTTTTAATCGGTGCTGATTATTACGACCATCCCCAATTGGATGAAGGTGGAGCATTTGTTTATCTCGCTCAGGCATGTACTAATACTTTTTATCTCGATAATGATAATGACGGTTTTGGAGATATATCCAGTCCGGCAATTGCATGCATGCCTCCAATTAATTATGTTGCCGATGCTACAGATTGCAATGACTTAAATGCAAATATTTTTCCCGGCCATCAGGAAATATGTAATTCACTCGATGACGATTGCAATGGATTAATAGACGAGAGTGTTGTTGAAACAATTTCAATTTCTGCGGGAGGTACAACTACATTTTGCCAGGGCGGATCAGTTTTATTATCTGCAACATATTCAGGCCCTGCAATTCAATGGAAAAAAAATGGAGCAAATATCGCAGGTGCCACTTCATCAACATATAGCGTTACTAAAACAGGAAATTATTCTGCAGTTACAACATCTCCTTGCGGAACAGCAACATCATCTACAATTTCTGTAACGGTAAATAAAAACCCGAATGCGAGTATTTCGGCTGGAGGGGCAACGAGTTTTTGCGCAGGCGGATCTGTAACATTAACAGAAATACCAGTTGCAGGATGTACTTATAAATGGTATAAAGATGGCAGCATCATAGCCGGAGCAAACACAACAAATTATATTGCAACAACAGCAGGAATTTATAAATGCCGCGTTACAAAAACAGCAACAGGTTGTTATAAAAATTCAAATGCGATTTCGGTGACAGTGCCGTGTAAAGAGGGAGATGAAATTATTAATGAAGGAAAAATATTTTCTATTTATCCTAATCCAAACAACGGAACATTTGAAATCGCAGTTAATTATCTGGCGTCAGCAACTTCCCCTCTTGAGAGGGGTAGGGGTGTGTCAATTGAGATTTATAATTCTCTTGGCCAGTTAATTTATTCCAATGAAATAATTTCTTCATCACAAACAATTTCACTCGATAATATTTCGTCCGGAATTTATTTTGTGAGGGTGGGAGTTGGAAATAATTATGCAGAACAAAAATTAATTATTGATAAATAGAATCAGTCTGCCGCACGGCGGAAGGAATCAGGAAATTAATTAACTCAATTCTTAAACAATAAAATACGATCTTTAAACAAAAAACGTATGACAAAACAATTTATCATATTCCTCCTGCTTACTGTGACCGCAATCTGCAAACTTTTCACCCAGGCACCGGCCGTTGAGTGGCAGAACACGATCGGCGGAACAGCTTACGATTTTTTAAATGCAATTGATCAGACGGCTGATGGCGGATATATTTTAGGCGGTTATTCTGAAAGTAATATCAGTGGAGATAAAACGGAAAATAATATCGGGGGAGATGATTACTGGATCGTTAAAATAAATGCATCAGGTATTATTGAATGGGAAAATACAATCGGCGGCGGAAGCTTCGATCGTTTATACTCCGTTGAACAAACTGCAGATGGCGGATATATTCTCGGCGGGCAATCGCTGAGTGGCGGTGGAGTGGGAGATAAAGCTGAAAGCAATATCGGCGGCTATGATTACTGGGTTGTGAAATTAAACAGTGCCGGAATTATTGAATGGCAAAATTCAATCGGGGGAACCGGTAATGATCAATTATACAGTGCACGACAAACATCAGATGGCGGTTATATACTTGCCGGTTCGACCGACAGTGGGATTTCAGGAGACAAAACGGAAAATCGTGTCGGCAATACGGATTATTGGGTAATTAAACTGGATGCATCGGGAAATATTTCGTGGCAAAATGATATCGGCGGGATAATGTTTGATATTCTTTATTCCGCATACGAAACTGCAGATGGCGGATTTATTTTAGGCGGTACTTCAACAAGCGGAATTTCAGGAGATAAAACAGAAGGCGCTTTTGGCCTGATCGATTATTGGGTTGTGAAATTAAATGTAGCAGGCACTGTTGTCTGGAATAAAACAATCGGTGGCACACTCAACGATTATTTATATTCCGTAGTTCCAACTTCCGATGGTGGTTCAATTGCCGTTGGATTATCAGACAGCGGATTAAATGGAAATAAAACAGAAGGAACAAACGGTTTATATGATTATTATCTTGTTAAATTCGATAATGCCGGAAATATTTCCTGGCAAAATTCAATCGGTGGTTCAGGAAATGATTATGTGTTTGTAAACCCTGTCCAGGAAACTGCGGATGGCGGATATATCATTGCCGGAAATTCACAAAGTGTGGTCAGCGGTGATAAAACCGAGGCAAATACAGGATCATGGGATTATTGGGTTTTAAAAATAAACAGCAGCGGAACAATTCTCTGGCAATCGGTGCTTGGCGGCAGCGGTGGTGATTATGCAAATGCGGTTTTGGCAACAGCCGATGGCGGATATATGGTTGCGGGTTATTCGTATAGTGGCATCAGTGGTGAAAAAACCGAAAGCAATATTGGTGATGCGGATTATTGGGTTGTAAAATTTGAAGGAACAGGTTGCGTTCCATTTACAGAAATATGTAATGGCATCGATGATGATTGCGATGCGATTATTGATGACGGAATTACAGAAAGTATTTCAATTTCTGCCGGTGGTGCAACAACATTTTGCCAGGGCGGTTCGACTTTGCTCACCGCAAGTTACTCAGGTGCATCAGTGCAATGGAAAAAGAACGGAGCAAATATCACAGGTGCAACTTCTTCAACATATAATGTAACGAAAACGGGAAATTATTCTGCTGTAACAACCTCACCATGCGGCTCTGCAACTTCATCAACAATTTCCGTCACCGTTAATAAAAACCCCAATGCAAGTATTTCTGCCGGAGGCCCTACTTCATTTTGTGCAGGTGGATCTGTTACATTATCTGTAACTGCAGTTGCAGGATGTACCTATCAATGGTATAAAGGAGCATCTGCAATTGGAGGTGCAACCGGATTAAATTATATTGCAACAACGGCAGGAAATTATAAATGCCGCGTTACAAAAACAGCAACGGGTTGTTATAAAAATTCAAATGCAATTTCGGTGACTGTGCCATGCAGAGAAACAACAGATCCCGTTTTGCAACGGGATGACATAACCTTCGGGATTTATCCAAATCCAAATAATGGTAGTTTTGAAATCTCAGTTCAAAATCTCGCGTCAGCTTCCCCCTTCTTTGAAGGGGGATTAAGGGGGATGACTATAGAGGTTTATAATTCGCTGGGGGAATTAATTTATTCCCGACAATTAAATTCTCTCGATAATAATTTTACAGAATCAATTTCCCTCCAAAATATTTCCTCCGGAATTTATTTTATGAGAGTGGGAGATGGGAATACTTATGCAGAGCAAAAACTTGTGGTGCAATAAAATAATTTCTTTTAATTCATTCAGTCTACAACAAATTGAAAGTTGTATATTTCGTTTTCTGTTTGCCCGGTAAGAAAATAGATTCCGGGTTGCTCAATGTGTTTTTCTGTTGACTCATTTCCTGCGACTGATCCCTCATAAATTAATTTACCTGTACTTTCATAAATCCGGAATTGCATGGCTGAGAGAAATATGTTGCGGATCGTAAAGTTTCCGTTCGTTGCCGGGTTAGGATATATAGCAATGCCTGTTTTGTCAGATTGAACTATACCTGTCGCTGCAGATGGATTCAGATTAATTGTAATGATATCATCAAACGAACAACTGTCTGTTACCGGCGATAAATTATTGATCCATAATTTAAAAGTAACGGTATAATCTTCAGGGATTGCGTCTTCCACATCATAATAAATATGCACGGGAGAATATTGACCGGGATTCCAGCTCGATGCATATACCGCCCACGGATCATTAATTGAATTTAACGACATGCCGGATGGCAGAGGTGTAACAGGTTCGAGTTTTGCCTGCGGATAGGCGAAGCCTTGCGTTGCATGTTCATTCAACATCGTAAATACAAACATCGAATCACCGAAACCATCGCTGCTCAAAAAATAAATACTGTCGCTGCTGAAAGAAATTGGAATATCTGTGCACAATTGCGCTTCTGCATGAAACATAAAAATGCTGCATGTCAGAATAAGGAGGAGTTTGTTTTTCATTGTATACTTTTTATAATTGATCGATCGGAAGGTCATCGGTTTTTTTCTGATCAATAATATTTAATTCTTCACGCAATTCCTCTGCCTGTTTGGCTGCTTTAAATCCATTTACCAAAGCTGCGATCACAAAAAATTTAATAATGATACCGGCTGTAATGGATTGGGGATTTGAGATTGCACCGATCAGAACAACAAAACAATATAAAATCAAACCGCATAAAGTTGCAACTCTTGGTTTTTTATTCACCCATAATGCAAGGCCGATGAAAACAAAGCCGATCGATGCATCAATTGCGGTTGCAAGCATATTCGTCTGATTATAAATCCCGAAATAATAAACAATGGCGAGAATAATTGTAAAACAACCGACCAGTATCAGCCAGAGCCTCGCATTTTTTACACGTCCTTCCGCTTTGAAAAGTATCTGTTCCCGCGGATCAATATCTTTTCGCGAATCAATATACCGTTGTCCGTATTCATCAATCGGGCCTGCCATATGATTTTGTTTATTTCAAAATTATACTTTTCGGTTAGTATTGTCATTCATTTCTGTGCTCAATGTTAAGAGTATCCAATCTTCCTCTCATCATCAGCGTGTAAATTTTCATTCGAACGTTGCAAATTTCCGCTTAAAATGAAAGCAGGTGGCTTTTAAATAAATTCATATAACAGGAGAGGAATCAGATGATAAAATTTATCCTGCGTTAAATAGAAAAGCTGAATGATATGATCACCATCGGTGAAAATATTTATGATTTCTTGTTGCCCTTCAAAATTAACAAGTCAGGTAATTTTATACTGTGGACATTGCAGTGAAATGTAATTTATTACGCAGCAAAATAAATAATATGCAGATTGAAATCCTGCATTATCCGAAAGCAATCAAAGATCTTCGAATAAATCAGTATCAATTAGCGCTGTAATGCGATGCCCCCAATTTTGCATGTGCAACTGCCAATCTCGCAACCGGCACACGCGGACCCGAACAGGACACATAATTCAATCCGAGATAATGACAGAATTGAATTGATTCGGGCTGGCCGCCATGTTCACCGCAAATTCCGATTTTCAGATCCGTATGCTTACTTCTTCCTTCCTTTACCGCAAATTCCATAAGTCTGCCGACACCGTTCCTGTCGAGAATTTCAAACGGGTTATCGCTGATGATCTGATTTTGAATGTAATAGGGGAGGAATTTATTTTCCGCATCTTCCCGTGAAAAAGAAAATGTTGCCTGGGTAAGATCATTTGTTCCGAAAGAAAAGAATTCCACTTCCTGCGCCAGCTCATTTGCAACCATGCATGCACGAACCACTTCGATCATTGTTCCGAATTTAAACGACAAACGCAATTGCATACTGCTTTCAATTTCATTTCTGATCTTATTGACTGATAGTTTCACAGTTGCAAGTTCTTTTGCCGAACAAACCTGCGGCACCATAATTTCCGGTCGCACATCAATTCCAACTTTCTGACATTCTGCTGTTGCAAGAAGTATCGCCCGTATCTGCATTTCATAAATTTCAGGATAAGTGAGGCCAAGGCGTACACCGCGATGCCCCAGCATTGGATTCACTTCATGCAATTCGTGCACTTTACGAAGCATCTGTTCTTTTTTCACGATCGCCTGTTCGATTAGTTCGAGCCCTTTTTCGGTAAACGGATAGGCTGATGCATTTGACAATTCAGGGTCTGCATTCAACAGGCGCAGGCTGCTGAACAAATTGCTTACACCTCCGGCGGTTTCCTGCAGGTGTGTGAGATTTTGGATTTCATCCCGCAACACATCCTCGGTTGGTAAAAATTCGTGTATCGGAGGGTCGAGGAGACGAATCGTTACAGGCCTCGGAGCCATGGTAAGCAAGATCTCCTTGAAATCCTGTTTTTGGATTTGCAATAAACGGTTAAGTGCAGCTTCCCGCTCTTCCGTATTATTTGCCAGGATCATCTCCACAACGATCGGCAATCTTTCAGCTGCATTAAACATGCGTTCTGTTCTGCAGAGCCCGATTCCCATTGCTCCGTAATCAAGTGCTTTTTTCGCAGCTGCGGGTGTATCGGCATTTGCAAAAACTTTTAATTCGGCATGCTCGTCGGCCCAGCTCAGCAATAATTTCAATTCATCTGAAAATGTAGGTTCAACAGTGGGTATGATTCCCTGATAGACAAAGCCGGTTCCTCCGTCAATCGTAATATAATCTCCTTCATGCAATACTTTGTCACCGATTTTAGCCATGCGCAGTTTTACATCCACCTGAATTCCCTCGGCCCCGGCAACACATGGTTTACCCATTCCTCTCGCCACAACAGCAGCATGCGATGTTTTGCCGCCACGTGAAGTGAGAATTCCCTGTGCGGCAAAAAATCCATGAATATCTTCCGGTTTCGTTTCTTCTCTCACAAGGATTACTTTTTCACCTGCATGTCCGAGCAATTCTGCCCTGTCTGCATCAAATACAACATGTCCTGAAGCGGCACCCGGTGAAGCAGGTAACCCTTTTGCAAGAGGCTCTTGTTTGATCAGACTATCGAGTCGCGGGTGCAGTAATTGCTCCAGCATTTCCGGTTTGATGCGCAATAATGCCTGTTCGCGGGAAATCAATCCTTCTTTTGCCATTTCTACGGAAGTCCGCACCATTGCCGTTGTATTCATTTTACCATTGCGGGTTTGAAGGCAGTACAAAACGCCTTTCTCAATTGTGTATTCGAAATCCTGCACTTCTTTGTAATGTGTTTCAAGTTTATTGCGCAGTTCTTCGAGTTGTTTATACTGGACCGGCATTTCTTCTGATAGTAATTGCACGGATTTAGGTGTTCTGATCCCTGCAACCACATCTTCACCCTGCGCATTCACGAGGTATTCACCAAACATGATATTTTCACCTGTGCCGGGATCTCTCGTAAATCCAACTCCCGTCGCACTATCATTGCCCATATTCCCGAAAACCATGGTTACGACATTAACTGCGGTTCCATTGGCCATGGCAGGTGTTATTTTAAATTCACGCCTGTAATCGATTGCACGTTTTCCCATCCAGGAATTAAACACGGCTTTTATTGCGATCTCCAACTGTTCATATACATCCGTTGGAAATGGTTTTCCGGTATTTTCTTTTACAACATCCAGAAAGCGCATGCATATTTCCTTAAGGTCTTCGGTTTTTAATCCGATATCTGCCTTCACGCCGGCTTTCATTTTCACTTCTTCAAAATGCAGGTCAAATTTTTCTTCGGGAACACCAAGGGCCACTTTGCCAAATAATTGAATAAAGCGCCTGTAGGCGTCGTAGCAAAATCTTTCATTCCCTGTTTGCCTGATCAATCCCCGCAGGGTCCTGTCGTTTAAACCCAGATTGAGTATTGTATCCATCATGCCCGGCATCGACATTGCCGATCCCGACCGAACCGAAACGAGGAGCGGATTGTCGTGATCACCGAAAATTTTACCCGTTTTATGTTCTATACCTTTCATTTGCTCGATCACTTCCTCCATCAATCCATCAGGCAAATTATGATTTGCATTTTCAAGATAATCAAGACATGCGCTCGTGCTGATCACGAAACCCGGTGGGACATTCAATCCGATCTGCGTCATTTCGCAGAGGTTTGCGCCTTTTCCGCCAAGCAATTGTTTGTTTTTACCATCGCCTTCCTGAAAGGCAAAAACATATTTTAAACTTACCGGATTTTGTTTTGGGGCAGAAGTGAGAGTCGTATCCATATCGAAAATTTAATTGCCATAAACTTAGATTGATTTTAAGCACGGGTAAATGATCTTGCTTACCTGAATGGGTAATGAAAATCACTATGCAATTTCAACGTTTGAAACAAGCATAAAAAAACCCGTCAGATTCGCTCCGACGGGTTGAAAAGAAATTGAATTATCAGGCTGTTGCTGCATTTTTACCTCTGCCAAGCATAAAACCGACTACACCGGCAATAATTGCAGTCATGATTGCCGACATAGCAGCATCCATAAAAATCATATTCATATCGTACATGGTAGTTTGAGCATACATTCCAAAATCATAAGCAAATGCTATTAATAATCCTATCCATAAACCCGCAACTGCTCCTTTCAAAAATGTTGTGACTCCAAACCTGTGGAGAATTAGGGCAAGAAGTAGAGCAGTGAAAAAATTGGAAAGCGCCATGGCCCAAAAAATAAAATTTTCCATTCCGCGGTTAACAGATCTCCACGCATCATTCATACTATCTTCCATGGAGCCGGCAAGCAATATTCCATAAATAAGCCAACCGAGTAAAAAGTAAAAAATAGCGCCGATAAAAGCAGCGATCAGGACTTTCGAATTCATTATAGTAGGTTTTTGAGTGAACTGAGTATATGAAAGTTAAAGGCAATTTACCGGCTCACCAATTTTTTCCTTACCATCTTATACACAGTATATTTTACAGGAAGATAAATCAGCCTCATAAAAGGATTTTACGTTGCTGTCACTTAGAAGAAAAGTCATATACATTGCGGTGCTGGGTCATTTTTTCAAGTGAGATACGGGAATAAATTTACCTCCATAAATCAATGTATATGAAAAATATAAACATACGGGTCAGCATGATGGTATGTATCCTGCTGATCGCAACTGTTCTCGCAGATGCACAACCTGTTTTGGATAATACATTTGCCGGTACGGGATATAAGATAACGAAAATTGCGCCCTCACGGGACGATATTGCACGCACGGTTTTGATCCAACCCAATGGCTTAATCCTTACTGGCGGAAACAGTTTTAATATGATCGGGTATTCAAATATTGCAATCACCCGGCTCAAACCAAATGGCGCATACGACAATGCGTTCGGAACCGGTGGGATCGCAATGATCAACGGAGGATTTTTCTGCGATATGGCATTATTGCCAAACGGAAAAATAATCGTTGCCGGTAGTGGGGTTGGCCCTACAAATGTGAACAATTATATCGTTTACAGACTGAATAAAAATGGAAGCCTCGATAATACTTTTGGAACGGGTGGTTCGGTTGAAGTGAATATTCCTTATACAGGTATGATTTGTTATGATGTTGCAATTCAATCAGATGGAAAGATTTTATTAGCCGGTTATGCAGGTGGATCAGGGGGATATGGGAATATGCTTGTAGTGCGCCTGAAAGCTAACGGAAGTCTCGACAATAGTTTTGCAAGCGGCGGTAAATACATTTTATATCTTTCTGGTAAACATTCAGAGTGTCACTAGCTGGCCATTCAACCTGATGGTAAAATTGTGGCAGGCGGCTATATCGACACACTTGTGATGTATGCTTTTTTCCGCTATGATTTAGGAGCGATACGCTTGAATTACAACGGAACACTGGACAATACATTCGGAACTGCAGGAATTGTTCGTGCAGATAAAGGTTCAACCGATGTTGCCTATGCGACTAAACGGCTTTCCGATGGAAGGATTGTGATGGCCGGAGTTTCAAACTATTACACCAACAACCGGTTCACTGCATTATGCCTGATGCCTGATGGCAGTATAGATAATACTTTCGGAACCGATGGCTGGCTCTTCCTCGATTTTTATGGCGGAAGTGCTTTTTGTGAAGCGATGGCAGTAGAGCCGGATGATGATATTATTCTCGGCGGCAGCAGTTCATCTTATGTCGGCGGAGTGAGCACTTCTTCGATTGCGCTCGCAAAATTCTCTTCTTCCGGAATTCCAGATAATACATTTGGCTTCGAAGGTCTCGATACCTCATTTACCGGCACAACATATAAAAACTGCAATTCAATTGCGCTGCAGGCAGACAGCAAAATAGTTACCGCTGGTTATATTTATGGAGATGCTTATAGTTCATTTCTGACTGCCCGCTATACAAATTCTGTTTTTTTGCGGTGGGATGAATACCTGCATGGGGATTTCAGCAATTTCATAGTTTATCCAAACCCGATTTACGGAGATGTTCTCAGTTTAAATTATGAGATCGCGAATGAAGGGAATATCCGATTTGAATTGATTGATATGAACGGCGTTATTATGTATGCCGAAAATACCGGATACCATATGCCGGGCATTTTCAATGAAACAATCAAATTGCCGGAAGGGATGCCATCCGGAAATTATTTTTTAAGAATTGAAAATGGATTGAGCAGCCTTACTCAAAAAATTATGGTGGTGAAATGAAATATTATGTTTACCGCTCAAAGGGGAATCAATTATTGATTCCCCTTTTTGTTAATTGTTCTGCCTGCTTTTTAAAACATTTTCAAACAGTTTAAAACCTTTGTAAACAGCGGAACAGGAAAACTATGGAATCCTATTTTTGCCCGCATAAAATCAAAGAAATGAAACAACATATACAAAAAGTAAAACCAGGAGTATGGCTCGTTGTGATCGCGGTCGTTCTTACAGGAAATCTTGGAGCACAATCACCTTCTGATGCATTTATGGAAAAGCAGGGTGAGATCTGTGTAGGAGCCTATTATAATCACAATGCATGGAGTGAATATTGGGAGGGAGATTCACTTCGCACGAACGGAAATATCGGAACCGTTACAACACATACAATTTTAGGCGGGATCCAGTTGGGTATTCTCGATCGCCTGAACCTGTTCGTGATGGTGCCTTATGTTGTAACCAGCTCAAAACCTGAAGAAAACCCGATAGACGGATTAACTACAGCAACTATCCAGGGCGATAAAGGATTTCAGGATCTTGCCTTATTTCTCAAAGGATCAATTGTTCATTCTCAAGGCGATAAAGGTTTGTTAGATGTGCTTGCTACAGTTGGGTTTGCAACTCCTATGTCAAACTATGCACCGGATGCATCATTTCCACTTGGCTTGGGTTGCCCAGATGGCATCATCAGGGGAATCGTCCAATACACAGCAAATATGGGAATATATGGAAGGGCTGATGCCGCGTATCACCTGCGTGGAAATTCAAATCTTGTACGTAATTATTATTATACTACTAATGGCTATTTTTCAACCGAGGTTGATATGCCGGATGCACTTGATTATAACGCTACACTCGGCTATTGGATCAAAGAAAATACCTTTAAAGCAGAAGCACAGCTCAGTGGTTTAACTACTTTTGGAGGTTTTGACATTCGCAGACAGGACGGTGGTTTCCCGTCAAATGATATGGAAGCAATTCGCATCGGTGTAAATGCAGAATATTTCAACGCATTTATTGATGGCCTTGCGTTCTCCTTTAATTCTTCATATACACTTACCGGAAGGAATGTAGGAAAATCACTTACGCTTGGGGGCGGTATTTTATATCAGTTCAATTTATGGAATGGATCCAAAGCAACTGAAGCCGCACAATAATTTGTGCATTGTCAATCCAAATTATCAATCTTAAAACTAATTAAAATGAAAAGAAGCTTTATAAAAATTGCAATTATAACCGGAATAGGACTTTCGATTGTTGTTTCTCAATCCTGTAACTCCGATATACCGGGATATAAGGATTATCAAGCATATATATATGCATCAAAAGATGAAAACGGCGGAAATTGGGTTCCAATCCTGCTGAATAGTCCGACTGATGTTCCAATTCCTGCGCCGGATGATATTACCTCACCTGCATATGCATCTGAACTTTCAGAGGTGAAGGAATTAAATGGAAATATTACCGCCGACCAGCAAGAAACAATTGATTACTGGGGTAATAATACCATGATTCGTTGGATAGAAATAGCTGAAGTTTTAGCATCCAAATACAATTTGCCGCCTTCCCCGAATGAAGACGGCACATATAGTTCACCAAATTCTGCCAGTCCTGGTACATATCCGTATTTTCCGTTTGCACATCCTCCTTATACGGTAAGAATGTATGCATATTTATCTTCTGCATGCTACGATGCTCTTATTACAACCTGGCATTATAAATATACATACAACAGGTCCGCACCATATATAAATGATGCCTCTATCAAAGCTTCCTATCCGGATAATGGATTACCATCCTATCCTTCTGAGGATGCTGCAATTTCAATGGCGGCAGAAAAAATCCTGAATTTTATGTTCCCGCTTGAAGTTGATTATATTTCTTCAAAGGCTGAAGAATGCCGTAACTCAAGAAAATGGGCAGGTATGAATGTTGAGTCAGATCTCGTAATGGGCGATTCAATTGGAAGTTATGTAGCAACACAATTTTTAAATCGTGCAAAAAATGACAGCATGAAATATGCTCAGGTTGACGGAGCAACCTATGCTACAATTGAAGCAGCAGCAGACTTATTATGGGCAGATCAGTGGCCACATTGGGAATGCCTTGAGGTACCGCAACGCCCGGTTGGTATTACACCAAAATATAGTCATGTTACTCCTTGGTGGATTCCTTCTGTAGAAGCTGTGCGGCCAATCCCCCCTCCGGCCATTGGCTCCAGTGAATACAAAACAGCAGAAGCTGAATTGCTTGATCTAACCAAAAATGCAACTCAGGAACAAAAAGAAATGGCATTTTTCTGGGGAGATGGCTTTGGAACAACAACTCCTCCCGGTCATTGGAATCAGATTGCAACAGATAATATTATTTCGGCCCAACTCAACCCAATCAGAACCGCAAGAACTTTCGCATATTTAAATACTGCAATGGAAGATGCGGGTCTCGGTTGCTGGGATGCAAAATATTATTACATGTATCCTCGGCCATCACAAGTAAATCCAGATATTCAACCTTTATTTGGAATTCCTAATTTCCCTTCCTATACCTCGGGACATTCAATGTTTTCAGGTGCGGCGGCTGAAGTTCTGAGTTATTTATTTCCGGGTGATGCATCAATATTTAACCAATGGGCACAGGAAGCTGCAGACTCAAGAGTTTACGCTCGAATCCATTTTAGATTTGATGCTGAGATCGGGCTTGAAACCGGACACAATATTGGAAGTTATGCTGTATCGATAGCGCAGGCAGATGGAGCAGATGACTAATACTTTAAAGTGGGTGTTTATTAAATCTGGTATCCCGCAGCAATGCGGGATTTTTTTTTACCTGTATTATCTGAACAGTTTGAAGACCGTTTTACTATTTGAACTTGATAAGCTGAGAATATAAATACCCTCAGGCAGGTTTGAAATATCCAAAAGGAGAGGATTTTTACTGGTAATCTGATCCGGATAAAGCTGGCCTGCAATGTTTGAAAGGTTGATTGCGGTGAAAATGCAGTCCGGACTTTGAATGATCTGGTAAACTCCGTTGCCCAAAGGAATTATTTGCGTAGAATTATGAGCTAAATCATCAATTAAAATAGGATCCTGAACAAAAACTTCCTTGCACAAGGTATCGCGGTTGCAGGGGCCAGACGTATTCTGACATACAGTATAGGTTCCGCCGGCCGCATAGATGTGTACCGGATTTATTTCAAATGAACCGGTTCCGTCTCCAAAATCCCAGCCGAGCAACGTCGCATTCACCGACAGATCAGTAAAACTTGCTTCAAGCCCGCTTGTTGTAAAAGAAAATTCAGGGACCGTGATGAGATCGCAACCCTGTACCTCAATGTCCATACAAATCGTGTCATTTGTACATGGCCCGTAAGCATAGAGGCAAACATGATAAATTCCGGTAGCCGGAAAATTGTGATCAGGTTCCAAAACTGTTGATGTTGTTCCATCTCCAAAATCCCAAAGAACGGAATCTGCATTTAGTGAGGTTGACCAAAATGAAATGAGAAGGTAATTTGGATCCATTGCAAATCCTGCGATCGTTTCAATATTGCAGTCGGAAACTGATACAAGCTGGCAAATCGTATCGTTTTCGCAATGTCCATATGCAATCAGGCAAACCAAATAGTCGCCATCCGATGCATATTCATGAAAAGGATTTGTTTCGGTTGAAAATGTCCCGTCTCCGAAATCCCAGTAAAATGCATCGGCATAAATACTGGAATTTGTAAAAGCAGCCTGGAGCAAATCCGTTTCTGCAGTGAAGGAAGAGATTGTATTGATATCGCAAATGCTCAGGTTGAGCAACCAGCAATCATTTTTATTATTGTCGATACCTCCGATATGTGCAGTGATATCCCCGTCGGAACTGTAAGCACCGCCGCCAACATAATATTTGTCTTCAATCCTGAATATCTGCCTGCCTGAATCAAATTTCGAACCGCCATAGGTTTGTTGCCAGATGAGATTTCCTTCAAAATCCAGTTTTACAAGCAGCAAATCTGCATCGCCGGCATTTTCGGTAATATCCCCATCAGACGAAAACGAATTTCCGGTGATCAGATATCCGTCTTCCTTTTCCAATAATCCGCTACCGGTTTCTGAATTTGATCCACCTATCGAACGGGTCCATTCAATATTCCCATCCGCATCAATTTTAATAATGAACATATCGGACTCGGTGATTGAACCGTGATGATCTGCTGCGTCGCCATCTGCAGAATAAGAATAACCTGAAATCAATGCACCACCATCTGAAGTAGCTATTAACCCCGATGCAAAATCATTTGCACTGCCGCCAACACTTTTACTCCACAGCAGATTCCCGGCAGGGTCGAGTTTCAGGATCCATATATCGGATATCCCTTCTGCACCATGATGATCAACAACATCTTCATCGGTAGAACCGGAGGAACAGGCAGAAATATAGGAGCCGTCGGAAGTAACAGCGAGACTTGTTGCCCATTCAAAGTTTGTCCCGCCGAAATAAGATTGCCATAAAATGGTGCTGTCCTCATCCATTTTCCAAAACCATGCGTCGGCATAGAAGCCCGGGTTATAATTTGTAATATCCCCGTTCAGACTAGAACCCGCATAGCCGGCAAAAACGAATCCGTCGTTTTCTATTGCCCGCAAGGCAGCTCTGGCTGCGTCCGCCTCATCTCCTCCATAGCATTTTTGCCACAAAACATTTCCGGAGCTGTCTGTTTTTATGATCCAGGCATCGTAATTACCATGATTTGTTGTTATTTCCTCATTAGAAGATAGTGTTTCAACAACCAGCAGCAGACTGCCATCTTCATTTACTATTATCTCGTGCATATCTTCCGTATTACTTCCTCCAAAGCAATCGGCTGCGAATAAAAAATTACCTGCTGTATCAATTTGATAAATCCATGCATCTGCATTCTCTCCACCCGAACTATGACCATTTACCTGTGTGTCTTTTGAGGCAGAATTTGCACCGATCCAAAGATTTCCGTTTGCTGCAGGTTGAACTACACGGATCGTTTCGCTTTTTGTTCCGCCATAATTCCCGGTCCAGTTAAGAATTGCCTGCGCTTGCATATGTGCTGCAGAAAATAAAAAAAGCAGAATAAGAATAGGACCGTTCAGTTTCATTCAAAATATTTTACACCTGCCTAAGATAAGAATTTGTTTATTTTTAATTGATGGAACAATTCATTACGATACATACTTTTAATTATCCGCATGAGGCATATGTGATAAAAACCAGATTGGAAAGTGAAGGAATCGAGGTGTTTCTGAAAGATGAAAATACGGTGCAGGCTTATAATTTTTTGTCGAATGCATTGGGTGGTGTGAAATTGCAGGTAAGAGAAAGTGATGTGAAAGAGGCAATGAAAATACTAAATGAAACTGCGGATGAATATATTTCAGGAGAAGAAGATTTTGAGGATGAAGAGCAGGAGCAAATTCAACCAATAAATAAAAACAGAATTAGTTGCCCGCATTGTAATTCTGAAAATGTAAGTGAAACAGTTCGTCCCAACTGGGTGTTCGCTATTTCGATTTTTTTATTGGGCTTTCCTCTGATTTTTATACGCAAGCGCTATCATTGTTTTAATTGCGGGAATGAATTTTACCGGAAAAAGAATTAATCCTTTCCAAAATGAACAAAATAAAAAGCCCTGATTGTTACATCAGGGCTTTTATTATGATTCCGTATTTGTTAGAATAACGGAATTAAAAATTATAATCTACGTGCATGGTGAAATCAAAATCGTTTCCACCTGCAAGAATGATATCTTCCGGAAATCCATTATCCGATGAATATAAATTGATCGGAAATGCACCCATCAGATCCTGAAAACCGATTCCCAATGCACTGTCGTCGTCGTAAAATTCAATTGTGAAACTGTCATCCACATTTGAAACATTTACAGGTAAGCCTGCAGTAAATGTCAGAACAGAACCGGGCGACACATCAGTTTTAAGATCAGATGTAAATATCACCGCACCATTTTGCAATAATTTAAAATAAATATCCGGGCCACTTGAATCGTCCCATCCTGATCCGTCTGCTTTCGTATCCGGATAATCTACAAGTTCGGCAGAATTAATTGTGATGCTTGCAGGTGTCTGCTGTTCATCACATTTGTCGCCGATAAATCCAAGATCGCAGGCATTTTCCTTTGTACAGGAAAATAAAAATAAACTGCTTGCGAACGTTGTTAATATCATAATCTTTTTCATACGCTTGATTTTATTTGTTTCGCTTCTATTAAATCGAATAATATTCCACGCTTCAGATCAAAACATAATATAGGAGATTATGTACTTACAGTCAATGAGTTAGAAAGAGGATTCTGTTTCAGGAGCTTAAACGCAAAAACGGGAACATGGGTATACATATGGCATGTTCTACACAGAGTGGGGCTTAATTTCTATGATAAAAATTTTATTACATTCTCTCCGGTGCTTCTATACCTAAAAGAAATAAGCCATGCTTCAAAACGTGAGAAATATTTTTTGTGATGGCAATACGCAAATACATTTTTTCTTCAGATTCTGCTTTTAATATGGAATGTTCCGCATAAAAATGATTATAATTTTTTGCGAGATTATAAATATAGTTTGCAATTTCTGCGGGCGAATAATTTTCTGCCGCTGTTTTCACGACTTGCGGATATTGATACAGCCAGACGATCAAATCTTTTTCCGCCGGATGTAGATCCCTGAATTCCATTTCTTTTTCCGGAATCTGCATTTCAGTCATTTTGCGGAAAATCGACCGGATCCGTGCGTAAGTGTATTGTATGAACGGCCCGGTATTGCCCTGCAGATCAATTGATTCTTTCGGGTTGAACACCATCCGTTTCTTCGGTTCCACTTTTAAAATAAAATATTTCAATGCAGCAAGGCCAACCTGTTTTGCAAGTTTGCTGATTTCCTCTTCACTGAAATCAATTGATTTTTCGGATGCCTGTAAAAATGATCGTGCCTCAGTTTGCATTTCCGCAATTAGATCATCGGCATCCACAACAGTGCCTTCGCGGCTTTTCATTTTTCCGTCGGGCAGATCCACCATGCCATAATTCAAATGATAAATACCATCGGCATAGGGTTCTTTTAATTTCTGTAAAACAAGTTTTAAAACTTTAAAATGATAATCCTGTTCATTTGCAACAACATAAATGGAAGTATCCATTTTAAAATCATTGTACCGCTCTTTAGCAATTCCGATATCCTGTGTGATATACACGCTGGTGCCATCTGCACGCAGCAACACTTTTTGATCGAGGCCGTCGCGGGTGAGATCAACGCAGATGCTGCCGTCTTCTCTTTTGAAGAAAATATTTTTAGCCAGTCCCTGGTTGACGAGATCTTTTCCTTTTAAATAATAATCGGATTCTTTATAATGTTTTTCAAAATCAATTCCGATTTGCGAGAATGTTTCTTCGAATCCTTCATACACCCATCCGTTCATTTTATTCCAGAGTGCCAATACTTCTGCATCATGTGCTTCCCATTTTTGCAACATCTCAACCGCTTCCAAATAGATGTCTGCTTTTTTTGCAGCATCTTCCGCACTCATATTTCCCATCTCCATCAAACCGATTTCCTGTTCAAGAATCGTTTGATAAGCAACATAATATTTACCGACAAAATGATCGCCTTTAATTCCTGCAGATGCGGGTGTTTCGTTATTGCCCACCCTTAAATAAGCAACCATACTTTTACAAATTGCAATGCCGCGGTCGTTGTAAATATTTACTTTATGCACTTCATTTCCTGCAGCTTCTAAAATGGTCGCGGTAGAATAACCAAGCACAATATTGCGCAGATGTCCCAGATGCAATGGCTTATTTGTATTTGGCCCGCCGTATTCGATCACTACTTTTTTTCCTGTTGAAGGAAAAATGCCATATTGTTTATTTGCAGTGATCTGAGTTAATGTATCGATCCAGAAGCGGTCGCTGATCACGAGATTTAAAAATCCTTTTACGACATTGAAACCTGAAATACTGTTTGATTTTAATTGTAATGCAGATCCGATTTCATTTGCCGTTGCTTCCGGATTTTTTTTACTGATCTTCACGAAGGGAAAAACAACAATGGTAAATTCGCCTTCAAATTCAGGCGGGGTTTTATCAATTTTTATCAGTGCAGGATCAATTGCGGCAGCATATAATTCCTGCACAACCGATGCAACATCGGCCAGAAGTTTTTCTTCCAGACGCATCATAATCTGTTCTCTATTTCAATTGTAATTTGCTCAAGGATCTCGAGTGCGATTTCCGCCATCAGATTTTTCTTATTGTCGAGCGTAGGATTTATTTCCGTTATTTCAAAGCAGCAGACTTTTTCCTGTTTTGCCAGGCCGCTCATTAATTGAAAAGCCTCGCTTTCATACAATCCGCTTTTTACAGGGGTTCCTGTTCCTCTCGAAACATTTGCATCCATACTGTCGACGTCGAATGAAACATAAATCCTGTCGCAATGTGCGAGGCGTTTCATCGCATCGTCAATTACAAACTGAATTCCCGTTTCACGCATTTTTTGTACGGAATAAATGCGGACATTATTTTTCTTCACAATAAATTTTTCAGGCTTTTCCATATCACGTGTTGCGATATAGATCAGATCCTTGAAAGTAATTTTCGGAGAGATACCGCCGATCTTTTTCAAACGCTCCCATGCTTCGATCGTTTTTTTCTCCGGCTGATTTATCTGCGACACTTTATTGTCGACAGCGAGTGCTGTAGCGAGTGGCATGCCGTGTAAATTTCCGGAAGGTGTGGTGTATGGAGAATGAATATCAGAATGCGCATCAATCCAAATCACACCCAGCGTTTCTTTGGGATACGCTATACGCAAACCTGCAATGGTGCCGCCTGCATTTGAATGATCGCCGGAAATTATGATGGGAAATTCTTTGTTTTTCATGCAGGCGACAATCGTTTCGGCGATCCGTTTATACATTTCAACAATGTATTCGATCTTCACCGAATAGGCAGTTTCGATATCATCAAGCACCTCATCATTATTGCTCGGTAAAATTGTAGGTGGATGTTCCTTGAAATATCTGCTGCCTTTTGTCCAGGCGGCAACTCTTATCGCATCAAAGCCCAAACCTGCACCACGTGTGCCGGCACCAAGTTCGGAGTTGACTGAAATTATTTTTACCCGCTTCATAAAAACACAAATTTATTACATTTGCACCGCAACAAAAATTCTCAATCTTTAAAAGCCGCTCAACTATAAGTGAAGAACACCTACCTCGACCTCATCCAGCAGACATTTTATTTTCCGCAGGAAGGCTTTGAAGTGAAGAATAACTACCTCACATGGAATGGGATCAATCTGAAAAAATTGATCGATGAATATGGCACGCCGATGCGCATTACGTATTTGCCGAAAATATCCGACAATATACAGAAAGCGAAAAAATGGTTTGCGGATGCAATTGAAAAAAACGATTATCCTGGGAAATATTATTATTGCTATTGTACAAAAAGTTCGCACTTCGCACATGTGCTCGAAGAAGCACTTAAAAATGATATTCATCTCGAAACCTCGTCTGCTTTTGATATTGATATTATCGAAAAATGCTATCTCAATAAACTGATCACAAAAGATACGTTGATTGTTTGCAACGGATTTAAATCAAAACTTTATACGCAACGCATCAGTAAACTTGCAAATCTGGATTTCAATATTATTCCGGTACTCGACAATAAAGAAGAACTGGAAGAATATGAAAATACAATTATTTATGATTGTGATCTGGGCATACGCATCGCTGCGGAAGAACAACCAACATTTCATTTATATACTTCACGTTTGGGAATCCGTTATTCGGAAATTAAAAAATTTTATACCGAAAAAATAAAACCGAACCCGAAATTTAAATTGAAGATGCTGCATTTTTTCATCAACAGCGGCATACGTGATACAATTTATTACTGGAACGAATTAACAAAATCGCTTAAAATTTATTGCGAATTAAAAAAGATCTGCCCTGAACTTGATTCATTTAATATCGGTGGCGGATGGCCGCATAAAAATTCACTGGGTTTCGAATATGATTATGCATATATGGCAAATGAAATCCTTACCAAAGTAAAATCGACATGTGAAGAAGAAGGTGTGGATTGCCCGAATATATTTACCGAATTCGGAAGTTTTACAGTTGCAGAAAGCGGTGCATTTATTTTTCAAGTGCTTGCAGAAAAATTGCAAAACGACAGCGAGCGCTGGTATATGATCGATAATTCATTAATGACGACGATGCCGGATGCATGGGGTATTAATTCAAAATTCATTTTGTTGCCGGTAAATAAATGGGGCAACGGAGTGCATCGTGCAAATATCGGCGGACTGAGTTGTGATCAGATGGATTATTATAATTCGGAAGCAAATACAAATGAAGTGTATCTGCCGGTGATAAATAACGAAGAACCTTTGTATATCGGATTTTTTCATGCGGGTGCCTATCAGGAAAGTATTTCGGGGTACGGCGGCACCAAACATTGTTTAATTCCTTCTCCGCAGCATATTCTTGTGAATAAAGATGAAAACGGAAATCTGGTTACGAAATTATTTGCAGATCATCAGCAGGTAGAATCGATGCTCGACATTCTGGGGTATATGAAATGGGATGAGTGATTGACCGGCAAGCGGCTTCCATCCCGCAGTTAGCATCCGTATATCTTAGGGTTCAGGAAATTTCTGGTTTAATTCACTTTTTCAAATTTATAATTCTCGTATTTGAGAATCGAAATATTTTCGTTCTCATAAAACTTAATGATATCGCCTGTTTTACATGGCGTGAATTTGAAATTTCCAAGCATAACCGGCGCAAGTAAATTACTTTGTTCAAGATTTGCATTTATAGCCGGGCCGTAATTTTTAAGCAGGTTGCCGAAATATAAAGTGAGATCATATCCGCGATATGCATAATCAGACGGCTTCACATCATATCTGGAAATAAATGCGTCATTAAATTGTTTTACTTTTTTCAGATCCTGATCTACATAATAGGCGGTAGGGTAGTGGAGATGCAGATTTTCGAAATAGTCGAGGCTCACCGATTCGAACGACAGAATACTCTGCAGTGCAAGTAAAGTGATGTTATTTTCACGTGAAGATTTTGAAAGATCACGCAGTAAACTGTTTACATATAATTCTTCATTGGAAGCGATGAATACATAATTATTCGTTGTGTTCAGATTCGAACTGATGCCGGAATAAGAATATGTTTCCCGCAGCGTCATCATCGGATTTGTTTTTTTTAATTCTTCAAAACCCGATTTGAATTCGGCTGCGATCTTCACTTCATTTTCTTTTTCATTCCTGTATACCAAAATGAAATTTGCATTAGGTTGTGTTTTGATTACAAATTCCATTGTTTTTTCAAGCTGCGTATGGAGTGTTGAATTTGCCATCAGGAAATATTCATTTTCAGAAGTAATATTTGCGGAAGGTGATAAAGGGGAAATCATAAAAATATTATTCTGCTTCGCAAAAGCGGCACCTGCTTTCAGGCTTTCATTAAATACGGGCCCGATGATCAGATCCGTATTTTTCATTGCCGGCGAATTCAATAATAATGCTGTTGAGAGACTGTCTTTTTTATTATCAAAAACTGAAACATTCAGGTTTACTCCATATTTTTTCAATGTATCGAGTGCCATCAATGCGCCTTCATAAAATTCAAGTGTGCCGAGCGGCTGGTAACCTGAAATTTTATCTTCACCCATTAATTGATTTAATTCTGCTTCATCGAGTGAAAATGGTAATACGAATGAAATATTATAAGAGTCCTTCTTTTTTGTTTCTGGCACCTGTTTCGTCTCTTCTTTTTTCTCTTCTTTTTTCTCTTCCTTTTTTTCTTCTGTTTTTTGTTCCTGCGGATCTTTTTTAACAACAACCGGTTCATTCGATTTTTTGCCGTGTGAAAAAATCGAACAGGACGACAAAAGAAATGTCGTCAATAACAGGAAAAGAAAAATATTTATTTTATTCCCACTCAATTGTTGCTGGTGGCTTCGAACTGATATCATATACAACCCGGTTAATTCCTTTTACATGATTAATTATATCTGATGAGATTTGCGCAAGTAATTCGTGTGGCAAATGGCTCCAGTCTGCAGTCATTCCATCAGTTGAATTTACACAACGCAACGCAATCACATTTTCATATGTGCGCTCATCACCCATAACACCTACTGTTTGAATAGGTAGCAAGATAGCACCGGCCTGCCAGACTTTTTTATACCAGTCAGATTTTTTTAGATGGCCGATGAAAATTGCATCTGCTTCCTGCACGATCCGTACTTTTTCTGCCGTAATATCATCAATGATCCTGATCGCCAATCCGGGCCCCGGAAACGGATGCCGGTGTAAAATATCTTCTTTCAATTTAAGCGTTTCGCCAACTTTGCGCACTTCATCCTTAAATAAAAACCGAAGCGGTTCGATTACTTTCAGATGTAATTTTTCAGGCAAGCCGCCGACATTGTGATGCGATTTGATTGTTGCGGAAGGGCCATGTACGGAAACTGATTCGATCACATCGGGATAGATTGTGCCCTGGGCAAGCCATTTTGCATCTTGTACTTTATGTGATTCACGGTCGAATACGTCGATAAATATACGCCCGATCGTTTTCCGTTTTAATTCGGGGTCTTTTATTCCTTTCAGTGCTGTTAAGAATTCATCTGCAGCATCCACGCCGATAACATTCAATCCCATATCGCGGTAGGAATGCAGAACAGATTGAAATTCATCTTTCCGCAAAAGGCCGTTATCAACAAATATGGAAACGAGATTTGCGCCGATCGCTTTATGAAGCAGGATTGCCGCAACACTCGAATCAACACCTCCCGACAATCCAAGGATCACTTTATCATTTTTGATCGTATCCCGGAGATGTTTAACTGTTTCTTCAACAAACGATTCAGGCGTCCATGATTGTTTGCAACCCGCAATCCGCACCACAAAATTTTCAAGAATTTGTTTGCCCTCCACCGAATGAGTTACTTCCGGATGAAACTGAATGCAGTACACCGGCTTTTCGAATGCCCCGGGATTACTTGCATATGCTGCAACATCAATACTTGCCGTTTTTGCCGTGATATGAAAATTGTCGGGCACCTTCGTAACAGTGTCGCTATGACTCATCCAAACCTGGCTTTCATCATCAACACCGTAAAACAATTCATTCTGATGTTCAAGGATATGGAGGAATGCACGCCCGTATTCACGTTTATTTGAAGGCTGCACTTTCCCGTTGAAATACTGCGCTACGAATTGAGCACCGTAACAAATGCCAAGTACCGGCCTTTTGTTGAGGATCTTTTCAATGTCAAATGCAGGTTTATCAGCCGCCGTCACAGAAAAAGGACTGCCGGACAAGATAATGCCTTTGATATCGTCGGTTATTTCAGGAATTTTTGTGCAGGGAACAATTTCACTGTAAACATGCAGTTCTCTAACCCGCCTTGCAATCAACTGTGTGTATTGAGATCCGAAATCGAGGATGAGAATTTTTTCAGTCATGTGCAAAGATAATTGATGCAGTTAAAATGATTTTTCTTGAGATGTTGGTACCACTTTTTTTGATTGTGGAATTGGATGGGGAAAATTGTGGAATTGTTCTACACTTTCTGAGTAATCAATCCCCAGATTTCTTCCCCATATTTTTCAGGGGTCCGGTGACTTTGAAATTGAAATGTAATAAACCGGGTGCATCCAGATTTCATGAAGGAGGTTTTGAGAATCAAATGCGGATATTTTTTACGTAAAAAGAGCAGGTTGCACTACCTGAGAAGCCCATGTGCAGCAAGGCTGAAGCAATTGATACAAGAAGGTTTAAAGGAAATTAAATGGAAGTGGAAAAGGAAGGAATAATTACAAAAAAAAAGCAGAGTTCACCGTTTTGGTTCCCTCTGCTATCCCCATGAAAACACACACGATTATATAAAAGGCAATCCACGTGCCAACAGGGATTTTTTTCAGAATGAATAAAGTTGGAAGGAGACAGGCAGAATTATGAAATGAAAAAGCAAGGTTCACGGAAGAACTCCGATCCCCCTGCTATCCCCATGAAAACACAATTTTTTATAGAACGGTTGAAACCTGACCGGAAAAAATACAATTCGTAATATTACTGCAAACAAAGATAAATGCCTGAAATAATGATTTCAAATTTTTTTTGCCCGAAAAGGGACAAATTTGTCGCAACACACGTTATTTATTATGATTAAATTTGAACTGCTAATACGAAAGTCTCATGCTTAAAAAGAAAACATCTGTTTTAACCCTTGCAGTTATTGTCTTGTCGGGTATTCTTGTATTGAATTTCTCCTGGTCATCACCAGCTCCTGCTTATAATGCAGATACTTATGTTTATAAAGTTTTAAATGATCTGGGTGCTCCAAAACCGGTCGGGTATCTTGATACTATTTCAGATGAAATGGTGAAAAGAGGGAAGGACATGATTTTCCATGGCCATACCGAAAAACCGGGTGGAGGCAAATCGAAATATATCAGTTTATATTATGTATGTACGAACTGCCACAATACAGTGATCGAAGATCCTGTTCTTGCAGAAATGAACCCGACAACTCGTCTGGAATATGCGAAAGAACATAATCTCCCATTTTTACAGGGGACAACCTTTTATGGTGCAACAAACCGCGAGA
This sequence comes from uncultured Chitinophagales bacterium, assembly GCA_964463165.1. Classification (GTDB taxonomy): domain Bacteria; phylum Bacteroidota; class Bacteroidia; order Chitinophagales; family BACL12; genus UBA7236. Next base: position 271,930 of record CAYXBK010000001.1, read on the forward strand.
CATGGTATAACGACGACTATTATAAAAAGTATGGAGATCTTGTAAAACCTGCCAATCACGATATACGTGAAGCAATTCAATTATGCGCTCAGGAATGTTCAAAAGGAAGAGTGCTTGAAAACTGGGAAGTGGAAGCAATCCTTGCTTATTATTATTCCATTAGCTACAAACTCAGCGACATTTTTTCGGCCGATGAAATTGAACAGTTGAATAACAGAGTGAAAAACAAATCAGATTATCCTGCTGCAATCAGCTGGATCAAAAGTAAATATGCCCTCAAATCGCCTGCAACTTTTGTAGAACCGCCATATAACCGCACAACTGCTTTAACCGGTGATCCGCAAAACGGCAAAGCAATTTACGAACTGAGCTGCCTCACATGCCATAAGCCATATGGTTGCAGTGATAATGTATTCGACCAGTCAAAATTCACGTTCAATAAATTCGCTTCTGATTTCACCAAAAACTACTGGTGGCTTTATGAGATTGCCCGCCATGGTAAATATGGTTACCCGGGCCATGAGCCTTATATGCCGCATTACACTGCTGAGCGCATGACCGACCAGCAGATAGAAGATCTCAAAGCATATTTTGAATTGGAGGCTGCTTCTTAACCGGATTGTCTGCTTCAAACATATTCTCTTTCCGGATTAATTTCCGTTGCAATTGTGCGCCGAATTGGTATGTGTTACACTTATCCACATACCTGTATTTAAGACTTTAAATATATTCGCACCGCTAACAGACTATGATACATTATAAAACATGGCAGATGCCATACACTGTAAACCCCGAATTCAGGACCAGAGTCGCATATTTTTGCATGGAATTCGGCGTTCACCAGGCGCTTAAAATTTATAGCGGCGGCCTTGGATATCTTGCAGGCAGCCATATGCGGAGTGCATACGATCTGAAACAAAACCTGATTGGAGTCGGCATTCTCTGGCGCAACGGATATTACGATCAGGTACGTGACGATAACGGGTTTATGGCTGTCCAATTCCAGAAAAAGATCTACACGTTTCTCCAGCAAACCGATATCAGTTTTACAATTCAGATCGATGGTAAGGATGTAATGATCAAAACATATTACCTCGCTCCGGAAGTATTCGGAACAGCTCCTTTGTTTTTAATGAGCACCGATTTTCCGGAGAATTCGGACGAAGCAAGAAAATATACGCATTGTCTGTACGACAATAATCACGAAATACGTATCGCACAGAATATCATTCTCGGTATCGGTGGTGCACGGATCATTGAAATGCTGGGTGAAGCATCTGTGTACCATATGAATGAAGGACATGCACTTGCAATGGCATTTTATCATTTCAGCAAAACAAAAGACCTTGATGCGGTGCGTAATAAAGTTGTATTCACAACACATACTCCCGAAAAGGCAGGCAATGAAGAACATGATATCAATCTGATGAACCGCATGGGATTTTTCAGCGGTGTTCCACTCGAATTGATCAGGCATATTACGAATACGGAAGGAGATATGCTCGGCTATACACCCGCTGCATTATCAATGAGTAAAATTGCAAATGGTGTAAGCCAGTTACATGGTGAGGTGAGCAGGGAAATGTGGAAAGATCATAAAGGAATTTGTCCGATCCTGAGTATCACAAATGCACAAAGCAAAAAATTCTGGGCAGATAAACAATTAAATCAGGCGTATATACATCGTGATGATGCATCACTTACGATTCTGAAAAAAGAATTAAAAAAAGAATTATTTGAAATCGTTGCAAATCAAACGGGAAAAATATTCAAACCGGATGTACTTACAATTGTCTGGTCAAGAAGATTTGCAGAATACAAACGTGCGAATTTATTAATGCGCAATAAAGAAAGATTTTTAAAATTCATCAGCAATGAACATTATCCGGTGCAGATTATATGGGCAGGTAAACCATATCCATTTGATCATGGCGCAGTAAATACATTTAATGATATTATTTCATTTTCACAGGACAGATCGAATCTTGCCGTATTAGTCGGTTATGAAATTGAATTGAGTTATATGCTGAAACGCGGTGCTGATGTATGGTTGAATACGCCACGCCGGCCGCGTGAAGCGAGCGGCACAAGCGGCATGACGGCAGCAATGAATGGCGCAGTAAATGTTTCGGTGAGTGACGGATGGATTCCTGAATTTGCAAAGCATGGTGAAAATGCATTTATCATTCCGCCAGCCGATGATAAAAAAATGGATACAATTGAAATTGATAATTTCGATTATGAAAATCTGATGGACTTACTTGAAAATGAAGTTGTGCAGATGTATTATAAGCAACCTGAGCGTTGGTTGGAAGTTGTAAAATCAAGTATGCATGATATTTATCCTTATTTCGACAGCGATCGCATGGCTGATGAATATTATAAGAAAATGTATAATTATAAATTTCATCCTGTCGACCGGTTATTAAGCAACGTTTTGGATAATAACGATCAAAGCTCCTGATCAGGCGATACCGCCGCGGGTTTGAAAGCGCTTTGCTGCACCCGAAGCATCCGACGACATTTTTTTGAACGTTTCGTGCAATTGCTGCATGAATGCTTCATCAAAAAATTCTTTTATTTGCCCGATATCTTTAAAATCATCCTGCCTGAATTTATAACTCTGTTCAAAAAAACCGGCTTCCGCTTTTACAATATATTTTTCATTCCAGCTGAATATGCTGATCTTAAAAACAGGATGATCAATTGTTCCGATAATTCTCATTCGTTTAAAATTTTTAATGTCATTTCATCTAAAATAGAAACTACTGCCGGGCAAATTTCTGCATTCTTCATTGTGATGTCTGCGATCTGATAAATTTTCTTTCTGTTGGTATGCGGATATTCTCTGCAGGCTTTCGGCCTCACCGCATAAATGGTGCACGCATTATCTTTTGCAAGAAAAGGACAGGGAGATGAATGAAATACCCAGTCGCCATCCTCATCCAGCATTAAATATTTTGAAGTGAATGCAGATTGCGTGATGCGCAGATGGCTCGAAATCCGTTCTATATCTTTTTGCAGAAATAATGGCGAATGTGTTTTGCAGCAATTCGCACAGTCGAGGCAGTTGGTTTTTTTAAATGTTTCTTCATGTATGTCCTCAAGCAGCTGATCATCGGATGATCTGCGACGCAATCTCAAATTTTCAAAGAGCTTGCTGTACGCCGTTTTGCGGGATTTTGTCAGTTTGCGTGGAAGGTCCATTGTTAATGAATGATAAACTTGCGCAATCTGTAATGTAAATTTAATGTAATCAAAATGTCAATCGAATGTTACTTTAGGTTTAATATTGTATGAACAAAATTAATAAATATGATAACTGCGGTCTTTTGTTTATGTATGCTCACTGCTCAGCCGGATTTCAATCAAATACAATTTGGACAATCTTATACAAGTATAGAACAAATACCCGGGGAGCTGATGGAAGTAACCTATTATTACGATAACGGCACGGTCAGGCAAAAAGGATTTATTAAGGACAATGTCTTGACTGGAATCTGGATCACTTACGACCAAAACGGAAATATCACTGCAAAAGCACATTACACTGATGGAAAGAAAACAGGTATATGGAAAGTATATAATCCGGATGGCGATCTGGTTTATAAGATCATGTATAAAAACGATGTAAAAAAGGATGTCCGTATTTTTTGGAATTCATCCACAGAAGAAAATTTAGCAGCAAAATAGCCTGAGAAAATTATTCTCATCCCGCTGGAACTTAACCAGCCCTGCGCCATAAACGCAGGGCTTTTTTATTTATTTTTGATAAAATTATTTTATGAGAAGAATACTGATTGCCCTGCTGCTGGTTTTATCAATTACATCTGATGCACAACTTCCCGGCTTTGACATTTATATTATGGATTTAAATAAAACCGGAAATACAGCCAAACCTGCAAATATTACGAACCATTCAGGATATGACAACCAGCCTTCGTTCAGTGCAGATGGGAAATATATTTATTATGCGGCATTTTATGATACTCTGCAATCTGATATTTATTCATACAGCATTAAAAAGAAAACAACAACACGTTTAACAAATACTTCGGAAAGTGAATTTTCACCGGAAATGACACCTGACAAGAAACACATTTCAGTAGTGCGGGTCGAAAAAGATTCATCTCAAAGGTTTTGTACGTATGATTTAAAAAATATGCATGCCGAATTATTTTTGGATTCCGTAAAATTGATCGGATATTACGGCAGGCTCGACAAAGAATGGCTGGCGATGTTTTTATTGCCTGAACCTTTTACACTTGCCATTGCCAATCTGTCAAACGGATATCAGATTGCGATCGATCAATCAATCGGCAGATGTATCAAAAAAATACCAGGGCAGGCAAAATTCAGTTATATCACAAAACCAAATGATTCAGTTTGGGTGTTGAATGAAGCCCATATTTATCAGGCTGTATATGAAGCGGGAGATCTCACCGAAATTTCAAAAATTCCATCCGTTTCAGAAGATTATGTATGGGCACCCGACGGCTCAAGAATTTATATGGCAAGAAATAATGCAATTTATTATTTTGATTATACTGGTGACCATCAATGGCATCTGCATGCTGATCTCTCCACATACGGCATTAAAAAAATATACCGGTTGGCCATCAACCCCGCCGGTAATCAGCTCGCTTTTGTTGCGGAGGAATAAGAGGATTTCCCGCCTCCAAAATAAATTTGCTGCAGTCTGCGTTTATGGCTTCGATTGCGTATGAATTGTATCCTTTACTTAACAGATTTTTCAGAACGATCCAATAAAGCCCTCACATACATAATGCCTGTGGCGGATGAATTGCGTGCACGGATTATTTTCGTGCATATCATAAACGGTGAGGAGCAAAAACAAAAAGTGCTCAAAAAGGAAGAGAAAGAATTTCTGCCGTATTTTAATCAGCTTAAATCCAAAGTTATTAAATATGCTTTCGCAAATAATTGCGAAATGCGCACCGGGCATTTACTTGTAAAAGGTGATCTTGTTGAAAATATGCGGGCACTGCTCAAACAATTATCGCCTTATGCAATTGTTACGCACTACGATTATGCTGCACGTTCGAAAATACTTTTGGGAAACGTATATGTTAAATTGCTGAAAGTATTAACATCGCCTGTCATGATCATCCCCGAATATGCTGAATTTGTACAAATAAAAGCCATCGGATATTTCTCCGGGATGGTGCGTTCGGTGCATGCTGAAATTCACGATCTCGTCTATAAAATGCGGATGTTTAAATCAAAACTATTTGCATTTTATCTGCCCGAAGATCTGAAACAAAATCATGAACAACTTGTAAGTGAATTAACTGAACAATTTCCGGATGCAATCAAAAACGAACGCATCAGTCTCAAAAAGCTGGAACCGAAATATGTTGCGTCAAGAATTGATAAACTTATTGAAGAAATGGAAATCAACCTGGCAGCATTTAATGCGGGAGATCAGATATTTGATGATATTTTTAATTCCGGTCATTCGGTGCGCCCGTTCTTATTAAAAACACCGGTCCTGATCTATCCCGAAAAATTTGTTGAAAGTGAAAACTGAAATTTATTTGCAGCAGTCTGCATGCACGCTTAAAACGTAGCGGTCAATTACTTTTAAGGTCTCTGCATATTCGCTGCCTGAAAACCCGCGAATATCTTTATATCCGACAATTTGTTTGTATAAATCAGGAAGCGATTTTGAAATGGGGTAATAACTCCAGTGCCATTTTTCTTCACCATGCCCTTCACGGTTTGCATAATCCGCATCATATACCTGGCAAAAACCAAATTCACATGCATGTGCCTGTAACCATTCGTATGTTTTCTTTCCATCTCCCGATAAAAAATAACTATCAGAAGTGCTGTTGAGATCAATTTCAGTTCCCCAGTGATGCCGGCTCGTTCCGGGCATCGCACTGAATTCCATAATGTTTTTTATCCGCAGCAATTTATCTTCATCATAATATTGTTTCTTCACCCACTTGTCTTCCCATATCCATTGCTGCTCCGTATGTGTTCTCGTTGCGGAAATGATTTTCAGATGTATGCCATCTTCTTTTGCCGCGAGGTACATTTTATAAAATGCCTGGTAGGTATCCTGTAATAAAAACATGTCGGTGCGATATGCATATTGCGCAGGGATCTCAATAAAATTTTCGTTGTTGTAATAATCAACCTGACCTGTAAGAAATTCTTTTGAGTTGATCAGTTTTTCCAGCGTGGAATTTATTTCAGGTTTTCCGGGATTGCTGAAATCATTTGCCGGATCAATGAATTGTAAACTCATTGATCCGGCAAAACATAAAAGCAGTATTGTATAATTTAATTTATTCAATGGCTGATCACGATTTTTTTAACAGCCGTAATTTTACCGTCTGTTATCTCAAGCATATAAACGCCGGATTCAAGTCCATCCGTATGAATTGAATAATTATCTCCGGCAGTTTTTTCAATTGAAGTTGAAGTATATTCTCCCCGTATAGTGCGCAGGTGCATTGTCAATTCAGAATTATTTTCAATTTCAATATGCAATACATCATCTGCAGGATTCGGATAGATATGCACTGTCTGCAATAATTTAATTTGTTCAATTGAAATTGTTGCGACACCAAATTCATCACTCATTCTTGAACAACCACCTTCAGAAGTTACAAGCACAGTATAATTTCCATTTTCAGTTGGTGTATACGTTGCACCTGTTGCCCCTTCAATTATTTCACCTTCATAATACCATTGATAGGTGCCTCCGCCTGAAGCCACCAAATCTCCGTCAATAAATTCGATGGACGGATCCGGAAATGGATAAACATAAACTGTGATGGTATCGGCACCTGTGCAATCGTCTGCGGAGCCATTCACAATATAGGTGGTTGTGGCAGCCGGCGTAACGTTAATGGTTGCACAAGGTTCTGTACAAGCTACCGCTGTTACCCCATCATACCAGTCATAACTTTCTGCACCGCTCACTGCTAATGTGGCAATTTCGCCTTCGCAAATGGAAATATCTTTTCCTGCATCAATATCCACAAAACATTCTGCACTGTAGCAACAATTTCCTCCGTCACTCATAAAATATGTGCCCGACCAAACACCATACTGATAATAGGAATAGCGCAATCCGCCTGTTAATTCGGTGAGGAAATAATCGGTTGCCTGATCAACCGTATTGCATCCGCCCGGAACGTAGGCCGTATCACATTCATAAGCACAAACCATATTGGGATTCCCGTCGGGGTCGGCAAGATACACCGGCGGATAAGTGAGAATATCAACTATTGCAGCTGCAACTCCGGAAACACTTGTAGTACCGCCGTCGTTATAACCAGCATACAGCACTTTCGTTACGTTGCCGGCATAGGTTCCGGATATATTCACCGTAAGTTCTTCATAAGAACATAAGCCGATCTGTATATTCGGAATATTCTCGTCGATATTAATATTCAGTGTTCCGCCGTCATAATTTGAATAAATAATAATATTCTGTGCGGGGTTACAAATGCCCTGCGGATATGCACAGCCAATATAAACGAATAATGCAACTGAGGTGAGGAGTAGATTTTTAAACATGTTTTTTTATTTAGGGAATTAAGATAAGGATATATTTTGTGAACTGGAAACCGGGCGGTCATTTCATTTGTAAACGGCTCCGTCGTTGAAGCGAAATCAGAACCATTTTGTTTCGAAAGATTTAATTTTGCGGCTTGATATAAAGCATTCGGAAATTTTCAAATTTGAAATTTTCTGCAGCGCTTTCTCATCTCTGTTTATGCATCAAATTATCCTGAAAAAAAAATTGTTTCAATTTCTGCTTACCTCTTTGTTTTTTTTATATTTCAATAACGTTTCACTCTGCCAAAATTCCTATGATCCCGAAAGAATATTTTCAGTTATAGAATTGCAGGAAGATTTTATGGCCTTGCGCACCACACTGGAAAATAATTTAGCTAACCTGTATCTCTATGCCGGACAATCGCAACTCGATAGTGTATTCGACAGCATGTATTTCAATTTATACCCAATGACCGAAATTCAGTTTTATAATTATATTACACCTTTATTATCGGTTATAAATGACGGCCACTTATTAATACTTCCATCGGCTTCCTCACTGCAGTATCATGAAAATAACTCCTTGTATTTCCCACTTGGTGCATTTGCGGAAAATGGGAGATTAATCATTGCAGAAAATTATTTCAGTGAATTCAATATCAGCCCCGGATCAGAAATTCTGGCTATCAACGATGTTCCAACCTTAGAAATATTGCAGGATATGTATAGAAAACAGGTTCGTGATGGTTTCAATACAAGTTACCCGGATTGGATTTATCATCATTATTTCAGAAATTACTATCAATTCTTTTATGGCTATCCGGCATTCTATCACCTTATTTTAAAAAATCAGGCGGGCGATACACTCCATATAAATATGAAAGGAATTTCAAGCGACAGTCTGGAGGAGAGAAAAAAAACACGATATCCTATTCAAAATGAGCAAGCGCAGGAAAAAGGAGTTAATCTTCATATTAAAGATAGTATCGCAATACTTACAATTAAAACATGGGATAAAAAGCGTCTCAAAACGATTTATCATCAAAATTTTATTAAGGAAACAGATGCAATATTTAAACTGCTTGAAAAACAAAGTATAGACAACCTTGTGATAGATCTGAGGGACAATCAGGGAGGGAATATGAAATACGGAAGATATCTTTTATCGTATTTACTTGATTCTTCGTTTCAATATATTACTGGAATTGAGAAGGTGAAAATAAATAAGGATTCAGGCAGAATTACTAAAAGCCTTCGAGGAAATATGTTGCACTTCACTGATCCGCATCAGCCGAATTTCGACGGTAAAGTATATGTTTTAATTAACGGAGGCAGTTTTTCTAACAGCGGTATATTTTGCTCGCGGCTTGATTATTATCAGAGAGCATTTTTTATCGGACAGGAAACCGGAGGCAATCAAACCGTTTTAACCGGTGCATTTGGGGCTGGCGGAAAAACAATTCTTCCAAACACAAAAATTTCATGTGATAAGGCTAATTACAGGATCATTATTACCGATATGCAACACAATTCCGGGCATGGTATTTTACCGGATTATCCACTCAAACCTGTTATAAATGATTATCTCGAAAAAAAAGATGTGGTTTTGGATTTTGTTATTTCTCGTATCGGGAAGGGTGAACTGTGAGTGTTAGAGCCAATTTATTACACCCGCTGCTTCCGTTTACATTTCTTTTACAATTCGCATGGGTTGTCCGAGCAGGGTATAATTAGATTTGCAATTACCAGATTTGAGTCCGGGGTATGAAGATTACCACACCAGTCAAAGTTTTATTTGTATTACTTCTGCTATTCGCATTTATTCCGGACCTGTCGGCACACGTTAAATGGTTTACGGAAGGCAGCTATGCCGACCGGCCCCTTAAATTCGATGAAGTTTTAGATACCCGTTATTTTACTACTTTATTTGTTGTTTGCCTTCTCGTAGTAGTGCTCGGCGTATGGCTCGACAGCCGTATTATGAATGCACGCTGGTATAACCGCATGAACAGCTGGCTGGAGAACAGAAAAAGCTATTCAGTGATCGTTATGCGTTTTGCTGCAGCCATGGTTCTGATATTGTCCTGGCAGGGAAATGCGATGATGGTTCCTACACTTGGTGTTCCTCAGCATTATGAATGGCTCGGCTGGTTCCAGTTTGTTCTGGCATTTTTCTTACTGATCCCGCGACTCGTTCCAATAGGCGGACTGGGAATCGTGTTTGTGTGGGTGCTTGGAAATTTTCTTTTCCATCCCTTCCATATGCTTGATTACCTTATGTTCGGCGGATGCGGAGCCTATCTCTTTTTGGCAACATTCATGAATGGAAAATGGAAAGAGACAGGCCTTGTGGTGTTGTATGTTGCGGTGGGTTTTTCGTTATGCTGGGTAGCACTTGAAAAATTCATTTATCCCAACTGGAGCCTGATCCTTGTGAAGGAACATCCGAGTTTATCACTTGGATTCAATCCTGATTTCTTTATCAAATCAGTCGGATTTGTGGAATTCGGCCTCGGTTATTTATTGATTGTTTGCCTTTTGCAACGTCCGTTGGCTGTAATCATCACGATTACTTTCTTCCTCACTTCATCTGTTTTCGGGAAAACGGAAATTATCGGTCACACCATGATCCATGGTGCTTTGATTGTCTTTTTGCTTGAAGGCCCCGGAAAATTTTATATCCGCCTGAGAAACCGTTTCTCAAATGTTTTCAAGCGAATGGGGTTCACCTTCGTCAATTTCATCGTATTGTTTGTTGTGCTCATGATCGGGTATTCGGCCTTGGCGCAATTGAAATACGATCAGAAGCAAAAATTCCTTGCGAAAAAACCCGATCATATTCATACGCAAATAGATCTTGCCGGTTATCCGAAAGAAGAATTACCTGCCGTTTGGATGGATATTGAAGCAGACCCGGCAGGTGGTTATAATATTCATTTCATTACCCGCAATTTTGCATTTACCCCTGAAAACGTAAATAAAGAACATACCATGGGGCAGGGGCATGCACAACTCTATATCGATAATATTAAAGTTGCCAGAGTTTACAGTGAATGGTTTTATATAGCACCGCCCGAACCCGGTGAACACGTTATTAAAGTTGTTCTCAACGGCAATAATCACAGTGAATATGCAATTAGGGGAGAACCGATCTCAGCTTCTGAAACCATCAAGGTTACTTCTGCGAATATGGAGAAATAAATATCAGTCGGCAGTCTTCAGTCCACGGTCGGCAGTTGCATTCATCAGATCAATATTCTGTATTAACTACTGGAAAAGAAAGGTCGGCAGTCTTCAGTCCACCGTCGGCAGTTTCATTCATCAGATCAATATCCTGTATTTACTGCAGCAGACGAAAGGTCCGCAGTCTTCAGTCCACCGTCGGCAGTTTCATTCATCAGATCAATATCCTGTTTTAACTTAAAGAGTACGGGACAAATCACGCAAAATGCGTCAGCGACACATCACGAAAAAGTCATGATGAGTGAGACTGCCGACCGTAGACCGCGGACCGCTGACTGTAGACTGAAGAGGTAACTACATACCTGTTGCAGTAACTTTACGCCCGTTTCCTTGCTGAATAGCATATTTCAGCGTATGTTATAAGGAGATAAAAGCCGGTTGCGGGATTACTTCAGGCGGCTTTTTTTATTCCCTTAATTCTTTTATGTCCAATCCTTTCAATTTATAATATATTTCCTTTATTACTCTAATAACTCCATCAAATTCATCTAATAAGATTTCAATATCTTCATCATTTATTTGTATCGGCTTTCCCTTGGCAGATTTCCCATCTGCATTAATCTTAAACTCCCAAAGAAAAACATTCATTTTCATTCCCTCTTTATCTGTGGTTTCTACATCGTATTTCCTATGAGCAAAGGCATTTCGTCTGGTAATTAGTCTATCAAACAAATCATTAAAATTTTCCAATTTTTCATCCTTCCCTTCACCTCTCATTTTGTATAACTCCATACAATAAAAATCCCTTATTCCGTTGTCCTTATCAATCTTACGGATAATATGGTTAATTAATGTTTGTTTGAACCCGAAGGTAAATTTCATATCACCTAAAATTAAATACTGAAATTCTCTAAATAGCATATCATCTTCAGGCCTGTGTACGAAATACGAAGCAATACACATATCCATAATAGTTTCCATATAAACAGCGGCTTGTAGAACTTTACCCCTTGCAATTTCTGCTAATTTGTCTGTTTCAGGGCCTATCCATTTAAGTCGTTCTCTCTTTGCCATAAAAAAATAATTGTTAAAATATTTGTTAGTAGTTACTAACTGTTATATATTTGTGTTGTGAAAGTTATCAATTCAAATCTAAAGACTATAAAAAATTACGCAACAGAAAACGGTGTAACGGCAGCATATATCTATACCCTGATAAAAAGAGGACAAATGCAACCCGTTATGATTGACGGCGTGCAATTCATAGACACAACTGTTTATCCAAAACTACCTACAAGGTAGTAATATATTTTTTCACTAATTTGTTATAAGTTACTAACTACTATATGAAACCATTCAAATCAATATTCGAATTTCAAAAGCATTTTGATACTGACGAAAAATGCAGATTGCATCTTGAAGAACAAAGGTGGGGTAATACTCCCGCTTGCCCGTTCTGCGCCTCCGTAAATGTTACACGATTAAAAGACGGCAAACGCTTTCAATGTAATGAGAAAGAGTGTAGAAATCAGTTCTCCGTATTAGTTGGAACGGTTGCACAAAACACCAAAATACCTCTTACTAAATGGTTTTTGGCTATGTATATATTATCAAATCACAGCAAGGGAATTTCATCTTTACAGCTTGCCGGATGGCTTGGAGTAACTCAAAAAACGGCTTGGCATCTTAACCACAGGATAAGGAAAATGCTGACAGAAAAAAAACCGGAACTACTTTTCGGAATAGTGGAGGTGGACGAAAGTTGGGTGGGTGGAAAGGTCAAAAATATCCGTAAGAGTAAACGGGATAACGTAGAGAGGCGAGATAATAAAACTATGGTATTTGGTGCTGTTGAGCGTGGTGGCAAAGTCATTACAAAAACAGTTCCTAACGTACAATTGAAAACACTTGTAAATGCTGTCAAACAAAGTGTGGCAACAGGTAGCACTATGGTAAGTGATGAACATTTCGCCTATAAAAATTTGGGGGATGATTACCGCCATGTATTTGTAAAACACAGCACAGAGGAATATGTAAGAGGTGCAGCGCATACTAATACAATAGAGGGCTTTTGGTCATTGCTGAAAAGACAAATAACAGGTATTCACCATAGCGTTTCATCTAAGCATTTACAACGCTACTGTAACGAGTCTGCATATCGTTACAACAGGAAAGGTTTGCCACAAGATGAACGCTTTACAGCGGCTCTGAAGAATTGTGAGGGTAGTTTAAAATATAAAGACTTAATAAAATGACCGATAAGGAATATTTACAAAAAATCGGGCTGGAAATTAAAATAGCACGTATTCGCAATAAGATGACCGCAGAGCAATTAGCTGAAAGATGCGGATTGGGAAGGGATTCTATAAGTAATATTGAAACAGGAAAAGCAAATAGCCATATTTTGACTTATAAGAAAATCGCCGAAGTATTGGAAATAGAAGTAAAGGATATTGTATAAATTTGCTTTATGGCAAAAGATAAAAAGACTCCGAAGAAAACTACTGATACATTCTTGAAAATGACCAAAGCAATGGTTAGCGGGAATCCTAAGCCTAAGCCGAAAAAGAAGGGTAAGAAGTAAAAGTTTACTTATATTTAATGCAGCGCAAAGACTTAAAAGTTTGTTAAGGCTTTGGAAATTTGAACAAAAGATATAGTTTTGGAGTTACACATTTAACAAATCACATGATATGGAACAGGAAACAAATATTTTAACAGGGCTTTTTGTGCATGATAAAAAGCACGGAAGCTATACTGCTTTTTTTAAGGAATTGCCAGAATCAGCTGCTCAAGGATCTACACGTGAGGAAGCGGAGGAAAACTTATTTAAGCAACTTCCAATGATAATTGAGGTAAGAGAAGAAATTGAAAACGACGGAGGATTTGATGCTTCTGAGGAAAGCGATGAAATGGATATATTTGAAAAACAATACGCAATACCAAGATGACACAGCAAGATGTTTTAGAATATGTTACACATCCTGACTTTGGCTGCGAGGTTGTAAAGACAAAAATTAAAGAAGATGGCGAGTATTTTTGGGTTCGCAATAAAAAAACATCTTCATTAAAAATTATTTATCCCGTTAAAAATGGAACATACACACCAATTGCAGTTGCCGATGCTTGTATAGTATTAGGCATTCCTGTTCCTGCATATGCCAAATCTGCTGCTGAACATTATATTAAAATTAGGAATTTAAAGGATATGCCAACTCATGAAAAAGAAGTAACTCTTGACGATGGGATTGCTGCAAAAATAGCAGATATAGTTTCAAAGGGAGATAATAAAATCGAAGGATAAGATCAAAAACTTTATATTAGCTAAATGGCGGTAGAAATATCGCCATTTTTATTTTCCATATCTCACGTAGTTTACCAACTCAAGCCCCGCTTTTTGTCATTCAGTATTAGGTAGAAAAGAATTGTTAATTTTTGGTAATTTAGAGAAAAATTTGAAACCATGATCGAAATATTTATTCTTTCAATTTATCACGGAAAAGACAGTCAAGACGGGCAAGCCGAATTGAATAAAAAGTTAGCAGCTGGTGCGATTATAGTATCAACCGAAACAGTCATACCCCCTGAAGGGCATTTGGGATACGTTGTTTATACACTTCAAAATTTACTCACAGTATAATTAATTGATTGTAAAGCTATTCTATACCGTAGAATTATTTTGATACTTTTGTAAAAGGATAGCCCCGTAATACAGGGCTATCCATAACCTAAAAGTGAAAGCCATCGAAATAAAATTCAATCAGTCTTTCAATTACATTTAAGCCTAAGAAAAATGTCCGCCAAGACCATATTTTTTTAGGCTTTTTCCTTTTAGGCGTCCTCTTTCGAGTAGCCATAAGCAATAAATTTTAAAAAGTTTTCACGCTTACCCTTTCACGTGCTTTTAGGCGAGTAATTATCACAAATGTACTAAATTAATTGCTGCAACAGGCATATAGTTACCACTGAAGACTGTGGACTGCTGACTGTAGACTGCTTACCGCGGCCGAAGACTGCCGACTTTTCCCTACTTTTGTGGGTATGACAGAAGTGGATATTTTCATTCCTTGTTTTATCGATCAACTCTTTCCGGAAACCGGATTTAATATGGTGAAAGTGCTTGAAAAAGCGGGTTGTAAAGTGCATTATAATCCAAATCAAACATGTTGCGGACAACCGGCTTTTAATGCAGGACATTGGAAAGAAATGGAAGATGTGGGGAAAAAATTTATTGCTGATTTTGCGAGCACCGACAGATATGTTGTAGGACCTTCGGGTTCCTGTGTTGGTTTTGTCCGCAATTTTTACGGCGAATTATATGAGAACACGCCCGTGCACAATTATTATAAAAATCTGCGCAGAAATTTATTTGAATTCAGCGAATTTCTTGTGGATGTTTTGAAGGTTGATAATATCGGCGGCAACCTGAATGCAAAAGTCACTTATCATGATGCATGCGGTGCATTGCGTGAATGTAAAATAAAAGAAGCGCCGAGAAAACTCATCACAAATATTAAAGGTGTTGAATTAATGGAAATGCAAAACAGTGAAGTTTGTTGCGGATTCGGCGGAACATTCGCTGTGAAATTTGAAGCAATTTCTTCCGGTATGGCCGATTCAAAAGTAAATGATGCAATTGCTTCGGGAGCAGATTATATAGTTTCTACCGATTATTCGTGCTTGATGCATCTGGATGCATATGCAAAAAAGCAAAATAAAAATATTAAAGTAATGCATGTGGCAGATCTGCTTGCAGCCAGTATTTAAATAGCACGCAGCAGGCAAGAGTTGACAGGATTTGCAGAAAGGATCAGAAAATGAATTACGAAGAAATCAAAAGTAAAATCAATGCATATCAGTCTGCTGGATTAAAATTATTTACAAGTTCTTCCTTTCAGACACATAGTACTGTTTTATTACATATCCTTTCCAGGATTGATAAAACGATTCCGGTATATTTTTTAAATACAGGCTTTCATTTTCCGGAAACGATTCAATACAAAAATCAAATCACCGAATTATTCGGGTTGCATACAATTGATCTCTGGTCGTCTACCCCAAAATCAATGCAGCTTGATGAGCACGGTCGTTTTTTATTTACAAGTGATCCGGATTATTGCTGTTATTTAAATAAAATTCAACCGCTCGAACCATATCTTGATGTATTTGATATTTGGATAAACGGAGTGCGTGCCGATCAAAATCAAAACCGCTCAACTTTTCAGACGGAAGAAAAAACAAATCATAAAGCCATTCGATTTCATCCTGTATTGAAATGGACAAATAAAATGATCTATGATTATATCCGTGAATACAATATACCAAAACACCCGCTGGATGAAAAAGGATATCTGAGTGTCGGGTGTGAGCCATGTACCAGAAAAATTGATCCTGAAATGCTTTTGGATGAGCGCCAGGCACGATGGTTCGGTATGAATAAAACAGAATGCGGATTAAACACTGATTTAGTACAAAAATGAAAATATTAATTACCGGTGGGGCAGGCTATGTCGGATTTGCACTTGCAGAAGAGCTGGCAAAAAACAATGCCGTTTCCGAAATTATTTTATATGATAATTTAAGCCGGCATAATGAAGCAATTTTTTTCGGATCAATAATCGGCAGTGAAAAATTTAAATTATTACGTGCAGATATTCTCGATTCACGGAAATTGCGAAAAGCATTAAAGGGCGTTGATATTGTTTATCACCTTGCAGCGAAGGTAATTACACCTTTCGCAAATCAGGACCCGCATTTTTTTGAACAGATCAATCATTGGGGTACTGCCGAGCTTGTTTATGCAATAGAAGAAAGTGCAATTCGGCAATTGATTTATTTAAGCAGTGCTTCTGTTTACGGCAGGGCAGATGCTGAAGCAACGGAACAATCAATCCCTGACCCGGGCACTTATTATGGTATTTCAAAATTGCGTGGAGAAGAACATGTGGAGCGGTTAAAAGATACATTCAGGACGTATATTATTCGCTGCGGCAATGTATATGGTTACAGCAAATCTTTGCGTTTTGATGCAGTAATCAACAACCTCATGTTGCAGGCGAATTTTGAAAATAAAATTTCAATCCATGGTTCCGGTGTGCAATCAAGGGCTTTTATCCATATCAATAATGCTGCCGAGGCCCTTGCACAAATTCCGTTTCAAAATGTGCCGGCAGGAAATTATAATCTTGTTACAAAAAATCTTGCGGTGAACGATATTGCAGAAGTGATACTTGATCTTTATCCCGGTTGCGACCGTCTTTTCATGAATCAGCATTTGAAATTGGGAAGCATACGTGTGAGCGCTGAATCGGCCCTTTGGAACCATATAAAAATAAATGAACGCAGTTTGCACGATGAATTAACTGATTTTAAAAATAAATTCGCTTTCGCGATGAAATGATTTTCCAGCCGGTATAGAATGCATTATAAATTTACCATACTGCTTGTCTGATATAGTACAAATATTAAAATCGTATTTTGGTTATGATGCATTTCGTCCGATGCAGAAAGAAATTATTGAATCTGTATTGCATGGCAATGATACACTGGCTTTACTCCCGACCGGTGGAGGTAAATCACTCTGTTTTCAGGTTCCCGCTCTTGTAATGGATGGGATTTGCCTTGTTATTTCACCTTTGATCGCCTTGATGAAAGATCAGGTGCAAAATCTTCAGAAAAAAAATATTCCCGCACTCGCTGTTTACAGCGGAATGAATTATAAAGAAATAGATAAAACGCTGGATAATGCAGTTTATGGAAATTATAAATTTCTTTATGTCTCTCCCGAACGTTTATTGACAGATATGTTTCGCGAAAGGCTGAAAAAAATGAAAGTGAATCTGATCGCCGTTGACGAGGCACATTGTGTATCACAATGGGGATACGATTTCAGGCCGCCTTATTTAAAAATTCCGGAAATACGGGAAATGCTGCCGCATATTCCGGTCATTGCATTAACTGCAACTGCAACCCCGAAAGTTTGTGAGGATATTATTGAAAAACTTGGCTTTAAAAATAAAACAGTTTTCCGTTCGAGTTTCGAAAGAGAAAATATCAGCCTGATAGTGCGCAAAACAGAAAACAAGGATCAAAAATTAATTGAGATTCTCCAAAATGTAAAAGGCACCGGAATCATTTATGTGCGCAATAGAAAAAAAACAAAGGATATTTCCGAATTTTTAAAACGCAATCGCTTCAGTGCGGATTTTTATCATGCCGGCCTCGATAATGAAACAAGAAGTACTAAACAGGATAACTGGATAAAAAACAAAACGAAAATCA
Organism: uncultured Chitinophagales bacterium; assembly: GCA_964463165.1. GTDB lineage: Bacteria > Bacteroidota > Bacteroidia > Chitinophagales > BACL12 > UBA7236. Next base: position 289,933 of record CAYXBK010000001.1, read on the forward strand.
TTGCATGCACAAATGCATTCGGTATGGGAATCGACAAACCGGACGTGCGGATTGTTGTACATCTCGATCTGCCTGAAAGCCTGGAGGCCTATTACCAGGAAGCAGGACGTGCCGGTCGGGATAATTTAAAATCTTTCGCCGGATTAATTTACGACGACAGCGATATACTTAATTTACAAAAACTGATCAAAGCACAATACCCTGCCATTGAATTTATCCGGCAGGTGTATCATCAGCTCGGGAATTATTTTCAGCTTGCAATTGGCGCAGGTGCAGGCGAAACTTTTGAATTTGATCTGGTTGATTTTTGCAGGCAATTTCAATTCAAACCCACAGAGGTGCAACATGCATTGAGAATATTGCAGCAAAATAATTTTGTCTACCTGACAGATACACTGAATAAATTATCTACCGTTTTTATTCCGGTTGATATGGAAACTTTATACAGGTATCAGATTGAAAATAAAACACTGGAACCGTTTATTAAAATATTACTTCGTACTGCTCCCGGAATTTTTGATGATGCAACAGCAATAAAAGAACGTGAATTGGCATATCATCTCAAAATCGATACTGAAAAGGTAATTGAGGTGCTTGCATTTCTTGATAAGCAGGAAATTATTCAATACCATCCCGTAAAAACAAAGCCGCAGCTTACCTATATATCAGAACGGGTTGATGCACAACATCTGCGCCTCGATCTGCAACTTATGCAATGGCTTGAAGAAACTGCAAGATCCCGGATGGAATCAGTGATCGGATATGCACAAAATAAAGTGATATGCAGGATGCAGTTTTTATTGCGTTATTTTGGAGAAACAACGGAGCGGTGCGGAAAATGTGATATATGTGTTGAACGGAACAAGCTCGAAATAAATGAAAAGGAATTTGATGCGATACATCATTGGATGAAAAATATATTGACGGCAAAACCACTTTCACCTGAAGAATTGCATGTTTTAAAAGCGCCATACCGGAAAGAAAAAATAATGGAAGCATTAAGCTTTATGACCGACAATGGAATTATTTTACACACCAGCGAAAATTTACTTGTCTGGAAAGGATGAAAAAAATAGTTTTTACAGTTACAAATGATCTCATATATGATCAGCGCATGCAACGTATTTGCAGTACGCTGGCTGAAAATGGTTATGATGTTACGCTTGTGGGATTTTTTAAAAAAAGATCCGTAAAAACCGAATCACGGAATTTTAAACAGGTACGGCTGCAGGTATTTTTCAAGAAAGGGAAATTATTTTATGTGGAATATAATTTCCGGCTCTTCTGGTGGATGTTGTTTCATTCCTTTGATCTGTACTGCGGAATCGATCTGGATACATTGCTTCCTGTTTTCATCATATCCCGGTTAAAAAGAAAGATTTGTATGTATGATGCGCATGAATATTTTACCGAATTACCCGAGATCATACACAGGCCGCTGATCCGAAAATTCTGGATCGGCCTGGAGCGCTTTTTATTGCCTCGTATAAAATATAATTATACGGTTGGAAATGCAATCGCAAATGTGTTATCTTCTAAATACAAACAAAAATTTGAAGTGATCCGCAATGTACCTGTATTGCAAAATGTATTCACCGGTCAACCGGAAGAAAGAAATTATATTTTGTATCAGGGTTCATTAAACCAGGGGAGAGGTTTGGAAAATCTGATGCTTGCAATGGCAGATATCGACGCTGAACTTTATATCGCCGGTGAAGGTGATCTCTCTGTTGAATTAAGAGAACATGCATCTAAACTTGCCCATGCTAAAAAAATAAGATTTCTGGGATATATCCGCCCTGCAGAATTGCTGAATTATACGAACAATGCGAAACTCGGAATGAACCTCGTTGAAAACCGCGGATTAAGTTATTACTATTCGCTTTCGAATAAGTTTTTTGATTATATTCATGCAGGTAAACCGCAAGTGTCAATGAATTTCCCCGAATACAAAGAATTAAATGATGTATATCATGTTGCACGCCTGATTGATGATACGAAGCCGGAAACTATTGCAAATGCAGTTAATGAATTATTGAAAAACCCGCTGGTATATGAAGATTTGAAGAAGAATACTGTTTCGGCAAAGGCCGAATTAAACTGGCAAAAGGAAAGTATTAAACTCATTCAATTCTACGAGTCCATTGGCAGATAAACATCTCCATATCGTTTCCTTTAATATTCCCTATCCGCCATCATATGGCGGTGTGATTGATGTTTTTTATAAGATAAAAGCCCTGCAAGAACTGGGTGTTAAAATACATCTGCATTGTTTTCAGTACGGAAGAAATGAAAGTGATGAACTCAGAAAATATTGTGAAGAGATATTTTATTATAAACGGGATAGCTTCTGGAAAGGATTTTTTTCAGACCGGCCTTTTATTGTGCAATCAAGAAATGCTGTGGAATTAATTAATAACCTGACCAACTCAAATTATCCGGTTTTATTTGAAGGATTACATACTTGTTATTATCTCCCGGATGAAAAATTAAAAAACCGGTTGAAAATCGTAAGAATGCATAATGATGAAGCTGCGTACTATTTTCATCTGGCAACCAGGGAGCATAAAATATTAAAGCGGCTTTATTTTTATTCCGAGTACAGGAGATTGATGAAATATGAAAATGTATTGGAGTTTGCGGATGAGGTGTTATGTATTTCCCAATCCGAAGCAGAAAAATATCGAAAAAAATTAAAAAATGCGCAATACATCAAACCCTTTCATGGAAACAAAATGGTGGTTTCAAAAACAGGAAAGGGAAATTATGCATTGTATCATGGAAATCTCGAAGTAAATGAAAATGCCGAGGCGGTAGCGTTTTTGATCGAAGAAGTATTTGCCCATACATCTCATGAATTCATAATTGCAGGTAACCAGCCTTCAAATGAATTAATTCAATCAGCAGGACAACACAAAAATATCCGGTTGGTGTTGAATCCGTCGGAGCCGGAACTCAGCAATTTAATTGCGGATGCGCATATCAATATTCTTCCCACCTTTATGGAAACAGGCATCAAGTTGAAATTGATCAACGCTTTATTCAAAGGAAGGTTTTGCCTCGTAAATACACAAATGATTTTTCAAACCGGCCTTGAAAAATATTGCAGGGTATCAAACAATGCAGAGGAAATGAAAATTGCTTTGGTAGAATTGTTTCAAAAAGAATTTACAGAACAGGATTTAGCAGAGCGCAGGAATATTGAGACTGAATTTTCTGATAAAATAGAAGCTCAAAAAATTATCCGTCTGCTTTGACAACCGTTTCATCCAATACTTTATGATTGATGCAGCGCAAAATGCGTTCGGGAAATTTTTCGAGAATGGAATAATTATGCGTTGCCATTAAAATGGTTGTTTTGTATTCTTCGTTGAGGTAACGCAATAAATTCATAATATCATCGGAAGTTTCCGGATCGAGGTTACCGGTGGGTTCATCAGCAATGATCGCAACAGGTTCATTTATTATCGCACGGGCAATCACAACCCTTTGCTGTTCGCCGCCCGATAATTCATGCGGCATTTTAAATCCTTTCGATTGCAGGCCCACACGTTTGAGTGCTTCATCTGTTTTCAACCTGATCAATGCTTTATCATTTGTGCCGGTTGCACGCAAAACAAATTCAAGATTTTCATCCACACTTCTGTCCATCAGCAATTGAAAATCCTGAAAAATGATCCCGAGTTTTCTGCGCAAAAAGGGAACGGTTTTCCAATTCATTTTTGAAAGATCATAACCTGCAACCATTGCAGTACCCGATTTAAGAGAAAGATCTCCGTAAATTGTTTTGAGTAAGCTGCTTTTCCCGCTTCCGGTTTTGCCGATCAGATATACAAATTCTCCGTGATTGATCATGAAATTCACATCGCTCAGTATGAGTGATTTACCCTGATAAATATTGACTCCGGCAAATTGTATATCGTTTTGACCTTCCATAAATCTTATAAATGCGAAAATAAATTTTATTCATCCAAATGAACAAAAACTTATTCACAACGCTTTCACCTGAGTAACTATTTTTGCAGGATGAAAATTAAAAATGATTTGCTGCTCAGAACAGCCAGAGGGGAGAAAGTGGAAAGGGCGCCGGTATGGATGATGCGGCAGGCGGGACGGATATTGCCGGAATATCGGGCATTGCGTGAAAAAGTAAACGGATTTAAAAACCTGGTCGAAAATCCCGACCTGGTTTGCGAAGTAACAATGCAGCCGGTACGAGCGCTTGGCGTGGATGCAGCAATTCTTTTTTCAGATATATTGGTTGTTCCCGAAGCAATGGGCCTGCCATATCAAATGATTGAATCAAAAGGGCCCTGGTTTGAAAAAACAATCGATACGCCGGCTGATCTTGAAAAATTAAAAATTGCAGAACCTGATGATTCTCTCATTTTTGTAGCAGAAGGTGTGAAGAAAATAAAACAGGAATTGCAAAATGACATTCCGCTGATCGGATTTGCAGGTGCTCCCTGGACAATTTTTGCGTATATGATCGAAGGAAAAGGATCGAAAACTTTTTCAAAAGCACGCACATTTTTATATCAGCATCCTGAAGCATCACATGCCTTATTGCAGATGATCACAGATTCAACGATCAGGTATTTGAAAATGCAAATAAAATCAGGAGTTGATATTGTTCAGATATTTGATTCGTGGGCAGGAATTTTATCTCCCGAACAATACAAAACATTTTCACTGAATTACATTGCTGCAATTTGCAATGCGATAAATGACGTGCCGAAAATTGTTTTTCCAAAAGGTGCTTTTTTTGCGAGAAAGGAATGCGGATCATTAAATGCCGAGGTGATCGGACTTGATTGGAATATGGAAATTACCGAATCACGTAATTTAATCGGGAATAAAAAAATATTGCAGGGGAATTTAGATCCCTGCTTATTGTTTGCCGATACTAAAACAATTGAAAAAAAAACAATGCAGATGCTCAGGCAATTCGGCGGAAAACATATTGCAAATCTTGGTCATGGCGTGTATCCCGACACGCCGCTTGATGGTGTAAAATGTTTTATTGATACGGTAAAGGAATTCGGGTATTCGGGTTAAAGTGTTTACGTGTTCACGTGTTCACGTGTTCGTGTGTTCACGTTGCTTGCGGAAGTGGTAGTAAAATAAAGCGCAAGCAATTCAGAACCTGGCCGAGGCAAGGTGCATGTGCTGCAGGCAGGCGGGCCCAGAACTCTGAACTTAGAACTCTGAACGCAGAACCCGCAACCCTAAACTCACTTCTTATTCAAATTCCAGTCGTATTCGTAATAACCAAAAGAATAATCTGCAGGAATTTTCACATCTCTGTACTGATTGATAAATCCAAGCGCATTTGCACCTGGTTGTTTTAAAAAATCCGCTTTATACCAGTCAAATATTTGAGAAACCTTTACTGATTTTGCGGCATCATCAACTTTAATAAAAGATGCATCATTCATTGCACGTTTGGTTTGACGATCGAGTTGCGCCTGCACGGTAGATGGTTTATATGCTTCGTTGATAATTTTCGGGCAACCTTTTGCGGCACAAACCAATGCGAAATGCACACGCGGGTCGGGCCGCAATTTTTTATTTTCAATTTCATTTAATGTTAAATATTCCCCTGCGATCTGATGTTTTGCCGCATCAAAAAATCCGCTCACATCTGTTGGTTTGTTGATCGGATATTTATTCACAACCGATTTAATGACAAGAATATTATATGCATTGAGATAAAATGCTGTTTTTGTATTTGCATCTGAAGCGGAAAGGTCTGCTGATCCGATCATACCGTCGAGCTGATCTAAAATGATGCGGTTTGATTTAATGCCGGCATAATCAACTTTACCGTCTGCAACATGTGTCGCAAAAAACTGATCTGCAATTGTAAAAAATTCATCAAGTGAAGGTGTAAACAGAACTTCTATTTCATTTTCATTTGTATCGGGTTTTGGTGTTGGAAATCCAAAAGACGAAAAACACATGATCGTGATCAGGAAGAAGAAAAACATTTTTTTCATTGGTTCGATTTAGAATTAAAGTTATTTCTGATTAAGCTAAAATTGAAAGACAAAGTTCGGATTAACTTTGCCTTTTCGTTTATCCAAAAATACTGCCATCAATGAATAATCTTGAAGAAAGAATTGCAAAATCCGTCACGCATACCGTAAAGGCCATATTCCCGAATACAACGAATCATTATGATACCCTCTTCGGAGGTACTGCTTTATTATGGATGGATGAAGTTGCATTTATAACGGCAACCAGGTTCAGCCGGCAGAAAATGGTAACGGTATCAAGCGACAGGGTGGATTTTAATAAACCGGTGCCAGCAGGTACGATCGCCGAGCTTGTAGGCAAAGTAAAACATGTCGGGACCACCAGTGTGATCATCAAAGTTGAAGTGTTTATCGAGCAGATGTACTCTGATGAACGTGAGAAAGCCATCGAAGCCACATTTACAATGGTGGCGATTGATGATGAAAAGAAACCGGTGAAAATCGTGTTCTGAACAAATATAAATTTCAGAATTTAACTGCAGTTCCCGAGGCAGACACCATCAGCATGCCGTTTCTGATCGTTTCATAATCGAGGTCGATCCCGATAATCGCATCAGCGCCTAGGGCCATTGCTTTTTCTTCCATTTCACGCAAAGCCGTATCTTTTGCTTCCCGAAGTACTTCCTCATATGCGCCGGATCTTCCTCCGACCACATCCCGAACAGAGGCAAAAATGTCGCGGAATAGATTTGCTCCTATAATTGTTTCGCCGGTTACAATTCCTAAATAACCACCGATTGTTTTCCCTTCCACCGAATTTGTTGTTGTTAATATCATTGTCCTGATTTAATTGGCTGTTAAACTGTCTGAATAATTGGATGACGAAATAAAAATAGGTTTATTGCGTTCGTTTTCAAAATTGTATTTTTGTAAGGTAAATCCGCAAATATGAAAAGGAACTTCCTCGCTTTGATCATCTTATTTTCTGCCGCCGTTTTTTTTAATTCCTGCGAAAAATGTACTGTTTGCACAGCAACAGTAGGAACGGAAGAACTTGTTGCGGAATATTGCGGCGACGCGGCTTCGGTAGCTGATTTTGAAAAATCCTGGATCGATAGTCTGACGGTCCTTAAAATTCCTGCTTATTGCCAGCAGGGGCCAAACGATTAAGCAGAAGGCCTGTTTCTGATTGCAACAGTTAATCTGCAGATGCAGACCAATTTCCCGTTTTCATCCGTAATCCTGATATCCCAGACATGTATGGTGGAGCCTAAATTAATCGGTTTACAAATGGCATACACAAACCCGTCCCGCACCGATCTGATATGATTTGCATTTATTTCAACCCCAAGCGCAATAAACCGGCTGTGATCGATCACCAGAGCCGACGACATGCTTCCGACGGTTTCCGCCAGGGCAACAGACGCACCTCCGTGCAATAATCCATAAGGTTGATGGCTACGGTGGTCGACGGGCATTTTGATCTTCAGAAAATCATCTCCCAATTCTTCAATTTCCATCCCTAGTGTTTCTCCCATTGTATTTTTCATCCAAGCTGAAAAATCACTGATCTTCAATTCTTTATTATACCAGATTTTCATTGATCGTTTAGTAAATTACACAAATTATTAAGCTCATTGGTTTGCTGAAATTATTTCTCGGCACCAGGATAATTTTCATTTTTCAGCAAAGAATCCTTTCCGTTCTTTTTGAGAAATTCCCTGATCTTGCTCATCACACCGGGTACAAACCCGATCGAATCATAGTTGATCGAATCCGGTATCCACAAATCACAATTTAATTTCGCCATTACCGAATCTGCCGGAATCGTAAAGCTGCCGGCAACCAATTTCCGGGTTTGCGGATCGCGGGAGCTTTTGTTCATGAATTTTCCGAATATCGGGAGGGCAGTTGCAGCACCCTGGCCTTGTGCGGTCGACCGCCACCTGATGGCAGGGTCTTCGGCACCCACCCATGCACCCGCAACAATTCTGGAATTATAGCCTATAAACCAGCCGTCGGTATTATCTTGCGTTGTTCCTGTTTTACCGGCAAGGTCCATTCCCAAACCATATGTGCCACGCAACCTGCTGGCGGTCCCGTTGTTTACGACGCTTTTCATTATCTGGATCATAAGGTCGGCGGTTTCCTGGCTCATCACCCTGCTTTTTTTTGCGTTTTCACTTATAAATAAAGTATCACCGTCCGGGCTCTCTATCCGCAACAGAAAATTCGGATCTACCCTTAATCCTCTGTTTGCAAAACAGCCATAGGCGGTAACCATTTCATACAAGGAAATACTTGCAGTACCGAGGGCAATCGAAGGCACCTGCGGCAGTTTTGAACTTACGCCCATTTTCTTGGCGAGGCTGATCACATTATCTACACCCGTGCGCATAACTAATTCAGCAGCAATTGTATTTACCGAATGTGTTAAGCCGCCTTGCAAGCTGTAATAACCTCCATATTTACCATCCGAATTGGAAGGCGACCAGTTATCATTTGTCGCATATGTTTTCTTTTGATTTGGAATATAGGTGCAGGGTTCAATGCCATTTTCGATTGCGGCGGCATACACAATCGGTTTAAATGTTGAACCCACCTGGCGTTTCGCTTTCACATGGTCGTATTTGAAAAAGGTATGGTCTGTTCCACCCACCCATGCAATGATATACCCCGTTTTAGGCTCCATCGCCATAAAACCGGTCTGGAGCAATTTGATATGATATTTTACAGAGTCGAGCGGAGTCATCATCGTATCAACCGGCCCTTGCCATGAAAAAACCGAAGTTTGAACCGTATCATCAAATATTTTGGCGATACCCTTGTCCGAATATCCCTGCTCTTTTAATTCGAGATAGCGTTCACTGCGTTTCATTGCTGAAGTAACTACTTTTTCATTTTTACCCCATGGCTGCGATTTTCCCCAGCTGGCTTTAAATTGTTTCTGGAGATATTCCATTTGTTCCCGCATCGATTGTTCGGCATAATCCTGCAGTTTACCATTTATCGTCGTATAGATCTTTAGCCCGTCTTTATAAATATTCCATTGTGTGCCGTCTTCTTTGGGATTTTGTTCTGCCCATTCTTCCAATGCCTGTCGCAGGAATTCACGGAAATAAGGTGCGGGCCCTTCGCTCTGGCTTTCGCGGCGGTAGTTTAATTCCAGGTCGAGTTGTTTGATTGAATCTGCAATTGTATCAGAGAGAAACCCATAATTCACCATCTGGCTAATCACCACATTTCTGCGGATAAGCGATTTATCGGGATTGATCCGCGGGTTATAGGTTGTATTTGCTTTGAGCAGGCCCACCAGTACCGCACTTTGTTCGATCGTGAGGTCTTTTGGAAGTGCATTAAAAAAGCGCAGTGCCCCTGCTTCAATACCGTAACAATCTTCGCCGAACGGAACCGTATTAAAATACAGTTCAAGGATCTCTTCTTTACTGTACACATTTTCCAACCGCCCGGCAATGATCACTTCCCTGAATTTATTTACAGGCATGGTGAGTGGGCCGTAATTTTTTCTGCCGTATAAATTTTTCGCAAGTTGCTGGGTGATGGTGCTGCCTCCGCCGGCATCGTCATTCAGAATAATCGACAGGATCAATACGCGGGTGAAGCTCAGGAAATCGACACCTTTATGTTCATAGAACCGGCTGTCTTCAGTTGCAACCAAAGCATCAATAAGGTATTGCGGGAGATCTGCATATTTTGCATTCGTGCGGTTTTGAATGAAATATTTTCCGAGCAGAATACTATCCTGCGAATAGATCTCGGATGCCGTATAATTATTTACATCTTTTAATTCTGTGCGTGACGGCACAATACCGAATGCACCGATGAGGATGAGGATATACAAAACGAAAAGAAATCCCACCATCACACCGAAGCAGCGGAAACCGATCCTGAATACTTTTACCGGATAGGGGTACGCTTCATTCAGTGTATCAACTGCCTTCCCGAATAATTTCCGGTAGAGTTTATAAACAGGCTGGAAGATCTTGTTGAATATGCTCACTGCAAAATTGTATAGGGCAAAAATAAGAATTCGAAACAGATGATGTTAGGATGAATTATGCACGAATTATATATTAAAATCCCATTTGAAATTCAGCGATCAAATTATTATTTTGGATGGATAATTGAACCCAAAAAATTTTCATATGAAAATGCATTCTAATTATCTTCATTATTTATCATTTGCTTTCGCTTTATTTATTTCTAACAATTGTATTTCACAAGCTCCCGCTATTGAGTGGCAGAATACAATTGGTGGAAATGGACATGAAAATGCTCAAATAATTCATCAAACATCAGACGGTGGGTTTATACTTGGGGGATATTCAGATTCGGGGATATCTGGTGATAAAACCGAATCTGGAATTAGTTATGATTTTTGGATTTTAAAATTAGATCCATCTGGGAATATTCAATGGCAAAATACAATTGGAGGTAGCTCAAGTGATTATTTAAGTGCGCTATATCAAACATTTGACGGAGGTTATATTTTGGGAGGTAGTTCGTATTCTGGGATTTCAGGTGACAAAATTGAAGGGAATTTGGGTGCAGAAGGAGCTGACATATGGGTAGTTAAATTAAATTCGCTCGGAAATATTCAATGGCAAAATACAATTGGTGGTAATAGAGATGATGGATTATCCAGCTTAATGCAAACAGTCGATGGGGGATATATCATTGGGGGGTATTCGAATTCCGGAATTTCAGGAGATAAAAATGAAGCTTGTATTTTAAACATATTCGCTGAACCCACAGCTGATTTTTGGGTTATTAAACTTGATGATTTAGGTAATATTATTTGGCAAAATACAATTGGTGGTTCCGAAGATGACGTGGTTTTTTCAATAGATGAAACGTTAGATGGCGGGTATATTGTGGGGGGGAATTCCAATTCTGACATTTCCGGGGATAAAACCGAAAATTGCATTAGTGATGGACTTTATACAGATTACTGGGTTGTAAAAATAGACGGGTCCGGAAATATAGTCTGGCAAAATGATATAGGTGGATTGTGGATGGATGGATTGGAAATTGTACAACAATTGGAGGATGGAAATTTTATAATTGGAGGCTCTTCTGATTCAGGAATTACCGGTGACAAAACAGAGGATAGTCACGGTACTGATTATTGGATTATAAAATTAAGTAGTTTGGGTTCAATATTATGGCAAAATTCTATTGGCGGTAATAGTATTGATGCATTAGCATCTATTCAGGAAACTATTGATGGCGGATTTATAATCGGAGGTTCATCGAGTTCAACAATATCTTTTGATAAAACTGTAAATACTTTTTTGGGGACCGACTATTGGATATTAAAATTGAATGGGTCGGGTAATATTCTTTGGCAGAAGAATATTGGAGCTGGCGATGCACCTTTTAATGAAGATTATTTGAGCTTTATTGACTTAACAAATGATAATGGTTATATATTAATTGGTTATTCAAATTCCCCTGTTTCAGGAGATAAAACCGAACCGGAATTTAACTTAAGTTATGATTACTGGGTCGTTAAATTATCCCCTGATTGTACTCCATCTATCGAACTCTGCAACACCCTCGACGACAACTGCAACGGACTCATCGACGATGGAGTAGTAGAAACAATTTCAATCTCTGCCGGAGGGCCAACAACATTTTGCCAGGGTGGGAGCGTGGTATTATCCGCAACATATTCCGGCGCAACAGTACAATGGAAAAAAGACGGTGTAAATATCGCCGGTGCAACATCTGCAAATTACACCG
>CAYXBK010000002.1:0-235200 GCA_964463165.1 uncultured Chitinophagales bacterium
CTTCCCATTTCCCCACATATGTTGGTAACTAGTTCCGGATAAAAATCTTACCTTTAAAGCCCGTTATGAAGAATCATCAACCAAGGTATATCTTCGTTACGGGTGGCGTAACGTCTTCTTTAGGAAAAGGAATTTTCTCCGCATCATTAGCAAAACTTTTACAGGCACGAGGCTTCAGGGTTACGATCCAGAAATTCGATCCGTACATCAATGTCGACCCCGGTACATTGAATCCGTACGAGCATGGAGAATGTTATGTAACCGATGACGGCGCAGAAACGGATCTTGATCTGGGCCACTATGAACGATTCCTCGGGATTGAAACTTCTCAGGCAAATAATGTTACAACCGGTGCAGTTTATCAGGAAGTGATCACCCGCGAGCGGGCCGGCGATTATCTTGGAAAAACCGTGCAGGTGATCCCGCATATTACCGATGAAATTCAGCGCAGAATGCTTCTGCTCGGAGAAGGCGGCAAATATGATATTGTGATCACGGAGATCGGCGGGACGGTTGGTGATATTGAATCTCTTCCCTATATCGAAGCGGTGCGGCAGTTAAAATGGAAACTCGGTGAAAAACGCTGCCTGATCATTCATCTCACACTGATACCTTATTTAACGGCAGCACAGGAATTAAAAACAAAACCGACACAACATTCGGTTAAAATGTTATTGGAGAGTGGAATTCAGGCCGATATTCTCGTGTGCAGGACAGAGCACCCGCTTTCAAAGGAAATCAGGAGAAAGCTTGCATTGTTTTGCAATGTGAATGTGAATTCGGTGATTCAGGCGATGGATGTAAAAACAATTTATGATGTGCCTTTGAATCTGCTGGAAGAAAATGCCGATGAAATTGTTCTTGCCAAATTAAAATTGCCCAAGCATGGTGACCCGGATCTCAAAAACTGGAAATTATTTTTATCGCGACTGAAAAATCCAACCGAAACGGTGCGCATCGGACTCGTTGGAAAATATGTTGAATTACAGGATGCCTATAAATCTATTCTTGAATCCTTTATTCATGCAGGTGCTTCAAATGAATGTAAAGTAGAAGTTGTATCCATTCAAAGTGAACATATCACTGAAAATAATGTAAAAGAAAAATTAAGCGACCTCGATGGTATTCTGGTTGCGCCGGGTTTCGGCGACAGGGGAATTGAAGGAAAAATAATTGCGGTGAAATATGTGCGTGAAAATAAAATTCCATTTTTCGGAATTTGTCTCGGAATGCAATGTGCCGTTATCGAATTCGGGCGCAATGTTTTAAAAATGAAAGATGCACATTCAACCGAAATGAATCCGAAAACAAAACATCCGGTGATCGATATGATGGAAGAACAAAAGCAGATCACCGATAAAGGCGGAACCATGCGTTTGGGTGCATACGAGTGCCGCCTGTTTAAAAAGACCAAAGCATTTGAGATCTATAAAAGCCAGGTCATCTCGGAACGACACCGCCATCGTTTCGAATTCAATAATAAATACCTGAAAGATTATGAAGCAAAAGGTATGATGGCAGTTGGTATAAATCCGCAGCAAAACCTTGTGGAGATAGTGGAATTGAAAGATCATCCCTGGTTTGTAGGTGTGCAGTTCCATCCTGAATTAAAAAGCAAGGTGGAAAAACCACACCCACTATTCGTCGCATTTGTAAAAGCCGCCATGGAACATAAGGCACAATCGTGAGGACCACACCTGAGGCTTTCACCGCTGTGTGGGCCTCAGGTAACAACTTCCCATTGATACCTGCATTCGCAGAGAGCCTCACCTTACAATTATTTTCCCTTCTTCCCGTCATTTCTTTGGCATTGGGTCTTCGAAATGTAACTTTGTGCCCGCCAAAAGCCCGTTTATGCGGGTTTCATTAAACAAACTACCGGATGGATCGCAAAAATGTAATTGGATTTGTACTTCTTGGAATACTGATCATTGGATTTTTTATCATGCAAACCCGCACCGCAAATGAGCAAAGAATTGCGGAAGCCATTAAAAAACATACTGAGGATTCGATCGCACAGGTTAAAAAGCTGAGAGAAGACAGTATTGCACTTGCAAATCAGAAACTGGATACGGTAAATAAGGCCGGGCAAACTACCGATCAGCCGATTTTATCTCCGGCGCAGTTTTCTTCCATTAAAGATTCTGCTCAGCTTGCCGAGCTGGAAAAAGAATATGGTTCGATCATGTCGGCATTCAACGGCACCGAAACATTTCATACACTTGAAAATGACCAGCTTAAAATAATTTTCAGCAATAAGGGCGGACGCATCGTAAAGGCGGAATTAAAACAATTCAAAGATCATAAAGGCGGTACTCTCGATCTGGTGGACGGAAAGGAAAATCAGTTTAATTTCAGTTTTTATGCTGCAGGAGATAAACTGATCAAAACCTCTGAATTATTTTTTACACCTGTGCCTTCTGCCGATGGAAAATCGATCACTTTCAAAGTGGATGCAGGTGAAGGCAGAATATTAGAGCAGATTTATTCATTTACTTCTACCGAATATCTGGTTGATTATAATTTAAAAATGACCGGGTTCGACAGGTATATTCCTGCAAACAGGAGAAATATCCAGCTGGTGTGGCAAAATGATATGCAGGAGCAGGAAAAAAATATTAATTACGAGCGCCAGTATTCAAAATTATATTACAGTTATTCGAATGGTGATGTTGATTATAAAAATACAAACGGAGAGATCAAATTCAGTTCACCGGTAAAATGGGTGAGTTGTCAGCAGCAATTTTTCAACACAACCCTCATTGCAAAAAACAATTTTGAAAACAGTGGTAAAATAAATATTTTTTCGGATGAGGATACCACCCGTTATGTGAAACGTTGTAATGCAGAATTAAATATTGCATTTAACAATTCCGCTGCTTTCGAATTTCCGATGCAATGGTATCTCGCACCAAATGCATATAAACCGATCAAGGCGCTTGATCTTGGCCTTGAAACGATCATTCCGACCGGGTCGGGTATCATCGGCTGGCTGAATGAAAAACTGATCATGCCTTTATTTCATGGATTATCGAATGTGGTAAGCAATTACGGCCTGGTTATTTTATTGATGACATTGATTATTAAACTCGCTCTTACACCACTTACTTACCGTTCTTATTTATCAATGGCGAAAATGCGGGTATTAAATCCGGAAGTTGCAGAGATCAGGGAAAAATATAAAGATGATCAGGCAAAGCTCGGACAGGAACAATTGAAATTATTCCGCAAAGCAGGTGTGAGCCCGCTGGGCGGATGTTTGCCGACATTACTTTCGATGCCGATCTTAATTGCAATGTTCCGTTTATTTCCGGGATCAATTGAATTGCGCCAGGAATCATTTTTATGGGCAAAAGATCTTTCCACGTATGATGATATATTACACTGGGGTGTAAATATTCCTTTTATCGGACAGCATTTAAGTATTTTTTGTGTGCTGATGACGATCAGTTCGATTATGTATATCCGCATGAATATGCAAAATTCGGCACAAATGGTCGGGCCGATGAAAACAATTCAGTACATCACACCTGTATTTTTCTTATTCTTTCTCAATAGTTCGCCTGCGGGCCTGACCTATTATTATTTCGTGAGCAATATCACAACCTTTGGGCAGCAAATGCTTATTCGCCGCTTCTTTATTAATGATGACGAAATTCACAGGAAGATACAGGAAAACAAGGCAAAGCCTTCGAAACCTAAATCCGGTTTTTCAAAACGACTCGAAGAAGCCATGAAGCAATCGCAGGCGATTCGCGAGGCAAAAGAAAAACAACAGAAAAAGAAAAAATAAACCGGGTTCCTTCGGTTATGAATCAACTGCACGGCAACTGTCGGGCAGAAATATGATTTATATCATGTCCTGCCTTTTTCAATGTAATCCAATTATTGAATGATTATAGCGTATATTTAGCTAAATTCATTTTATGCCGCCAAGTATTCAAACATTAAAACAAAGGAATAATGTCATTCTTATTATGACGATATTCCTCGGAATTATCATTGCTCTCGGTCTTGAGCGTATCCTTGGCGGTTTGCTGGGAGCAATCATCATTTATGTATTATTCAGGCCTCTCAATGTATATCTGCAGGAAAAAAGAAAATGGAATAAAAATCTTACAACTGCAATCGTAATGGTGGCCTCGCTTGTGTGCCTGATTCTGCCCATTTTTTTTCTCATCAGGATGATCACAGATAAAGTTGTTTATTATATCAATCATCCAGATCTCACGGAAACTATTCTTGCCAACATCAATACTTTTGCAACGGAAAAATTAAATCAGCCGACATTAATAGAAGATACGATCACAACCTTAAAATCCGGTGCGGGAGATTTTGTTTCTTCTATCATAAACGGTGCTGCAAATACATTTATTCAGCTTGTTGTCATGTATTTTTCTTTGTTTTTTACAATCAAACATTTTCGTGAATTTGAAAAAGGCCTTATTAAATACATGCCATTTAAAAAAAGCAATTCGGTAAAAATCGGAAATGAATTGCGCAATATGGCGTATTCAAATATTTTAGGCCAGGGATGTATCGCCGTGATCCAGGGAACTTTGCTAGGCCTCGGCTTTTTGATTTTCGGAATTCCTGATCCGTTGTTTTGGGGTATGATCGGTGCTTTTATGAGTATGATCCCGCTTTTCGGAACACCACTCGTTTTTTTACCGGCAGGTATTATCGAATTATCAAACGGAAATATGGTGGCAGGTTTTGGAATTATTATTTACGGTTATCTGATCGTAACAACAGTTGATAATTTTATCCGCATGGCAATCGGCAGAAAAATAGCAAATACACATCCGCTCATTACGATCATTGGTGTTGTGATTGGTATTCCGATCTTCGGAATTCTCGGAATATTATACGGTCCGCTCATTATCAGTTTATTTATCATGCTTGTGAATATTTACAGTGAAAACAGAGTGGAGATTGCAAATTTGGCAGGAGAAGAAGAATAAAAAATTACTATAAATTTTGAACAATGAAACAGGAATCTGATTTAAACGAACGCATTGACAAGGCCATCGACGATGTGAAAGATTATCTGAATCTGCGCCTGCGTCTTATTCAGCTGAATTTAGCTGAAAAAGTATCTGCCGCCTTGTCGAATATGATATCATCGCTTGTAGCAATGGTATTCTTCATATTATTTTTTCTGTTCGGCTCATTCGCCCTCAGCTACTGGCTGGGCGATATTTTCAACAGCCAGGCACTCGGATTTATCGTCGTAGCGGGAATTTATTTATTCATCGCACTTTTTATCCAGGTGATCGCGAAAAAACCGATCAGGAAAAAAATGATGGATTCTTTTATCCGCGATTTTGCAAATGAACAACAAAATCAAAATCGTTATGACAATTGACAGAAAAATATATAATCTCGAAGACCTCCAGAGAGAAAGAGAAATAATACGTGGCCGGATTAAGGATCAGGAAGAAATTCTGAAAGAACACTATGCCGTGTTTTCGAAAAAATTAAAACCTGTTATGCAGGTATTGAATTTTATTTCCGGGAACCGTCTGTTTAAGAAAAATAAAAATGAGGAAGAAGGTGATGAAACAGACTGGTCATCTGTATTGATGAAAATTTTTCTTGCCGGTGGCATCGGCGGATTATTTCTCAATAAAAGTAAAAAGAATTTTATGCGCACACTCCTGGCATTTGCACTCGATCAGGGCGCAAAATTTATTAAGGAAAAAGATCTTTCCGTTTATATTGAGAAAATTAAAACGTGGTTGTCGAAAAAGGAAAAAGATGTTGAGGAAGATGAGTGAACAGTCGGCACTAAACGGTCCGCAGCCGAACCTTATCTCTCAAATAAAATTCTTTGTCCTTTCATGGATTCATTGAAAGACCCGTTTTGGTAAACCGCATGTCCGTTCACAAATGTATGCTGCACCTTTCCGGTGAAAGCTTTTCCTTCGAGCGGGCTCCAACCGCATTTATATAAAAGATTTTCTTTTTTAACGGTATATTTTTCATGCGGATCAAATAAAAAAAGATCTGCATAATATCCTTCTCTGATAAATCCGCGTTCCCGGATATTAAAACAAATCGCAACATGATGGCTCATTTTCTCTGCTATTTTTTCGAGTGAGATTTTACCCTCCTGATAAAATTGCAGCATCAGGTTAAAACTATGCTGCACCATTGGCGCACCACCCGGGCATTTGATATAGTGATTTGATTTTTCTTCTGTGGTATGCGGTGCATGGTCTGTAGCAATTACATCAAAATGATCATCCAGCAATGCATCAAATAATTTTGGCTTATGGCGCTTGTCTTTAATAGCCGGGTTCCATTTTATTCCGTTTCCGAGCGTTGTATAATCTTCCGCATCAAAAAATAAATGATGCACGCACACTTCGGCTGTTATTTTTTTCTGTTCCAACGGAATTGAATTGGAGAATAATTTTATTTCTTCTTCCGTGCTGATATGCAAAACATGCAGTCGTGTGCCGTATTTTTTTGCAAGTGCAACAGCATACGATGATGATTTAAAACATGCTTCTTCATTTCTGATCAGCGGATGTGCGGTGATTGGAATATCCTGTCCGTATAATTCTTTATAATGTTCAAGGTTTGCAAGAATTGTTTTTTCATCTTCACAATGTGTTGCAATTAATACCGGTGCATTTGCAAATATGTTGGTGAGCGTATTTTCATCATCCACAAGCATATTGCCTGTTGAAGAACCCATAAAAATTTTAATGCCGCAGATTTTTTTCGGGTCTGTCCGCAACACTTCATCTGCATTGTCGTTGCTCACACCCATATAAAAAGAAAAATTTGCAAGCGATTTAGTTGCGGCAAGCTGATATCTTTCTTCCAGTAATTCCTGTGATAGTGAAGGCGGATTCACATTCGGCATATCCATAAAACCTGTCACACCGCCGGCAACAGCTGCTTTGCTTTCGGTATATAAATCTGCCTTATGTGTTAATCCCGGTTCACGAAAATGTACTTGGTCATCAATAATACCGGGCATGAGATATAACCCTTCCGCATCAATTTCCTTTACATTTCCTTTTACCGAAATGGATGAAGCAATTTTTTCAATGCGGTCGCCATCAATTAATAAATCGGAAGAAAATATCTTTCCTTCATTTACTATTTGTGCGTTTTTGATAATTAAATTCATATTAATATTTTATTAGGTAGAATTTCAAGTCGTAAAAATACTTTACCAGACTAATATTTTCATATCTTAGCAAACACGTTTAAACCCATCATATGGCAGAAATATCAAAATCATGGAAGGTAATTCAAAAAATCGGAATTATTCTAGCTATATTAGCATCGCTTGCAACTCTTATTGGTATTTATATACAATTTTTCCATAAAAAAACACCAGAAATCGAATTACAAGTATTGAATGTTGAAGAGTTATCAAAGTCTTTGAATATAGAAGGGTTCGAAAGTCATTTTATTTATAAGGGCGATACTGTTCAGAAGTTATGGAATATAAGGTTCAAACTAATAAATTCTGGTCAAGTAACCATAATCTCAAACGGTCCGAGTTCAAATACATTAAGTGAAAAAATTATTTTGGAATTTGAAAAAGAATCAAAAATCGTAAATTACAATATTGAAAAAAATAACTCTTCAATATTGTTGAGTAAATTGGATTCGACTGATCTATCTATTTCGTTTGATCAATGGCGTCCAAACGAAAGTGTTGTATTTTCCGTATATGTAAAAGCGTTGACTACTGAATATGACTTAAAATTTCCAAAATTTCAAAAAAGATATTTAATTGATGGGGATGTAAATGTTGTAGATTATTCAAAAGTTCAGCCTCAAACTCTTAAACCAATTATAGATTATAGTTCAAATATAGTTTCTAATTGTATCCGTTATTTGCTGTCTGCTATAAGTTGCATTGCAATTCTATTAATATTATTTTTCGTATTTGGTAAAAATATCAGGAAATTACTAATTCACAAAAAATGGTTTAAAACCAATCACGTTATATACGAAAATTTTTTAAATGACCTAATTAAGCAACGACCTTATATTAAAGAAAAAATTAAAGACGCCAGTAATAAGCCTTGGAAGTTAGACATTGAATTATGGCGTGATTTTCCAGGGCATAAATACCCATTTGATGAGGAGCCCTATTATTTAGATAGACAATCAATTCAAGAGGATGTAATTTATGGACTGCTTTTTATAACGCTTTCTTTATTAATAATTTCAGTATCTATTAGAATTTGAGCTGAACTGACTTCTATCCATCACTCCACCCAATCTGCAATAAATAAATTCGTATCATGCGTACCGCCGGCATTCCGGTTGGAAGCAAACACAATTTTTTTACCGTCGTAACTAAACATCGGGAATGCATCGAATACCGAATCAAAAGTGATTTGTTCGAGGCCCGTACCATCGGTATTGATCATGAATAAATTAAACGGAATTCTTTTTGTCACATGATTGCTTGAAAAAATAATTTTATTTCCAGAAGGATGAAAAAAGGGCGCCCAGTTTGCACCACCGAGATGGGTGATTTGTTTCAGATCACTTCCATCAGCATTGCATGTAAATAATTCCATCGCAGTCGGTTTCACAAATCCTTCTTTTAAAAGGTCCTTGTAAATTTTTATTTCCTGAGCTGTTTGCGGCCTGCTTGCACGGAAAACTATTTTATTTCCATCAGGTGAATAAAATGCCCCGCCATCATATCCCAATCCGTTTGTAATTTGTTTTGGATTTTTTCCATCGAGGTCCATCGTCCACAATTCAAGATCACCACTGCGGTCGCTGGTAAATAAAATCTTATCTCCTTTGGGTGAAACAACTGCTTCAGCATCATAAAAATTATTATTGGTTAATTGCTGCAGAATATTTCCTTTCAAATCAGAAATATAAATTTCATAACTCGGATAAACGCCCCATAAATATCCTTTGCTGCGGTCGGGATCGGGAAGGCAGGTGTCTACTTTTGCGAATGTGGATGCAAATAAAATTTTATCATTGCCGGGCAGGAAATAACTGCAGGTTGTTCTTCCTTTGCCATTACTTACCATTGCATACGTGAATGGTTCGTTTCCGGCCGGAATTTTTCCTGTGTAGATCTGATCGCAAGGCACATTCTCCTCTTTATTCCTTCTCTGGAATGTGATCATATTATTATCAAAACTGAAATACCCTTCTGCATTATCACCGCCAAAAGTGAGCTGGCGCACATTTTTTAAATGTTTTTCCTGCGGATAATTCAATGTGTCCTGCGTGGCAGCCCCTTCTGCCGGTGCGGATGGCATGGTTGAATTTTCCTGTTTGTTTTTTGACGAACAGGACATACATATAACCGACAGAAAAACAAAAACCCTAAACATCGTTTTCAAATTTTGACGGCAAAATTACCCAAACCGCTGTCTTAATTTCAAATCAATAGACGTTAATGCACATCAAATCTTAATTTTGCCTGATGTTTTCAAAAAGAAAAATCCTGATTCTTGTGATTGGCCTGCTGGTTCTGACGGCTGGTTTCTTTTTATTCAGAGACAGGATTTTCAGCGGGAAAGGATCACCGGACGGGCCGGTAATTGATTCATTGGCGATGATTGAAAAACTCACACCGCAAATTGAAGAATTATCCAATCTGATAAAGGAAAACCCGAATGATGCGAATTTATACTACGCAAGAGGGAATGCCTATTTCGATTTCGGCAATTTAAAATTTGCCCTGCTGGATTATGAAAAAGCCTATCATATGGATTCAACCGATGCGAAAATTGCATTAGGCTTGAGTGATTGCCTCTTTGAAGTAAATAACGCCGACGGTGCAATTGGAATCCTGCAAAATTATCTGCGCACCGATCCGCAAAATACAGATATTTTGTTCAACCTCGGTCTGGATTATTATTATCTGCCCAAACCGCAATATCAAAAAGCAATTGATGCTTTTAATGAAGTGCTCAAACTGGATATCCAATATGCAGATGCGTATTTTTACAAAGGCATGGTATATAAAGAATCAGGTGATACAGCAAAAGCAATTTCCAATTTTCAAACTGCTGTTGAAACCGATCCGGATTATTTTGATGCATTTATGCAGCTTGGAATTATTTATGCCGCAAAGAAAAACGACCTTGCCGTAAAATATTTTGATAATGCCATTGCAGTGAATGATACCAGCACGGAAGCACAATATGCGAAGGCAAAGTATTTCCAGGACCGCGGAAAATTGAAGGACGCAATCGGTTATTATCACGAAATGATTGTGAAGAATCCGCAGGATGCCGATGCAATTTATAACCTGGCAACGATTTATTTCGGAATGGATTCCATTCAGAAAGCGTATTATTTTTACGGCCTCGCCATTAAGCAATCTCCGGCAAAAGCAAGTGCCTATTATGGAAAAGGTTTATGTGCCGAAGAAATGAAAAAAACAGAAGAAGCTATTTCATTATATAATCAGGCATTAAATTTAAACCCTGATCTGAAAGATGCTGAAGAGCGATTACTAAAATTAAATGCAGAGTAAATGATTAAGATTACATTTCCCGATGGAAATATCCGCGAGTATCAGTCCGGTGTCACTTCAATGGAAATTGCCAAAAGTATCAGTGAAGGACTGGCAAGAAAAATTCTGAGTGCCGAGGTGAATGGCGAAGTATGGGATTTATCACGCCCGATTTTGACCGATGCAACAATTAAATTACTTACCTGGGAAGATGAAAAAGGAAAAAATACGTTCTGGCATTCCTCAGCACATTTACTGGCTGAAGCTCTGGAAGCATTGTATCCCGGAGTGAAATTCGGCATCGGCCCTCCGGTGGACCATGGCTTTTATTATGATGTGGATCTGGGCGGGAAGGTGTTAAGTGCAGAAGATCTCCCGAAAATTGAAGAAAAAATGAAAGAGCTTTCGAAAAAGAATTCTGTTTATACCAGAAAAGAAGTTTCGAAAGCAGATGCTTTGAAATATTTTACAGAAAAAGGTGATGAATATAAATTGGAACTCATCAGCGATCTGGAAGATGGAAAAATAACTTTTTATTCGCAGGGAGATTTTGTTGATCTCTGCCGTGGTCCGCATATTCCGGATACCTCATTTATCAAAGCAATTAAACTTACAAATATTGCTGGTGCGTACTGGAGAGGAAACGAACACAATAAAATGCTCACCCGTATTTATGGTATCACGTTTCCGAAGCAAAGTGAACTCGACGCTTATATCACCATGATGGAAGAAGCGAAAAAAAGAGATCACCGCAAAATCGGCAAAGAACTTGAAATTTATACAACAGATGATGAAGTTGGCCAGGGTTTGATTTTATGGTTGCCGAATGGCGCCGCCATAATCGAACAATTGGAAAAACTTGCAAAGCGCAATGAGGACAAAGCGGGATATTTAAGAGTGAAGTCACCACACATTGCAAAAGAAAATTTATATCTAACAAGCGGACATCTCCCCTATTACGCCGACAGTATGTATCCACCGATGGAAATGGAAGGTGTGAAATATTATCTGAAAGCAATGAACTGTCCGCATCATCATAAAATTTATGGGGCGCTCCCTAAAAGTTATCGCGATCTTCCAGTGCGGTATGCCGAATATGGAATGGTGTATCGTTATGAAGAATCGGGTTCGCTGTTCGGGCTTATGCGGGTACGCGGATTAAATATGAACGATGCTCATATTTATTGCACCGAAGATCAGTTTGAACAGGAATTTATTGCGGTAAATGAAATGTATCTGAATTATTTTCGAATATTCGGCATTGAAAATTATGTGATGCGTTTCAGCACGCATGAACCTTCCAAACTCGGACAGAAATATGTGAATGAACCTGCGCTGTGGAAGAAAACAGAAGATTTGGTGCGGGATGTTCTTATCAAATCCAAAATCCCGTATGTTGAAGTTCCTGATGAAGCTGCTTTTTACGGACCGAAAATAGATGTGCAGATTTACAGTGTGATCGGACGTGAATTTACACTGGCCACCAACCAGGTTGATTTTGCACAGCCATTGCGTTTTGGTTTGACTTATATGGATAAGGATAATCAACCCAAAACACCGCTTTGTATTCACCGGGCACCACTCGGCACACACGAAAGGTTTATCGGATTTTTACTGGAACATTATGCCGGAAAATTCCCGACCTGGCTTGCACCGGTGCAGGTTGCCGTTTTACCGATCAGCGATAAGTTCAACGATTATTGCGCAGAGATCATAAATGTTTTAAAAAATCACGAAATTCGCATCTTCTTCGACAACCGTGCAGAAAAGATCGGACGCAAGATCCGCGATGCTGAAATGAAGAAGATCCCTTATATGCTGATCATCGGTGAGCAGGAAATGAACGAGAAATCAGTTTCTGTCCGCAAGCAGGGCGAAGGCGATAAAGGATCAATGCCGGCAGAAGCATTTGCACGCATGGTAGAAGAGGAAGTAAAAACTATTTTTCAATAAAAACAAAACCGTTTGCAAGATCAAAGAAGACCATTTAATCCTCGTTTCAGAAGAAACGACGAACGCAGCAAGTACAAATTAAACCGTGATATCCGCTACCCTCAGATCAGGGTCGTGGGCGAACATATCGAATCGGGTATCTACACACCCATGGAAGCCATCCGCATGGCGGAAGAACTCGGAATGGACCTCGTAGAGGTAACTCCGAATGCCGACCCGCCGGTTTGCCGGATCGTGGATTTTCAGAAATTCCTTTACGAGAAGAAGAAAAAAGAGAAAGAGCTCAAAGCCAAATCGAAAAAGCAGGAAATGAAAGAGATCCGTTTCACGCCGAATACGGATGAACATGATTTCGAATTCAAATCCAAGCATGCTGAGAAATTCCTGCAGGAAGGCAATAAAGTGCGTGCCTATGTGCAATTCAAGGGGCGGGCGATCGTATTCAAGGAGCGTGGCGAATTGCTGCTTCTGAAATTTGCCCAGCGCCTCGAAGAGGTAGGTGTTCCTGAGCAACTCCCGAAACTGGAAGGAAAACGGATGTTTGTTACCATCAATCCGAAGGGTAACAATAAAAAATAATCCCGGCCTTTTAATTAGAGAAATTTGAATTATCTTTGCCAGCCCTTAAACGAGGGTATTAAAATTCAGAGTTATGCCGAAAATGAAGACCAACAGCAGCGCCAAGAAACGGTTCAAAGTAACTGGCAGCGGCAAGGTGAAGCGGAATAAAGCGTATAAGCGCCATATTCTTACGAAAAAAAGCAATAAAAGAAAGAACCATTTAGGTCATTCGGCTATCGTTTCGCCGGCTGATTCTGATAACATGAAAAGATTATTAGGAATTTAAAACTTAAATAATGCCAAGGTCAGTACCTAAAGTTGCCTCAAGGGCACGCAGAAAGAAAATGTTGAAGATGGCGAAAGGCTATTTCGGCCGTCGCAAGAACGTTTTAACAGTTGCAAAAAATGCCGTAGACAAAGCGCTCGGTTATGCATATGTAGGAAGAAAAGATAAGAAACCGATGTATCGCGGAATCTGGATCGCACGTATCAACGCTGCTGTCCGCCCGCATGGTTTAACTTACAGCACATTCATGCATAAATTGAAAACAAATAATATCGACATCAACAGAAAAGTGTTAGCTGACCTCGCGATGAATAATGCAGAAGCGTTCGATGCAATTGTAAATAAAGTAAAATAAAATATTCAGTTTCATACTGCAATCCCTCTTCTGAAAAGGAGAGGGATTTTTTTATATTCAAAATGAAAATACTGAATATTGAACAAGGAATATTGAATAACGAATTAAGCTGCCGCGAAACTGCTTTTAATAAACTAAGCCGATAAAAATTAGAATGAATAATAACTAAAAATAATTTTGGTAAATTAATCAAACGAAATCAGCTAATCAGCTAATCTGCTAATCTGCTAATCAACAAATCAGCTAATCATAGTGGCCACCAATTTCCTTCTCACGCCATTATTCCTGAATTCACATAAATAAATTCCCTGCCAGGTGCCCAGATTTAATTTTCCGTTTGTTACCGGAATGGTAACCGATGAACCGGCCATCACGGATTTAATATGTGCGGGCATATCATCATCTCCTTCAAAATGATGTTTGTAATATTCCATTCCTTCCGGTACGAGTTTGTTGAAGGCCGTTTCAAAATCCATTAAGACGGTCGGATCGGCATTTTCATTAATACAAATACCTGCTGAAGTATGCAGAATAAAAATATGGAGCAGTCCGGTTTCAGGCAGCTCCGTTATTTCTTTCAAAACATATTCATCAATCAGATGAAAACCCCTGCTGAACGGAGGCAACACAATATGATGCTGTTGAACCATTCCATAAAATTAATTCTTATCTCACTACGTCTGACTGAATACATCTACTTTTGTAAAAATTTAACAGGCCAAAATGGCGAAAAAAAATAAAGACATAACCCGCGAAGTAAAAGAGGGTGAGCAGATGAAAAAACGGATCTCGGTGAAAAGCCTCAAAGTTGCTTTTCAGATCTTCCGGTTTCTGCGGCCTTACCGCACTTTTTTCTGGATCGGAATGGTGTTTTTATTTATTTCGAGTTTCACCACAATGACCTTCCCTTTTCTGATGGGGAAACTGATTGATTCGGCAAAAAATAATAACCCGATTGAATGGATGAACAATACAAATAATATGGCCCTGTTGTTAATGGGAATTTTATTTGTCCAGGCAATTCTTTCTTATTTCCGGGTGTATTTATTTGCAACTGTTTCTGAAAAAGCAATGGCGGATGTGCGTACAACTTTATTTGATAAAATGATTACACTCGCAATTCCGTTTTTTGAAAAATCTAGAGTGGGTGAATTAACGAGCAGGTCAACAAATGATGTGGATCAATTGCAGGATATGCTTGGCGCCACACTACCGGAATTTGTGCGTCAGGTAATTACAATTGTATTCGGGATCGGATTTATTTTTTATATCTCCCCGCAACTCACTTTAATAATGCTTTCCACTTTTCCACTCTTAATTCTTATTGCAATTATTTACGGAAAATTTATTCGCCGTTTATCGAAAGACAGACAACAGGCTTTGGCAAATACAAATATCATTGTTGAAGAATCCCTGCAAAATATCAATACGGTAAAATCATTTACCAACGAAAAATTTGAGTCGAAACGCTATCGCTCATTTATGCAAAAAGTGGTGGAGACGGGCATTAAAGGTGCAGTGAACCGCGGAGGATTTTCAACATTTTTAATTCTGGGTTTATTCGGCGGATTTGTTTTGGTGATCTGGTACGGCACCACTTTATTGAAAGAAGGAACCATTCTCGAAGGGGAATTATTTTCATTTGTTCTTTATACCGGATTTATCGGCGGTGCATTCGGAGGACTCGGAGATTTATACGGAAGATTACAGAAAACTGTGGGCGCATCCGAACGCATTTTCGAAATATTAAATGAAGAACCGGAAATCGAGATGACGCACGCAGAGGAAAAAGCAATTAAATTATCCGGCGTGATTGAATTTGATGCCGTGCATTTTTCATATCCCACCCGAAAAGATATCGAAATCTTAAAAGGTATTTCATTTAAAATTGCACAGGGCGAAAAAGTTGCACTTGCCGGTTATAGCGGTGCGGGTAAATCAACAATTGCACAATTAATTCTCCAGTTTTATCATCCCGACAGCGGCAGAATACTTTTCGACGGAATGCCCTCCCGCGAATTTAAAATAAGTGCATTGCGTAAAAATATGGCGATCGTGCCGCAGGAAGTTTTATTATTCGGTGGCACTATCCGCGAAAATATTGCTTACGGGAAAACCGATGCGTCGGATGAAGAAATAATTGAAGCCGCAAAAAAAGCATATGCATGGGAATTTATTGAAGAATTTCCGGAGCAGTTAAATACACTTGTTGGAGAGCGAGGGGTTAAATTATCCGGTGGGCAGCGGCAGCGCATTGCAATTGCACGAGCGATTTTAAAAGATCCGGCGATTTTAATTCTGGATGAAGCAACAAGTTCACTCGATTCGGAAAGTGAAAAATACGTGCAACAGGCTTTGGAAGTATTGATGCAAAACCGGACAACCATTATAATTGCACATCGCTTATCCACCATCAGAAATGTAAATACGATATTTGTACTCGATGAAGGCAGAATTGTGGAAAAAGGAAATTTTGAAGAACTGAAAAAAATCGATACTGGTATTTTCAATAATCTTTTAAAATTGCAATTCCAGAATACAGAATCCGTTTTACATCCAAATTAAATTATCTGCAATGAATAGTTTTCTTTATTTTATTTTGATTGGTGCCGTTGCCGGATGGATCGGCGGTAAATTAATCCGCGGTGAAGGATTTGGGTTACTTGGAAATATTATTGTCGGAATTGTCGGCGCTGTTTTAGGTGGTTGGATATTCGACCGCATGGGAATCGCAGAACCGAATATTATTTATGAAATTGCAGCAGCTGTTGTGGGATCGGTTGTTTTTTTATTGCTGATCGGGTTGCTGAAGAGGAAGTGAGTGCTGATGTCAAGGTCAGCCTGCCGAACGGAAGTCATGGTGAACTTGTCGAACTGATGTCATGGTGAGCCTGTCGAACTGATGTCATGGTGAGCCTGTCGAACCACTATTCCGCCGCCATCCCGCCACCAAACCCTGTCTCCTCCGCAGGTTCCCATAATTCAATTTTATTTCCGTCGGGATCAAGTATCCAGGCAAATTTTCCATATTCAAATTCCTGAATTTCACCGGCAATCGTTACACCTTCTTCCCGCAATATTTCAATTAATTCAACCAAATTTTCTACCCGGAAATTAATCATGAATTGCTGATCAGGATTTCCGAAATAATCGCTTTTATTACTAAATATACTCCAGACCGTTTCGCCTGTTTTTTCAGGATTATTTAATGTGCGCCATTTCCACAATGGATAACCACCCGAACCTGCATAATCAATACCGAGATGTTTTTCATACCAGTTTTCTGTTTCCTTTTTTTGCGGGTTTTTCGTTTTGAAAAAAATGCCGCCTAAACCAATTACTCTTTTCATCAAAATTCAATTTTATATTGCAAAGTAAAATTTCTCGGCGGGTCATATTTCGCCGGACGCACGGCATACATGCGGTTGGCAATATTTTTTATGAGAAACTGTATACGGGAATGTTCCGTAATATCATAACCAACACGTGCATCAAAAATCCAGTCGCCTTCCATATGATCGGCACGATAATCCTGAATACCGGGAATAAATAATAAATAAATGGCGTCGAGATTTTCCATCAGGCTGAAATAACTGATATCGGTACCAAAAGAAATTTTCCCGATCTGATATTGTGCATCAACCCGAACCATATGCCTGAAGCGGTATTTTAAAACGGAGCTCAGGAAAACAGAATCATCCGAACCGGCACTAAATCCTTTGAAAAAATTATTTACGAAAGAACTGAATTTTAAATTGGATGAATCGGCCTGGATATCTGCCGGATACACATAATTATATCCCGCCGTGCAGGAGAATTTATTTCCGAATAATTTTCCTTCACCGTTTAATGTAAATTCCAAACCGCCAATTGTAGCTCTTGTATTATTTAAAGATTGAAAATTAATTCCCCCCACAAAACTCACCGGGTTAAATTCCGTCATCTCATAATATTCGGTGAGGTAAACCGCGATATCCGCATAACCTCTCCATTCATCCACAATTAAAGATTTTTTTAAACCGATTTCAGCATTCCATCCATATTCGGCTTTTAAATCAGGGTTGGGAAGAATATGTAAAATGCCCACATTCGTACTCGCATATTTTTCAACAAGGCTCGGAAAGCGGTAACCCTGACCGAAACTTGCACGCAAAAAACTAAGTTGGCCGATCTGATAATTTAATCCGCCTTTAAAAACCGGAACGCCGACTCCATCCAGTGAATCCAGTTTATAAAATTCTTCCCTCGCACCGATATTGATATTTAACCGGTCGAATAATTTTTTATCAAGCTGAAAATATGCACCGGAGAAAACGCCTGCATGATCCTGCAACTGATCATCCACAACATGAAAATAATATCCTGTGGCGCCTGCGGTGATCACATACTCATTTTTAAATTCACGGTGAAATTTATAATCGAAATTTACGAGATATGCATTGCCACCGGTTGAATCAGAATAGGAAACATGATTATTATAAAACCGCATTTTAAAATAATGGCTGTTGTTGTGCGAATCGAAATAATTCAGCCATGGATCAACCGTTACCCATGCATATTTCCAGTTTAATATCGTTGTGGTCAATGCATCGGGCGGCCCGCCGAACGGTTTATATGCGCCGGTATCCGCTCCTTCCCACAAAAAATAAATTCCTTCATCATCCAGCATTAAATTTCCATTCACACCATATGTAATATTTTTATTTTGCGGATGAAATCTCGTTTTCCAATTCAACCTTCCGCGATAACTATGTTCGCCCTGCAAATAAGATTCTTCCCGCACGAAATTGCTTCCGAGCACCAGATCCATTTTTTCATATTTATGCAAATGCGAAAATGCAATTCCGGTAATCAGTGGATTATGTTCCTGCCAGATGGCGGGTTTAAATGCGGGATCATCATAAATGGATTGAAAAACTGAAATTGTTGTTTTGGGTTTAATTGTCGGCCATGCTGTTTGTACGGAAATAACACCATTTAATGCACTGCTTCCATATAATACGCTTGATGCACCTTTTATTACTTCAATCTGTTCCACCGTTTCCATCGGAATTAAATTCCATTTTGCATCACCGCGATCTGCGGCTAATAATATCTGATCATCAACCACCAGCATAACACGGCTTCCTGCGCCATATGTGAATCCGGTACCTCCCCGAAAATTCGCCTGCTCATCCATCATATACACGCCGGGAATTTTTGTGATTGCATCCGATAAGTTCACTGAATTTGTATTAGAGATCAGATCTTTTTTGATCACATCAATACTCACCGTTTCTTCCGTTAATTTTTTTTCGTAGAGGCTGCCGCTTACAACAACCATTTCGAGTTCATTCAATGCAGAAATTAAATAAACATCCAACCTGACAGTTGCTCCTTCTGAAATACCGATTTGTTTCTGTTCTGTTTTATATCCTATAAATGAAAATGAAATTGTATGAGGGCCGGGGGCTAATTTTAACTCATAACTTCCATCAGCAGAAGTTGTAGTTCCATTTTGTTTCTCATCAACAATATTTACACCTGCTAAACTTTCTTTTGTATCGCTGTTAAAAACATGTCCCGTAATAGTTTGTCCGCTCGATAAACCGGAACTAAACAAAGCAATAAGAATGAAAAGACAGGGTAGTTTTCGCATGTGAAATTTATTGAATTTGAAAGTTACAAATAACAAAGAACTGAATAGAACAATTTACTTCACTCCATACTCACTCAGCCACCAGCACAACATTGCCATGGTTGATGCACTTAAATGCAATTCACGTTTATTTACTTTATCAAATGTATCATTTGCCGTATGATGCAGATCCATATAACGCTGTGAATCGGGATTTACGCCGAACAACATGGTTCCGAATTCTTCGAGCGGTCCGATATCCGTTCCGCCATGACCTGTATGAAAATCATAAATACCGTAAGGCAGCAACAATGCTTTTAAATCCGGTAATTTTTTATTCATCATAAATTCGGAATCCACACTGAATGCCCGCGGCGAAAATCCACCTGCATCAGATTCCAATGCGGCAATATGTTTTTCAATTGTTGTTTTTGCCCAATCGGCATAAGCATGTCCGCCCTTCACACCGTTTTCTTCATTCATAAATAATACGCAACGGATCGTTCTTTTCGGTTTCAGATTTATTGCTTTTAATGTGCGCACCACTTCCATACTTTGCATACAACCCGCACCATCATCATGCGCACCTTCACCCACATCCCAGCTGTCTAAATGGCCGCCCACAACAATTATTTCATTTGGAAATTCAGTGCCTGTTATTTCACCAATCACATTATATGATTTTACATCTTCCAGTTTTTTACAATTTAAAATCATTTTAAATTTTACATCCGGATTTTTTTGCAATGCATCGTGTAATTTATCTGCATCCATTGTGCTGATGGCTGCACAGGCAATCGCCGGGTTTCCACTTCTGAATCCGGTACTTCCCGTATGTGGAAAATCATCATACGCAGAACTCACACTTCTCGTAATACTTGCAATGGCACCGTATGCACTTGCCGAATCGGGGCCATACCATCTGAATGGCCCTGCATCACCATACCCTTCAAACGAATTAATTACATTGCTTGGAAATTTATGATTATAAAAAATAATATTCCCTTTGATTTTTTCTTTGCCGATCTTTTTTAATTCATCGAAACTCGACACTTCAATTACATTTGCAACAATTCCATTTTCCGGGGTTGCAATACTTCCGCCAAGTGCAAGAATATCCACCTGCCCGACTCCTACAATTTCTCCATATTCTTTTTCTCCCCTCACCCAATGCGGCACCATTACCTCCTGAATCCAGACTTTATCGAAACCGGCTTTTTTCATTTCTTCCTGTGCCCAAAAAACTGCCATTTCAGCCTGTGGTGAACCGCTTAGCCGATGGCCGATATCTTTACATAAATAATGCAGCCAGTCGTATGCCTGCCCGTTGTTCATCGTCTCATCGAAAATTTTCCGGAACATCAGCGAATCAGCTGTTTGTGCATAAGACTGAAAATAAAATAAAATTCCAAGTAAGCCTGCCGCTATTTTTTTCATGCTTAATTTTGATTTTCGCACGAATATAATGAACCTTATCAGTTCATTTTAGTTTTTAACAACCTGCATCATTATGAAATATAAACTACTCGGGAAGAGCGGATTAAGGGTTTCAGAGATTTGTCTCGGCACAATGACATTCGGAGAAGAATGGGGCTGGGGCGCCAACCAGGAAGAAAGCCGCAAAATTTTTAATGCATATTTAGCACAGGGCGGAAATTTTATCGATACTGCCAACCGATATACGGAAGGAACAAGTGAACGATTTCTCGGAGAATTTATAAAAGAAAGCGGGAAACGGGATGAACTGGTAATCGCCACAAAATATTCGCTTGTAACACATGAACGCAGTTTAAATCTTGCCGGCAATCACCGCAAAAACATGATGCAGAGTGTTGAAGGTAGTTTGAAAAGATTACAACTGGATTGTATTGATATTTTATATCTGCATGCATGGGATTTTACAACATACAGCGATGAAATATTGCGTTCAATGCAGGATTTAATTCAGCAGGGAAAAGTTTGTTATATCGGAATTTCAGATGCACCCGCATGGATCGTTTCCAGATCGAATACGATTGCAGAATTAAGAGGATGGAATCAATTTGTTGCATTGCAGATCGAGTATTCATTAATTCAGCGCACGGTAGAACGTGATTTAATTCCAATGGCAAATGCATTTGATATGGGAATTGTTGCATGGGCACCGATTGCAGGCGGCGCATTAACCGGAAAATATTTAAATCAGAATGATGAGGCAAAAAGATTAAAAGAAGGCAGTGTGCGTTTAAATGAAAGAAGCAGGAAAATTGCGGAGGAAGTTGTGAAAATTGCACAGGAATTAAATTGCGCTCCCGCTCAGGTTGCAATCAAATGGGTGATGCTGCAGCATCAGCAAATTCTGCCGATCGTTGGTGCCAGAAATGCAGATCAGTTGCTGCATAATTTACAGGCTGCACAAATTCAATTGCATGCAGATCAAGTAAACCGTTTAAATGAGGTAAGCAAAATTGAATTGGGATTCCCTCATGAATTTTTAAAAGGTGACGGTGTGCAGGATATTTTATTCGGCGGGAGACTGGGAGAATTGGAAATACACCATAGAGGATATTAATTAGCCAATTAGCTGATTAGTTGATGGCATTTGTTCAAATATCAAAACATATAACTCTTAACTACTAATTTGTAATTGATTACGGATTAGCAAACGGGTTTATAAAAAAGTCAAACATATAAATATCAAATCAATCAAAGTAAGAAATAGTATTAAAAACTTAATTTTCATTCACAACATAAAACCCCATCAGCTAATTTGCTAATCAGCTAATCAAATAAAATGTTAGGCAACAGATTTTCAAAATATTCAGAACAGCCTAAAACAGTTTTCGATCAATTGTTCGAATTGTTTCAGGAATTGCTTGTATATACGAGCGGCGATGTGAATGAAGCACTGGATTGGCTGAATCAGATTGACCGCGAATACAATATCACCACTCCTGAATACGGCATGGGCGATTTTATTCAGGAATTGATTGACCGCGGATATTTAAAAGAAGAAAATCCCGAAGGCGGTGTCATGCAGATCACATCCAAAATGGAACAAACCATCCGCAAATCATCACTTGATCAGATCTTCGGCAAATTAAAAAAATCGCAGCGGGGAAATCATAAAACCTCGCATACAGGTTTGGGAGATGAAAACACCACCGACAGAAGAAATTATTCTTTCGGCGATACACATGAACAGATAGATTATAATGAATCGATCAAAAATGCGCATATCAATCACGGCATAAATGAATTCAGTCTGGATGAAGATGATCTCGTTGTTGTCGAGAAAGAATATAAGGCACAAACTTCCACCGTATTAATGATCGATATTTCACACAGTATGATCTTATATGGTGAGGACAGGATCACGCCTGCGAAAAAAGTGGCCATGGCATTGAGTGAATTGATAAAAACGAAATACCCGAAAGACACGCTCGATGTAATTGTTTTCGGCAATGATGCATGGCAGATTGAAATAAAAGATATTCCGTATTTGCAAGTAGGGCCTTATCATACAAATACGGTTGCCGGACTGGAACTGGCGATGGATTTATTGCGCCGCAGAAAAAATCCGAACAAACAAATATTTATGATCACGGATGGAAAACCGACCTGTATCATCCGCAATGGAAAATATTATAAAAACAGCTGGGGCCTCGACCGCATCATTTTAAATAAAACATTAAATCTTTCTGCACAATGCCGAAAATTAAATATTAAGATCACAACCTTCATGATCGCAAAAGACAGTTATCTTCAAAAATTTGTTGAAGAATTCACCGAGGTGAACCAGGGTAAAGCATTTTACACAAGTTTAAAAGGTTTGGGAGATTTCATTTTTGAAGATTATGAAAAAAACAGGAGAAGAAATGTGCGATAAATTAAACACATAGGCACATAGAAAACATAGAAAATTAAAGATGGAATTAACAAAAAAATATTTAGACGATTTGAGTTACAACATAATTGGCGCAGCTATTGAAGTACACAAATATATTGGCCCGGGTTTGCTGGAAAGTGTTTATCATAAATGTATGCTTAAAGAATTGCGTGAAAGAAATTTGCAAATTATTTCCCAATTAACTGTCCCAATCAATTATAAGGGATTAGAATTAGATGCAGAATTGCGATGCGATATATTTGTTGAGGGTCTCATTGCAGTGGAATTAAAAGCAATTGACGCATTTGCCCCAATTCATGATGCGCAATTATTAACTTATATGAAACTTTTAAATGCACCTAAGGGAATATTAATAAATTTTACATGCACAAATATTTTTAGTGAAGGACAAAAAACATTGGTAAACGAAATATACAGAAACCTGCCCGAATTCTAACTATGTGGCCTATGTTTCTATGTGTTTAAAAAATAATCATGCAAAAAATAAAAACTCTAGGAGAATTAAAAAAAACCGGATATAAAAGTTTATCGGTGAAAGAAGAATTGCGCAAAAACCTGATCGCCAAAATACGTTCAGGAGAAAAAATCTTCGAAGGCATTCACGGTTTTGAACATACGGTAATTCCGGATCTGGAACGTGCGATATTATCACGCCACAATATGATCCTGCTTGGATTGCGGGGCCAGGCAAAAACAAAAATCGCACGACTCCTCACACAATTACTCGATGAATATATTCCGGTGGTGGAAGGAAGTGAATTAAATGATGATCCGCTCAACCCTTTATCAAAATATGCAATCGATAAAATTGCCGAACAGGGAGACAATACACCGATCACCTGGATGCACCGCGATGAGCGTTATACGGAAAAACTCGCAACACCGGATGTTAGCGTAGCAGATTTGATCGGCGATGTGGATCCCATCAAAGCAGCAAACCTGAAATTAAATTATAATGATGAACGGGTTATCCATTTCGGATTAATACCAAGATCAAACCGCTGTATTTTCGTAATAAATGAATTACCCGATCTACAGGCGAGAATTCAGGTTGCGCTGTTTAATATTTTACAGGAAGGTGATATTCAGATCCGCGGATTTAAAATTCGGCTTGCATTGGATATTGAATTTGTTTTCACAGCAAATCCGGAAGATTACACAAACCGCGGTGCCATCATTACGCCGTTAAAAGACAGGATCGAATCACAGATCCTCACACATTATCCGAAAGATATCCGCACTTCAAAAATCATCACACACCAGGAAGCAGATATTATCGACGAACAAATAAAAATTGTTGCATCCAACGAATTAATTAAAGACCTGATCGAGCAAATCGCATTTGAAGCAAGAGCGAGTGAATATGTGGATCAGAAAAGCGGTGTGAGTGCGAGAATGACGATCACGATGTACGAGAATTTAATTTCTTCTGCGGAGCGACGTGCATTAAAAAATAATGAGCCTGCTACACATATCCGTGTGAGTGATTTATGGGGAATCATTCCTTCCATCACGGGAAAAGTTGAATTGGTATATGAAGGTGAACAGGAAGGGCCGTTCATTGTTGCAATGAATTTAATCGGTAAAGCGATCCGCACACAATTCACACAATATTTTCCGGCACCTGAAAAATCAAAAAAGATACAGAAAAACCCACCGGCAGGAAAAGACCCGAAACAAGCTTCCATTTATCAGGAGATAGTGACATGGTTTACCGACGGCAATCATCTTGATATTTTAAATGATGTTTCAGATACAGAATATCAGAAAAATTTAAACCTTGTTCCGGGTTTAAAAAAACTGATTGAAAAATATTACCCGAAGATTTCCGCTGCAGAAAAATATTTCATGATGGAATTTCTCCTCCACGGGCTTGCCGAGTTCTCGCTTCTGAGTAAAAACAACCTGATCGCAGGCACTCAGTTCAAGGACCTGTTCTCTACCGTTTTCTCAGAAAAGGATATCCTGGATATGGAAGACGAAGATTTTCAGATATAGATCCGATTATTTTCAAACATCCAAAAGTGACGAGGGGTATCATTTTTGATTCGTTAATCACAGTTAATTATGAATAACTTTTATCAATATTTTTGAAATACGTTTAGTTTCATTATATCTTTACCATCAAGGTTATAGCCTATGAAGAATATATACGCCCTGTTTTTACTACTCACGTTTCTGTCTGCCGGCGCTTTCTCAGGTAATACCAATGCCAATATCGGTGTGAGCCGTGTTCTTTTCATCCTGGACGAACCGACGGTTTCGATCTATCCAAACCCTGTAAAAAGTTCTGCTACCATCAGCTACACTTTTGATAAAGTGGACAAGGTGAGCATACTGAACATTGTGGGCAAGGAGATCCGCACCATCACCTTCGACCAGGGGGTGAAGGAAACCAAGGTAAATCTGGTGGATTTACAACCCGGAGTTTATTTCCTGGCTGCTTATTATCAGGGCCAAACATTGGTTACAAAGAAATTTTTAAAAGAAGATTAATTTCAGATACTATTGCTGAAGGCGGTTAAAACCGCCTTTTTTTATGCCCCTTAACTTACCGGCAGGGAAATCTTTCTTAATTTCGTCCGCCATTTAATGATTCATTAAACTATTTGAATATGATCAAAAATAAATTGAATGTACTGCTTCTCTCATTGAGCATTTTCCTGACTTTTTCTGTTCAAAATCTTTTCGCCGGACCTTATCCCGATGAAGGAATGTGGCTGGCAAATCTTGTGCGTCAGCTGAATATTCAGAAAATGCAGGCAATGGGTTTACAACTGAGTGCCGATGATATTTACAGCACAAATTCCGCTTCACTGAAAGATGCTGTTGTCCAGCTGGGCCAGGGCGACGGCGGTTTTTGCACCGCTGAACTTGTTTCTTCAAACGGATTGCTGTTCACAAATCACCATTGCGGTTTCGAAGCGTTAGCTTCTGTAAGTTCCACTGAACATAATTATATTGACGACGGCTACTGGGCATTGAGTTATAAAGAAGAAATCCCGATCCCGGGTTTATGGATCCGGATCTTGATGAATACGTATGATATCACCGATTCAATTATACCTGAAATTCAGGGATTATCAGCGGCAGATTCAAAAGCGAAAATTGCTGAAATTCAGAAACGGATCACCGAAAGATTTACAAAAGAAGGCTTTGTGGTAGATATCAAATCGATGTATTACGGCAACCAGTATTACGCATTTTTATACAAACAATTTAATGATGTACGTTTTACCGGTGCACCTCCTTCTTCGATCGGAAATTATGGCGGCGATACCGATAACTGGATGTGGCCACGCCATACCGGAGATTTCAGTGTGTTCAGGGTGTATGCAGACAAGAACAATGATCCGGCAGAATACAGCGAAGAGAATGTACCCTATAAACCAAAAAAATATTTACAAATTTCACTCGACGGATATAAAGAAGGTGATTTTGCTATGATCATGGGATATCCCGGTTCAACAAAACGCTATCTCACAAGCTATGGAATTGAAGATGTAATGAATGAAACAAATCCTGCATTCGTAACATGTATTCAGACTGCAACGGATGTGATGAAAAAAGAAATGGATAAAAACGACAGCGTGCGCATTCAGCTCGCTGCTGATTATGCGCAGTTAATGAATGGCCTGAAATTATTCAAGACGCAAATTGACGGCATGAAACGCATGGATGCAGTTTCAATTAAAGAGGCGGAAGAAAAAGAATTTAATAAATGGGCAATGAAGCAGGGAAAAGATGTGCAGAAAAAATATGATGCAATGTTTAAATCCTTCGATAGTTCGTACCAGGTAATGGCTTCCGTAACCGATGAATTATATTATAAAAGATACGCCGTTTTTTTAATGACAACCGGAAATTTCGCTCTTGAACTGGAGTCGATTGAAACATTATTTGGAGATGAGGCACCATCTGCAGAAATAAAAGAAGTTACGATTGCAGGAATTCAGG
Source organism: uncultured Chitinophagales bacterium (assembly GCA_964463165.1). Classification (GTDB taxonomy): domain Bacteria; phylum Bacteroidota; class Bacteroidia; order Chitinophagales; family BACL12; genus UBA7236. Next base: position 27,093 of record CAYXBK010000002.1, read on the forward strand.
AAGCAGCAGATGAAATGTGGAAGAGTTTTCATTATGAAACAGAAATGAAAAAAATGGAAGCATTTTTAAATATGCTGTACACAAAATTACCTGCTGAAAAACAACCTGCTGTATTAAAAGAAATTCTTGCAAATTCGAAAGGAACCACAGCAGAAGAAAAATTTAAATCATGGACAGAAAAAGCATTTGCAAAATCAGTTTTTACATCAAAAGAAAAACTGAATGCATTTCTTGCCGCACCAAGTGAAAAGAAATTAAGAAAAGATGTGCTGTACGAATATTATATCGATATGGTAAATGAAAGTTCTGCATTGCTTGTAACATACAGAGGAGGCTCACAGCGTGTTGCGGCACTGCAAAAAGAATATGTTGCTGCAATTATGGAAAAAGAAAAGGGAAATGCATTTTATCCGGATGCGAATTCAACATTCCGTTTAACGTATGGTACTGTGCAGGATTATGAAGCAAGAGATGCTGTGCATTACAACTGGCAAACAACCCTGAAAGGTGTTATCGAAAAAATGGATAGCACCAATGCGGAATTTGTTGTGCCGCAAAAATTATATGATCTCTATCTCGCAAAAGATTACGGCAGATATGCAGATGCCGGCGGAAATATGCCTGTTTGTTTTATTTCAAATCTCGACATCACCGGCGGTAACAGCGGCAGCCCGGTTTTAAATGGTAAAGGAGAATTGATCGGACTCGCATTTGACGGAAATTATGAAGGCACACCCGGTGATTATATTTTTGATCCTTCGATGAACCGGACAATCTCAGTTGATATCCGTTATGTTTTATTTGTGATTGATAAATTCGCAGGTGCGCAAAACCTGATTAAAGAATTAACGATAGCAAAATAGATTTAAAACTGATCGCCACAGATTTGAAAATCAATTTTCAAATCTGTGGCGATTTTTTATTTGTGCCTTGTTGTAATTTTTCTTAGTTTTAAATACACTAAGACCCTTATACTATGGAAAACCCACATCAGTTTAACTTCTTTCAGAAGTTGAAAAAGATGACACCTCCCCATATTTCACTTGTTCACAATATCTCCGAGATTTTAAATGTCAGCCAGGACAGCTCGTATCGCCGCATCAGAGGTGAAACTGCTTTAAGTATTGATGAAACAATAAAACTCTGCACCGTCTATCAGATCCCGCTTAGTTCGTTTGACGACCAGTCGCCCGACAGCGCATCATTTCGGTATCTACCCTATGATCAGAAAAAAGAAATGTTTACACGTCATCTGCATTCGCTCTGGCATAGCATGGATCAACTGGTTGTGAGCGATGATAAACAAATTATTTACGGCGCAATTGACGCACCTATTTTTCATCATCTCGGATTTCCTGAATTAGCTGCATTTAAAATGCATTTCTGGATGAATACAATTTTAGGTGTCGATGATCTGAAAGGGATCTATAAAAAATCAGATATTGATAAAGATTTAATTCAGAAAGGAAAACAAATACACGAATATTATCTCCATACACCTTCAATTGAGATTTGGCCGGATGATATTCTATCCACCACGCTCCGGCAATTAATGTATTATTGGGATGCCGGAAATTTTGACAAGCCTGCAGATGCGATGGAAATATTAGATAGTTTACTTGCCATGATCAACAAGGTAGAAAAAATGGCGGAGAAAGGATTCAAATTCGCATCCAATGATAAATCGGAAAAAGAAATGGCGCCTTTTACTTTTTATCACAGCGAAGTATTACTCGGCAATAATGTGATCCTTACAAATTCAAATAACAACAAACGGGTATATATCAGTCATCAGACATTCGGTGCGTTGGTGATCGATAATGAAGCATATTGCAACAATACAAAAGAATGGCTGAACAGAATCATCAGTAAATCAAATTTGATCAGTGGTGTTTCTGAAAAAAGCAGAATTAAATTCTTCAATAAAGTCCGCAGTCAGATAGAAGAAACAGCAAAACGTATCGGTTCCTGATTGAAAAAATTTTCTACTGTATATGCTGCATCTAGCACTTTTTTGAAAACGGGCTTCTTTCGTTATGAGGAATTGATGCCTTACCTTTGCGGTTCAAATAAATAAGCAAAATAAAATATGAAACGTAATGCTACCGCCGTTTGGAATGGCTCCGGAAAAGAGGGATCAGGTCACCTTACAACACAATCTGGTGTTTTAAACAAAAATCAATATTCGTGGTCATCAAGGTTTGCCGACGGGATCGGAACAAATCCTGAAGAATTGGTAGCCGCTGCACATGCGGGATGCTTCAGTATGAAACTGAGTTTTGTACTTGGCGCAAAGAATTTAACACCAACCGAGATCACAACAACCTGCACTACAACGCTTGAAAATGGTGCAATCATCGAATCACATTTGGAAGTAAGTGCAAAAGTGCCTGATGCAACTCCTGAAATGTTTGCAGAAGCGGCAGAAGAAGCAAAACTTACATGCCCGATCTCAAAATCATTAAATACAAATATTACGATCACCGCAACATTGATCAGTTAAGCGGTTTTATTCATAGACGAATTATATCTCTGCCATATGCGAATTACGATATTCGGCGCCGGTAATATCGGACTGGCAGCCGGAACAAAATGGAAAGAAAAGGGACATGAAGTCGTTTTCGGCGTTCGTGACCCTCAAAGCCAGAAAGCCTGGAATGCACTGAGTATCGGCGCAAAAGTTCTGCCTTTTCAGGAAGCTGTTGAAGGTGCTGAAATTGTTCTGATCGCATTGCCTTTTGGTGTGGTAGACGAAGTGATCAAAGGAATTGATGTAGAATGGGAAGGAAAGATCATTATTGATGCTACGAATCCCGTTTCCGCCGGCACCGAACCATTTGAATCAGCAATGGAAGCAATTACCGCATGGACAGGTAACGGAGATGTGGTGAAAGCATTTAATACAACCGGTGTCGCAAATATGATGAACCCGGTTTACAACGGAAAAGCGATTGAAACATTTATTTGCGGGGATGAGCCGAAAGCAAAGGAAACTGTAAAACTGCTTGCTGAAGAACTGGGGTTCAGGGTTGTGGATGCAGGAGGAATTGAAAATGCAGTAATGATCGAAAGCCTCGCGAAACTATGGATCACAATGGCATATAAACTCGGAAAAGGGCCGAATTTCGCATTCACGATTGTTGAGCGTTGATCTTTCCCGTTGTGTAATTTTAATACTTACGGTTTTTTTGCTTTATAAGCACGGTTCCAGATAAATAAACCGAAGCCCATGCTAAGCACCCACAATATAATCTCCAACCATGTAGGGCTTGTGTTATATCCGAACAGGCCTTTCAGAAAAGAACCGACAACTCCTGAAGAATTCATAATATGCACATTCACGCCGCAATCCTCATGGAACACATAAGGGCCTCCTGATTTTTCAGTTCCAAGTTTATTTTTGAAAATATCAAAAGCATATTCGTGCTCCTCTTCTTCTTCAGTTTCAGTGCTTATTTCTGTACCAGGGCCGGTGGCATGTTCCAATAATTCGTGGCATTCTTCATTTTCGCCGGTTTCCATAGCAACGGCAGATTCTTCATGGTGTTCGCGGTATTCCATATACTCGTGAATTTCATGCGTGCCATAAGCGATCATTCCTGCTGCAAAAATCACAAGCAATAAAGATGTCCATTTGAAAAAGGGAGCAAGTTTGATTTTTCTGCCTTGTGCCACGATGAGATAGCCGATCAGCACAGCCAGAATTATTCCCCCGAAAAAGCCCGGATAGGAAAATGATTTATCAATACCCGTGCTCGCAACAAGAAATAACGCTGTTTCAAACCCTTCTCTTAAAATCGCAAAAAAGACGAGGAAAAATAAGCCCCATTTACTGCCTTGACTTAGTGTTGATGTGGTTTGCTTTGTTATTGCATCGCGGCTTGCAAGGTTTTTACTCATCCAGAAAATCACATAAAACAACAGTGCCGCAGTGATATACATAAATATTCCTTCCAGCAATTCTTTAAACGCATCTCCTGCCTTTTCCAGCGCTTCATACAAGCCGACGCCTAAAATTGCTGACGCAGCAACAGCAGCGAATACGCTGAGCCACAATATCCTGCTTTGCTTCGCATAACCGTTTTTCTGGACAACTACAAAAATGATCCCGACGATCAATGCAGCTTCAAGGCATTCACGAAAAGTGATGATGAATTCGTTCATATGATTTATTTAGAATGAATCTAACTTTGCAAACATACTTCAGTGAATGGGAGTATGAAATGAATTGCCATGGTTTATCGTTAGTTCGGATGAAAATACCCTAAACAGGGTATGGGCAAAGTTTAAGAAATCTTTTGGCCCCGAATCGAACTTATGTAGTTACTTTGCATCACCGTATAAAAAAATAATTCAGAGTGAAAAACAACAGGTATTTATTACCCCTTGCCTTTGCCGGTGTTCTCGTATTCGGCGTTTTAGTTGGCGTTAAAATAGCACCCGTAACATCTTCAAAACCGATGATCTACGGCAGCAGGGTAGATACGAACAGAATCAGTGAAATATTAAATTTTATCAGTTACCGATATGTGGATTCGATCAATGTGGATTCGATCGTTGATGTATTTATATATGATTATTTAAATGATCCTGCAACAATTGATGAGATTTTCAAAAAACTCGATCCGCATTCAAGTTATATTCACAAAGAAGATCTTCAGGCATTTAATGAAGACCTCGATGGAAATTTCGACGGCATCGGTATTGAATTTAATATCGTGGATGATACGATTCTGGTTGTTGCTGCTTTAAGCGGTGGTCCGTCAGAAAAACTCGGCATTATGTCTGGCGATAAAATAATCAAGATCAATGATTCCCTTGTTGCCGGAAATGGTGTAACGAATGAACGTGTGGTAAAACAATTGCGTGGAAAAAAAGGAACCAATGTAAAAGTTGAAATAGCTCGTAATGGCGAAAAGAAATTAATTCCGTTTACAATTACCCGTGATGTTATTCCTGTAACAAGTATTGATGCTTCGTATATGGTTGATGAGAATACGGGATATATCAAGATAAATAAATTCGCAAAAGAAACACCCGTTGAATTTGATGATGCATTGCAAACGCTTGTGAATAAGGGAATGAAGGATTTAATTGTTGATTTACGTGGAAACCCTGGTGGTTTTTTATATGGTGCCGTCGAAATTGCGGATGAATTTTTAGCCGGAGAACCACTCATCGTGTATACCGACGGACGGGCTGTTGGCAGGGATGATTATCGTGCAGGAAAAAATGGTTTATTTGAAAAAGGAAACCTTGTTATTTTAATTAATGAATATTCCGCATCTGCAAGTGAAATTCTTGCCGGCGCATTGCAGGATAATAAACGTGCAACAATAATCGGGAGAAGAAGTTTTGGTAAAGGATTGGTGCAGGAAGTATTCGATCTGCCCGATTCATCTGCCGTGCGTTTAACGATCGCACGATATTATACACCTTCCGGAAAATCAATACAGCGGCCGTATACAAATGGAGTGGATGCATATTATGATGAATATCTTGCGATCATGCAAAATGGCGGTGAATTACCGGACAGTTTAAAAAGCAATCATGCAGACTGGGGCATTCATCCTGATATTCATGTACCGCAGGACACATCTCCGGCTGCAAAAACTTTTAATATTTTATATAACCGCGGACATATTCAGCAATTCAGTTATTCGCTTTATTCGGAAAGCACAAAATCATTTGCCGAATATCAAAATGTAGATGATTTTATAGCGAATTATAAAGTGAGTGATGAGATGTTCAATAAATTCATGAAATATGCTTCGGTGCACGATTCTGATCAATTGGTTTCAAATGCAGAGATGATCGCTGCACGAACACGCATTGAAAATGGAATCAAAGCATTTCTTGCCCGTCAGAAATGGGGGAATGAAGGTTATTATAAATTCATGAACAAAACCGACAATTCATTTCTTGAAGCGGTAAAAAAATTGAACGGCGGTAAAATGTAATTAATGCTGCACAATTAATTTTTCGTGTGCAATGATCCGCTTGTTCTCAAATATGTAAATCAAATATAAACCTGAAGATATTTTTGAAATATCAATTTCCTGATCGCCTGCTAAAATCTGATCAGAAGAAATTATTTCTCCTCTGTAATTCATCAGGTCGTAACTGATTGCAGTGCCCATTTGTTTTGCAAAAATCAAATGCACATTTTGCATGGCAGGATTCGGTGCAAGGCTAAAAGTATTTTTATCCGCTGATAAAACTGAAACCGGCCATGAAACAGTTTGGTTTGTTTCATCCGTAGAGCATTCATTCGATCCCGAAAGTTTTACATCATAACTGCCGGCAGCAGCAAAAATATGCACAGGATTTTCTTCCGTTGATGTCATATCATCTCCAAAATCCCATAAATATGTATCACAGAAAAGGGAGGTATTTGTAAACGTGCAGGTAAGATCATCGAGCACATAATTAAAAACAACATCCGGCAAATCGCTTATTGTTATTTCGATATTATCTTCTGCCGTGCAGCCTGATTCCGGATTCGTAATTGTTACCGAGTAAGTGCCTGAAATATCAACCATAATTGTTTGTGTTGTTGCACCGGTGCTCCATTCATAATCTGAACCCGCATTTCCCGCATCAAGTATTTGGGTTGAACAAACGGTTAAATCTGGCCCCAATTCAATAACCGGTGTTGCCAGAGATTCAATTACAATTGTTGTGGAATCATTTTCAGGATGGGCGTCACCATCCGTCCACGAACGAATTGTGTAAAAACCAGGTATTGAAAAATCGTAAGGAATTCCAAAATAATTGATTGTAGAATCTCCATCATCGAGTGGTAACAAAACCATCTCCGTATAAATAGTACCGCCGTTTACCTGGAATGAAACGGGAAAACCGTCAACACTTACATTACCATAATTTTTAATTTCAACAACAATATATTCATCCCCCAATCCACAGCCTCCAACAGGGGTGATTATTTCTGAAACGCCAAAATCAATAGTTGCATGCAAAGAAACCGTTATGCATAGGAGCGGTATAAAAAATAAATATCTGCCAAATGCAGATACAATTTTTGATTCAGGGTTCATACGTTCGGGTTTAGGAAATGAAAGTTATCCAAGACCCATAAATTAAAAAAGCCCTTTACGCACAATCGTAAAGGGCTTTAATCACAAATTTGGTCAATTATTTTTGAGTTGCACTTTCAACTGCAGCATCATCCACGTCTGTTCCAAACAATTCATCTTCCGCAGGCTGGTTCAGCACTTCGTCGGTTTTTTGCGCCTCAGTCATTGTTTCGGAAGCACCGGTTTCAACAGAAGTGGTAACCGTATCCATATTATCCTGCTCTTTATCGCCATCAGCTTTTCCTTTACAGGCAACAAATAACGTGAGTGCAAGGGCTACAGAGAAATAAGATAGTTTTTTCATTTTTGATGGTTTTGTTTATTTCGTTACAAAGTTATGCAAAATTGTTGTCCGTTATTTTTTACGGAAGAAAATATTGATCGGAACACCTGAAAGAGGAAATTCCTCCCTCAATTTATTTTCGAGGTAGTTCCTGTAGGGCTCACGGATATAATCCGGATAATTTGTAAAAAAGGCAAATGTCGGAATCTGTGCCGGGAGCTGGGTCACATATTTAACATTAATGAAATGCCCGCGAACCGCCGGAGGATGATAATCTTCGAAAGCTTTTTGCATGATTTCATTTAATCGGGAGGTTGATACTTTCAGTTTTTTATGTTCGGCAACATCAAGCGCAATTTCAAGCGCTTTGAAAATGCGGGTTTTTTCGAGAGCTGAAATAAACAGGATCGGCACATCTCTGAAAGGTGCAAGCTTTTCACGAATATGATCTTCATATTCTTTTGTGGTATTCGTTTCTTTTTCAACGGCATCCCATTTATTCACCAGCACCACTACACCTTTTTTCTTTTTTTCAATTGTTCTGAAAATAGAAAGATCCTGACTTTCAATTCCAGTAGTTGCATCTATCATCATGAGGCATACATCACTGTCGTCAATTGCTTTGATCGCACGAATTACCGTATAAAACTCAAGGTCTTCTTTTACTGCTGCTTTTTTTCTGATCCCTGCAGTGTCAATTAATACAAAATCTTTTCCGTATAAATTATAGCGTGTATGAATTGCATCACGGGTTGTGCCGGCAATATCGGTAACAATATTTCTTTCCTGTCCGATCAATGCATTCAGCAATGTTGATTTTCCGACGTTGGGTTGTCCTACAATTGCAAATTTTGGTAAAGCATCAATTTCCTTGTTTTCATTTTTCACATCTTCAGGCATTAATGCAGTGATCTTATCGAGAAGTTCACCGGTACCGCTACCTGTAATTGAAGAAACGAAAAATATATCTTCAAAACCTGCTGCATAAAATTCTGTGGCATCGAGATGACGGCGATTATTATCCACTTTATTTACAACAACAAGAACATGTTTATTTGACTTGCGCAGCATGCGTATCACATCATCGTCAAAAGCTGTGATACCGGTTGTAACGTCCATCATGAATACAATCAAAGAAGCTTCTTCAATTGCAATTTTCACCTGACTGCGGATCGCGGATTCGAATACATCTGAAGAATTAGCTACAAATCCGCCGGTATCTATCACATCAAATACTTTCCCGTTCCATTCCACAACCCCATAATGCCGGTCGCGGGTTACACCGCTGAAATCATCTACAATCGCATGCTTCTCCCCTATCAACCTGTTAAACAGAGTTGATTTCCCGACATTCGGGCGGCCAATGATTGCAACGGTAAAACTCATAATTCCAAAATGTTTTAAAAACAAATTCCCGCAGCTATCGTAAAGGATCGCACTCAAATTCTGCGGTCATTTGCGCTATCTGCGGGAAATTTTTAGTAGCGGGGGTTGGACTCGAACCAACGGCCTTCGGGTTATGAGCCCGACGAGCTACCAACTGCTCCACCCCGCGATATAATTCTTTTGTTTAAGAACGAGCCGCAAAGATAGGCTTTAAAACATGCATAAGCAAATACTGCTTACTTTTGGCTGATTTATGTTCAGATCAGGATTTGTAAATATTATCGGGAAGCCGAATGTGGGGAAATCGACATTAATGAACGCTCTTGTCGGGGAAAAACTGGCGATCATCACCCCAAAAGCACAAACTACAAGAAAACGGATTCTGGGTATCGTGCAATCGGATGAATCGCAGATCATTTTTTCGGATACACCGGGTTTTATTCATCAACCGCAATATAAATTACACGAATGGATGAACGAACAGATCGGGATCGCTTTGCAGGATGCGGATATCCTCCTGCTCATGACCATGCCCGGCGATGATCCGGATGCGGATGATCCGTTGCTGAAAAAATTGGCGGAAATTAAAATTCCGCTCTTTATCGTGATAAATAAAATCGATACGGTTTCAGTTGCAACAATTGAGGCAATAAAAAATAAATGGATAAACGTATTTCCCGGAAAAGAAGTGTTTACGATTTCTGCACTGAAGAAAAAAAATATTGACCTCTTGCAGAAAAAAATAAATGAATTTATTCCAGAGCATCCCCCATATTTTGAAAAAGATGAACTCACTGATCAAACCGAAAGATTTTTTGCAGCTGAAATGATCCGTGAAAAAATATTTCTGCACTACCAGCAGGAAATACCTTATTCGGTTGAAACAGCTGTTGAGGAATATAAAGATAAAGGTGATATCATCGTAATTAAAGCAACCATATTTGTGGGCCGCGATGCGCATAAAAATATTATTATCGGAAAAGGCGGTACTGCAATTAAAAAAGTTGGTATTGATGCAAGAAAAGATATCGAAGAATTCACCGGTAAAAAAGTATTTCTCGAATTATTTGTCAAGGTAAAAGAGAATTGGAAAAACGATGACCGGATGCTGAAATATTTCGGGTATAATTAATTGGCTTCTAGCCGCTAGCTACTGGCTACCAGCGGCCTGATGTTGGAATTTAGCAATTACTGTATTTTGGCCAGAGGCTAGCGGCTAGTAGCTAGCGGCTAGTAGCTAGTGGCTAGCGGCCAGTAGCCAGTAGCCAACCACTAATCCTTCTCCACCAATTTAATTTCCACTCTCCTGTTTTGCGCTCTTCCCGCAGCAGTATTATTTGGTGCAATTGGCCGCGATTCACCGAAGCCTGCAGAAGTCAATCTGCTTTCATTAATTCCTTTATCGATAAAATATTTTCTCACTGCAGCGGCACGGCGGTCCGATAAATCCTGATTCATTTTATCATCTCCCTGATCGTCGGTATGTCCTTCGATCGACCAGCTTGTTGCCTGATATAATTTCATTATGCTGACAATATTATCAAGTGTTGCGTAAGAAGATGTTTTAATGATATCCTTTCCGCTTTCAAATTGAATTGCTTTTGCAGCGAAATTAATTTTCTGAATTATTTCTTTCTTTTCTTTTTCTTCAATTGCAGGACAACCTTTATTTGATTTTACACCCGGTTTATCAGGACAATTATCATCAATATCTGCAATTCCATCACCATCATTATCCGGACATCCGCCCAAAATTTTATCGCCGCGGTCTTTCGGACAACGATCATCCTTATCTGCAATTCCATCATTATCAGAATCCGGGCAGCCTCCAAATTTTTCCAAACCTTTTTGTGTTTTGCATGCATCATCCAGATCCGCAATTCCGTCTCCATCACTGTCCGGACAACCGCTTAATTCTTTAAGGCCTTTATCTTTCGGGCAGCGGTCATCTTTATCTGCAATTCCATCAGCGTCGGAATCAGGACAACCGCCGAATATAACAAGCCCTTTCTCAGTCGGGCATGTATCATCCTTATCTGCCAGCCCGTCATTATCAGAGTCGGGGCAACCATTAAACGCCGGTAACCCTGCTTCATTCGGGCAGGCATCTTCCGCATCGGTAATTTTATCATTGTCGGTATCGGGACAACCCATAAATAATGCAATTCCTGCTTTATCCGGACACGCATCTTCCCAGTCTGCAAATCCATCGCCATCTGTATCTTTTCCTTCACCAAACCTGATCACCATTCCAATTGCATGTTGCATATAATCCGTTCCGGGATCGCTGTTGATCGCATAACCTGTCTGCAGGTTCAATCCGAATTGTTCGGTGAGCCAGATATCGAAACCCAATCCGATCTTCGGTGCGAACAACGTATTTTTTTCATTATTTATATCCAGATAATTTGCACTGGCACCGGCAAATAAATACGGGTCAATGCACGACCGTTCTGAAAATATATATCCGTTTGCAAAATGGTAATTCAAGGTTAAATCAACATCCGAAAAAATTCCGAATTCCGCAGATTTTACAGCCAGATCTTTTTCAATATATGCAAGCGAAATTGATCCGTTGATGGAGAACGACGGATTTAAACTGCCGCCAAGCGTAATCCGGTTTAAAACAAATCCATTATTCCAGTCATATGTCGTGTCGATCAGGTCACCGAAATAATCCTGATTCACATTATAATCGATCGCATGCGTTCCGAATCCGAATTTGATCGGGTGATCTGAATTTTGAGCTTGTGTATTTGTGTATGTGAGAAGAATGAGTGAAAAAAGAAAAGCAATTTTAGAATTCATAGCGGTTATTTTAGTGAAACAACAAAATGAAAGGTAATGCGAATTAAGGAGATTTCAGAAATCCTGCAATGATTTATGCACACACGTGAAAGGGAACTTTTCCAACTGTATCTGTTAATGAACCTTGATTAACTTTGCACGCTTTATTACTCAGATATTGATTCTATGGAAGTTCTAAAATGCCTGATCATCGGTTCGGGTCCTGCGGGATATACCGCTGCGATTTATGCAGCCCGTGCGAATTTAAAACCCGTTATGTATACCGGTATTGAACCGGGCGGGCAGTTAATGCAGACAACGGATGTTGAAAATTTCCCGGGTTATCCGACCGGAATTCTCGGCCCTGAAATGATGGAAGATTTTAAAAAACAGGCGGAGCGTTTCGGCACCGATATTCGTTTCGGTATTGCAACCAAAGTAGAACTCGAAGGAAAAATCAAAAAAGTATATTTTGATGACGGTACGTCAGTAGAGGCTTATGCCATTATCATCGCAACCGGCGCATCAGCAAAATGGCTCGGCCTGCCGTCTGAAAAAAAATTAAACGGAAATGGTGTGAGTGCATGTGCAGTTTGTGACGGTTTCTTTTTCCGCAATCAGGAAGTTGCATTGGTGGGCGGCGGAGATACCGCATGCGAAGAAGCAATGTATTTATCTAAACTCTGTACTAAAGTTCATATGATCGTGCGTAAAGATCATTTTCGTGCAAGTAAAATTATGCAGGATCGTGTGATGCATGCACAGAATATTGAAATTCACTGGAATTCGGAAACAGTAGAAATATTGGGAGATAATGTGGTTACAGGTGTACGAATAAAAAATACGATTTCAGGAGAATTGAAGGAATTACAGGTAACCGGTTTTTTCGTCGCAATCGGTCATCAACCCAATACTCAAATTTTTGAAGGCATGCTTGAACTCGACATGCAAGGTTATATACAAACAAAAAACGGCACTGCTAAAACAAATATAAACGGTGTATTTGCTGCAGGAGATGTGCAGGATAAACATTACCGCCAGGCGGTTACTGCTGCAGGTTCCGGATGTATGGCGGCTCTTGATGCCGAAAGGTATTTAACGGAAATCGGTATTGAATAAATTTTCTGCCAAACTATTTACGGAATTCTATGTTTATGTTGTGAAGAAGAATTACAATGGATAAATCAATTTATCAATTTAAGGTTACAACATTACAGGGCAAAGAAATTTCTCTCGAAGCGTATAAAGGAAAAGTTTTGTTGATTGTAAATACTGCAACACGATGCGGCAAGAGGGGACAGCTGGAAGACCTTGAAACCATCTATCAAAAATATAAAGACAGGGGATTTAGTGTTCTCGGATTTCCGTCGAATGACTTTGCACAAGAGCCATTAAATGGCGAAGCAATTCAGGAATATTGTTCAATCAATTACGGCGTAACTTTCCCAATGATGAATAAAATTAATGTGCGTGGTGAAAATGCCGACCCGCTCTTTTCTTTTTTTTCAGATAAAAATAAAAATGGTGTGATCGCACGGACACCAAAATGGAATTTTTATAAATTCCTGATCGGGAAAGATGGCTTCGTGCGGGACAGTTTCTGGACATATCGCAGGCCGGTGAATAAAAAAATTACAGATGCAATTGAAAATGCATTGATGTAATATCTTACCCGAGAAGTTAATCTTCACCTCCCCTATACTTAATTCTTGCTTTACAATTTTGGTGGGAACGGCATATTTTAAACATGCATGTTCATGAAAACTTATTTTATTTTTGAGAGATGAAACTCGACATCCTTGCAATCGGCGTACACCCCGATGATATTGAATTAGGCTGTGCCGGCACGCTGATTTCCCATATCCAAAAAGGAAAACAGACAGGCTTGCTCGATCTTACCCGCGGCGAATTGGGTTCGAGAGGCAATGCAGATATCCGCGATGCGGAAAGTGAAAAAGCAAAAAAAATAATTGGTGCTGCAGTGAGAGAAAATCTAAATCTGGCAGATGGCTTTTTTGAAAATAACCGGGAATCACAAATTAAACTAATACAGGTGATCAGAAAATATCAGCCTGAAATTATTTTATGCAATGCAATTCACGACCGCCATCCTGATCATGGACGTTCTGCACAGTTGGTTGAAGACGCTTCATTTTATGCCGGATTATTGAAAATAGAAACCAGTTTGAATGGCACTGCGCAAATTCCATGGCGGCCGAAAATTGTTTTACATTATATTCAGGACAGGTACATCAAACCGGATATTGTTGTAGATATTACATCAACATGGGAAAAGAAAATGGAAAGTGTGATGGCACATGCATCACAATTTTACAGTGAAAATTCCACGGAACCGGAAACCTATATCGCATCAAAACAATTTCTCGAAAATGTGGCTTCGCGGCATATGGAATTCGGCAGAACATGTGGCTTTACATTTGCAGAAGGATTTACCTGCGGAAGAATTATGGGAATTACAAACCTGTTTGAATTATTCTGAAACATGAAAAATATTTTTGCATTTACTCTCATCATCATTTGCACATCAACCGGATTTTCGCAAAATGAAATCTACATGATCTTCCCCGGTCAATTTCACGATGATGAAATTGATAATGAATTTGCAAATCAGAAATGGTTTGGTTTATTTGAAATGGAAGATTACTATTATGTCAGGAAAACAACTATTCACATCTCGAAAATTTATGACCCGATCGCAGATGAGGACAGTTTAAATCCAACCGGTGATCTTGTGCAGGCGGATGAAGAGGGTAATTGCGTTTTATTGATTAAAGGAATCAACGGATTAAAAGAAAGGCCTTTGATCGGTATCGGCATAGAAGATAATTTTTTATTGCCCGGAGAACAAACATCATTTAATTATAACGACCTGCATTATACACTTTCAGCGGAAGGTGACCCCATCGATACGGCTACGGGCTGGTTGAACGGGAATTACCGTTTAATACTGGAAGAAACAAATCAATTACATGTCAAACAAATCATTTCTGACGACAGCTTATACAGTGAAACACCGTATTCAATCATGTGGATCGGCGACCTGGACGGAGATAATGAAATTGATCTGCTGATTAATTTATCGAATCACTATAATTTAAGCTTTCCGGTTTTATTTCTTTCTTCACGTAAAGCAAAAGGAAATTTAGTGAAGCGTTCTGCTGAATTTTCAAGCGTAGGTTGCTGAAAATAAAAATCCCGGTTCATGGAACCGGGATACTATGATCACATACAATCAATTTCTTATTCGGCTGTAGTTGTGTTTTTTGTTTCTTTAATCCTTGCAGATTTTCCTTTTAATCCACGGAGATAGAAAATTTTTGCTCTGCGCACTTTACCTGATTTATTCACTTCAATTTTCTCAACGTTTGGAGAGAATAAAGGGAATATTCTTTCAACACCAATTCCGTTTGAAATTTTTCTTACGGTAAATGTTTGTGTTCTTCCCTGTCCTTTACGTTGAAGAACTTCACCCTTAAAAGCCTGGGTCCTTGATTTATCGCCTTCAACAATTTTATAATATACAGTTATCGTGTCGCCTGCCTTAAATACAGGAATATCTTTACCTGTGATCAGGTCCATCTCGAGCGTTTTAATAAAATCCATGACTCTCGTTTTTAAAAGTGAGCCGCAAAGATAGCAGGGAAATGGAGAAATTGCAAGTAGAATCAAGAATCAGGAGTCAGGAGTCAGGATTCTTTCAACTGCGATTACCCGCCGAGACAGACTACTGAGACTGCTCACTGAGACTGCTCACTGAGACTGCCCACTGAGACTGTTTACTATTCTCCCCCTAAATCAGGGCGCTTCAACCGGGTTCGCTCTACAGATTGTTCGTATCGCCATTCCTCAATTTTAGCAGTATGTCCGCTGAGCAGGATTTCAGGTACTTTCCAGCCCATAAATTCTGCAGGCCTGGTGTAAACAGGCGGAGCTAAAAGATCATCCTGAAAAGAATCGGTGAGGGCGGATGTTTCATCACTGAGAACGCCCGGCAACAGCCTGCCGATCGTATCAACCAATACCGCAGCAGCAAGCTCTCCTCCGCTCAACACATAATTACCGATAGAAATTTCTCTGGTGATCAGGTGTTCGCGGACACGTTCATCCACTCCTTTATAATGACCGCAAAGAAGGATCAGGTTTTGTTTGAGAGATAATTGATTTGCAAGTTGCTGGTTCAGAATTTCACCGTCGGGCGACAAATAGATAACCTCATCGTATTGGGTTTTCTCTTTCAGAGCAGTTATGCAATTGTAAATCGGCTCGATCATCATTACCATTCCAGCCCCGCCGCCGAATTGATAATCGTCCACCTGTTTATGATTGAAAGTTGAATAATCTCTGAGATTAACCAGGTTTATTTCAAGAAGCCCTTTTTCGGCAGCACGTTTCAGAATGCTATGTTCAAAAGGTGACCGGAGCAATTCGGGTAAAACAGTGATAATGTCGATGCGCATAACAAGGATTTAAATCTCGAGTAAACCATCCGGTATTTTCATATGAATTACTTTTCCCATTTCATCCAGTTCGATAATGGTTTCCTCATGAAAGGGGATGAGAATTTCTTTTCCGAGGTAATCCATTTCCAGTAAAATATATTCATTCATTTCATACCAGTTAGCCACCTTCCCGACTTCCCCCATTTGGATATCAATGATTCTGAATCCTGTGAGGTCAAAAGTATCTGCCTCCATATTTTCCGTTTCCACCAAATCTGCTTTACCTGAAACCGGTTTTTTTGCAAAGCGGCCTGCGGAATCAATTGAATCAATGTCTTCCAGGTGAACCAAGGCTTCAATGTTGCTGATATATTCTATTTCACGGATAAAGAATGGGATCTGTTCTCCCCTGATCAAAAAGAAAAGAGCCTCCCCTGCGGAAAGCTCTTTTACATTTTCGTTGAAGGATATTTTTAACTGGCCTTTAACACCATGTGTTTTTACAACATAACCGATCTCAACCAGCTCAGTTGCGGCCACTTTAAATTATGCGTTTGGAGTTTCTTCAGTTGATTCTGCGGTATTTTCTGCAGTGTTTTCCACTTCGGCAACCGTTTCTTCAACTGCATCTACAGCAGCATTTTCTTTATTTGCAGCTTCTTCGGCAGCAGCTTTTGCAGCCTCATCAGCGGCTTTTTTCGCAGCATTTGCCTTTTCTTCACGCTTCGCATTGATACGGGCAACTTCCTCAGCTTTCGCTTTTGATTTTTTGTCCTCAATCGATTTCACATGATCCATAACTGCTCCCTGATGAGAATTTTGCCATTCAGCAAATTTTTGTTCAGCCACTTCCATGCTCATAGCGCCTTTTTTTACGCCGCGAAGAAGGTGTTTTTTGTAAAGGACCCCTTTGTATTTGAGGATCGCATTTACTGTTGTGGAAGGTTCAGCACCTTTCTGCAACCAGTCAACCGCCTTGTCAACATTGAGAGTAATTTGTGCAGGAACTGTTGTAGGATTGTAAGTTCCGAGTCGCTCGATAAATTTTCCGTCACGCGGGCTCGTGCTTGTGGCCACTACGATGTGGTAGAAAGGAGCTTTTTTTCTACCATGACGCTGTAAACGCATTCTTACCATTTTCTAAACATTTAATGTTTAATAATCCCCGGATCAAACCGAATAAATCGGCGGGTCGGGTTTTGAGGTGGCAAAGATAGCGGGATAAGGGTGAATATGCAAGGGTGGGGAGAAAATGGATGAGAGTTCTGGGTTCTGGGTTCTGAGTTCTGAGTTCTGGGTTCTGAGTTTTGAGTTCTGGGTTCTGAGTTTTGCGACGAATTAAATCAATTGTACTTGTTGGAGCCCTGAATGCTTTGACATGAGATCTGACTGTTTCTCGTTTTCCTGTATTCTTTATTTCAAATACGCCGGTCAGGCAGGCAGTCCTTTATTACCTTCGTCTGGTAATTTGAATGCATGATGCAGGAAGATGTAAAAAAGAAGGTTACCCGGTTGATTAGTATACATGAAAATCTGATCACTTTTTTACAAAAACATCTTAACGATAAACAATTCCTGATCATTTCAGGTGTGCTTGTCGGTTTGAGTTCGGCACTCGCTGCAATTCTTCTTAAGTGGATGGTATTTCAGATACACGGTCTCATCTTACCGCAACGAGGATCTGTTTCACCATTTATTTATGCATTTTGTCCGATGATCGGAATTCTCATCACATCCATCATCATTAATAAATCATTTAAAGGAAAATTAGGCGGCGGGAATGGAGAAATAATTTATGCAGTTAAAAAAAGAGAAAGTCGTTTACCCAGGCAATTCATGTATTCTCATATTATTACAAGTGCTGTTACTGTTGGTATGGGCGGATCAACAGGATTGGAAACACCAATAGTAACAACAGGTGCTGCCATCGGATCCAATTATGGCAAAACATATAAAGTAAGTGCAGGTGAACGGACAATTTTACTTGCCTGCGGTGTAGCTGCGGGTATCGGGGCAACCTTTAATGCACCTATCGCAGGGGTTTTATTCGCAGTGGAAGTTTTTGTCAGTGAAATTTCTGTTGCATCATTTATACCGATTTTAATTGCTGCAGCAGCAGGGGCCATTATTTCGAAAATCATTTTAAACGAAGACATTCTTCTTTCATTTCATTTACAACAGCCATTTAATTATGTGAATGTTCCGTTTTATATTTTACTCGGACTACTTGCCGGTGTCATTTCAGTATATTATATACGGGTTTTTTCGGGTATAGAAAAATTATTGAAACGGGTAAAACAAAAATATGCAATACATAAAGCAATTGCAGGCGGATTATTTCTCGGAATTTTAATTTTATTATTCCCGCAATTATTCGGTGAAGGATATGCAAGCATTAAATATCTTTCGGATCAAACACCTTATGAAGGATTCAGAGGCAGCCTGCTTGAAAACTTCATTTCTTCACCGTTGATACTGATGGTATTTCTCACTGCAATTGTGTTTATTAAAGCTGTTGCAACCGGAATTACGCTTGGCAGCGGTGGTAACGGTGGAAATTTTGCGCCTTCTCTATTTGTAGGTGCATTTCTTGGATTTATTTATGCAAGTCTTATGAATTATACCGGTCTTTTTCATTTGCCGGTAAGCAATTTCACAATTGTTGCAATGGGCGGCATATTGAGCGGAATTTTTCATGCACCGCTGACGGGTATTTTCCTGATAGCAGAAATAACGGGAGGCTATGATCTGATCGTTCCGCTTATGATCGTATCCGCATTAAGCTTTGCAGTTTCAAAATATTTGCATGAAGATTCTCTCGACCGCATGATGTTACGCGGACGGCTTTAAGACAGCCAGCCAGAAAGGTCCCGGTTAATCAGAGATGCTAATTGCTGCACGTCTTCCCTGTAATAATCCCGGAGATATTTTTTTTCAGCCGGGGTGATGGTAGGAATATTTTCTTTTGTGTAGATGAGGGATTTTAATTTTTCTTTCAGGCCGGACGAAAAAATTCTTTTTACAAGGCCATATACACCGATCTGCGTGAGCCAGTAATTCATTTTTCCGAATCGCGGCATACCTGCTTCATTATACCTGCGGCTCATATCAATTTCAAAATCAGGATTAATTTGCAGAAAAGAAAACAAGTCTTTCATCGCTGCTTTCGGATCCTTTTTATAATCATCATACAGGATCACTTTTATCTGTTCAACCGGAAATTGATCGTAATAATTTTTAACCTGTGCATAATAATTTCCTACCTCCAGATATAAATGACTTACACCCCAGCCCTTGATTTTCTTCTGCTGATCGTTTTCAATCTCTTTCAATAAATTTTTTTCTGCAATTTTTCCCAGCTTTAAATTCATCAGAAATTGGGAATATAATCGTTCAACCGGATTGCGGAGGATCATCACGATTTTTACATCCGGTAATTTTGTTTTTATATTTCCTGCAGTTGAGCTGCAATACAAATAGGAATTGCTCACCTCGCCGATCGCTTTTTGATGCTCAACATTTTTAAACAGCAACTGATAATCTTCCCAGCTGCGAACATGTGCGATATGAATTTTATTCTTCATATCTCCTGCAAGATATTTTTTAAGATCAATATTAACGTCCTGGCGATAATCCACATTAAAGTGCTCAATCAGCATATCCGCATCACTGAAATAATTTGTCTCCTTAACGGGACTCATATACACCTCAGGATGCTGTTGCAAATATTCATGCAGAGATGTAGTTCCCGCTTTTACTGCGCCAACGATCAGGAATGTCGGGAGATGTTGCATGAATGATTTGGAATTTAGTATTTACGAATTACAATTTACGATTTTGATTTCCATATACGTGATACTTGATATCTGATACCGGCTATTTCCTATCTGAGGTATAACCAGAAAATTCTGCGGAGCACATTAAAAAACCGGTACAGAAAGAATGCATGCCAGGGTGTTTTAAACTGATTCCAGCTTTCAGGAAATGCGTAGCCCCATTGTTTCATATACGGGCCGAAAATATATTTTGCACGCTTCTTCGCTTTATCACTTTCATAATATTCCCAGAATGTTTTTGTTTTTTCCGCCGTTTTATTTGCAACAGGTATATCGCGTACTTTTTGGATACCAAGCTTGTTTAGCGCCTCATCAAAATCCTTTTGTAGCGTTTCAAAGTGAATGATATGAAAAAATTTGTGATGGCCCAGAATACTCCAGCTTGCATAAGGAATGGAATAGGCTCTTGTGAAAAAATCTTCAAAGTTTTCGTTTCGGGTTACGATATTTTTATACTGCCGGACATTCCACCAGCGCATGATATAACGGCGCAATAATCCGTGCTTCATCAATCGCGGTTGCGTATAGCGATTCTCATGATCGGTTTTAAACTTAAAATAATTACTCACACAGATATCCATGGGATTCCGCAAACCGCTGATAACCCTGTAATCCTTCTCCTCGCCTTTCGCAAATTTCTTATAATCTGTCTGGTATAATGCATGCTTAAATAAAATCTCCTCACAACCATAACTTGTTACCAATTCACGTGCGATTGCCGAACTTGCCGTTTGAGGCAATTCAACAAAAACAAATTTGTATGTACGACTAATTACCATTTTTATTTTGATTAATTCTCAGGGTTCAAATTTTGTATTAAAGATAGCAGCATAAATCACTTTCGCCTCATCCATATTTCCCTTCATCATATATTTTACACTTCTTGAAATAAGATGAAAATATAAAAAAGGCAATTGCGGACGGTAATATTTCTTATACAGTTTTATTTTTCCGCGATATTTATAATTCAGCGCTTTTACCTGCCATTTACTTTTTTTAGGGCTGTTTCCCGTTGAGGCTCCTTGCTTATGATAGATCTTGCTTTTCACTGCAACCCCTACCTTCCAGCCTTTTTGTTTTCCGCGGGCACTCCAGTCATTTTCCTCATTATATAAAAAATACTCTTCACTCATGAGTCCGACATCCAGCAGAAAATCATATGTAACAAACATGGAAGCGCCAATCACATAATTGCATTCAATTGGTGTAGCATCAAATTGACCTGCATCCTTTTGCTGCGCTCCTATTATTTTGGATTTACCCGAATATTTATTGAAGATCGCACCGATACCCTGCATGATTTCCGGTTTATGATAGAGCATTAATTTGGACCCTACGATACCTGTTTTATTTTCTTTTTCATTTTCACAAAACGCAACAAGTTCCGTCAGTGCATTTGGTTCGATCACTGTATCATTATTGAGCAGCCAGGCATAATCGAATTGATTATACAAAGCATAACGCAAGCCCACATTATTCCCCCCTGCAAAACCAAGATTTTTTTCGCTTTTTATAAACAGAATTGGGCGCACCTCCTGAATCGGTCCGAGCCGCAAATGGTCAGATTCGGCAACATCACTGCGATGATATAAAACGGGTTTAATTGCAGGTGGATGAGTTTTATGAAATAATGGATTTGTTGTTGAAACAGAAAGCGCATATTCGCCACGTGACCATTTTAATAATTGTGTCCAGCTTTCATCATCCGAACCATTTTCAACAACAACGATCTGATAATTTGTATAGCTGCTTTTCAGAATACTTTCCATACATTCGATCGTATCCTGCCATGTTTTATAATTAACGAGTATAATACAAACAGATGCAGCCATGTATTTTTATTTTATCCAGGATGAAAGATCCTTATCCAGTAGTTTGGATAGAAGAGCTACATCATTTGAAAATTGTTCAAGTAAAAATTGTTTTGCTTCGGGTGTTATATCTCCTTTATCGGATTTTGTTTTGTAAAACATATTTACGACAAGTTTTTTAATAAACCGGGGAGAAAAGCGCTTCATAAAAGGCCTGATTCCCGTTTTATTTAAAAACCATGTGAGATTTTTGTATTTGGGCATATATACTTCGTTGTATTTTGTTGATGTATCCGGATTGAAATTGCTGTTTACGCCGATAAATTCATACAATTCTTTTATTACCTGGCCGGCATTTTTTTTGAGATCTTCCGTGAAAATTACTTTCACGTTTTCCCGTCCGAATACATCGAGATATCTTTTAACCTGCTCGTAATACTGGCCGATCTCAACATATAAATGCGCATTCCCCCACACTTTGGGATCGTGATGGAAATCATTTTGCAAGGCTTTATAAAAATCAAATTCATTGCTGTTGCCGGTCCATAAATTCATGCGGTAGTGAGAATATGCACGTTCAACCGGGTTGCGCAAACAAATTATGATTTTAATTTTCCCGAGTGCATTATAAATTTCCTGCGCTGCAACATGTGAATAGAGATAAGATGTACTTAATTCACCGATCGCAGGCTGGTCCTTTACATTTTTATATAATTTCTGATATTGTTCCCAGTCGCGGACGAATGCTGCATGATATTCCTGCGACATATCCCCGTCAACATATTTTTGGATATCCTGCAATTTATTTTGAGCGAATTCGCGGTTAAATAAACTTATATCGATATCTTTTGAAAAATAATGCGGCTCTTTTATAGGACTTAAATAAACCTGCGGGTGTTGTTTGAGATAATGGTAAATAGATGTTGTTCCGCCTTTATTGGCGCCAACTACAATGAATGTAGGAAGTTTGTATTGTGTGGCAGGACTCATCGGTTATCCGAAATTCAGCAACAAATCTGCAACATCTTTTTGTAAACAATAAACATTATTGATCTGTTCGATATTCGGAATTTTGATCGAACCGATCAGTTTATAATCTTTTGTATTGAAAACCTGAACCATATTTGGTACTGCTTCACCACCCGGGAATAAACCCAGATATCTCTTCCTTGTTTCGCTCACGCCGCCATAATAATAATTATTTGAAGCATCTGTATCTCCACCCCTGCCAAATCCTTTTGTATCGATCGTGCGCAGAAAATTCCAGTTTTTATCGTACACTTTTAATTCAAAGTGTCCGCTGTCGAATGCCCAATATTGCTGATTTATTTTTCTCACACTGTGGGGCGCTTTAAAATTGAGCGGATATCTTTTTCTTTTTGTAATGTTCACCACACCACCGTTCCCCTGGCTTTTAATAAATTTTTGTGCTATGCGTTTCATTAATTGCCTGCCTGAGGTATGGTGCACAAGAATATACAGATCACCTTCATACCCTTCAAAAATAAGATTACAATGAAATTTGTCCACCACTTCCACATCAGCTTCGTCTTCACCTTCTTCAGGAGCACTTGATTTAAAATCGGAAAGATTTATCCGCTCACCAACTTTATTACTGCTGATATCAAAACTCACGATCTCATCATGTTTTGTATTTGAGATCCAAATATTTTGACCGATCATACTGATCTCATGCACATCCGTTAAACTGGGAATATCCAGTTTTTCATATTTGTTTCCTTTCAGGTCGAATTTAAATAATTCACTGGAAGATGCGAGATATAATGTATACGGGTCAGCCGGATGATATGCCATTGAGCTCATTCCAAGATCACCCCAGCCGTTAAAAAAATTGATGGGTTGCACCTGTTCATTTTCATCAATGAGCTGCATTGTTTTAATCTGGTCACGTGAAATTTCCCGGTCTGCCGGGTTCGCATTCAGCGAACCAATCACAAGAATTTTTTTATCGGGGTTGATCAATTTTCCCATTGTATGATTGATTTAAAATTTATTTTCCGCCAGCACTACCGGTAAACCTTGTTTATCCATTTGCACTTCAAGTAATTTATACGCATAAATAATGAGGATAAAAATTGCGGTTGACCCGGGTTGCATAAACAAGTACCCCTTGGCAAGGGAAGATAAAAATGAAAATATTAAAAAGTATTTTGCAGCGATCATGAATGGTTCATTTTTATACCGCCGGATGAATTTTGTGCTTCTGAATGAAATGAAATATTGCATATAAATTAAAATGGAACCCAAAATACCATATGTCATAATGGAACCCAAAATGCCGATGTCACCGGGTGGAACCGTATAAATTGTATGTGCGTCCGTTGCCGAATCAGAACTGAATTTTCCAAGCCCGATGAGCCAGCCTATTTTATAATCCTGCAAATAGATCAGTAAAATACCGATCTCTTCCAGTCGTGCGTCTACGGAGCTTTCACCCGATGCATTTCCGGTAAACACGACTGTTGCAAGACTTGTATACTGAATAATATAATCATTTACCCGATCAGGAATAATCGCATACATCACTCCCATGATCAATACAAATGAAACACCGATTGTTGTGAAGATGCGCACTGCACGCTGCCAGTTCACTTCAAACATATAAAATACAAAAATAGAGGCAACAACGGCGATCATCACCGAACGCCCCTGATGTAAAAAAAACAAATAGGAAAGATGTACACCGGAAAGCCAGATACTTCTTGTATCTTTTTTCTTCACATAATTCACGGTA
The DNA here is from genome assembly GCA_964463165.1 of uncultured Chitinophagales bacterium. Classification (GTDB taxonomy): domain Bacteria; phylum Bacteroidota; class Bacteroidia; order Chitinophagales; family BACL12; genus UBA7236. The sequence continues at coordinate 51,508 of CAYXBK010000002.1, forward strand.
TAATACACTGCAAGAAACGCAATAAAGTCAATTCCGAATTTAAAACGGTAACCACCTTTTATATCACTGTAACCCACAAACGAATAATCGAGATATTTTGTGGGGTCGAGAAACATATAACATAAAATGAAGTAAACCATGGTTCCCCAGCCGAGCCATTTAATCGCCCTGAATAAATCGCCGATCGTAAAAAAGCGGGTTTGCAATAAATATATCAATACAAATACACCGCTGATCCCGTACCAGTGCCGTTGCGATGAAAATCCACCGAGAAATGGTTGTCCTTCGCTGAGAGTAGCCATGTAGCCCGCCCAGACCGGCATGACAAGAATAAGAACATAATAATAATGTATCTCGTCAACTGCTTTCCGGATCAGGAAAACATAAAACCCGTAGATAAACGTAAATGAAATAATAAATGTATACCACAGAATTTCAAATGGCATATAATAATCAACAAGGGGCGTACGCGTGAGGATACGTGTTGTAAATAAAATAAAGATAACGAGGATCCAGGTTTTACCCCAGACCGACATCGGCTCTTTATATATTCCTTTTTCCTCAGTTAAAATCCCCATAATTAATTATACCATTTTTGCAGGTTTAATCCTGTAATTGATTCTGTAAGTTGAATATCATGTATAAAGTATGTTTCAATAATTCTTTTTTTTGTTGCCGCATCAATTTTTGGTGCTGTTGCCTTCTGTAAATTTTTCCGGATAAAAAACTTCCGGATCGATTTTCTGAATTCCTTTGAAGGAAGCACAGCTTTCAGCAAACGCTTGGCAAAATTAGGCCTTCTCACCAAATCTCTTAATGTTTCGTTTACAGCTTCCCCTGCTTCATTACTGTGTACATTCAGATCGAGAACCTGCACAGGCACATTTAAAAATTTCTGAACCCGTTCGATTGTCAATTCTGTGTTTTGGATCAGATCGTCTTCAAAGGTCAAAAAAAGAAAGTTCTCTTTCGGGAATACTTTTAAAAAGGCTTCGATCTGCATCCCATAATATCCCCTTTCGAGATATGCATAGATTTTTTGTTCTTTCAAATTTTGCTTCCTTCCTGATTCTGCTTCCAGTGCTTTTTCAAAATCAAAAGGTTCCAGCCCTTTTTTCTTAGTCATTAAATAATGCGAATATGCCCGATCAGCAGGATTGCGAAGAACGACAATAATTCTGATGTCCTTTCCAAGCGTGTCGGCAATACGCTGCGCAGTGTATGGAAATAATAAATAATCCGGATCTACTTCACCAACCGCTTTTTGATTGCTTTTGCCTTTAAAATAGGAATCGTAAAATGTTTTTCCTTTCTGATAATCTTCATCGAATAAAAAAAACTTAGTTTCTTTCACAGGAGGAATATAAATATCCGGATGCCGGCTGATAATATCTGCCAGTGTGGTAGTACCTGCTTTCTGAGCGCCGATACAAATAAAATTTTGCCGGATATCTGTCATGTTAATTCAACCAGTTGTTCAGATTCACTTTAATCAATATCGCTAATTTTTGAATATCTTCTCTGTAAACCGAAATAAGTTGTTTCCTGATTTTCGGGTCCATATCTGTTTTTTTCAGATTGTATTTCAGCAGCATGCCCTTCACTTTATTCCGTAAACGTTTTTTTGTTTCGCGGCCCATTAATTTTCTGAAAAAATTAAGTACCGGATTTTTTCTTGTTGTAATGATCTTCTTAAACCATTTCACTTTCATCTCACCGCTCTGATTTTTTTGTTTGAGTTCCACCTGATTCAAACCGGCATCCACACCCAGAAATGTATAAATTTCATTCAGCATTTTTTGCGGATTGGATTCAAGGTCGTCATAAAAACAAATCTTCACGTGATCGAAATTTTCGAGGTACGCTTTCACTTGTTCGAAATAAAATCCCTTATCAATATAAAAATAATCGAAGTGCCAGTTTTCTTTTTTGCGGTATTCTTCATCCCTGATGGCATCTTCAAAACTCAGTTGTTCACGCAGGTCGCGGCGGTTATGCATATATTGTGAATATGCCCGTTCCGCCGGATCACGCAATATGATCAGTATTTTTATTTTCCGGTAATCAGGCACCAGTAATTTAATATTCTGAATTGTTTGTGCGTGAAAATATAAATAAGGTGTGGATGATTCACCGACAATTTTTTCGGTATGGCCCTTAAATAAATCCTGATAACTTTCAATAGTTGTTGTATACCTGTGACGGGCATCTTTAAACTTCGGTTCCTGATTATAAAAAGTAAAAAAGCAAGGCTCCTTCTGGAGGGGCATAAATATATCCGGGTGATTACCGAGGTATTCATGCATCGAAGTGGTACCTGCACGTGCAGTTCCCACAATCAAAAAATTTGGCCATCTTGCTGTATTATTCGTCATTTTCCTGTTCGTTGATATCTTTCGTTTCCTGTTTCTTTTCCTTTTTATTTTTTCTGTTCAGCAAATTCATAAAATCTGCAAATGGATTATAGATCATATTTATTCCCATGGTAAAATAAATATGCAATGCACATCCTAAATTTAAAACTGTTCTTGCTATAGAGGTTGCCAAAGCTGCGCCGATGATTCCCATGGATGGAATAAAAACATAACTCAGCCCGATACTTGTAACCGTTGTGATCGCAGCATAACGCTGTGTGATTTTTTGCCGGCCGGTCATATTTAATAAAACCGTAACAGGGCCTGTCATAAAGTTTACAAGCTGCCCTAAATTGATGATATGAAATGTGATGATTGCTTCGCGTGTGATGAATTCGGGCCCGTACATACTCAGCAATAATTTCGGCAATAAAAAAAAGAGCAGCATGATGGGCATACACGACCAGAATATCAGCCTTGTTGAAAGGTTCACCGTTTTTTTGAGTTGCTTATTATCATTTTCACCAAATGCTTCTGCGAATTTCGGCCCGGTAATATTATTTATGGCAATCAGCGGCATGGTTGCAAATGCAGTGAGGCGTGATGCACCTGCGAAAATTCCTACCTGATCATCGGCAACATATGCAGCGAGAATTAATGTACCGAGCCATGTATATAATGTTGTGAGATATTTCGCAGACAACATGGGAATTGAAACATTCAATAACTCCCGTTTGCTCAGTTGAGGTTGTGTAATTTGTTTATAAGGGACATATTTTAACCAATACCAGACGCCCAATAAAAAAGTTACGCCGAGGCCGATCACATATGTAATATTCACCGCCATCGGATCGGTGGTAAATAAAATGGTGATGAGCAAGAGCACGGTTGCCACAGCCTGCGTTGAAACATTATTTATCCATGAATAAGCCTGAATTTTTTTTAATCCGCGAATACCCTCTTCAATTACACCGCTTAAAATAAAAAAGAAGATCCCGATCGAAAATATCTGAATAGGAAGTGTATAAGGCTTGTCGTGATAAATATAATGCGTAAGAGTGGGGGCGCCGAAAAAAAGCAATACGGATAAAAAAATTGCGATTGGCAAAACCAACCGGATACCCATTTGAAAAATTTCATTTACAAGGTCATAACGGTTTTGTTTCCTGTACTGTGCAACAAATCTTGATATCGCCATGTCGACACCAAATCTGCCTGCGATACCAACGAGACTAAGCAGGGAAAAACAAACACGAAAAACACCGAATGCTGCGGCACCAAAAAAATTTGTAATGACAAGTTGCTGTATGAGGCCCAATGGCCGGCCGATCGTACTGATTAAAAATCCCGAGCGGCTTTTCTTAAAAATCTCAGAAAAATCCTTATCCTTTAATTTGTTTCTGAATTTTTTTCTGATTTTCCCGATCATAACGATTTGTCTTCAATACTTTTTTGAATCGAATCAGCTGATTCAGTATTGCTGGTTACAACACCATTTTGCATATCGATGCGCTTAATGAATTCATCGGCAAATACACCGGTGAAAATTTTTGCGCCTGCAGCATTTAAATGTGCAAGATCGAAAAGGTGTTCACGCTCGTTAAACATCGGATACGCTGAAGGATTTTGAAAACCGATCTTATTTTTTTCAGGGAGCTGATTGTATAATGGAATTAAATATTCATATCTGTCGCCAAGGCGTTGTGATAACATGATCACCACTTTAATATCATTCTTATCGCAATAGGTGATTATATCTTCAAGATCTTTTTCAATTGTTTTATTCGGGTTTTTTTGTACGTCTTTATATTTATCATATAAAAACTGGCAGCGTTTGGTCCGGTAAGCGATTGTATCAGGCGTACGCAATTCATTATAACGCTGTGCAAGATCGCCTGAAGGATTTTCCATCATTTCCTGATCGAGTGCATAAAATCCATCCTGATTCGGGCCGAGTGATGAAGGCTCCACATTCATTCCGCAATGCTGCTGCACGAAAGCCGAACCCATTCCGATCATCATTGATTTCTCCAAAAATGAAAATGCGTGCAAAGAAGGTACACTTATTTTTTTGGACATGCTTTTTTCAGATTCCCACGAAGCTTTCATTACGTTACCGATATTATCATAATTATACCAGTAGATCATTTCCTTTTTATGCAAATTATCCGCACCCATTTTTGTGAGTTCGGATAGATCGATCACAACATATTTAATATTTGATTTATCATAATCGAGCAGATTGTTCAACATATACACCGATTGCGGTGTGCGGTTGGCGGGAATTCCGAAATTGAAAGATTTAATTTCTAATTCAGGCCGCTCGGCATGCATGATCGAATCAAATTGATGACAATCGAGATGGCGGTAAGTTGTACTTGCCCCGATAAATAACGTATTGTATTGCTCGTGATGATCAATATAGGTTTCGTATTTTGTATTCAGCCTGATATTTCCCCATGAAAAAGGCATGGTCATTAACCCGATCTGGCTGATGAGCAGAACGATCAAAATGAGCAAACCCAAACGAAGAATTAACTTTTTCATTTCCTAAAATTGAAAATAAATAAATGCCGAATTTGTTGTTACCGCAAACCATGCAACACACATCGCTATGATGATATAAAATCCCCATCGCCGGTAAAGTGGTTTCGCTGCTATGCGTTTATCAATTGTTACGTCTTTATTTGTATATAAATTATAATCCGTGTACAGCAATACTGCGATGAAAAACATCGACAACCAGAATTCAATGATGCTTGGTGTTGCACCTGAAGGAGCGCTGTCGTACAATAATTCATGTGTTGTATCGGGGTGGGTGAAAATACTCTGAATGATGGTACCTGCTTCATTGATATTTCTTGAACAAAAGAAAATATCCGGAATACAGGTGAGGTTAAATATCCAGAACATCAATACCAGATTTGTAAGCCATCTTGCTTTCGGCAACATGGTAGGCAAATTAACTTTCGGAAAATATTTATCCCAGATACGGGACACGACAATAAAAAATCCATGCACAAAACCGAACATAATAAAGGTCCAGTTTGCTCCATGCCAGAAGCCCATGATCGTTAATGTAAGCCAATTGTTGATCAGCATGCGTGGAAATGAAACTTTACTTCCACCCAGCGGGATATATAAATAATCACGCACCCAAACAGTAAGTGTAATATGCCAGCGTTCCCAGAATTCGCGAATTGATTTGGAGAAATACGGTGTTTTAAAATTATCACGGAGATTATGTCCCATGATTTTTGCTGCGCCGATCGCAATATCACAATATCCTGAAAAATCGCAATATACCTGGATTGCAAACAACCATGTGGCAAGTATCACCGCAAATCCGCCGTGATCGCCGGGTTGATTATACACTTCTCTCACAAAAATCGCAAGCCTGTCGGCAATCACAACTTTTTTAAAGAAGCCGTATAAAATGCGGATCAATCCTTCTTTTACACGCTGATAATCAAAATCGAAATTTTGTTTTAATTGGGGAAGAAATTGTTCTTTCCTTTGAATCGGACCGGCAACAAGTTGTGGCCAGTAAGCAACAAATGTTGCAAAATAACCGAAATGTTTTTCGGCTTTTGCAGTTCCGTTGTACACATCAACCGTATAACTGATTGCCTGGAATGTATAGAAGGATAAACCAACAGGTAATAATAATTTAAAATCAGGTACATTATAAAAAACATTCAGGCTGTCGAATACAACACGAACGGAATCATTGAAGAAATTAAAATATTTAAAAAGGAAAAGTATTGAAAGATTCATGACGATACTTGTTATCATCCATGGCTTTCGTTTTTTCTTATCCGTATGCTTCGACATCTGTAAACCGCAGAAATAGTCGATCGAAGTGGAGAGTACGATCAGGAAGGCATATTCAGCTTTCCAGCACATATAAAAATAATAGCTGGCGCCGAGCAACATCACCCATCTCCATTTATAGGGAATGGAGAAATAAAGAATAATTACAAGCGGTAAAAAAATTAAAAAATGAAGTGAGTTAAAAATCATATCCTTCTTACCACGCTTCTATTGGATGATTAAATTTTGTTGCTTTCAGGATCGATCAGTGATTGATTTTCCTGTTCCTTCTTATATTTTTCTATCAGGACCTGTTTTTGTTTCGATTCGGAAACACTGTCTTTGATATATTTTCTGACGGCAACAACAATGGTTGTTAAAAATCCACCGAGAATCAGTCCGATAATTGAATAAAATGTTGTTTGCTCTTTTTCCTTGATCGTTGCATATTTAGGAGCATCCACAATATCCACGAGAGGCGTTTTATTCTGAAGGTCAAATGCAGCAAGTTGTAATTGCGCAAATGTGGTTGAATATTCTGTAGTTACCAGTCCAATTTCCCGTATGAGTCTGTTTTGTGTGAGATACCCTGAAAATTTCACGGTATAACTGCTGTTGTCCTGCACCTGTGCAAGCTGGTTTTCTTTTGATTCAAGAAGTGCACGCAGCGAATCGGCTTTTTCCTGCATCAGTTCAACAGTGAGCCGCTCATTTTTTACCTGTGCATTGATATAATAATCTGAACCTGCATAAGCGAGATAATCCGCCATATAAAAAGAAAAATCGTGGTTCAGTGATGAAACTTCCATCTGGTTCATCCCGAAATCATCGCTGTAATCTGTAGTAATATCATTTTCAATCAATTCATCATAAATAACGGTCAGCACACTGTCTTCATAGCGAGTTAATGAATCAATATTGCCATGCACGATTTTCGCATTTTTTATTTTTTTCTTCTTCGCCCATTTCGGATACATCTCGATATAAAAATTAGCGAGATAATCTTCACGTGGTTCCGACTTTTTATTTAACTGGATCGTTCTTTTTTCGAGTAAGGCTTCTTTTACAAGTGTGCGGGATTGCAAAATACCAAGGAATAATTCATTGGTAAATTCGGTTCCTGTTGTGATACCGATTCCAAATGAACTCGCAAGAGAAGCAAGTGATGAAGTGGAGGATCCTTCGGTTCCTTTTACCGCAAAATCGGAATGCGCAATATAATGTTCAGGTTTCCAGATTGCATAGAATCGGAGCAACAGTGCAAATAGAATTGAAACAATCAGGATCACCCACCATTTTCTGAAAATATATTTTCTGTATTCACCTAATTTGGAAAACAGATCTCCAATATTAATTTCATCATTATAAGGACGGTCGTATTGCATAATTAATTTTCGGTATTAATCTGAAAATGATGTCATTTAATTACCCCTGCCGAGCAACACATAAATTGTCGCAAAACTGAGGATACCCGCACTTAAAGAAGCCATGAAAGTATTCCAGTCAAATGGTTCCTTTGGAGCTGCTGGTGCTTCAGGTGCATCCGGTTTATCTTCCGGTTTCTCAGGAACAACGATCTGAGAACCTTTTGTTTTTACGATCGGGTAAAAATGTATAAATAAGATATTATGTGTTCTTCTCACATAACCGTTTGGTTCAACAACATATGTTTCACTGCGCTTTGCATCGTCACCAAAGTTTTTTCCATAATGTTTTACATAATGGCGTGCAGTTTTTCCTTTATCGAACGGAACGATTACTGTTCCAACTTCTCCAACAAACGGATATTTGATTTCACCTTTTAATGAAACAAGATCGCCCTGGCGTGGTACCGTGATCACATCATTTTCTCTTAATACATAATTGTATTTTGATTCAGGATCTTTTAATGCTTTACCAAGGAATACCATTGTTGTGGTAACATCGGCACGATTCATTGTCGCACCTTCGGGATATGCCCATTGTGTTAAACCACCGGCACGTTCGATAATATCGGCGAGTGTTTCTGTCCGCGACAATAAAGTATAAACACCCGGATAAGCAACTTCACCTAAAACGGTTACATTTTTCTGCAATTCAAACTCAGGTGTTGTGCGCACAAATATCTGATCATACGGTTGCAGCATAAATGTTTCTGCAGCATCGAGAATTTCAAGATTTTTATCAATTGAAACGGTTTCAATAATTACCCGTGTCGGTTGATTTTGATTAGTTGCTTCCTGGAAATTTACGATGCGGGAAATTTCAATTTTGCTATTGGCCGCTTCTACTTTTAAACCACCTGAATAATACAGGAGGTCTTTCAACGTCATTCTTTCATAATAAGGAAATGAACCAGGCATTTTAACTGCACCGGTTACAACCACATTAAATGTTTCTCTGAATTCCTGTTTTGAAAAAATATCGATCACGTCGAATTTTGTCAGTTTGAAATTCTGAACAGAAGACGGATTATCGATTACTTCCTGCAAATTAAAAGGAATGAACACATCATTCATTTTATCATTTTTGCGGATCAGATATGCACGGTTTGTATAAGCATCATAATTCAATCCCTTTGCACGTGAAATCAAATCAGAGATACGCATATCTTCCGTGAGCTGATAATTTCCGGGGAAACGAATGGATCCCTGCACGGTAACAATATTTTCAATGATATCGGGTATTCTTGCAAATATTACTTTATCGCCATTCACCAATGGAAAATTCACCCCAAATTTATCAAGGCTGTCGAGGTTGATATCCATTACAAGGTTTTCGTTATTTACATATCTGTAAAGCGTAACATTTCTTTTATACGCTGTAGATTTTAATCCGCCGGCGTAATAAATGAGTTCATTTAAATTTTCGCCTTTAATTAATTCATATTTATAAGGACGGTTCACTTCTCCCTGTACTTCAACAACCCTTCCAACAGGTGAAACAATGATATAATCATTTGCCTCAAGATATGTATCATCTGTTGAACCCGGGTTCATTAAATACTGATACACATCGAGTGTTTTGATTGTTTTATTATCGCGGCGGATCTGAATATTCCGCACACTACCAATATCGGTTACACCACCAGAGCCTGCAAGTGCATTAAATGCGGTATTGATGGATGAAATATTATAAGCACCCGGGCTTACAACTTCTCCGACTATATTTACTTTAATACTTTTTGAATAATTGAGTGTAACATCGAATGTGGAGTTTGTTAGAGGAAATGCGGAGGCAAAACGTTGACGCAATAATTGTTTTGCTGCACCGAAAGTGAGGCCTTTCAAATAAACGCGGCCAATTTCAACTGATGTTAAATATCCGTCTTCATTAATTGTAAAGGATTGGTTATAATAGGATACGCCGTAAATTGAAACAGTGAGCACATCGCCTTCGCCAATAATATAACTGTCGGCTGCTTTGCCGTTCGCCACTTTTTCAAATAAATCGGATGTACCGTTTTTAAAAAAATCCTGACCCCATATGGGAGATGGAGGTGATGCGGTACCGCTGCCTTCGGCCTGCTGAACAATTTCCTGAACCGGTGCCGGTAAAGTAGCTGTGTTCGGAGCAAGTGCATTCAATTGCTCATTTGCTGCATCAACCGCAGCTGCCTGTGTTTCCTGGATTTGAGCTGCAGCATCAACAGATGTTGAAACCGCTCCGGTAGCTGTCGACATTCCTGAAGTTTCAAGTATAGCATCAATTTCAGCCTGGTCGAAGCCAAGAGACTCTAGCGTTCCCGACGGAACAACCGGTGTAGTTTGGGACCAAAGGCATGTTACACTAAAAGCTGTTAAAATCAGGCCCGACAATAAAATCTTCCCCATAGGATTTTTAAAATTTCGGGCAAAGATAACGGTATTGCAGCAATCCAACATGTAATTGCTGAAAACAAGTTTTAATTTCATTTATAGAGTAGGTGATTTGTGAAAACAACCCCCGATAGACGCAGGATAGTAAAATACAGTTGCTTAAACAGACGCCGGCAACAGATTAATTTTATTTATATGAGATCAATAACCCGAAATCTTTTCGACAAATACACCGTCACCGGCAAATTCCCTTTCCGCATCCGGAATGGTTCTGTCTTCTATTTCAGAGGACAATGAGTTTTGAATTCACAAGCCGGCCCTCCGATTCGAGGGAAATGAAATAACAGCCGGGCTCCATATGGAGCGAAGCGGGTGAAAAAGAAAATACATGTTGCCCGCCGGCAGATATTGTTTGTTCAAAAATGCTGATCTCTTTACCGGACAGGTCGAATATTTTTAAATCAACCCTGCCGGAATTTACTGCATTGCATGTAACCTGTACCTGATCAGCGGCATCCACAGGATTCGGTGTGATGCTCAAACCGGATGCTATCGAATTTTCCGGGGCAGACATCACCGGACTTGCAAAATTAAAATCGTCGATAAATACATTATTGGAATAAGAATTCGAAGTAAACTCGATTTTAAATTTCACATTTTCGGTTTGTGCGCCTGAAGGCAGATTAAATGTTGCCATCGACCATTGATCGGGTTCGGTTGGAAAGAAATCGGAACCACCTCCATAGCTGAATTTCCAATCGTCGCCTGTGATCTGGCTGATATATATCCACGTTCTGCCGCAATTTGTGCTGTAAAACAGTTTCAGGGCCATATCATAATCATCATCCGTAATTGCCCATGTGGTGGTTGAATATTTAAAAAATACATTAGTCGCAAAATAATTCGAAAGGTCGAATGAAGGTGAAATCAGAACATCTTTTTCATTGTCGGGTGCAAACCTGCTGTTGAGCCATGCACATCCCCCCTCCCAATAACCATTGTGCGGAAGCCATTGCCAATAGTGGTTGTCGGCATATTTATTGTAAAAAACCCAATTATTTTTTACTTCGGTTTCGTCATTGAAATTACCGTAATAAGTTTCATCCAGAACAGGTGTTTCGCTTGAAACATAAATATAATCATCTACTGATTTTGAAGTTGCGCCCGATGCATTTGTTGCCGTCATCACTACTTTATGCCAGCCTGGTTCTGAAAAGGTGACAACGGGATTTATTTCAGTTGAAACGGCAGGAGTTCCGCCTGTAAATTCCCAGCTCCGGCTATCTGCAGTGCCTCCCCAGCTTACATCGTGGAAGTTCACATTTTCACCTGCACAAACAAATCTGTTATCTGCATAAAAATCTGCGGTTGGCTCACAAAGACCGCTCTCATATCCATCGGTGGTACCGGTAAGTGCAAGATTTTCCGGCGACCATAAATTATTTCTGAAAGCTTCCGAATCATTCAGCGTTGCATACATTCTTGTTTTCTGTCCTTCGGTAAACATGGTTGAGCAGTAAGAATATTCCATTATATTCTGAACGTTGTCGACTTCATTATCGCAAGAAGCGCCATATAAATTGCAGCTCACCCAGCCTTCGGTATAAGGCGTATCTCCAACCTGATCGTCGCCGCAGGCAACACCCGGTGAATTTGAATTTCCCCAGCAATGCTGCAGGTTCAGGTAATGCCCGATCTCATGAGAAAGTGTATGCGTTGAGTAGGTTCCGGCAGCACCAATACTGCCCACGTAATCATATCTGCAAATGATCCCGTCAGCCGGGATCAGAAACCCATCAATGCTTGTCGGATAATAGGCATATGCTGCGGCTCCATTTTGAAGATCCTGAACAACCCAGATATTCAGGTAAAAAGCAGGTTGCCAGCCTTCCAGTTTTGCAGCATCACTCCCTTCATAAGTTCGCAATGAAGGTATTCTTTCGATTCCATCAGTGCATGCGCCGCTCAAAGTACGTTGCGCAAGCCTGAATTCAATTGCACAATCTGCAGCTATACCCTGGAACTCGGGAATCGTCATCCAAAAATCAGAATTGGTTTTACTGAAATCGGCATTGATCTTATCAATCGCATCATAGATCTGGGCATCACTGATATTTTCAGCACCGTAATCATGAATAATATGAAAAACCACCGGAATGATATATGGTGCCGAGCGATGCGTTGTTGTATTCGTTTCCGCAAATGCATCTGCAAATGCATTAAATGCAGCTTCCCGCTCAAGTATTGAAGGGTCGTTTTTTATTTGCTCATTTCTGATTTCATCTGTTCCGCAAGGCGCAGGTGTTTGAGCAAATGCGGGAATATTTATCAATACAATAAAAAAACTGATAAGGAATTTCTTCGTGTAAATAATTTTCATAGAAAGGGTTTAGTCGTCCTGAATTGAGTTGCCGGCCTGATAAAAAAATTACGGCACGTAATAACGGTCCTTTTTACCATATCAAGGCATAACAAATGTATGGAAGAAATTCGTGTGCCGGGTCATTTCATTGTAAAAGCGAAAGCATTTTTTTAACTCACCGGCAGGCCGGGATCATCAGGTCCGTCTTTAGAAATAAAAACAAGTTTACCCGAAGCATTTTCCGCCATTAATATCATTCCGTTACTTTCCACGCCACGCATTTTTCGTGGTGCGAGATTGATTAGAACGACAACTTTTTTTCCGATGATTTCAGCAGGTGAAAAATGTTTAGCGATACCGGAAACAATTGTGCGTTTTTCAATGCCGATATCAACAAGCAATTTCAGCAATTTATCAGCGCCTTCAATTTTTTCCGCTTCAACGATGGTTCCTGTCCGGATATCGAGTTTAGCAAAATCATCGTATTGAATTACCGGCTTAACCGGAATATTATTTTGTTTGAATGGTTGTTCTTCTTTTTTTCCTTCCTGTTCAATTCTTGCATTTTTAATTGCAGCTAATTCCTGTAATTTTTTTTCAATTATTTCATCTTCAATTTTTACAAACAAATAAAATGGTTCTCCAATTTTATTTCCTGTAATTAATTTATCCTGCAAAAAAGTGAACGTGGTTTTCACATCCGGCATATTGAGTTGCTGCATGATCTTTTTTGCTGAGAAGGGTAAAAAAGGTTCGGCAAGTGTGGCAATATCAATCAGGCTTTCAAGGCAAATGCGCAAGACACCGGCTGTTTTTTCGGGATCTGTTTTAATTAATTTCCAGGGCTCCAGATCAGTAAGTAATTTATTCCCAAGCCGCACCACATCCATCATTGCAGATAGTCCGTCGCGAAAACGGTAATGCTCGATTGCGGGAACATATTGTGTATCGATCAATTCCTGCACCTGATTTTTGTAGGAAAGAATATAGGCATCATTTAATAATTCAATTTGATGTGCAGGAACGAGGCCGTCAAAATATTTATGCGTCAAAACAAAAACACGATTCACAAAATTTCCGAGAATGGCAACCAGTTCGTTATTATTTCTGGCCTGGAAATCACGCCAGGTAAATTCACTGTCTTTTGTTTCAGGCATATTCGCACTCAGTACATAACGCAATACATCTTCTTTTCCCGGAAATTCTTCGAGATAAGTGTGCAATTGTATCGACCAGTTTCTTGAGGTGCTCATTTTATCACCTTCCATATTCATGAATTCATTTGCCGGTACATTTGCCGGTAAAATATATTCACCATGTGATTTTAAAATGGAAGGGAAAATAAGGCAGTGAAAAACGATATTATCCTTTCCGATAAAATGTACGAGCTTGGTATTTTTATCTTTCCAGTACGGTTCCCAGTTTTTATTATGATCGATGGCCCATTGTTTTGTCGCACTGATATAACCGATAGGTGCATCGAGCCATACATATAATACTTTTCCTTCCGCATGCGGCAATGGTACTTTCACTCCCCAGTCGAGATCACGGGTGATCGATCTTGGATGTAATCCTTCTTTCAGCCAGGATGCGCATTGTCCGAGTACATTTTTTTTCCATTCTTCCGAACGTCCTTCGCCATCAATGATCCAGCTGGTGAGCCAATCCTGAAATTTATTTAAGGGTAAATACCAATGTGTTGTTTTTTTTCTGACAGGCGTTTTATTGCTTAATGCAGAAACAGGATTTATCAGATCTGTTGGCGATAAACTGGTGCCGCATCTTTCACATTGATCGCCATACGCATTTGGATTCGCACAAACAGGGCATGTTCCCGTAATATATCTGTCTGCTAAAAATTGCTGATATTCTTCATCATAATATTGCTCGCTTTCCTTTTCTTCAAATACATTCTTGTTATAGAGATTTAAAAAAAATTCCTGCGAGGTTTCATGGTGCAGTTGTGAAGATGTGCGATGATAAATATCGAAACTGATGCCGAGCCCGTCGAATGCTTTTTTTATTATTTCGTGATACTTATTTACAATTTGTTCGGGTGTTGTATTTTCTTTTTTTGCCTGAATGGTAATTGCGGCGCCATGTTCATCACTTCCGCAAATAAAAACAACATCGCGGTTCCTGTTGCGCAGATAGCGCACATAGATATCAGCAGGAAGATATGCACCGGCTATATGGCCGATATGTGATGGGCCGTTTGCGTACGGCAATGCAGAAGTGATTAAATATCTTTCGGGAGTTTGCAATATTTTCTTTATTTAGCTGCGCAAAAATAATCAATTGTTTATGCTCGGCAGATTAAAGGTCAGGGAAGGAGATAAAATAGGCATCCTGTCAACAGCGAGGTGGATCGCAGATGAGGATATCGAATTTGCAGACGGTATTATAAAATCCTGGGGCCTGCTTCCGGTATATGGAAAATCGATTTATGCGAGGCAGGATCAGTTTGCAGGAAATGATGCGCTGCGCAGAAATGATCTCCAGGAATTTTTAGACCGCGATGATATCCGGGCGATCATTTGTGCACGGGGTGGGTATGGAACGATACGAATTCTGGATGGAATTGATTTTACCGGGTTTATGGAAGCACCAAAATGGATTTGCGGATACAGTGATATTACAATTCTGCATACACATATCAACGACAAACTCGGTGTTCCGTCGATTCACTCAACGATGCCTGTAAATTTCAGTAAAAATTCAGTTGAATCTTTACTCACGTTAAAATCGGCATTGACCGGAAAAGAAATTTCTTACAAAACCGAACATCATCCATTCAATATTTCAGGAAATACAGAAGCGGAAATTGTTGGTGGTAATTTATCCATCCTTTATAGTTTACTCGGCACCAAATTCGGATTTTCAACACGTAATAAAATTTTATTACTGGAAGATGTTGATGAATATCTATATCATATCGACAGAATGATGATGAGTTTAAAACTCGCCGGTAAATTGCAATACGTGAACGGAATACTTGTAGGGGGAATGAGCGGCATGAGAGATAATGCAATTCCATTTGGAAAAACTGCTGAAGAAATTATTCATTCATATGTGCAGGATTTAAACGTACCTGTCAGCTTCGGCTTTCCTGCAGGGCATATCGATGATAACCGTGCGGTCATATTAAACAGAAAAGTGCACATGCAGGTAAAAGCGGAGGGTACGTTTCTTCAATATATCTGAAAATAAAAAAACCGGAACGGATGTCCGGTTTTTAAAATATTATTTATCTACTTTCGAAGTGAACGGATATTTATTCCCTGCATACGATTTCAGATCACATGTAATATTCCCAACCAATAATTCAGATTCAATGCGCACGGGAATTCTGTTGTCGTCGTCGGTTAACCAGAGTGTCATACCTTCACCTTCTTTGAACACATCACCTTCCACAAGCAATGGTTTCAATTTAATACAATTGAATTTTCCCATTTTTGTTTCATATACTTCTTTCCCGTCATAACGCACATACATATCATATTCTTTATCATCAATCGCCATTTTCACAGGAATTTTATCTCCCTTTTTATAACTGCTGATATCGATTGTGCGCATCCAGTAAAAAGTAGAGAGCAAATCAACACCGCACGGATCTACGTTTTTTATTTCCTTATTTGTTTTTTTTCCTTTTCGGTTATCCTGGTAAGAATAAATAATATTATTTGTGCGGTCCCATTCATACGAGCGGAAGAAAGTGTATCCGCCTTCATACACATCTCTTTCAAATTTATACGATTGCAGTGTTTCTGAATTCATCCATGTATCCACTTTATCCCGCACTTTAAATAACCAGTCGAATGATTTATATGTTATTGCTTCACCTGCCGCATGTAAAACAGGAATACCCTTATAATTTTCTTCCGTCAGCTTAAAATAAACTTCTCCCCCGCTTAACCAAACTGCACCCCAGTGGTAATACACTTTATAAGTAAGTGATTCGCCGGCCTGAAACGACATATGAGGAATTTCGCAGGTTTCGGATGTGCCTGCAGGAATTAAATTATCCGATCCGGTATCACCCGGAAAAAAACTTCCGATCGCCAGTGCTGTTGTGATAATAGGTTTTATCATGATTGTCTGTTTTTAAAGAAATTATATCTCAAAATAAAAATATAACCGAGTGCTGCCGGTATGATCAGGTTCAGGAGCCACAAACAGGTAGATGCAGCCAGTGCAATAAAACCATCCACTCCATAAAATCCAAGCACCTGTGTTGCTATACTACCTCTTGTAAGAACTTCTGCTATTGCAAAAGTAGGAATCACTGTTTGAGCAAGATAAATTACGCCTATTGCAGTAATTCCTTCGGTTACATTTAATGTTGCCCCGAACAGGTTCAAAAAAATCAAATACTGTGCCGTGTAAACAAAGTACCTCAACGCCGAAAGAAGCAGCAACCGTGAATAGTCGCGGGCAACGTATAATTTCAATGCATCGACATAAGGCCTTATACGTTTAAATACACGGATCTTTTTAAAAATATTCGCAACGATTTCGAAATTGTAATAGGCGAAAAGAAGCAATACGATTGCAATAATGCTGATGAGGATGATAATTCCGAATATCAGCTCATGGAACGAATTAAATTGCCGGATGAAAATTACCAGAGAAATGATGCCGATCAGAAAGGTTGCTGTATTCTGGCTGAAGCTTCCGATCAGGGAAACAACAATTGCCCTGATCCTGAATTTGCGGGGAACGTACAGAATTCTTCCGCCGAATTCACCGATGCGGTTCGGCGTAAATAATCCGAGTGTGACGCCGGTCCATACAGCCTTAAACGACCGGATAAACCGGATCGGATTTAATTTTTGAATTAACAATTTCCATTTATAAGCTTCAATACCCCAGTTGAGGATCATCAGTATAAATAATAAGAATAAATAGAATATGGAATTGCCGGAAGCAATTTCTTTTAACCGGTTCGTTACTTCTTCACTGCGCAAAACGTCACTTTGAAATAATTGTTTATAAAGTGCAAGAACCAATAATGCAAAAACAATTACTTTTATCGTTAAAGTAATCAGAAGTGATTTTTTATTGTTGTTTTTTACCGTCAAAAGAATTCTAATTGCAATCGGTTCAGAAAATAATTATGGGTGTTGATCCCGGTACCAATATATTGGGATACAGTATTATTTGTGCCGATAAAAATACAATCAAAATATTGAATCATGGTGTGCTGAAATTGAAAAGTAAAGATTCGCATTTCCTGCGGCTGGGAGTAATTTACGACGAACTTGATTTACTTATTAAACAATATCAGCCGGAAATACTTGCAATCGAAGCGCCTTTTTTCGGAAAAAACGTGCAATCGATGTTAAAGCTCGGCCGTGCACAGGGAGCCGCAATAATTGCTGCAGTAAATAATCAACTTGAAATTGCAGAATACAGCCCGCGAAAAATAAAACAATCCATAACCGGAAAAGGAAATGCTTCAAAAGATCAGGTTGCAAAAATGCTGCAGCGCATTTTTGATATTGAGAACCTTCCCGAACACTACGATGAAACAGATGCATTGGCTGCAGCTGTTTGTCATTTTAATTCCACTAAAAGAATTGTTGTAAAAAACAATCAGTTTAAAAACTGGGGGGATTATCTCAAGGCGAATCCTTCGAAACTTTCGAAACGTTAAAGCGCTGCACGGATTTTAAATGCAATTGCTTCCAGTTCGTCGTTTGTCATTTTCATTTTTGGACGGGAGAAATTAATATCATCCATTGTGCGCAGCGGGATCAGGTGGACATGTGCATGCGGCACTTCAAGTCCGATCACAGAAATGCCGATACGTTCACAGGGAATTACCTTTTCCATTGCTTTCGCAATATTTTTTGCGAAGGGTAATAAACCTGAAAGCAATGCATCATCCAGATCAAAAATATAATCAGTTTCCTTTTTGGGAACGACGAGCACATGGCCGGGAGCAAGCGGCATGATATCGAGAAATGCAAAATATGTATCGTCTTCAGCAATTTTATGGCAGGGTATTTCACCGCGGATGATACGGCTGAATATAGATGGCATGGGTTCAGACTTTTATTTCGAGAATTTTGAATTCGAGGATTCCGGCAGGTACTGTAATCTTTACGGTTTCACCAACGGTTTTGCCGAGTAATCCTTTTCCGATCGGAGATGTAACGGATATTTTCCCGTTTTTAAAATCGGCTTCTTTTTCTGAAACAAGTGTATAGGAAATTTCTTTTTTAATTTTCAGATCGTGCAATTTCACTGTTGTGAAAACAGAAACTTTTGATGTATCGATTTTAGATTCATCGAGCAGGCGGGCCTGTGATAATAATTCTTCCAGCTTTGCTATTTTCATTTCCATCATTCCCTGCGCATCTTTTGCAGCATCATATTCAGCATTTTCAGAGAGGTCTCCTTTTTCGCGTGCCTCTTTAATTTGCCTTGCCATTTCAGAACGGCCCTTTGTTTTTAAATATTGAATTTCTGCTTTTAAATTTTCCAATCCCTCTTTCGATAAATATGTAATCTCAGCCATAGCAGTGATTTAAAGGTTATAATAAAAAAAGAAACGTTCCTTTGGTAGAAACGTTTCTGCAAATGTAAAAAAGAATTTTATCAGAGACTCAGCATAAATCCAAAACAATGTGAACCATTGTATTGAGCGCTTGTTCTGTAAGAATAACTTAATGATGCAATTGAATTAGCCATTTTATCGATCGGATACTGGAATGTTAAACCTGCTGCGATACCTGTTGCTGCAGTTGTTCTGTCAACGTCATTCGTAATTCCTGATTCATAACGGTATCCTGCACGCAGCATAAACATTTCAATGTTTTTTACTTTCAGTGCGTATTCCAATCCGGCACCGAACTGATCTTTATAAAATGAATTGGAAATAAAATTACCTGCAGCAGTTAATCTGTTTGTTTGTCCGAAATGAAAATCGTACGATAAACCGATGGTGAGCATCGATGGTAATTCAAATGATTCACTTCTGAATTCCTGTGTCATCTGGTAATCGCCATCGGGAACATTTCCTCTGAAGCTCAAACCATCGCCATTAAATTTCATCGGTGTTCCGATATTTTTTAATGCAATTCCCATTTTAATGCGTTCAGGATATGTTTCATTTCCGGTGATGTACTGAATACCGGCATCCATCGCAACACCAACTGCACTGGCATTTGAAATACTTTCGGAAATTACCCTTACTGTTAAACCGCCGCTCAGATAATCAGCAAAATTACGTGCATAGGAAAGGCCGATATTTGAAAAACGCGGCTTATAAAATGCACCGGTTCCATCAGGGTTATCAGTTGTTGTGATTTCGATTTCACCAAGATCCATGGATGTGAGTGAAAGGCCGATGGCACCATCACCAACTTTTTGCGCAAATGCAAAAGAGTTGATACTGATCTCACTTCCTACGAGCCATTCGGTGCGGCTGAATTCAATCTGGGTATTGTTGAGAAATGTTAATCCTGCAACATTCACATACGTAGCTTCAACACCACGGACCGAAGAAATATTAAGGCCATACCATCCTGAACTCGCAGCCCACGGATTAATGAGCAGTTCGGATGCACCCGCCTGTCCGGTTCTGTCGGGGTTACCTGCAACTAATATTGCGGGCACCATTACTGCGAATGCGATTGAATATATTTTTTTCATTCTAAACATGTGTTTCATTTTAAAAAGTATCCAAATCAATAGGTCTCATTACACCAAACCATTTCACTGTTTTTTCACCGAGGTCGCCGGCATCAATATGAATAATATACATACCGCTTGCAACAGGAACATTCTTTTCATTTTTCAAATCCCAATCGAGTGATGTATCAAGATTTGTTGATTTAGAATCCAGCTGACCACCGCCTGTATTATCAATTGTTACATCACGTTCAAATCTGCGAACCAGGGTTCCGTCGAGCATGAAAATAGAAATCGTACATTTTGACGGAAGGTTGGTGATCTTCACTTTATTATCCAGCGTACTTGTTTCGTAAGCTGAATAAGCATAATAAGGATTCGGAACAACACGGATCAGGTCAAGTGCCGAGGAAGCAACTTCTGTATCGTTTACAGATGGTGCAAGCCCGAGAGTTGAAAATCTGTATAAAGGATATCCAATATTTTCACCGGTAATAAATACCTGCTGATATGGCCTTGTAACACGCAGACTCACTTTTGTTTTTGTCGGCGGTATGAAAGGTTTTCCTAATTCTGCATCGAATCCGGGTAATACGAACGGCATACTGATCCATGCGATATTTTTATAAATGTCTTTATAAACTGATGCATCCGGAGGTGATCCTGCAACCCAGTTCAGGGAGTCATGAATATTCTCACAATTATCATATTCCGATTTTGAAACATAGATATAATGTTTACCTCCGTAAATCGGTAAACCGGTTTGACCAAAGAAAACGGAGGATGGATTAAACACCATATCCTTTCCTCTTGAATCTTCCTGTCCTGCGCCGCCGTCTTCACCGAAGAAAATATTCAGGCGCTTTCCTGTTTCCACATCAATTGCATAACCGGGGAACCATGAGTAGCCGTTACCGCCTCCATCAAGCTGACCACTTTTGCCAACTGAAGGGCTTTGACGGAGGTCAAGTTTAATTTCTCCGGAGGCCAGCTCACTTTCACCGGATTCAACAACAATACATCTCGACCATTTCGATGAATCTGGTGTAAACACAACATCAATACCCGGAGTTTTTTCGATTGGTGCCTGCGGGCGTAAACCTACGATTGACCGTAAAGGCATATATGGGACATCTGTTGTATTAAAAGCTACAATTTCAACCGGTGCCCATGTTCCGCCAAGTACGCCTTCGAAAACCTGATTTTCATCCGGATTCGGGATCACGTCTGCAAATACATCCTCTGCAATTCCGGAACGGATCCAGTCGAGTATTGTTCCATCATTGTCGGGAACACCTGTAAACCATTGTTTATTCGGATCATCATACGTTAATGTCGCATCTATAAATCCGTTGTTTTCTTCATGTTCGATAAAACTTCCGTTTATACTTGAACCACCCGGTTCATTTACATTGTGTACGGTTACTGCCAATCCCCATTCCGGGATTACCTGTTCGTTCACAAAATTTATCGGGAAATCGGAAACAACGAAACTTCCGTCGTTCAGGTTAGTTAATACCCACCATGTACTATCGGGATTAACCGGATTCATCAAGGTTGAATCAACAAGTTTCAATTCAAATTCTGCTGCCGGCACTCTTACCGGATCGTAAATCATAACATCAACAGGTGCATTTCTTCCTTTGTATACAGGAACATCTGCAGATGTATTTTGGAGAATATCTTCAACAGAGGCATCAGTCAATTCCTGGAAATATCCGCCATTACCCATTCCTTCAATTTTAGAAATATCCGGACCGTCTCCATAGTCGGCATTTAATACCATACCGTCGTTTTCAGGATCAGGTTTATGCGGGATAGCGGTATAAATTTTTATATTTTTTCTTCCTTCAAGATAAGGCCTTTTCTCTGAATTGATATCAGAAGGGTCGTATGGAAGGAAATTGTTGTAAGCATATGAAACGACAGAGAAATAATACGTTTTGAAATTCACAAGCTTCGTATTTCCCTGGGCGAATGCATCGTCTGTAACATGGAATGTATGTTTCACACCGATATTACCTCCATCAACCATCAATTCAGGTACATCACCTCCGATTTCGACATCATAGGTATAATTTACAATCTTATCAATATCATCTTTCAGATCACACTGGAAGATCAATTTTGCTTTGGTTACATCTGTATATTCCGACGGTGAAACCTGCGCATTTTCCAACTGATAGATTTTGTATCCCTGGAAATTATAAGTTGAATCTTCAATACCCGGATTTGCTTCAATTACGCTATCGGGTAACTGGCTGATCACACTTAAAATAAGCGGGTCGGTTTCTTCATATCCTTCACCGATATTATTTGATGTTGTTCCGTTTGTAAGAGACAGTACAACCTGCTGATCAAGTTCGCGGATGGAAAGATCCGGCGCATCAGGGCCTCCGATCAATTGGAAATTTGCATCAAACAATGCCTGTGCTTTCTGATCGGCTAACTGTGCAAGGTCGAAAGAAGTCTGGCAACCACCAGATACCGGAGGACGCACCCAAATTGCACCCATTACGATTTCATTTTTGGCACCCGGCAATAACTGGAACGGACCCGAAGACTGCAGATACCTTCTGTCGGCAGGTGCATTGCTTTCGGTACATTCACTCCATCCGGTTGGATCAGAAGGATCACTCGGGAAGATATAATTTGATAATTCAGTTCCGCCGTATCCGTTACCACCGGAAGTAAATGGCGAACCATCTTTCCAGGTTCCGGACATATATCCATAATAATGAGCGGCAACTTCAGGATTACCGATCACGGTAAAGTCGTTGTTATAATAAAGGAATGCCGACATCCCAAGGCGCACGCTGTCAACAATAGCTCCATCATCCATGATATACTTTATCGGGCCCTGGAAGAAATCTGTTCCGAAGATCGGCGGATTTAAACCATAAGATGCCGCATCAGGACCATCACTCAAATCTCCGTTATAGCACATACCGAGTGAAAGAATCGTATCACATCCTACCCAGTCGTCGTTAAAGAATCCAAGATCAGAATCCACCCACTGGCCGAAATAAGTTGAATCGAGTGAAGAGGTTGCGTAATTAATTACTTTATATCTGTAAAAGGTCATGTTATTGATCTCATCATTGGTCTGGAATCCGAAAGCCATTGCCTGGATCTCCAAACCGATCGCATCACCACCAGATTCGGTGTGAATATTTCCCTTGTCATTATATACCCAGAAAATTGCCTGATCGCCATCGATATCAGGATAATCGCCAAGTGTCGGATTATATTGACCGTCAAAATCAACATCAACAAATGGCGCAAGATCTTTTTGCACATTGATCGCTTCTCCTGCTTTACCGATCGCATAAGGATTTCCTTTTGCCGGCCACTCACGAATGATAGTTGGAATTTGACCTTCGTCCAACACTGAACCCGGACCTCCATTTGCAGCATAGAGTTCAATAAAATCATCAATATCGGTTCTGTTTATTTTCCAATGGCGGTCGTATGCATTACATGTAGCCGCTTCAATTGTTCCGTCGGCATCCAACGGCCCGGGCCAGAAGTCGTTACCGCTCTGACGGTATGTTTGTGCAGCGATTTTTAATTGTCCGCCTGCATCAATACCACCTACCCACAATGCACCGGCAAATGTTGAGCTCACCGGAATCGCACCGGTTGATGGGTCCACTTTTGGGATTTCATACTTCGCATCATTGATAAGGTCCCACCAAAAGTCGCCGGCACCCAATAAACGGGCACGTATATTATTAATGTCGAGGTCAACCTGTGCAGTTGCATCGGCGCAGTCGGACGCTAGTCTTGTGTAAGTATCGGAGCGTTTGCCTGTGATACCGATATTTTCTCTGGCCTGGGCTGCAAATGAAACGCAAACAAGTAAAATCACCAACCAACTTGATATATTTCTGAACATATCTGAATTTTTTAATTTATTTAGAAATCAAATGAAACACCTAATCTTGTTCTTCTTGGAATGCTGTAATTATCAGGGTTCATCATTTTAATTGTATAGAGATCATAGAATGACTGCGGGTCGATCTGGTCCTGCGTATATTCCGCACCGTCTGCAGATGTCAGATAACCGTCGTCGAGGGCATTTCCCGTGTAAGCATAAACACCCATCACGTTTTCATTATCAAATAAATTCTGCACCCAGACATAAACATTCATATTAACAGGGCGTTCTGCTTTTCCTACGTTAAATCCAAAAGATTTATCGAGTTTGATATCTGTGCGGTAATGCCATGGCAATCTCGAACCATTTATATCACCTTCGAGGTTTGATCTTGTCTGAACACCAAACTGAGCAGTAGGAGTAGCATTTGCCTGACGTGTATATGGCTCGCCTGAACGTGCATTGAATGTTACGTTCAATCCAACATCATTCAACCATTTCGGCTGGCCGCCCATCGGGTCGTCGAAGCGGTAATCCATTACAACTTTCAAACTGTGGCGTGAATCAAAAGACAATGGAATAATTGTCCTGAGGTTCGGTTGGCCTGCTCCAACAAGGTTTACCTGAGAAGTAGCGTTTGAACCGGTACCATCAGCAAACTGCAATGTATAGCTTGTAGATAATTTGATATTTTTTGTTCTGCGTGCAATATCATATGAAACCGTTAATCCTTTTACGGTTCCGAAATCGATGTTGCCATAAGTAGTATAAGAGAGCGGATATGCATAAGGGACATTCACAACCTGAATCATATCTCTGAGCTCTTTATAGAAAGCTGAAATCTGAATTACTGTTGATTCAGTAAGCTGTTGCTGGAAACCCACCTGATAATCGATTGTTTTCTCAGGTTTCAGATCCGGATTATCGAATTGTGCACCGGCGGTTTCGAGGAAGAAATAATAATCGGCTGGGGTTGCACTTGTTCCGGAAGGTGGACGTTGCGTAAGGATATCATAATGTGCAAAGAACAATGCCTCATGATTTCTTTCCTTTGAAATCGGGAAGGAGAATGCAACCCGGGGCATAACAGAAATTTGCGGTGTATAATCTTCAAATGATGAATTCGGGTCGAATGATTCATCTTTAATATCAGCATCCGGATCAACTACATAAGGTGTGATCGTTCCTGTTGCGGATCCTAAAGCGATCACATTCGGATCAGTTACTTCCTCACCATCGGAATTATACCATGTGTCTTCGTTGCGGTAACCGACAATATTCGGATTCGGGCTGTTGAAATCATCTACATAAACAATATAATCATTGCCGATATTTCCAGGATGCTGGCCGTTCGGGTTCAAAGTGCCATCAACTTCGCCTGTTGAATACACATCATATAATGAGTATTTGTCTTTTAATACTTTTCTGTTCGCATCATAACGGTCGACACGCACACCCACTCGGAATACGATATCGTTGAAGTTGAACCTGTCCTGGATATATCCTGCGGTGTATACCGGTCTGAAGGCATCAATCGGGCGGGTATAAACTCCATTTTCATCCTGTTCTGTGAAGAAATCATTGAACGATGGTGCTGAACTGTTTTGGTTACCCAGATAGTCGTAACCATTGTATCCAACCAGCGGGCTGCCCTGGTTCAGGAGCTCGTCTGCACTGAATAAGTCAAGCGAGAAAACATCCAAAGGAAGATTATCGATATTGATATAATCGAGATCACTTACATTATATCCGAGTTCATTTAATCTTGCCCGTAAATGCTGGTCGAAATAAGCCTGATCGTCGGCAAGGAATAAACGGTCATAATAAATCGTATCAAATTCGCCGAATTCCAAACCCGGTGTGCTTAAATATTCTTCATATGAATACTGCTGACCATCGATAATCAGAATCGGGTTGTCGGTATCCAGAGTTAAGATATGACGGTTTGCAAGCTGGCGGCCGATGGTCCATAATCCGATCGGATTGATACCGTAAAAACGTTCAATTCTCTGCTGGAATTCAAAACCGAATTCAATAGAGTGTTTTGAAACATTTTTGGAATTCGGATTTTTAAGATCGAGAGCCGCACCGAAATTCAAACTATACTGATCATCATTTTGAGTTGAATACCCGAACCATGGAACACCGTTATTCCACCACATACTATATGTAGCAAGGAATAAGGATGCAGTTTCACCATTCAGCAATCCACCGCCAAGCTGGATATCAAATAAACTTGCAGGCGGCAATGCGCTTCCTTCGTAAAACTGTGATGTATAAGTTGCAAGTTCAGGATTTGCTTCGCCGGGAGTATATTCAACAAGTGTATCGAGGTAACCTGCGAGATACCATCCGCTCAAAGAAGTAACCTCATCTGTTCCGTAGAAATAAATTGGTTCACGATATGTGTTGAACTGACCGATATAGCCGTAAGCAAAAGGATTTTCACCATGATCTTCATCCTGGCGGGTACCATAATATTTGGTATAATCAAGCTGGATTGAATAATAAGCGTTACCTACAATTGATCTGTCTTCTCCTGCGGTCATTTTTTCAGGAAAGCGCTGTGTGAATCGCATATATCCGCGGTAGGTATCCTGATTGTCGAGCGGGTTGTTGTCGGAATTAAAAAGTGCAAAATTTCTTGAATATGTGTGTGCGTGGAAATTTCTGTAAGATAAACCCAGCTGCAGATTTGTGTTTTGCGTGAATTTATAATCCAGTTTTGTTGAAATTGCAACACCGCGGCTGTCTGTGTTCAGTTTTGCATCTCCCTGCTCAAGGTCATCCATTGTTACAAATTCGGAATTCTTGTTAAATCCAAGTCCTGAAACTGATGGGCGCAGCGGGTTATTGATCAAACTGCTCATCACATCGTCTTTTACCTGATAAATACCAATTGCAGACGGGTCGCGGTCCAATTCATATTCATATTCGGCGGCGATATAAAAACCGAGCTTTGCCTGAGATGAATCCGTTCCTTTATATTTTGTAATGATCGGGCCGGTTAAGAACAAACTGGCGAGATTATAATTATATGCATCTAAAAACTGGGAGCTGGCAAGTTCGACGCTTCCGTTGTATTCTTTTGCCGGGCCCCTTGTAGTAATTGTAATGAATCCGCCGGTTGCGTCACCGTATTTCGGATCAACACCACCGGTAATAACTTCTAATTGTTCAATAGCATCCTGAGGTAATTTCAAAGATCCGGACACCCGCACTCCGTCGATCACATATTCTGTAGCATCTGACCTTGAACCTTTGATACTTAAATTATTGTCACCTTCATCGCTTTGATAAACACCTTCTGTTGTAGCAGCGATGGAACTGACGTTACGGGTTGCGATTTTTTGGATTTCATCTTTCGTTACAACACTTCCCGTACTTGTATTTCCTTTATCTACCAATGGAGCTTCATATCTGATGATGACCTCTTCGAGTACTCTCGATTCACTGAGCACAATATCTTTCATGAAAATGATACCTGATGAAACCGTAATACCTGATACTCTTTGTTTAAGTCCGAGGTAAGATGCTTCCACATCATAGGTTCCCGGTTCGAGAGCGGGGATTGAATATTTACCGTCAAAGTCTGTTTGTGCACCTGTTGAGAGCACGCCATCCTTATACACTGCCACGTTTGCAAACGGAATTCCTTCGTTTTTTTCGTTCACCACCTTGCCCTGGATCTCACCCGATTGAGCAATAGCTGAACTCACGCATAGTACGACCAAGCAAAGTGAGTAAAGGAGTTTATTCATAGACCGAAGTTTTAAGATTTGTTAAAGAGTCGCTAAATTATGTAAATAATCGAAAACAAAAATATAACGCGTTCTAAATTTTTAGGTCATACCCGCGTCAGTTTCACATCAGAAAATTGTCACTTAACATTTTTACAATGAAAGCCTTGCAATTTTTTCGGCCAGAAATTTGGAAATTTTATAATACGATTCATGTGTCCATCCTGCAATATGCGGTGTTAAGATCACATTCGGCAGGCTCCGCAAAACATCCATCGTTTGTAAGTACTCCAATGGAATTTCATGTATTTTTTCATATTCAAAAACATCAAGTGCCGCACCTCTTATTCTTGCATTGTGAATTCCGTTGATAAGATCCTGCGTATTTACAATTTTGCCACGTGATGTATTGATCAGCCAAATGGGCTTTTTACAGGTTTGTATAAAATCCGCATTGAAATAAAAATGTGTTTCGGTTGTATAGGGAACATGAAAACTGATCACATCCGCATGTTCCTGCAGCTGAGCTAAACTTGTTTCCCTGATCCTGCCGCTGCCAAAACCGGATTTATATTTATCGTACACCAGAATATCTGTATCAAAGCCGCCGAGTTTTTTTGCAAATGCACTTCCGTTATTTCCAAAGCCGATGATACCGACTGTTTTCCCGTCGAGTTCAAATCCGCGGTTTTCTTCACGCTCCCAAATTCCATTTCTCATCTGATTGTCGGCTTTCACAATCTGATTCATCAAAGCGAGCAGCATTCCCAATGCATGCTCGGCAACTGCATTGGCATTTGCTTCCGGAGTGCTGATCACAAATATATTTTTTGCAGTTGCGTAAGACACATCAATCGTATCCATGCCGCTCCCTGCACGAGCAATAAATTTTAATTTCGTTGCCCGGTCGATCAGATTTTTATCTGCGATAATTTTTGTGCTTAAAACCAGGCCATCATATTCCGGAATGATCGCATATAATTCTGCATTTGAAATTTCTGGCCGTTCATCCACTTCAAACTGCATCAATCTCAATTGCCCGGCAAGATATGGATGGAGAAAATCTGCGATGATCACTTTCATTTTCGACTCTGTTTTTCAATTGTGGTTGTGAGGGCAATAAAATCGTCAACGCTTAATTGTTCGGCACGCAAATTTCCGAATGCATGCTGCATTAATCCTTCTGCACCACCATGAAGCGAAGCTAATGCATTGGATAATTTTTTTCTGCGCTGATTAAATGCGGTTTTTACAACCTGACGCAACATTTGTTCGCTGCAACCGGGATCTTCCTTTTTTCTTGTCAGCCTGATCACGGCAGAAAAAACTTTCGGCGGCGGATCAAAAGCATCAGGTGCAAGTTCTAATAAATAGGTGACGTCATAATATGCCTGCACAAGTACGGTAATAACACCATATTCTTTATTTCCGTGTTTTGCAGTAACCCGTTGTGCCATTTCACGCTGAAACATTCCTAAAACGAGTGGCACCTGTTCTTTCAGGGAAAGCACTTTAAATAAGATCTGCGATGAAATATTGTACGGGAAATTACCGATCACGGCAAAATTTCCACGCATGTAATTTTCAACCGGAATATGTAAAAAATCTCCTTCCAGTATCCTGCTCTCCGGAAATTGCAGATCAGATTTTAAAAATTGTATAATGCGCTGATCTATTTCCGAAACAAAAATGGTTTTACCCTCCAGTTGTGTTAAAAATTGAGTGAGTATTCCGTGGCCGGGACCAATTTCGAGAATTTGCTGAATTTCCTGCGGGCAGTTGAGGCTGTTCACAATTTCCTCTGCAGTTTGACCGCTTTTCAGAAAATGCTGTCCGAAACTCTTCCTGTGTTGAAACCCTCCTGCCATTTGTTTTGCAAAGAAAGTGATAATAATCGGATCGGTTCAGGCAGAAGGCGGCGGGCTGCAATTTACAGCTCATGCGGAAGTTGTAATTTAGAGCCGAAATTATGCAGCAAATGGAGCAAAAAATTAAAATCGGAATTACGCTTGGCGATGTGAACGGGATCGGTCCCGAGGTAATTATTAAAGCACTTGAAGACAAACGAATTTTGAATTTATGTACACCGGTTTTATATGGTTCGAATAAGGTTTTCAATTTTTATAAGAAAATGTTCGAAGCCGAACATTTTAATTATACAACCTGCACATCCCCCGAGCAGGCAAATCCAAAAAATATAAATATTATTAATTGCATTGCAGATGAAGTAATGATTCAACCCGGAATTGAAAATGCCGATGGCGGTAAAAATGCAATACTTTCTCTTGAAGCAGCAACTGCTGATCTACTTGCAGGAAAAATTGATGCACTTGTAACTGCACCGATCAATAAAAATAATATGCAGCAGGCCGGATTTAATTTTCCCGGGCATACCGAATATTTTAACGACAAGGCAGGAAATAGTGAAAGTGTGATGTTGCTGATGAATGAATATTTAAAAGTTGGCCTGATAACAAATCATTTACCGTTAAAAGATATTGCAGCAGCTGTTACAAAAGAAAAAATACTGAAGAAAATTGAAATATTAAATCAAACACTTGTGCAGGATTTTTCAAAATTCAAACCGGTGATTGCAGTGCTTGGATTAAATCCGCATTCAGGTGATAACGGATTATTGGGTGATGAAGAAAAAAATATTATCATACCTGCAATTAAAGCGGCACAGGATAAAAAAATAATGGTGATGGGGCCGTATAGTGCCGATGGATTTTTCGGCTCCGGAAATTATACAAAATTTGATGCTGTGCTCGCAATGTATCACGATCAGGGATTGGTGCCTTTTAAAGCTTTGAGTTTCGGAAGCGGTGTGAATTTTACGGCGGGACTACCATTTATCCGCACTTCACCTGACCATGGAACAGCATATGAAATTGCAGGAAAAAATCTCGCTTCGCCAGACAGTATGCTGCAGGCAATTTTCACCGCAATTGATATTTCTGCAAACAGAAAAATATATAAAGAAGTAACTTCTAATCCATTGAAAAAAACAATCATTGAAAGCGAAAGGGGAAAGGTGATGTGAAATTCAGTTGGCAGTCTTCAGTACTCGGTCTGCAGTCTGCAGTCTGCAGTTGCCAGTCCACAGTCGGCAGTCGGCAGTCGGCAGTCGGTAAAATGTAAATTCGAAATTTATTCTTTTAATTTTGATCGTTTATCAATTCGCAATTTAAAATTCAAAATTCGCAATTCTAATTCATGCAATTTCCCATTCAATTAAACATCCGTATCGACTGGAGTGAAATGGATCTTTTCGGCCATATCAATAATGTGATGTTTGCAAAATATATTCAGGCCGGGCGTGTGAAATATGTGGAAGAAATCGGTGTGATGAAAATGCTCGCAGAAAATAAAATCGGATTTATGCTGGCATCATCATCGCTGCAATATAAAAAGCCTTTGCATTATCCGGGTGAAATTACAGTTTGCACAAGATGTGAATTTATTAAAAATACCAGTTTTGGAATTCAGCATAAAATACTCGACCATCAAAATGAAATTGCAGCTGAAGCGCATGATATTTTAGTAATGTATGATTTTAATAAAAATGAGAAAATTCTCATACCCGACACAATAAAAAAAAGCATGCTGGACCTCCAGCCCGAATTAATGTAATTTTCGCTTTCGTTTTATCATCTTAAGGTAAATTAACTTTTATTTTCTCACTCCTTAACACGATTTGGGTAATTTAGCCTGATAATAATGAATATGGTCAGATTACTACTCCTCACACTGTTTTGCCTTTCAATACAAACCTCTTTCTCCCAGCAATATGTATGGGCCGATACATTGCAGTTTGATGCCGATCACGGTGTAACAGCTATGGTGCACGACAATGATCAAAATATTTATGTTGCTTCCGCATCATCCACCATCGGCACCAATTTATTATTTACATTTTATTGCGGAGATGTGCATTTAAGAAAATACAGTGCGGAAGGAGTTCAGAGCTGGGAAAAAATATTTCAGGGTGATGCGAGAATACTGGATATGGAAATTGATGCAGATGGAAATTTAGTTGTCTGCGGCGGATATATAAATGCATTAACAATCGATGGTGAGAATTATACTACGCCATTATTTGTCACCGGAAGTTTTTTGATGAAACTCGATACATTGGGAAATGTGCTTTGGCATAAAGTAATCGTACCGGTTCTCTACAATAATTTACTTTATGCGCTTGCAACGGATGGCTCCTCAAATATTTATGTTACCGGCTTGAAAAATGATATAGAAGCGATTTTTGATAAATATAATTCTGCAGGCGAATTAATTCATTCGGAAGATATGCTGGCTGTGCGCACCGGTTCTGATATAGAACTGGACGACGACGGAAATATATATCTTGCCGGTACCGCACCTGATTATGCGACATTCGATGGCATACATATTCCACCTGAAGGAACAGGAACCGGTTATGCAAATTTTCTTGCAAAATACGACAGCGATTTTAATGCATTGGAGGTGTTGGGCACAAGATATTTTACATTTGATTTTGCACCCTGCCTTGCAAAAAATTCAAGCGGTGTTTTCTGGCGTTGCACAGAATTACCTCCTGCAGGATTTTCTCAATACAACAGAACTATACACTACGATTTTGTTTCGGGTGAAATGGATACGATCAGAAGAGTGGATGAAGCATTCGGAATTTTTTCGCAGTTTTTACAGGCACCCGACGACACTACTTTATATCTGCTCGAAAATGCAGGTTTAACAAATAAAATTTTGCAGGTAAACGACGATGGTGAAACAATTGATTCACTTATTTACAGCGGATTAAATTGCAAAGTGGAATTATTTGAAAGTGATTCCTACAATATCTGGACGGGAGGTTATGTGTATGATTCGCTTGTTCTTGACACAATTACAATTTTTGCTGAAGAAGGAGATAATATGAATCCTTTTATTTCCAGATATGGTCCTGCCGAAGAAATAATTGATACCACGATTACGGATTCATGCAATGCTTATTTTGAATATTATACGGATGAAAATAATATCACGCATTTCACGAATCTTTCTGTTGGAAGTGATTCATCGGAAATTGAATCCTACAGCTGGAATTTTTGCGACGGCAGTGTTGCAACCGAATGGGATCCAATCCATGTTTATGCGCTCCCCGGATATGTTTGTGCCTGCCTCACAATTACTGATGTAATGGGTTGCACGGATACTTATTGTATTTCGGATGACCTCGGAATTAAAGATCGGCAAACTACTGTTTCCATCTACCCGAATCCAATAACAGATCATTCTTTGAACATCAGTTCCACCGATCCGTACCTGATCGAAGGCATTTATGATATTACAGGGAAATCGATTTCCTATGAAACAATCATAATCGATCAAGAAAAAAGCGGGATCAATTTAATTGATGCGCAAACGGGTATTTATTTTCTGAAATTAAATCTGGATGGAAGGGTTGAGATAAGGAAACTGGTTGTGCTCTGATTGCTTGATGCCTTAAGAAAATAACCGGTTGAAATGCTAAAAATCGTTTGTTTGCCGATTTCTTACTCCCCTCTACTCCCTTCTCACTTCGCACTTCTTTCTTCTTACTTTACTTTTCTCCATCATTCCTTCCTATCTTCCCATTTCTTCCCTACCTTTGTCAGCCTTTTTAAAATTGCAGATCATTGAAAGAGTTGCGGGAATATCAAATCCCTCACGTAGGGCTGAAGGAAGGAATACACCACTTCAATTTCGAAATCGGGGCTGATTTCTTCAGCCATTTCGAAGGAAGCCAGGTGCATGAATCAAAGATCTTCGTTGATCTGGAGTTTGATAAAAAGGACCGTTTGTTCGTTCTTAATTTTGATATTTCAGGAAGTATTGACACCGAATGCGACCGTTGCGGGCAGAATTTCAATCTCCCCATCCATGGAAACTATACACTCTATGTAAAGGTTGGTGATGAACGGGAAGAAGATGCAGATAATGAAGAAGTGATCTGGATCAGTGAGGGAGAATCAATTCTTGATATTGCTGAAATCGTGTATGAATTCATTCACCTCAGCATTCCATTCCGGGTTACGCACCCCGACAAACCGGATGGCAGCTCCGGATGCGATCCTGAAATTTTGAAACTGCTCGGAACAGCGGAAGAAGAAAATAAAGATGAAATTGACCCGCGATGGGATATTTTAAATAATCTGAATAAAAATTAAATCTTAATACAATGCCGAATCCAAAACGACGCCACTCGAAAAAAAGGACACTTACACGCCGTAATCATCATGGAATTGATGCTCCGAATGTATCAGCTTGTCCAAATTGCGGTGCCGCAGTTCTCCGCCATCGTGTTTGCCCTGAATGCGGCAATTACAGAGGAAAGATTGCAATTGAGAAAAAAGCTTAATCAACGGAATTCCTTTCCGGAACAGTCAGTAAACCGGAATTCAGTTTTCGCTGACGCATTTATTCGCAATCCTCAGTTTGCATAAAGAAATATGAATAAAACACTCGCAGCCATTACAGGAGTTTACGGGTATGTTCCCGAATACAGGCTCACAAATCAGGAGCTTGAAAAAATGGTGGATACTTCCGACGAGTGGATCATGACCCGTACGGGTATCAAAGAAAGACGCATTTTAAAAGGTGAAGGCCTCGCTACCAGTGATATGGTGGTGGAAGCAGTAAAAGGCCTGCTCGAAAAATCAGGAAACAAAGCGACCGATATTGAAATGCTTATCGTGGCAACCACAACACCCGATATGCAATTCCCTGCCACTGCGAATATTGCATGCGATAAACTCGGCTGTGGCCATATCCTGAGTTTTGATATCAGTGCAGCCTGCAGCGGTTTTTTATATGCGCTCACAACCGGTGCACAATTTATCGAAACCGGGAAATACAAAAAAGTAGTGGTGGTAGGCGCTGATAAAATGTCGTCGATCATAAATTATAACGACCGCACAACATGCGTAATTTTCGGAGATGGTGCAGGTGCCGTGCTTCTCGAACCCAATCAGGAAGGATTAGGTGTTGTTGATTCGGTTTTAAAAACGGATGGTTCAGGCCGTCATTTCCTCCATCAGAAAGCAGGTGGCTCTTTGCGGCCCGCTACACATGAAACGGTGGATGGAAATGAACATACCGTTTACCAGGAAGGAAAAACCGTATTCAAATTTGCAGTGAAAAATATGGCTGATGTTGCAGAAGAGATCATGAAGCGCAATCATTTAACATCCGATGATGTTGCATGGCTTGTGCCGCATCAGGCAAACCTGCGCATTATCGACGCTACCGCCGAACGAATGGGTTTACCGAAAGAAAAAGTAATGATCAATATCGAAAAATACGGCAATACTACTGCAGGTACCCTTCCGCTTTGTTTATGGGAATGGGAACCGATGCTGAAAAAAGGCGACAATATCGTTCTCGCTGCATTCGGCGGAGGATTTACCTGGGGTGCAACATTGCTGAAATGGGCATATGATAGTTGATTTGGTGATGAGCTGATCAGCAAATTAGCTGATGTGAAGATGGGATGACGGGCAGATCAGCAGAAAACATAAAAACAGAATAATTTATATTTTTAAATTCTTTAACAATCAAGAAATTTTCAGAAATCAGGATATAAAGTCTTGATTCCTGGTTCTTGATTCCTGATTCCAACAATTATGGCAAATACAGCAGATATCAGAAAAGGCCTTTGCATTGATTTGAATAACGACATTTGGCAGATCGTTGACTTTCAACATGTGAAACCCGGCAAGGGCAATGCATTCGTGCGGACAAAAATCAAGAGCCTTACAACAGGTAAAGTGCTGGAAAACACTTTTCCATCGGGCGCCAATATCATACCTGTGCGCATCGAACGCCGCACTTACCAGTATTTATACAAAGACGAAACAGGCTATAGTTTCATGAATAATGAAACCTTCGACCAGGTGACGCTCGATGAAGGAATGTGCGAAGGGAAAGAATTTTACAAAGAAGGCCAGGAGATCGACATCCTCTTTCACGCAGAAACCGAAAAACCTTTGTTTTGTGAATTACCTGCACATATCATTTTGGAAGTTACATTTGCAGAACAGGGTGTGAAGGGAAATACCGCAACTAATGCATACAAAAATGCAACAGTTGAAACAGGGGCTACCATTCAGGTGCCGATGTTTGTAGAAACCGGTGATGTGATCAAAATTGACACCCGCACATTTGAATACGTTGAACGTGTAAAATAAATACTATGGACTTCAAAGAAATTCAGGAGCTGATCCGCATGGTGAACAAAAACAATATTGCGGAGCTCACAATTGAAAATCAGGATTTCAGGATTAAAATTAAAACAGCACTCGCTCCGACCGGAATGCAAATGGTGCAACAGACCCAGCAGCCTGTTTTAATGCCTCAGGTGCAGCCTGTCATGCAGGAGAAAATTGTTTCTCAAACAAATAATACCGCTTCAAATAATACTTCTGCAAATACCAATGAATCAATATCCGACAATTCGAATTTGGTTACCATTAAATCGCCGATAGTAGGAACATTTTATCGTTCGGCCGGACCGGATAAAGAAGTATTTGTAAAAGTAGGTGATGATATTACGCAAGGCACAGTGCTTTGTATTATAGAAGCAATGAAATTATTCAACGAAATTGAAAGCGAGCACGCAGGTAAAATCGTAAAAATACTTGTTGAAGATGCAAGCCCGGTTGAATACGATCAGCCGTTGTTTTTAATTGAAGCGAAATAAAATTCAGCAATAAAAAATTCCGCATTGATCGCGGTAAATGCAGCAGCAAAAAATACCGGCGGGAAACAGCAGGTTCGTAATTTTCAAATCAGCAGACAGCATTTTATTTTATGAGTATTCGCAAGAGTTCAAAGCCAATCTACCAGTTGAAAAAATTTAACAAGATTTTAATTGCCAACCGCGGCGAAATTGCACTGCGTATCATACGTACATGTAAAGAGATGGGAATTAAAACAGTTGCCGTTTATTCAACTGCCGATAAAGAAAGTTTACCTGTGCGTTTTGCAGATGAAGCTGTTTGTATCGGACCGCCTTCTTCAAAAGAATCTTATCTCAGCATTCCAAAGATCATGGCTGCTGCGGAAATTACAAATGCCGATGCAATTCATCCCGGTTATGGATTCCTGAGCGAGAATGCAACCTTTAGCGAAATATGTGCGAAATACGGAATTAAATTTATCGGGCCCACCCCTGATCAGATAAATAAAATGGGCGATAAGATCACGGCAAAGGATACCATGCGCAAAGCTGGTGTTCCTGTGATCCCGGGTTCGGAAGGTTTATTAAAAGATATTGCAGATGCAAAAAAGCAGGCAAAGAAAATCGGGTATCCGGTGATCATGAAAGCAACTGCGGGAGGTGGCGGAAAAGGAATGCGTATTGTATGGAATGAAAAAGAAATTGAAAACGCATTTAATACTGCCAGCATGGAATCAAAAGCCGCATTTAATAACGACGGCTTGTACATGGAAAAATATATTGAAGAACCCCGGCATATTGAAATTCAGGTTGCCGGCGATCAATATGGGAAAGCCTGCCATTTAAGTGAACGTGATTGTTCGATACAGCGCCGTCATCAGAAATTAGTGGAAGAAAGCCCCTCTCCTTTTGTGGATGAAAAACTCAGAAAAAAAATGGGCGATGCTGCCGTGAAAGCTGCAGAAAGTATTA
Organism: uncultured Chitinophagales bacterium; assembly: GCA_964463165.1. GTDB lineage: Bacteria > Bacteroidota > Bacteroidia > Chitinophagales > BACL12 > UBA7236. The sequence continues at coordinate 88,759 of CAYXBK010000002.1, forward strand.
ATTATGAAGGCGTGGGAACCATCGAATTTCTGACAGATAAACACAAGAATTTTTATTTCATGGAAATGAACACACGTATCCAGGTGGAACATCCTGTTACGGAAGAAGTTGTTGATTTCGATCTGATCAAAGAACAAATAAAAATTGCCGCCGGTGAAAAAATTTCCGGTAAAAATTATTTCCCTTTATTACATGCAATGGAATGCCGGATCAATGCAGAAGATCCGTCTAAAAATTTCCAGCCGTCACCGGGTAAGATCACAAGTTTCCATTCTCCGAAAGGTCATGGTGTGCGTGTTGATACTGCCGTTTATGCAGGCTATACAATTCCGCCGTTTTATGATTCGATGATTGCAAAACTTATCTGCAAAGCAAGAACACGTGAAGAAGTGATTTTAAAAATGCAGCGTGCACTCGATGAATTTATTGTGGAAGGAATCAAAACAACAATTCCGTTTCACAAAAAATTAATGCGGGACGATAATTTCAGGGCCGGAAAATTCGATACTAGCTTTCTGAATAATTTCGATCTCAGCGATCTTGAATAATCCTTTAACAAGTCTTAATACATCCGAAATCCGCATTCTCCTATCTTTACTTTCAAAATCTCATTGATCTTGAAACGAATTCTTTTTATTAGCTGCTTTTTGATTATTTCGGTGTTTCAAAGCTTCGGGCAGCTTTTAACGCACAATATTTCCTTCTCACATGCTGATTCGCTCCGTGGAAGTTTTACTCAAGAACGCATCTGGTGGGATGCACTGCATTATAATCTGTCTGTAAAATTCGATATCCCGGTGCGATTGATTTCGGGTTGTAATATTATTACTTATAAAGTTTTATCTCCGTATCAGATCATGCAGATCGATTTAATGGAACCCCTGCAAATCGACAGCGTAATTCAGGAACATAAAAAATTAAATTACAGAAGAGATGGCAATGCGTATTTTATCAATTTAATACAGCAGCAATCGATTTTTGAAATAAATAAAATTGCAATTTATTATCACGGTGTCCCGACCGAAGCAAAAAATCCGCCCTGGGATGGCGGGGTGGCATGGAAAAAAGATTCAGAAAATAATCCCTGGGTCAGCATTACATCTCAGGGTGTAGGTGCCGGTATCTGGTTTCCGAATAAAGATCATCAATACGATGAACCCGACAGTGCCACCATGCATTACATTGTTGACGATAAATTAGAAGTAGTAAGCAATGGCCGGCATATCAGTGATGTTAATAACGGAAATGGTTATATTACACATACATGGAAAGTTTCATCTCCCATCAATAATTATAATATCATTCCCTATATCGGAAAATATGCGCATAGTCATGAAACATATCAGGGATTAAACGGACCGCTTGATGTTGATATATATTTTCTTGGTTATGATATGCAAAAAGCAAGAGAACATGTTTTGCCTCAATTAATGCAAACATTAAAAGCATTTGAATATTGGTTCGGCCCTTATCCGTTTTATAACGACGGATTTAAAATGGTGGAAGCACCTTATCTCGGTATGGAACATCAAACTGCAATTGCATATGGCAATCAGTTTAAAAATGGTTATCTGGGATTTGATGTGACCGGAACCGGTGTGGGTTTAAAATTCGATTATATTGTTGTGCATGAAAGCAGTCACGAATGGTTTGGAAATAATATTACTACAAAAGAAATTGCCGATATGTGGGTGCATGAAGGATTTGCAAATTATAGTGAGGCTCTGTACGCAGAATATTGGTATGGAAAAGATGCGGCTACGCAATTTATGGTTGGTTTGCGCAGTTCGATTACCAACACGGCTCCGGTGATCGGATATTATAATGTGAATGAAGAAGGTTCGGATGATATGTATCCGAAAGGAGCAGAAATGATACATACCATTCGTCAGGTAATTGACAATGATAGTTTATTCAGGCAGATATTGATCGGCATGAACAGTCATTTTTATCATCAGGTGGTGCGCACCGAACAAATTGAAAATTATATTTCAGAGAAATCAGGAAAAGATTTAAGTAAAATATTTGATCAATATCTCCGCACCATTCAAATCCCGCAATTAGAATATAAAATTATTAAAGAAGGCAAAAAATCTTTTCTCTCTTACCGCTGGACAAATTGTATCGATGGATTTAATATGCCGGTTAAAGTAAAGATCAACGGAAATTACCAGTTTGTTTATCCTACAAGCGAGTGGTCCCGCATTTCCGTATTAAAGAATTTCAAAGTTGATGAGACCGGTTTTGTTGATCCGAATTTTTATGTGACTTCATTGAAGGTAGAATGAAGCAAGGGACGAAGATGCGAAAGTGCCGAAGAAAACGGCAGCCAAAAGATCAAGTTCAAATGAATTAAATCCATCGTAAAAACATCAACCAACCGATCTTCACTTTGAAATACTAAATCATTTTGTCAAAAGCAGACGGGATTTCCGCAGGTTTATTGCAACTTTGGATAGCACAAAATATATAATTAGTCAGAACGTTATATTAGTTTATACCCAAAACCTGAAAATGAAAAGGTCTGCCATTCTTTATGTCCTGTTGCTTTGTAGAAGTATCGGCAGTTCCCAGGCGATTGATAAAATTTCAATCGAAGGCGTCGAAATGGAGAATTTAATTGATATTGATATCTACGGAACTGATTACTTTTTACTTTGCGGCGGACATGACTCACAACTATATCTTATTAAGTATAATTCAGAAAACCAATTGGTTTGGTTTATTAAAAATGCCCCCTACAACAATACGCCAAAATTTAAGGTAGGTAAAGAGCGAATATATCTTCTTTTTCATTCAACGGACTCCACAGAATTCATTTCCTATTCGCTGAATGGTGATGAGCTATATCACCTGAATTTTAAAAATACCAAAATCGGTTATTCCGAATATGATCATTTTGAACAAGAACAAAGCAATCATATTATTATCTATCAAGATGGTAATAATGGCCCTATACAATTCCCTCACTATTTGATATTGGATGAAAATGGGAATATCCTCTCAGAATATATTTTCGAAAAAGAGACTGTTCGAATCGGTAGGATAAAAGAAGATTTACAAAAAAATATTTTTCTTACCATAGATTATTATTCAGAAGAGATTGATCCAGAGCTCGAATACCTGGAATATCGGTATACAAGTTTATTAAAAATTTCAAAAGAAGGGACATTAATTTGGGAAATAGACCCTGTTTCAGAAACAGCACCGGTCGATATCGAATTTGACATCGAAAACCGTATTATCCTTTTTGCTGACAATTATAAAATCAAAATAGAACCCGAAAGTCTGTTATTTACTGGTGAAAAAATTTATGAATCAGAAAGCAATTCATCTGTATTTCATTATTATACATGTAACGGCCTCGAAGTTATTTCGTATGATTTTACCAACGATTTGATTCATTGTATACTATTTGACCCCGACGAGCCTTATGAATCCATACACAAGACCGCCATTCCATTTCCCGGCTCTTCAATTTATCAGGAATTAAACCAATACCAGTTCGATAGCAACGGATATGTTTCGGCATTGATTGAATCATATTTGCACACATACGATCTGGTTCTTTTTGATATCAATGGTAATCTTATTATGAATACGGAAATATTTTCCTATAGCCTGACTGATGGGATTTCATCAGTAAAATATAAAATTGTAAATGGGAGAATTATTCTTTTTTATACCCAGGATGAAGATCCGGGAAATACTACCTATAATAATATTTACAGAAAAGCTATTCTTCCAGGTACGCCGAATTCCAATATACTTGCAGATTGTAAATATTTTTCTCCATGTGAAAATATGTTTATTCGTTATGATGAGACAAGAAAATTGATATTTGTTTATATACCCGAATTGACAAGTATAAATACGCTTAACTATTATATGTACGACCTTTCAGGAAGGCTGGTGCAATATGCTGAAAGCGGCAGCGAAGCGGAATTAGATGTTACAGGATTAACAAGAGGCCTGTATATAATAACCGCAAAAAACGGGTCCGATATTATTTGCGCTACAAAAATTCTGGTTAACTAATTCATCTGGTAATTCTTTCAATTTATATATTTACTATTCTGATTTTCGCAGCGCTTTCAATCGCTCTTTTTTTTACAAGGTCAATATCTGAATTCACCTCATCATACGCCAACGCAACTCCCATTCTTCGATAAGGCCGTGTGGTTGGTTTGCAGAATATTTTAATATCTGATTTAGGTTCTTTCAATGCATCTTTAATTCCTTCAAAATAAAAATTATCTGAATTATCATTCGCGAGGATTACTGCACTCGCTCCTGCTTTTAATAATTCAATTTCCGGAATGGGTAATCCCAAAACGGCACGTGCATGCAATTCAAATTCATTTAAATTTTGTGTGCCGGCAAGTGTTACCATTCCTGTATCATGCGGCCGTGGAGATAATTCTGAAAAATAAACGCCGTTTTTATCCGACAGAAAAAATTCAACACCCCAGATCCCTGCACCGGTTAATGCTTTTGTTACCTGCCCGGCGATATGCTGCGCTTCAATTAAATGTTCAGGAGAAATTATTGCAGGTTGCCAGCTCTCCTGATAATCACCACGTTCCTGCCGGTGGCCGATGGGCGCACAAAATAATGTGGGTCCGTTTTTTTGTGTGACGGTTAATAATGTGATTTCAGAATCAAATTCAATAAATTCTTCCACAATTACTTCTGCAATATCTCCACGCTTCGCACTTTGAGAATAATTCCAGCTTTTCTCAATATCATCTTTTGATTTAATTACACTTTGACCTTTTCCGCTTGAACTCATCAATGGTTTTACCACGCATGGAATTCCGATTGTATTTGTCGCCGCGATTAATTCATCAAGGCTTTTTGCATACGCATACTTTGCTGTCTTCAATCCCAATTCTTTTGCAGCCAGGTCGCGGATTGCTTTTCTGTTCATGGTGAAATTTGCTGCACGAGCACTCGGCACCACCTGAATATTCCATTTTTCATATTCATAAAAACGCTCCGTTCTGATCGCCTCAATTTCAGGAACAATGATATCAGGCTGATGTTTTTTTACAATCGCATCCAGTGCTTCTCCATCCAGCATATTGGTCACTTCACGTGCATCCGCCACTTGCTGCGCAGGCGCATTATCGTACGAATCAACCGCAATTACATATTGACCCAGGCGTTTACAGGCAATCGTAAATTCTTTTCCGAGCTCACCGGAGCCGAGCAGGAGGATTTTTTTCATCATATTCAAAATTATTAATTAATGACGGATTACTGCACCACAATTTTCTGAACGATACTCTTTTCTTCATTTGCAATCTTCACAAAATAAATTCCTGAAGCCAGATTTGAAATATCAATTGTTTCCTGAGAAGAAATATATCCGTTAAAATTCCGGCTGATAATGTTTTGCCCGGCCGCATCGGATATTTCTATTGCATAATGCTGGGGTTGCACCGAAAAATCCTGAATGGTAATTTGATTATTTGCAGGATTCGGAAAAACCAGGATTGGCAGTTCATTTTCATTTAATTCAGCTTTTGCAATAATATCATTTGCATGTAATAACCACATATCCGGATCAAGAATAATTTCATTTACCGTGAAATCAGGTTGCTCAAAAAATAATTGTCCGTCTTCAATATGATTTAAAACAATATCAATCGAATCATTATCTCCTTTCAAACGGACAGGTACGGGCATTTCAAAAAAATCAACTGATGAATGTGAAGGCGTCTGACTCAATGAAATGGAAACTGTTTTATTTTCATCCTGTGTCCAGATCAAATGGTAGGAAGGATATCCTTCTCCATAAAACCAATCATTAAAAAATTCGGTGAGTGAAGTATCAGCGGTCGTTTCAAAATATGCTTTCAGATCGTTTGTTGCAGAAAAATTATACGCCAGCAGCGGGTCGCTGATATAATTCTGTAATGCGGTGAAAAAATGATCTTCTCCCAAAACATAATGCAGCATATGTAAAAGCCAGGCACCTTTATAATACGTTAATCGCCCGCTGAAAATCCTGTAAACATCAGTTGTATCATTCACCCAAACCGATCCATCAGGTTCTGCAGTGATTACATCTCTCGTTCCTTTCAGCCATTGATTCCAGTAAATATGAATATCATCAATAAAATAATAACAAAGTGCATTTGAATAAGTAGCGAAGCCTTCATTCAACCAGATATCTTCCCATGATGCGCAGGTTACTTTATCACCGAACCATTGATGCGCCATTTCATGCACTAATAAATCAAATGTAAAATGCACCACCGAACTCATTGTCTGGTGCTCCATTCCACCGCCCCAGCTGAATTGCATATGGCCGTATTTTTCATTTTTAAACGGATATGCGCCGTAGATATCGGTATACAATTGGAATGATTCAACTATATCGTTGATTCCCAAAACAGCATCCTCATAATCTTCAGGAAATATCAGATTATAAAACAAGACCGAATCCGGTTCATGCGGCGCATAAAACTGATAGACTTCAAAATTCGCAACGGATATTCCGATCAGATAAGTTGCAGTTAAATAATTTGTTTTCCAGTGATCGGTTGTAAATCCATCAGCAGTTATTTCACTTATCAGCAAACCGGCCGTTCCGGATTTATATCCTTCAGGCATCGTAATATAAATATCGAGCGAATCGATTTTATCGTTCAATGTTTGTTTGCACGGCCACCAGTCGCTTGCACCATATGGCTCTGATAAGGTCCAGAGATTTTTTCCTGTTTCATGTTCTGTAATACTCATGGAACCGAAATTATTATAATTGGGTACGCCATGATAAAAAACAGAAACACTGTCGAGCGTACCGGCTGATTTCAAAACAGGAAAATGAATTTCCACTGCATTATTACTGTGATCAAAATCAACACTATTTCCTTCAAATAAAACCGAATCAACCTGCAGCGTATCAGACAAATCAAAATATATCTGATCTGCATCCTCTGTTAAGATAAAATACGATGTAATTTCTCCTGAAATAAATAATGTATCCGGTGAAACAAACCATTGGATGCGGTGATATTTGAGATCGTAATTTCCGGTGGGGGCAGATGTGAGTAGTTGTTCTTTAAAAAATGCGCCGGCTTGTTCCGACTTTTCTATTTCTCGATATGTTTTATCAAAAGATTCGAATTGCGCAAATGCATTTTCAAAACACACAATAAACAGAAAGAAAAGAATTTGGCGATTCATTTTATAAAGTTACGTATTTCGGTTGCGGGGCTTTGTAACAGGAACGTAAAATTCAGGCTGAGGGTTTTTTGGTCTGATCTGCCGGTTTGGTATGCACGGTTGATCTTCTGCTGAGTTTTACAAGTTCGATGGTTTCGAAAAAGAGGAATGAAAAATAAATAATGGCGAAAGGAATAATATAATTCACGCTCGTTGTATCGTGCCCTGATTTATAAATCATAATTACAATTGCAACAATCACCAATTTGGAAAATATGGCTACAAAAAAAACGCCCATAAAACTGCCGAGTTTTTTTTGCATCGTGATGGAAGAAAAATAATGGATCACAATACTCAGCACAAAAAACACTGCAAAGCAAATCCATGCGAATGTCATCACCGGTTTGAAATCGGATGCAAATCCCAAAATGAAAATGATCAATGCAATTAATGCGGCGAAAGGAATAAATTTTTTAAGGTAGCTGATCATGACTTTTTCTTCGGTTTAATAAAGTCTTTCAAAGATAAGTACATCCCGCCACCAACGCCGATCAGCGACAATAAAATCGTGAGTACCGGTTTAGTATGTAACCAGGCATCCAGTTTTATTCCCCCCCAAACACCGAGGAAAATCGCAGCAAATAATTGGAAAACAATATTGCTGTATTTCAGATAATTATCAAACCGCTGCTTCTTCGAATTTCGGAATGGTTCGTTCGATGACATTCTGGATCTTTTCTTTCGTTCCCATATTGCAAACTCCGTCGAACCGTGCACCGTTTTCGATGACAATTTTTGCGGTGTAGATATTTCCTTCAACAATTGCTGATGCTTTAAGTGTGAGCACATCAGAAACTTCGAGATCACCTACAATACGGCCTTCGACATCTGCAGTTTTACAATGCACATCTCCCTCGATCAGTCCGGTGGCACCAACAGCAACTTTGGACTTTGTCCGCAAAGTTCCTTTGATCACTCCTTCAATTCTGAGATCCCCGTCGCTTTCGATTGATCCTTCAATGGTTGTTCCGTGATTGATCCTGTTAGAAATTATTGAATTTGGTGTGGCCAGGGTTTCTGCTTGTTTATTCCCGAACATGATTTAAAATTTTAGTTGAAGTTAATGTATTTTTCCGGATTGATCGGCAATTTATCGTGCCATAATTCAAAATGCAGATGCGGCCCGGTGCTTAGTTCACCGGTATTTCCGATAATGGCGATCACATCTCCCGCTTTAATTGTATTTCCCGCTTTTTTTAACAACTGTGAATTATGCTTATACATCGAGATAATTCCATGATCATGCTGTACCACCAGCACATTTCCATTTTCAATATTCCAGTACGCATCGAGCACAGTCCCGTCGAGGCATGCCTTTACGGGTGAATTTTCATTTGCAACAATATCTACCCCGAAATGCTTATCCCTGAGATTGAAGCCGGAAGTAACCGTTCCTTTCACCGGTGGGAAAAAATGCAGGGATTCGATATTTTCTGCGCCTGTATTTCGTGAATCATCCGAACTCAGGTTGAACAAATCCTCCTGTGCCACCTCGTTGCGCAACTGGAGATCTGCCTGAGAGGGTTTGGCGATCTCAATCTTTGAATAATCGATCTTGGAAAGGCTGTCGTAAGTAATCAACGAATCACTGGCTCCGCTCAGCCGGCGCTGCAGCATATCAAAATACACTTCATAGGCAACGAGGGTATTGAGTATCGAATCGGTTGTTTTAGAATTGGAAATCACCTGCCGGGAGGTTGAAACCTCACTATAACCAACAACCATGTTTTTCAGCGGGGTAAATGCGATGGCAGAATAAACGATCAGCCCGATCACGACAAAAACGGTACTGAATACAATTATCACATTTAATAAACTCAGCCGGAGCGAAGCCTGCACCTCGAAAGTCTTGTCGTGCATGAGCACCAGCTTATACTTGGTGCGCAGCCGCGACAGCCATTCGGCTCTTTTTTTTGTCTTAGCCATTGCTTGCCCTGAAGGTTATTTTTTTACCTTTATACAAAATATTTTCACGCATTTAAGGTTAATACATCCGTAAATACAAAAACTGATACATTGAAACGCCGTTCCGCCATATATCTGCTTACAATTTTAGCTCTTTTTTTTATATCTGCATGCAGCCCGGGAAATAAAAGCCAGGGGTTTGTCGGAAGGCAATTCAACGACCTCGCCGCAAGGGATAACGGATATTTTAATGCAAGATTGCTCATGACGGAAAGTGAGAAATCACTTTGGGAGCAACAGGAAGATAATTACGAAGAAATTTTACCCATTTTTAAATACGGTACACAGGAACAGGCAGCTGGTGTGCAGCCGAGTATGGATGAAGTAATGAAAAAAACTTCTTTGGTAATCGACCTGCATACAAAAAGCAAATGGGCCGACGACAGTTATTTTTTAATCGGGAAAGCAAATTTTTATAAAAGAAATTTCACTGAAGCACTCACCGCATTTCAATATGTGGTTGCCGAATTTTCTGATCTGAAAAAAGACAATAACAGCAAAAAGAAGAAAAAGAAAAAAGAGGAAGAGGAATCTGCTTCCTTTTTGCAAAATTTAAAACATCAGCCGGTTGCCGATGAAGCTTCTTTATGGGTTGCAAGATGTTTGATAGAACTCGAAGAATATGATGATGCTTCCACAGTATTAAGTGTATTAAAAAGTAAAACCGATTTCCCTGAAGATTTAATGAGTGAATTATATGCTGTTGAAGCGGATTGTTTCATCAAGCAGGGACAATTGCAGAGTGCCATCGTGCCCTTGCAAAATTCAATTGAATTACTGGAAGATAAAAAACTAAAATCCCGATATAATTTTATTCTTGCGCAATTGTATGAATCACAAAAAGAATCAGACAAAGCGATTGCCGCTTATAAACTTGTGCTTGAAGGCAAACCGGATTATACACTTGAGTTTTACGCCAAACTCAATATGACGAAACTTACCATGTCGAATTATGGTGTGCGTGGAAATGAAACGGTTGATGAATTAAAAGCACTTCTCAAGGATGAAAAATATACCGAATTCTACGGTATGATCTACTACGTGCTTGCCGATATGGCATTGGCTGATAAAGACCGCGAACAGGGAACCGAATATTTAAATAAATCCATACGCACAAGTATGGATGATAAACAAAGGACCAGCTCGTATTTGCGTTTGGCAGATCTGTATTATGCAGATCCGGAATATAAACTTGCATATGCTTATTACGACAGCACACTTGTCCTCATTCAAAAAGATAATGAACGCTTTGATGAAATAAAACAATTGCACGACGGATTGAAATTACTTGTTGAGCAACTTGATATCATTGAAACGGAAAAAAAATTACAATACTGGGCTACACTCAGCGACAGGGAACTTGAAAAAGAACTCGAGAAAATTGTGGTGGAAGAACCGGATGAAACGGATACCCTGAATAATGAAATCATCACGCCTGTTGTGCAAACACAGGGTTCCAATCCGGCGGAAGGCAATTATTATTTTTACAATACTGCCCTGCGCTCACGCGGATTTACAGAATTTAAAAAAGTATGGGGCACCCGCAAACTTGAAGATAACTGGCGCAGAAGTGATAAAGGAAATTTTGATAATACCGATGAAGAAGAAATTGATACAGCCACAGCAGAGACAATCGACCTGAATAAAAAAGGATTGAAGATCGATGATATTATTGCGAGCCTTCCAAAAAGCCCGGAAGCAATAGCTGCATCAAATGCGAAAATTGCCGCTGCTCTTTATAATGCAGGAATTATTTACAAAGACAATTTTAAAAATACAGGCAAAGCAGTCGGCTCATTTGAAGAAAATGTAGAAAAATATCCGGAGAATTTATTTGAAGTGCAATCCTTGTATCAATTATATGTTTTAACAACAGGTCAGACACAATCAGAATATAAAAATGCATTGCTCACAAAATATCCGGAAAGCATGTATGCGAAAATTCTGATCGATCCCGATTATTTAAAATCCGCAGAAAAGAAAGACGAAGCAATCAAAATATTTTATGCTGAAACGTATGACGACCTGCAGGAAGGAAATTATGCCGAAGTAATTGCCCGTGCAAAACTCGCCGATTCATTATTCAAACCAAATACCTACAAAGCAAAATTTGATATGCTGGCGGCACTCACACTTGGTGTTCCCGACAGCATTGAAAAATTCAAAGTGGAATTGCAAAAGATCGCATTGAAGTACCCTACCGATGAGGTGGGTATTCGTGCGCAGGAAATTCTGGATTATCTGCGCCGCGGCAGCACAATGGACGATGCCGAAAAAACAAATGCAGTTGTAAATTATACGTTCAAAGAAGATGAAGAACATTATTTCATTTTTGTGATGCCGGGATCAGGCAAAGAATCCACGACGCTCAAAAACAATATGGCGACATATAATTCCGCTAATTTCAGTACCGAAAATTTAAAGATCAGCTCACTCCTTCTTGGAAAAGAAAATACGATCGTACTCGTGAAATCATTTACAGGGATCGAAAAAGCAATGGTATATTATTATTCAATTCTGGAAAATGAACCTGTTTTTAAAGATGTAAATAAAGAACAGATCTCACCGTTTATTATTTCCAAATCAAATTATGTTTTGTTCTTTAAATCAAAAAATGTTGACACCTACGAACAATTTTTTCAGGAAAATTATTTAAAAGACAAATAAGCATGTCGGTAAAGGAGCAATTTTCTTTTTATAAAAAATACGTACGCCGTTTCTGGATTGTTTTTTTATCAGGTCTCGGATTGCTCGTGTTGTTCATTTTATTATTGTCGTTTGGTGCATTCGGAAAATTGCCCACCTTTGAAGAACTTGAAAATCCGCAAAGCAGTTTGGCAACACAAATTATAACCAGCGACGGCGAATTACTCGGGCGTTTTTATCGCGAAAACCGCACGAATGCTACTTTGCAGGAAATCCCCCAACACCTCATCGATGCACTGGTTTCTACGGAAGATATCAGGTATTACGATCATTCCGGGATCGATGCAAGAGGTTTGATGCGTGTGATCTTTAAAACGATTATTTTGCGGCAGGAAGAAAGCGGCGGCGGAAGTACCATCACGCAACAACTTGCAAAAAATTTATACGGCCGCCCTGTTGCTGATAATAAATTCGATCTCGTATTTATTAAAATCAAAGAATGGATCACCTCTGCAAAACTGGAGCGCCATTATACAAAAGAAGAAATTCTCGTCATGTATCTCAACACGGTAAATTATGTGTATGATGCAAGTGGAGTAAAAACAGCCGCAAAGACATTTTTTAATAAAGATGTTGATTCACTTTCTGTAAATGAATCTGCATTGCTGGTGGGAATGGTAAAAAATCCATCTATTTATAATCCGGTGCGGTTTTACGATCGTTCGCTTGAAAGAAGGAATGTGGTTTTATCGCAAATGAATAAAGCGGGAAAATTATCGGATGCCGATTTTCAGAAATATAAAGCAGAACCTATCGAACTCGATTTCAAAAGGCAGGATCATAAAGCAGGTGACGGTACATATTTCCGCGAATATTTACGTCAATGGCTCACACAATGGGCGAATGAAAATCCAAAACCCGACGGTTCAAAATGGGATGTATATAAAGACGGATTAAAAATTTATACAACAATCGATTCACGCATGCAGCATTATGCCGAACAGGCATCAAGCGAATGGCTTACGAAACTGCAAAAGCAATTCGATGATCATTGGAAAGGATATAAATACGAACCATGGGAATATCCCGGCAACAGCAGAAAAAATCCGGAATTAGTTAATAATGCAATGAAACAGAGCGAGCGTTACCGCAAAATGAAAAAAGCGGGAAGCAGTGAAGATGAAATCAATAAAGCATTTCATACTGCCGATACTATGACGGTTTTTTCATGGCGTGCAAAAAATCATGACCTTGACACGGTAATGTCGCCATACGATTCAATTAAATACACCAAGAAAATTTTGCAACCCGGGTTTATGGCAATGGATCCGCATACCGGTGAAATCAAAGCATGGGTAGGCGGTGTGGATATGCGTTATTTTCAATTAGATCATGTGAAACCATCGCAAGGCAGGCAGGTAGGTTCTACATTTAAACCGTTTGTGTATACTGCTGCAATTGCTGATAAAGGTTTTTCTCCCTGCTTTGAAGTACCGAATACACAGGTCACTTTTGAAAAAGGATCCAAATGGGGATTAATGAGTGACTGGACACCGAAAAATTCGGACGGAAAATACGGGGGCATGCTCACCTTATCACAGGGATTGGGTAAGTCGGTAAATACGATCACTGCATTTTTATTGCGTGAGGTTGGAATACAACCTGTAATTGATCTTGCACATAATATGGGTGTTGAATCCGAAATTCCGTTTCAGCCTGCAATTTGCTTGGGTGTTGCAGAAGTAACTGTATATGAAATGACAGCTTCTTATTCTGCATTTGCAAATAAAGGTGTTGCGGTGCGTCCGGTTTTTGTTTCGCGGATTGAAGATAAAAATGGAAATATCATTGCCGAATTCCCTGCAAAACGTGTTGAAGTAATGCGTGAAGAAATTTCAAGTGTGATGGTTGACATGCTGAAATATGTTGTAAATAATGGAACAGGTCAGCGCCTACGCCGTGCCGAATACGGAGGAATAACAAGCGAAGTTGCAGGGAAAACAGGAACAACGCAGGAAAATACAGATGGTTGGTTTATGGGAATGGTGCCGCAATTGGTTTGTGGTGTTTGGGTGGGTGCAGATGATCCTGTTGTAAGTTTCAGATCAACGGCACTCGGACAGGGTGCAAATGAAGCATTGCCTATTTATGGATTCTTTATGAAAAAAGTTTATGCAGATAAAACTTTAGGTATCGATCCTGCAGCAAAATTTCAGCAATTTGAAGGAACACCTACTATCGAAATTGATTGCAGAAAATACGATAATATGCAGGATGATGTTTACCAGGATGTGATGGAAGGATATGTAGAATAATGCCGCTACTGCAAAATTTATTTACCGAACCAAATTACATCTACAATATAAAATTTAATATCCGATCCCATATACGACCAGAATATTTTAATCCGGTAATCATCTTTCATAAATACTTTACCGTCCTTTGCATCTTCCGATTTTATTACCGCATCGGATAATTTAAAATCTTCTGTTTCGAGTTTTTTTAATTCTGTTTGATAATAAATACTGTCGGTTGTGGTGAGCGAGCAAAGATTTGTCGGCTTACCGTTTCTTTTTTGTGCATTGTAATAAATATTGCTGAGTTCTTTTTCGTCTGCACTGCTCCATGTAAAATATATGGACGTATCGGAATTTTGTGCCGTGTTTTCAGCAGGTGCATCAAATTCAGCAGTTGCAAAGCCGTGTTGTTTTACGAGTATATCCATAGCCATCAAAGGGCCGCCTTTGCTGAGTTGCATCAGATCTGAAATTGGCAATTTTCCTTGCTGGGCGGATAAAACAATTTGAAAACATAAAAATCCGGGAAGAAGCAGCGCTTTTCTCATGGTATGTGTTTATGCAGCAAAAATATACATTCCGGCTGATTGCAGCTGTATGCAGGCTGCCAAAAGTGTTTGTTCAAAATGATCGGCTGCGATTAACTTTGCAATATGACGCCGGAAGAATTTAAAAATGTGGAGATCAACCTGCCTGATAAACCCGGCGTTTATCAATATTACGACAAAGAACAAAAGATACTTTATGTAGGCAAGGCTAAAAATCTGAAAAAAAGAGTCAGCTCCTATTTTCAGAAAACAGATCACAGTGCAAGAATTCAATTGATGGTTCGTAAGATCGGGCGTATAGAATTTACCATCGTGAATTCGGAGCAGGACGCTTTTTTACTGGAAAATACTTTAATAAAAAAATTTCAGCCGCGGTATAATGTAAATTTAAAAGACGGCAAATCCTATCCGTTTATTGTTGTAAAGAATGAACATTTTCCCCGCATATTTTTTACAAGAAGGCATATTAAAGATGGTTCACTTTATCTAGGGCCGTACACTTCACTCAGAAAAGTGGAGCAGATATTTGAATTTATTAAAACGCTTTTTCCCATTCGCACATGCAGTTACGATTTGTCGAAATCCAATATTGAAAAGCAAAAATTTAAAGTCTGCCTGGAGTATCACCTTGGAAACTGCAAAGGCCCCTGCGAAGGTTTGCAATCTGAAGAAGAGTACAATGAAAATGTAGATGAGATCGTGAATATTCTCAAAGGAAATATGGCGCCGGTGAAATCAAAATTCCGCCAGCAATTAGCAGAACATATCGGGCGACTGGAATTTGAAAAGGCGGAAGACATTAAAAATAAACTGGCCATTATCGAAGATTATCAGGGAAAATCAACCGTGGTAAATGTGAAGATCAATAATGTGGATGTATTCGGATATGCAGACGGGGAAGATTTTGCAGTGATCGGATATATCAAGATCATAAATGGGATGATCGTACAAACAAAAACACTTATTCTATATAAAAAACTGGATGAAACACCGGATGAATTATTGAGCCTCGCAGTTCTTGACCTCCGTTTACAGTTTGTTAGTGATGCAGAAGAAATCATAGTTCCGTTCAGGGTTGAATTATCAGATGAAAAAATTTTACAAACCGTTCCGCTTGCGGGCGAAAAAAAGAAATTACTTGATCTCGCCTTAAAAAATGCAATGTATGTATTTGAAGAAAAAATGGCCGATCAGGAAAAAAGAAATGCAAAAAACCTGAATTACAGAATACTCGATACAATGCAAAAGGATTTCAGGTTAAAGGAGCGGCCTTATCATATTGAATGTTTTGATAATTCAAATATACAGGGAACAAATCCTGTTGCGAGTATGGTGGTTTTTAAAAATGCAAAACCGGACAAAAAAGAATACCGTCATTTTAATATTAAAACCGTAACCGGGCCGGATGATTTTGCGAGCATGAAGGAAATTGTTTTCAGAAGATATAAAAGACTGCTGGAAGAGGCAGCTCCTCTTCCGCAATTAATTGTGATAGATGGTGGCAAGGGCCAGCTTGCTGCTGCTGTTGAGTCATTAAAAGAATTGAATTTATATGGATCAATTGCAATATGTTCCATTGCAAAAAAACTCGAGGAAATTTATTTCCCGGAAGATCCGCTTCCGTTATATATCGATAAAAAATCAGAGAGCCTGAAAGTGATTCAACACCTGCGCAATGAAGCACATCGGTTTGCAATTACATTTCACAGGCAGAAAAGAAGTAAAAATGCGATCGGATCCGAATTAAATGGTATTAAAGGAATCGGTGAAAATACAATCCGCGAATTAATGAAAGAATTCCGTTCTGTGAAAAAAATAAAAGAAGCGGGTATGGAGGAGATTGCAAAAATTACAGGAAATGCAAAAGCGAAAATTATCCGTGCTTATTTTGATAAAGATGAAACTGCAGACAACTTAACAGGTAACTCGTAGGTATCAGTAAGATGAAATGCAATAAAGAAAGCCGGCCCTATGCAGTGGCCGGCTTTACATTTCAAGTATGAATAGAAAAAGAAATTAGAATTCCCAGAGATTGTGTTCGTAATCAAATATTTGTTCTTTGATACGCTCGCTTTCAAGAACCTGATCTATACCTGTTGCATAATTCTCGATAAAACGATCATACACGTTATCTTCTTTCACGATATAACTGTTGAACAATCTCATTTCAAAAATATCTTCGAATGTTAGAGAGCGGGCACTGTTTTTATCATTAAATACTTCATGGCGAACCATTACATTTCTCAAATCAGGATAATATACCCAGAACATGATTTCAGATCCGAGGATCTCACCTGTTGTCGGGTCGATACGGTCACGCACCATTGCGAGGCCGATGATCCGGACAATCATTTGAGACGTTTCTTCATCAAACACCCAATCTTCCTTGATCTGAATTTTTTGTACTGAATTCGGATCGAATTGCGTGGTGATGATCACCGGAGTTTCTTCATATGTTACCTCATCAAGAATATAAGTAGTATCCGTTCTGTTGTATTTATTAATGATATCATCTACTGTAAATTCCGAACCCGCACGAAAATCATCATATAAAGGGCTGTACGATTTTAATTCACCGCTTACAACGGCATCGTAAACAATTTGTGGAAACGGATCCACCGGCCAGGTAAACGGAAGGTTGATCTTTTCTTTAAAATCAATTTCCCTCCAGATACGCTTTTCCCAAAAAACATCAGCTTCTCTTAAAAAATCATAAGGAATGATTTCTCTGGTACCAAGCAATTCTCTTTTATAAGCGCCGTCCTGACGGGCTTCGCTTACCGGCTGTGCAAATGTTGTTGTGGCTATGAAGCTTACAATAACAAGAATTACGATAGGATGTTTCATACTTGACTATTTATTATCCTGTTAATTTGAATGATGTATTCACTGGCACGTTACGTCCGTCAGGCATTCTTACAACAACGTTCTGCAATACAATTGTATCGCCCGGTTTTGCTTTTGCCTGAATATCCTTCATCAGTTTTGAAAGGTTACCTGAATTCGAAACGTCGGAAACAACGTTACCGGTTTTAGGTGCATAAACCATTTCAAAACTTGCAATTGTATAAGGAATATCGAATACGAAATCCGGGTTTTTCACAACAATTTTATCAATTGCTTTGAATTTACCAACCTGGAGCGGTCCGCCTTTTACATCCAAAATATATGCATACGGATCGGGAATACGACGCACCCTGAAAGTTTCTTTCGAAGTTTCGGTGCCTTTACCGCTGTTCACGCTTACTACAATTTCACCGGGTCCAACGGTAGTCGGGCGGGCAACATATTCTTCACCCTGTTTTTTGGTGATACCACATCCTGATGCGGTTACTTTATCAGAAGCATAACCAGGTACGGAGATCTTCACCGGATTATCAACGCCGATATATAATACGTTCATGGATGTAGGTGAAACAACCGCTTTACCAACTTCAAATGTTTCGTATTTTGATTCGAACGGATAGTATTTGTAATAACCTTCTTTATTCGGAACAGGAACTTGAATCACACCCTGATAAGCTCTGCCTGAACCAGCACTTTCTTTGATTGTTGCGAATCCGTCCACAACATCCATTTCTGTTGCATTGTTCAGAGGTGGTTTTTGTCCTTCCACTTCGAGGAATGCTTCACCGCTTTTATCAGCCGGATCTTTTTTCACTTCGCTGGTAAACGATCCCATGAAAACTTTTGGGTTGATCGCTTTTGAAGTAGCACCGACAAATATTTTTGCAGTGTATTCCTGACCTCTTCTCACATACGAAGATGGTGATGCAACAATCGCTGCCATTTTATCTACCTTAAAGTCATCGATATTGATACCGGTAGCTAAATGTTCGAGGATAGTACTTTCTGTACTTTTAGCATCCTGCTGGAATTTGGTCAGGATCGTCATAATTGCAATTGCCGGTACCCTGTCGAAATTATAATCGGTCCAGGTTCTGTTGCCGGCAGATTCAGGAACAGCACTTACATTAAGTGGAACTTCAAGGTTGGATTCACCAACCAAATCAAGGAATTTTTTTCTGGTTTCCAGAATTTTTGCCTGCAGTTTATCACCCTCCCCTTCTTTCACAAGCCAATGGCTCGTTTTTTCCATTTCACCTTCCGTTTTCAATAATTTGGTAGGATCCTTTTCATTGGGTCCGCCGGCTAATTCCTTTATTTTTTCCTTATATGTTTCTACGAAAGCAACAAACTCGCTGCTGATTTTCTGAGCTTCCTGCGCTTTGCGAAGTTTCTCCTGGGTAGCTTCCCGCGGATCCGTCTTTGCAATGTTTGTGATAGCCGTCATATAATTATCATTCTTTTCATTGAGAATGACATTACTGTCGCCGATACCTTTATTAACGGTATTAAATGCGTTCAGAATTTCAGCAGAAACGTTCAATGCCAGAAGGGCTGTTAACACCAGGTACATGAGGTTGATCATGAGCTGGCGTGGTTCCTTAGGTATTGACATGTGTAGTTATATTTTTTTGTTATTGAATAGGTTTTAAAATACAGATATATTAACGGTTTGCACCCATTGACATAGCGCTGAGCATATTTCCGTATACACGGTTCAATGCTGCAAGGTTATTTGACAACTGCCCGATTTCTTCACGATATTTTGCTGTATCGGTAAGAGATTCCTGGAGGTTATCCATTGCGCTGTTGAGGCTGCCATAGAATTTATTCATCGCTTTCAGGTGGTTGTTTGTATCCTGTAATTCGAGTTCATAAATCGCATTCAGCTGGCTCAGGTTTTTGGTAACCATTTGCACTTGTTCGTGGTACTTCGTTGTATCTACTGAAGATGCCGTGATCTGCTCCATTGCTTTTGCTGCATTTGAATATGCATCACGCATTTCGCTTACTGCGATGGAAGCATCTTTAATTTTAGTTGAATATTCATTTGTATTAACGGCAGCATCCTGTACTTCAGAAAGTTTTTCGATATTCTCTCCGAGGCGTTTCAGATTATCACCAAGACGTTCGATCATCATTGGCTCAACCTTACTGTCTTCGAGCATTTTATCCAATTGCTGTGTAACACTTTCTTTCGGTCCGAGTTTATGTACTTTTTTGCCGGATTTTGCTTCTTCAACTTCCGGAGAAATATGCAGATCCGGGTAGATCTTCTCCCAATAGTAATCTTTGTGCGGAGGGAGTACTCCGAGGAGGAGGAAGATAAATGCTTCTGTAAACATTCCTACCATTAACATAAAATCGGCTCCTTCCCAGTGCAGGATTTTAAATAACGCACCAACAAGTACGACAGAGGCGCCAACACCAATGATAAGGTTTTTAATACGTTTAAAACGATCGGTTTCGAAAAATGCTGACATCTTAATTCAGTTTTTAAGGTTTTAAAAAAGATTGATTGTGAAATTGATTACTAATTGATTGTGTGTCTTGTGAAATATTTTTTCGCTTGTATTTAAATTATCAGAAATCGCTCATTGATCTTCCAAGGAAAGTCATACAGCAACGGAATCCGATATAGCATTTTGCCGTATCCTGAAATTCCCAATGACGTGAACCTGTTTGTATGTAATAGCTGATATCTTTCCATGAACCGCCGCGGATCACTTTTCTTTTCAATGCAGGAGGATCGCTGTCCTGTGCATCATAGCGGTAATCAGGGTTTTCATCATGAATGAAAGAATAGCTGTTTTCAACAAATGCGGTTGAGGTCCATTCCGAAACGTTGCCGGCCATATTATATAAACCGAAATCGTTTGGTGCATAGGAATAAACTTTTACAGTATAGTAACCGCCGTCTTCAGGGTAATTTCCACGGCCGGGTTTGAAGTTTGCAAGAAAACATCCTTTTGTATTTCTGACATAAGGACCGCCCCAGGGATAAGGTGCTTCATCACGTCCGCCCCTTGCTGCATATTCCCATTCATGTTCGGTAGGTAAGCGGAAATCGTCAACGATTTGTTCGCCATGCATTCTTCTCCATTCGTTCCAGAAAATTGTTCTCCAGGATGCAAATGCATTTCCCTGTTTCCATTTTATTCCGACAACCGGATAATCATCGAAAGCAGGGTGAGAGAAATACTGACGTGTCATCGGTTCATTTAATGAATAGGTATAATCACGCACCCAAACCATTGTATCCGGATAAACCGAAACGGGTTCAAGTTCCATGAAATCACCGATGTTCTTATCAGCATTTTCGTAGCGGGCCGCATCATTCCATCTTGCCCATTTATAAGTATAAACTAATTGTCTTGTATCGAGTTGTTTGTGACCGTAGTATGTTTCGCTCCCAGGCAGAAACATTTCATCCAGTGTTTGTGAAGCTTCTTCATCGTCCCATTCAATCTCCTGGCTCCAGTCGATCGTAGGTTCTTCCGTATTCTCGTCACCTTCGTTATAGTGCTCAAGTAATACGTGGGCTATTGAATCTCTCACCCAGAAGACAAACTGACGGTATTCGTTGTTTGTGATTTCGGCATCGTCCATGTAAAATCCCTGAATAGAGATCGACTTGGTTCTTTGCCAAAGTGAATTGTTGACGTCCTGGTCACTCGGACCAATGTGTAGCGTTCCCGAAGGAATGTACACCATGCCGAACGGGTTGATAGGTTCCCATTCCGGCCTGTCTTGAACGCCCAGGAGTTGTCCTCTGTAGTCGTCCCAACTAGAGTGGCTGCATCCACTATTGAAAATAGTTACGACAATAGCTACAGATAACAAAGGCAGGTATCTTTTCATACTTGATAGAGTTTGTACTTTAGCCGTGTAAAAATAAAATTTTTCTGGTTCTATTTAATTTTTTGGGTTTTGAACTGCACACAAATCCCAATAAAAGTGGGCTGAAATTAGCAACTTTCCCGCAATCTGCAAATTTTGGGGTTGTTAATGATAAATAAATCTCGGGTTATTGATCATTTTGCCCGATCTCGGTTTATCCATTTTCAGCCGGTAGCTCAGTAATACTTCATGCGATCCTGAACTAACTGCGTTTAATGCTGATGTTGTTATATCGTACGAATATGAAACTTTCCATTTTTCTGAAATATTTAATCCCGCCACCATTGCAATTGCATCGCTCTGTCCGCTCACATTAGAACGGAAAGAAGCCCCCAGCAAAAAATTATCCTTGAATGTGCAAATCAGGTTCAGGTCAACCATACTTTCAGAAAGGTCTGTTTTGTAAAGAACATTTGGCATTAATTCAAACAAACTGCCCAGTTTCTGATGATATGCCAGATAAACGTAAGCGTTTGGATTATATTGTATCGTATTTCCTGCAGCATCCTGCGCTTTCCATAATGGCAGCAAAATGTGTGTTGCGGAAATTCCGCTTGTAAATTTTTCGCTAAGATACCAGATGCCCGCACCTGCATCGGGTAACACCTCTGATTGAAGGGTGACAGGCAGATTCGGATCATTATGGTCAACGATATTTTCGTAATTGCCGGTTGGTGTGATCAATTTGCTTCCATCCAGATTTTGCTGAATAATGCCGCCGTTCAAGCCAAAACTTAAAAGCGATTTTCTAAAATTTTTATGCCATGCATAGGCAAGTGTAATACTTGTATTGCGCTGCTGCCCTGCTATATCATTCAACACTGAAATTCCGGCACCACCTGATAATTTATAAATCGGCAAATGCGAAGTAAAACTCTGTGATTCGGGTGCTCCCGGAATACCAACCCATTGATTCCGCACAGCAAGTGTACTCACCCAGTTTGTTTCACTTCCTGCAACGGCCGGATTGAACATCATCGGGTTAAACATGTATTGCGTGAATTGCGGATCCTGCTGGCCATAACTGATCAATCCATCTGCAGTTTGTGCTTTACTGCCGATCCCCCCGCAAGAAATTATGAAGAAAAATAAAAAACGTAAATATTGTTTCATTCCGACTCTTCCACTTAGGTTTTTAAAACGCCTTCTGCCTTCAAATATTGTAGCTAAAATACGGCTGAATCAGATCAATTCAAAATTCCTGCAGCAAAGAAAAAAAATCAGCGACATTATTTACGGGAATCTGACATACACCATTTCGGCAGAGATAAATCAAATCTGTATTTTCTTTTATTCTGTTTTCAAAAACCGGATCCGCTGCATTGTTCAGATCTGTGTATCTGATTGTGCGATACGGATAGTATGTCTGTTTGATTTGCGCTGCGATTTCCGCTGCATTTTTTCCGGTAATGACAATATCGGCATGCGGGTAAAGAATTGCGCCGGCGGCAGAAAGCCAGTTGCCAAACGAAGTACTGTGTTTAATGATATTTGTTTTCAACGTTGCAAATAAATTCTCTGCACGCATCATCCATGCACTGTTATTTGTGTAATTCGCGATGCGCAGAAAATTTTCAAGCATCATCGAATTTCCCGAAGGTGTTGCGTTGTCATAAAAATCTTTGTTGCGCAGGGGTATATCATGCTGCTCTTTGTGCGTGAAATAAAATACAGGGCCATCGGAAAAATTTTCAATGACATATTCTGATAACGCAATTGCAAATTGGAGATGTTCGTACGATTGTAATAATTCGTACATGTCGAGAGATGCATTTATGAACGCAGCATAATCTTCCAGAAATGCCGGATGTTTTCCGCTCCCGTTCTGAAAGGTGTGATAATATGCGGGATCTGATTTTTTGAAACTGGATTTAATAAACTGATATGATTTTTCTGCAAGTGATTTATAATGATCATTTCCAAGGGCATGATATGCCTTTACAACTGCAGAGATCATAAGTGCATTCCAGCCAAGAATGATTTTATTATCAAGTCCAGGCCTGATCCTTTTTTCTCTGGCATCAAACAGTTTTTTATTTACCGATGCGATCCTTGCAGCCAGTTCCGCTTCGGTCAACTGAAATTCTGTACAAAGAATTTCATCCGGAATTGTGCGATGTAAAATATTTGTATGTTCCCAATTGCCGGCATCTGTTATGGAATATAATTTATATACGAAATCATAATCATCGGGAAATAAAGATTGAATTTCTTCGGTTGTCCAGGTATAAAATTTTCCTTCCGCACCTTCCGAATCAGCATCATAAGATGCATAAAATCCGCCGTCAGCCTGCATCAATTCCCGTTCAACAAACAGCATGCTTTGTTCTACAAGATTTTTATATGCATTATTTTTTGTTGCAGCATATGCTTCAGCATATAAACTGATCAGCAACGCATTATCGTACAACATTTTTTCAAAATGCGGTATGATCCACTTTTTGTCAACCGTATATCTTGCAAAACCGCCGCCGATCTGATCATAAATTCCGCCCTGCATCATATGATCTAGTGATCTGAAAATGTGCTCCTCAATTTCCTGATCCTTTAAATAATAATTTGTTTTTAATAAAAACCGGAGATTCATTGCACCCGGAAATTTCGGTGCATTTCCAAAGCCGCCATCCGTAGTATCGAAATGTAATTTCATATTCCGGATGGAAGAAATCAATTCGTCTTTTGAAAAAATTTCCGATCCTTTTTGAATTGATTCCAATGGCTGTACAAATGCCTCATCCATTTTTAAAATATGGTCGGCAAGCAATTGCGCCTGTTCCTCCACTTTATCGCGGTGCTGTGTAA
This sequence comes from uncultured Chitinophagales bacterium, assembly GCA_964463165.1. Classification (GTDB taxonomy): domain Bacteria; phylum Bacteroidota; class Bacteroidia; order Chitinophagales; family BACL12; genus UBA7236. The sequence continues at coordinate 113,000 of CAYXBK010000002.1, forward strand.
ATTGTTCATGTACATAAACAAGCACATTCATCCAGGAAGGTTTGCCATAAGCAGGTTTCGGCGGAAAATAAGTGCCGCCGGTAAATGGTTTTAAATCCGGTGTAAGAAACATATTCAAGGGCCAGCCGCCGGCGCCCGTCAGCAACTGACATGCATTCATATAAATATGGTCGACGTCAAATCTTTCTTCACGGTCAACCTTGATATTTACAAAACAGGTATTCATGAATGCTGCTGTTTGTTCATCTTCAAAACTTTCATGTTCCATCACATGGCACCAGTGGCAGGCTGCATAACCAATCGAAACCAAAATGGGTTTATCTTCTTCCTTCGCTTTTTGAAACGCCTCTTCACCCCAGGCAAACCAATTCACCGGATTATGTGCGTGTTGTAATAAATAGGGAGATGTTTCTTTGATGAGTTGATTTGAATGCATGGTATAAATTATTTCAAAAAAAAAGCTCACGAATAATCATGAGCTGAATTCTTTCATCTGAACGATGAATTATTTTTTCTTGTTCGTTTTGGCCAGATATTTTTCGAGTGCGAGTGTCATTGACGGTGATTCCGGTGTCGGTGCAATTACATCAATACGCAATTTATGTTCTTCCATTGCTTTTACTGTTGCGCCGCCCATGCCCCCGATACGCAATTCCCCCTGCACAAATTCGGGAAAATTCTGAAATAAACTCTGCACGCCGGTCGGCGTAAATAAAATGATCATATCGTAATTGATCTTTCCTTTCATATCGGTAAGATCTGCAGGTACGGTTTCATAAATTACTGCTTCCGTAAAATCAGCATTATTTGCTTTCAGAAATTCGGTATACACATCCTTATGACTTGGTGTGCAAGGCAATAAATATTTTTCGCCGATATGTTTTTTAAAGAGATCGAAAAGATCGCTTTCTTTTCCGGTACCGTAAAATACTTTTCGTTTTCTGTACTGAATGTATTTCTGGAGATACACTGCGATGGCTTCAGATACGCAAAAATATTTTGTCATTTCCGGCATACGGATACGCAGTTCTTCACATAATCTGAAAAAATGATCGATGGCATTCCTGCTTGTAAAAATAATGGCCGTATAATCGGTGATATTGACCCTTTGTTTTCTGAATTCTTTTGCGCTCAGCCCCCTGATTTGAATAAACTGCCTGAAATCAATCTTTACTTTATATTTTTCACCGATCTCATAATACGGTGATTTTGGCACCTCCGGCGGCGTCGGCTGGGAGATTAAAATGGATTTTACGGGCTTTATTGAGGGTTGATTGGGATTGTTCATCAATACTTTTTTTGGCGGCCGTTAAGCCCACATGCTGAATAGCTTGCAAATAATCAACACAGGCGCTATTTCGAGGGCGCAAATATACAGCAAAAAATAAAGTATGTGAAAACCCCTTAACATTCCGAGCACGGAAAATCCTTTCAGAAGCCGCATGAATAAAGCAATTCCCGCCATTACGAGTGCGGCATACAAAGCCCAGTCGTTCACCGGTGGCTTAGCAAAAACAGCCAGAATTATGAGGGGAAAGATCGCAATACCAAGAAGCTGATATATTACCAGGGAATTGAAACGGAAGAAATCAAGGCTGCCGCCGAAATGAAAAATAAGATCGATCAGTTTATACACCATTCCTTTTAAAAAATAGGCGATGATCACAAGTAAAACAGCCGCTGAAGCATCGAGCAATAAATTGTCAAACAGCAGATGAATTTGAAAATGAACGGCAATTAAATAAATCAGTATACCGGCCATCACCGCAAAATTCAGAAAGGTGAGAAATTTGAAAATATTTGCGGAGAATTCTCTGTCGCGGTAAATCTGCTGCCCCAAATTTGAATTCACGATCACCGTTAAATTATCACGCAATTCTTTTTGATATGTATAGGAGATCCATGTAACATAAATGAGCATGGCAAGCAATATGAGTGCAAACTGATAATCGCGTGCATGGTTAGTTATTTTTTTCGAATAAATATCCGAATCTTTCATTCCCCTTTCGGGTGCAAACAAACTGTCGTAAATAAAAGTATTTGTTGTTGACGGTACTACAACTGTTGATTCAGTTGCCGGGATAATTTCCTTTTTGGGTTTTGGCCTGTTCACTTCCGGTTGCGCAACTATATGTATTGCAGGAACCGTATCAAGTGCAGAATCCTGCACCGGCATTTGGCCGCTTGTTTGAAAAACGGTTAGTGTAAAGCATATAACAAGAAATAATTTCAATCAGAAATAATTTAAATAACCAAAATGAATTTTTGCATTTTTAATTTGCACCGGATTATTTTGCTGAGAACCCAGCGCATAACTGAGTCCGAAAATCCCTGCCTTTGTTTCAAATGAAACTCCTGCTCCGAAACCATAGGGATAATCACGTATGACCGGCGCCGCACTTTTATCTTCCACATAACCACCATCGAAAAAAACACCTGCATACGAATTTTGTAAAAATAAGAAGCGGTATTCAGCAGTTAAAATATGATAGGTAGATGCCAGTACGGATTGCTCATCAAATCCACGCAAGAGTGCATTCCCGCCGAGGCGAAATAATTCATTTTCGAGAAGCTGATCATTTACAATTGCACCTCCGCGAGCCTGCAGCAGTAGCGTATTGCGTTTGAAAGTTGGTATAAATACCCTGAAATTATAATTGTACTGAACGATCAGGGTTTTGAGATCGGTACTGTCGTATAAACTGTTGAAATCAAATTCAGGATCAAATGGATCAGTTAAAGATGTGATCGCATTATTTTTTTGAATTGTTTTTGTTCCGGCAGAACCGCCCACCGAAAAATCATATCCCTGTAATGGATTGAATTTATAATCAAGATGTTCGAGCACCCAGTTCAGTCCGTACGTTGTATTCGAATTATCAAGTGTGGAAGGTAACGTTTTGGTGATGAGAATGAAACTCGTATCAAAATCCAGGATCGTGGAATTGTAAAATGAAGTAAATGCCTTTAAATAATTTGATCCCGAAAAATGATAAATAATTCCCAGCGACGAACTTCTCTCGAGGAAAGTACTGTCGCGGAGAAATAAATTAAATGCCCCGTCGGCACCAAACGGAATTTTAGGCAGATACGGATACGTAAGAGAGGTTGTAAATTGTTTGCTCGTACTTTCCAGTTTTGAAAAATAAAGATTGAATATCTCCCCAGCGCCGAAAGCATTTTCGAGATTTAATTTTCCTTCACCTGTAACAATAATACGCCCCGTTATTTCATTATTCGGCAATACACCGATCAGAAAATCGAAGCGGCTTACTTTTTTTTCATCGAGAAATACAACCACTTTTGCTTTGTTTCCCGAGAATTCGATTTGTGTGGGGCGAGTGAGGTTAGCAAATGGAATTTCACGCAATCTTCCATCCAGACCGTTGATGAGGGATTGATCATAAATTGCATCAGGATGAATCCCCGTATATTGTTCCAGATAATTTGCAGTGATGGATAAATTTCCTTTTACGATCAAAGTATCGAATTGAATTAAATAATTCTTCCGGAAAAATAATTCTGCGGAAATTGCACTGTCCTGCCAAATAATATTTTTCAATCCCGCCACAGCAAACGGATAACCGTTTTCTTCGGCAAAGCGCAGCATTTTTTTGTAAAGATCCGTTACTTCGTTATATCGGAATATACGTCCTTCAAAATCTTTTTTCTTATAACCTGCATTATTCAAAAAAACAGCATCTACATTTGAAACATCCAGATTCGCCCATAAAACAGTTTTACCTTTTTGGAATTCGATGAAGCATGTATCTCCCGATTTTTTTTCGGAATAATTTGCAGTGAGATAGCCTCTTTCATATAAATAACCAAGCGCTTCCTGTAAAAACCGGCTGGCTTCTGTTCCTGTAATTTCATTTTCTGGGAAGCGCTTTACTGCCGATTCTATTTCTTTATCATCTTTATTCTGAATGACAAGCAAACAACTATCCTGCGCTGAAAGCTCGTTCAGCAGGGAAATACAGAAAAGGAGGAAGACGAATTGTTTAAACATCCGGCGATTGCAAATTTACTGATAGATTTGCAGGCATTTTATGGAGCATAACGCAGAACCGGCCGGCATATATATACATGTTCCTTTTTGCAAACAAGCCTGCAATTACTGCAATTTTCATTTCTCCACTTCACTGGATCTAAAAACCGACCTGTTGCTTTGCCTTGAAAAAGAAATTATCTCGCGGAATAATTATACGGAAGGCAGGAAAATCCAAACGATTTATTTCGGCGGCGGCACACCTTCAATTCTCAAATCTGATAAAATAAAAAACCTGCTTCAAATTATTTATTCAAATTTTGAAGTGATTGAAAATGCAGAAATAACATTGGAAGCAAATCCCGATGATCTCACAAAAGAAAAATTAATTGAATTAAAAAATGCGGGCATCAACCGGTTGAGTATAGGTGTGCAATCATTTTTCGATAAGGAATTAAAATGGATGAACAGAAGCCATAATGCGGAGCAGGCAGAAAATTGTATCCGCAACGCAAAAGAAATTGGTTTTGAAAATATCACGATCGATTTAATTTACGGGGTACCCGGATTATCAAATCAGGAATGGAAACAAAATCTCCAAAAAGCAATTGAATTAAATATCGATCATCTCTCGTGCTATGCATTAACAGTTGAACCGAAAACCGCTTTATATCATCAGATAGAAAAAAATAAATTATCCCCCTTAAATGAACAACAGGCAGCGGAGCAATTTGAAATTTTAATGGCATTCGCAAAACAAAACGGATTCGAACATTACGAGATCTCGAATTTTGCAAGAGATAAAAAATATTCCAAACACAATACATCTTACTGGAAAGGAAACTGGTATCTCGGCATCGGCCCTTCGGCACATTCATTTAACGGCAGTACACGCCAATGGAATATTGCAAACAATGCGCTTTACATTAAAGCCGTAAATGAAAATGAAGATCCGTCTGAAACAGAAATTCTCACCATTCCGCAACAATACAATGAATTTGTAATGATATCACTCCGCACCATGTGGGGACTGGATCTCAATGAAATCAAAAACCGCTTTGGCGAAACATATCTGCATTTAATTCAGAAAGAATCTGCACGTTATATTCAATCAGCGGATATTGTTTTAGAAAATGAGAAAATGAAACTTTCCGATAAAGGAAAATTAATTGCGGATAAGATTATCAGTGATTTGTTTTTTATTTGACATCTTATTTATAAGCTCCGAAGTAAAAGAGGAGAGGGATGTCTGTTTTAATAAATGCGTCTTATCTCCTTGCTCTCCTTTGCTTAGTGGTTTAATATTTTTTACCGCTGAGGAAAGGAGGGAAAGGAGATTTATAACATTTTCTATTTAAGAATATCTAGGAAGCATAATTTATCATTATAGAAATACAATCTTTAATACTTACTCGAGACAAATTCAAATATATCCGTAGTAACTCAATATTTTAAAATTCACTATATACTCCTCCGTTAATGTTAAATTATTCATAGCAGGAAATACAACAGGATATTCAAGAAAATATTTGATGGACTCCTTGTTCCCGTTCAGGATTGAGTACATAAGTTCATAGTTTAATAATAGAATTTTACCACAATCTTCGTAAGAAACATTTTCAGCAACTCCTGTAAAAGCGGGGTTAATTTTATATTTCTCATACGATTGAATTGTTCTTTTCACATCATTCTCATTCCATTCAAAATCAAATTTAATATTGCTATTCACAAAAAGATGTATGCAGTCATTGGGCAAATACGCTACTGATAATTCTAATATTTTTGAGTTAACATAAGAGGAATCTATACCATTTAACGGAAGATTCGTAAAAGCCACAATATTGAATTGCGTGGAGCTTATTTTTTCAATTAATAAATAAGACTCAGCAACACCCCAGTCAAAGACAATGGTATTTAAAACGGTGTCGAATAGAGTAATCTCAGTGATTTTAACCGATTCAATACTTTCATCTTCAAAAAATGAATTTAAGTCAGGAGAAAGGTTACGAATTGTTAGATCGCTAATATTATTATGATAATCTTGGGCATCAACATGTGTTTGAACACAAAAAATGTATAAGATAATAATAAAATAAAATGGCTTTAGCATACTATTGCTGTTCTAAATTGCCTTGTTTAACACCTATAATCAAAATTACACATAGTGAATAACGATTAAACAATGTATTTAATTGGGATATCATCAAGGCAACTCCTTCTCACCTAAATGCTCCTCCAAAAATCCCATCATGGCTTTATAAAATTCGAGCCGGTTTTCTTCAAGACGGAAACCGTGCCCTTCATTTTCTTTCAGCATATACACTACTTCCACATTTCTGCTGCGCAGTGCATCCACCATCTGATCGGATTCATTTTTATTTACCCGCGGATCATTTGCTCCCTGCGCAATAAATAAAGGAATTTTAATGTTTTCCGCATGAAAAACAGGTGAGACTTCATGCAATAAAATACTGTCGCGAACCGGGTGGCCGATCATTTCAAACATCATTTCTTTTTCAGGTTCCCAGTAAGAAGGTAAATTATTTAAGAGCATAAATAAATTGGACGGGCCTACATAATCAATTGCACATGTATAGAGATCGGGTGTAAATGTTGCGCCGGCCAATGCCGCGAAACCTCCATAGGAAGAACCATAAATTGCGATGCGGTTTTTATCTGCAATTCCATTTTCAATTAACCAGTTCACACCATCGGTAATATCATCCTGCATGGTGCGCCCCCATTGTTTAAATCCGAGTACCGCGAAATTTTTTCCATAACCCCACGAACCGCGGAAATTAATTTGCAATACTGCATATCCCCTGCTCGCCAATAATTGCACATCGGCCCTGTAACCCCAATAATCGCGGGCCATGGGGCCGCCATGCACGAGTACAACAACCGGTAAATTAAGTGGAGATGCATCTTTGGGTATGGTTAAATAGCCGTTTAATTGAATACCATCCCTTGATGTAAATGCAACAGGTTTCATCGGCGACATCTGTCCCGGATCGATTCTCGGATTAATTGCTCCGAGATCCGTAATGGCATTTGTTTCCGTATTAAATAAATAAGATGAACCTGGTGTTAAATCATTAAATGTCCGCACAACAATTTTCTTTCCGTCATCGCTGTATGAATTAAAATAAATATCAAATCCCGGAAATTGTTTTTGTAATTTATCATATGCCTGCGCAAGCGAATCATCAAAAAATACGAGATGTTTTTTATCTGTTGCAAAATAAGCCAAAGTGAGATGATGTTTTTTCGGAGAATGCTCGGCATACATCACATCTACATCCGGATGTTCGAGAATTACCGTGGGGTTATAAGGATCTTTCGGGTCAAGTTTAATTAAAGCTGCTTTATCGCGATTTAAATTTGATAATGCATAGATCATTTCATCATGCTCATCAAAAAACAAAGGTTCGAGCATATCTTTCCAGTCGCTCACCAATATTGATCTGAATCTTTCATTTTCAGTTTCGCGATATAATAAATGTGTTTTTGTTCCTTTCTCCACACTTACCGCCATGCGCAATTTTCCTTTATTGTCTACTTTCCACGTGGTGACCGGGTTTGCCATGTCTTTATTTTCGGCAAGCTGTTCCATTTTACCTGTTTTAATATTCAGGCGGTACGGTTCAAACATGGCGGGATTATTTTTATTCATGGCCACAATGATCTCATCCGGAAAATCTCTTAATTCATCAATTATTTCGATGCGTACATTTGGAAAAGGTGTGAGTTCTCTTCTGTTTGATCCGTCTTTTTCAATTGCAAATAATTTATAATTTTCATCTCCTCCTGAATCTTTGATATAAACAAGTGTATTATTGTTTTTCCAGAAATAATTATAAATATCACGATCTGTTTCAGAAGTTACACGCACAGCTTCTGTTTTTCCGTCGGCCGGCTGCATATAAATATTTTGACGGGATTCATAAGGGCCAAGGTAGGAAATGGAATTACCGTCAGGTGAAATACAAAATGCAGTTTTCTCAGGATTTTTAAAAAAATCTTCTGCCGGAATTGTTCCTTTGTCCTGTTGAATAAGCCGGGCAATTTGCGCTTTATCATCTACTGCGATCTTTGCTTTTTCTTTTTTGCAGGTAAATGATGAAGTACATAAAAATACCAGCACAGCCATGCAGATCATGGCGTTTCTGTAACGCATAATTTCTTTGTGTTTTAATCCGGGCATTTGGTCAACTCATCAAAATTACTCTGGTAAACGCAGTATACGGATAGAAAGATTTCCGATATTATAAGTGTTTAACAAGGTTTAACATAGATTGTGTCGCACTGCGAAAATAAAAAAACCCGTCAAACAAACGAATGACGGGTCTATAAATTGGATTTTAAATCTATTTTGACAATTCTTTGATCGTGTCTTCCAGCACATATTCATCACCTTCAATATAACCGGTATGTTTTTCAACGATCTTGCCGTTTTTATCAGTGATCACCAGAAACGGAACCGATTGTCCGCTTAACATGCGATGGAGGTCTTTATTGGAATCGAGCAATACGGTATACTCCCAGCCTTGTCCTTCAGCATATGATTTTACGTTTGCCCGGGTTTTACTGTCGTCGATCGAAACAGCTACGATCTCCACATTATATTCTTTCTGCCAGTCTGCATAGATCTCTGCAATATTATTGAGCTCCTCTTTACACGGAACACACCAGGTTGCCCAAAAACTGAAAATTGTGATCTTTCCATCTCCCGAATATGTCGACATATTGATTTTATTTCCGTTGATATCATAGAGTTCGATATCAGGTAAAGCATCCTGTGCAAAGGTTGTTGCAGCACAAAAAAATGCAATTAGCAGGAAAAGAATTTTTTTCATCCGTTTGAATTTACGTTTCCAAAGATAGCCATAGTTGTCAATATTTATGCCAGCAAAACCGGGATTGGTTCATCAACAAAATGATTCCTGACATAAAAATGGCAATGCTGTTTTCAATCGCAAAGCTTGCCAAACAGTTCAAAGCAGCTCCTTATGAATTTGTAAAGACTGACGACTGCCGATTGAAGACTGCAGACCGATTCAAAAGTCGGCGGTTCGAATTAACTTAGCGCCAGATACCCGATGCATATGAAAAAAATCATTTTACCTGTTCTGCTTCTTGCACTAATAAACCAGTTAAAGGCACAGAGCAGTTTTTCAGGTGACCTGCAATTAAATTCAGAGTTTTATCAGAGTGATTCAATAATTGGTGCGGTTGGAACGCCGCATTACGACGATTTAAAAAGCGGCGTGGATGCCTGGCTTACCACCTATTACCGGAATGATGCCTGGGGCCTTGAAGCGGGTTTACGTCTGGATATATTCAATAATTCAAATCTGCATAATCCGGGCACGCCTTATACCGATGCTGGTATCGGCAGATGGTATATCAGCAAAAAAATTGATGCGCTCACTATTACGGGAGGATATATATATGATCAGTTCGGCAGCGGATTGATTTATCGTGCTTATGAAGAACGGCCGCTCGGAATTGACAATGCATTATTCGGGCTCGAATTAAAATATCAGTTGGGAGAAAATTGGGAAATAACTGCTATCGGCGGACAACAAAAAGATTTATTTACGAGATATGCGCCTGTTTTTAAAGGAGTGAATATAGAAGGGATGATCCCGACAAAAAATCAAAATATTGTGATTGCACCGGGTGCTGCTTTTATCAACCGAACAATTGATCAGGAAAATATGAATTTAATTGCTTCGCAGATCAACAGTTATGAATTAGAGGACAGGTTTGTTCCAAAATATAATATGTTCGCCGGTTCGATTTATAACACACTCACTGTAAAAGATATTACCTGGTATATTGAATATGCACAAAAAACGCATGAAGCAATTAAAGATATCAACGGGCAATTAATTGATGCAGACGGCCATGTATTTTATTCGTCGCTTACTTATTCCACTTCAAAAATCGGGGATGGATTCGGAATTACGGGTCAGTTCAGAACAGTTGATAATTGGGTGATGCGTGTTTCACCAAATGAAACATTGCTCGACGGTATTTTAGATTATTTACCATCCGTTACAAAACAAAATTCATTGCGCCTCACGGCACGCTACCAGGCGGTTGCGCAGGAATTGGGAGAAATGGCTTATCAGATAAGCACCACATTTTCTCCGAAAAAAGGATATACAATTAATTTGAATTACAGCAATATTACCGATCCAGATCAATTGCAATTATTCAGGGAAGTATTTGGAGATTTTGAAATGCGCAAAAGCAAATACAAATTATTATTAGGCGGACAATATATTTTATACAACCAGGAAGTTTTTGAAAATCATCCTGATATTCCGATGGTGGAAGCAATCACACCATTTGCAGAATTCACATATAAAATCACAAAGAAAAAATCCATTCGCATGGAATTGCAATATCAGAATTGCGAACAGGATTTCGGATCATGGTTATATGGATTGGTGGAATATAATATTGCACCGAAATGGAGTTTTGCATTGAGTGATATGTGGAATTATGACCCCCTGAAAACAGAAAAGGATCTGCATTATTATTCCGTGTTCACAGCATTCACACAAAAATCAACACGCTTTACGTTGAATTATGTAAAACAAATTGCAGGCATCGTTTGCACCGGTGGTATTTGCCGTTATGAACCCGCATTCAGCGGATTAAAAGCAGGCATGATCGCAACATTTTAATTTGAAAGAAAATATTTTATGAAAAGAAATACATCAACAGCACAATCTCCTTTCTCCTTTCTCCTTTCTCCTTCTTCCTTATTCCTGGTTCTTGGCTCATGGCTCATGATTCTTTCTTCCTGCAAAGAGGTAGGGCCGGATATTAATTTCGAAGAAACCGATCTGAGTTTAATTGATACAAATTATATTGAATTACCTGCTGAAGCGCCACAGTCAAAAGTTGTTTTGATGGAAGATTTTACCGGTGCCACCTGCCCGAATTGTCCGAATGCAACAACAGAAATTGAAACAATTTCAGATGATCATCCCGGGCAAATTGCGGTGACTGCTGATTTTAATTATCCGTCTGATCCGCATCCTGATGGTGCTTACAGTTTTCTCACAGCAGAAGCATTTGATCTTGCAGATTATTTAGGCGGCACCATTGCTTGGCCGGCGACTGCAATCGACAGAAATATTTTTGCAGGAGAAACGGGAATAATTCTTACAAATGAAGTGGATAATTATAATACCTATGTTACCGAACGTCTCGCAGAAATACCACCATGCAATATGTATCTCACATCAATTTATAATGAAGAATTAAATGAATTGCTGATTAAAGTGACAATTAAATATACTGCAACTGTTACGGTAGAAAATCATATCAGCATGGAATTAACCGAAAGCGGCATCATCGATTATCAAACCGTAAGCGGTGTCGGGGAAGTTGCCGATTATGTACACAATAATGTTTTGCGTGCAATGCTCACAAATACAACTGGTGATATTTTAGATAATGCAGTTGATAAAATTCCAGGCCGTGTATTTGAAAAAGAATATAAAATAACAGTGGAAGACGGCTGGGTAAAAGAGAATTTACAGGTCGTTGCTTTCGTACATAATTTTATTGATGATAAAGAAGTGCTGCAGGCGTGCGTGCTGGATATTGATTAGATAAAGTCGTGAGGACCTCACGCTCACTCCCGGCAATAGCGTGAGGTCCTCACGTCACGCCTGATAACCTCACGAACAAAATAAACTCCCAATTTCTCCGTTTTAGCTTAACCCTAAAACCAATTTTATGCTCCCCAAACCACTTCTATTCCTCGGAATCGCATTATTATTTTGCGATGCTGTCATATTCGCTCAAAATAATTTTTTAAATACTTCTACTACCTCAGTTCCATTTTTGCGAACGGAGACTGATGCACGTTCTGCAGGTATGGGCGCGACTTCAGTTGCTGCATTAAACGATGCAAATGCAATTTTTCATAATGCCTCTAAAAATATATTTGCGGATGATTCGATAGGCATTGCAATTAATTATCGGAACAGGTTTGAAGAATCTTTAGATGCACATTTATTATCTGCATCCGCATTTTATCGGTTAAATGAAAAAAATGTTTTAAGTGCAGGATATAGAAATCTGAATGCAAGTATAGATAATTTTGCTACAGGTGTAATTTCGGATGAAAAAGTGCATGAATCTGTATTTGATTTGAATTATTCCAGAAAAATAAATTCGAATTTTGCGGCCGGAATCACACTCAAATATATTCACACCAACTTACCCTACGTTTATTCGATCGGCTCAGGGGTAAATTACAAACCCGCCTATTCTTTAGCGGGAGATATTTCATGCATCTACAAAAAAGATATTTCATTCTCAGGTCTTAATTCAGAATTTACAATTGGTGTAAACATGTCTAACATGGGTGGAAAAATTACTTATACCAGCAGCATTATTAGAGATTTTATTCCTGCGAATATTGGCGTTGGTGCCGGATATGCATTTGAGTTCTCAACCAGAAATAAATTATTATTTACCTGTGATCTTAATAAACTCATGGTTCCGACGCCCGATACAACTGATTCAAATCCTACCAACGGAATCTCTGATTATCGGGAGTTAAGTTCTTTAAAGGGAATGATTCATTCATTTTCAGATGCACCCGGTGGCTTCGAAGAAGAATTGCATGAAATAAATTTAGCAACAGGTCTGGAATATAATTTCGATGATCAGTTATTTATTCGCGGAGGATATTTTTATGAGCACCCTACAAAAGGTGGTCGGCAATTTTATACAACCGGTGCAGGATTGCGATATAAATTTCTGCAGTATGATATTGCTTATTTAATTCCTGCTGATATTCCGCAAAATGCGTTGGAGCCGGTTGTTACGATGACATTGGCGGCTTCGTTTTAGATGTGAGGACTAAATACGTGAGTACCTCAACCGACCTGAGGGCCTCACTCCAAAGTGAGACTCTCAAGTCGGTTGAGGTCCTCGAGATAAAAAACTATAACCCCTTCAACAAATTCAATCTATCCCAACGATCTTTTAAATCATGTTCTGCTTCGTGTAAAAATACTTCTGCAAGTTCCGGATCATTTGCACGAATAACGGAGAAGCGATTTTCATGATATAAAAATTCACTCAATGGAATTGTTGGCTCTTTTGAATCAACTGTAAACCGCTGTCCTTTTTCTTTTAATGGATTATATCTGAACAGCGGCCAGTAACCGGAATTCACCGCATTTTTTTGCTGATCGGATCCATGACACATATCATAGCCATGTGCGATACAATGACTGTATGCAATAATTAACGAAGGGCCGGGATAGGCTTCCGCTTCCTGAATTGTTTTAATTGTATGTGCATCATTTGCCGCCATTGCAATTTCGGCAACATATGCTTTTCCATGCGCAATTGCTTGCAACGCGAGATCTTTTTTTCCTGTTCGTTTTCCATTGATTGAAAATTTCGCACTCGCACCCAGAGGTGATGATTTGGATTTTTGTCCGCCGGTATTTGAATACACTTCAGTATCCAAAACGAAAATATTAATATTCTCACCGGTTGATAATACATGATCCAATCCACCGAAGCCGATATCATACGCCCAACCGTCGCCGCCAATTATCCAGATCGATTTTTCAGAAAGAAAATCGGAGAGTTGATAAAGAATGGATGCATTTGGTTTATCAATTTTTCGCAACCTTCTTCTCAATTCGGCAATATTTTGTTTTTGCTTTTTTATTTCTGTTTCATCAGTTGAGCCATGCGATTTCATAATTGCTTCTGACAAATCATCACCGATATCTTCTTTTAATTCATTCAACAAATAATAAGCGATTTCTTTTTTCTTATCTGTTGCGAGTTTAATTCCCAGACCAAATTCCGCATTATCTTCAAATAATGAATTTGCCCATGCAGGTCCTTCGCCTTCTGAATTATGCGACCATGGTGTTGTTGGGAGATTTGCACCAAATATAGAAGAACATCCTGTTGCATTTGCAACGATCATTCGTTCTCCGAATAACTGTGTGAGCAATTTTAAATAAGGTGTTTCACCGCAACCGCTGCATGCACCTGAAAATTCAAATAAAGGCTGGAAGAACTGTGTGCCTTTTACAGTGTTTTTATTGATTCTTGTGCGGTCAACATCAGGCAGCGATAAAAAGAAATCCCAATTTTCTCGTTCAGGTTCGATCAGTTCCATTTTATCCACCATGTTAAGTGCTTTATGTCCCGGTTCTGTTCTGCTTTCAACCGGACAATATTCATAACATAAATTGCAACCGGTGCAATCTTCCACACTCACCTGCAATGTATAAGCTTCATGATCTTTAAAAAATTCTTTTCCGATCGGATCAACCGATTTAAATGTATCCGGCGCATTTTTCAATTCATCTTTTTCATACACTTTACAGCGAATCGCAGCATGCGGACAAATCAAAAAACATTTACCGCATTGCGAACAAAGCTGTGCATCCCAAACGGGAACTGTTTCGGCGATATTTCTTTTTTCAAATTGTGTTGTTCCCGATGGATAAATTCCATCAATGGGAAAAGCACTGACAGGTAATGCATCACCATCACCTGAAATAATTTTAGCCAAAACGTTTTTTACAAAATCAGGAGCATCGTCCGGCACTGCAGATTCCAATCCCAATTTTCCAATTGCATAATTTTCATAATGCACTTCAAATAAATTTTCAAGTGTTTTATCTACAGCTTCATAATTTTTATTTACAACAGCTTCACCTTTTTTCTTATAAGATTCATAAATCGCCTCTTTAATTTTTCCGATCGCGACATCTTTCGGAATTACATTGCTGATTGCAAAGAAACAGGTTTGCAAAATTGTATTGATGCGTGAACCCATACCGGTTTCTTTTGCAACGGCGGTCGCATTGATCACATAAAATTTTAATTTTTTCTCAATAATCTCTTCCTGAATTTTTTCAGGGAGTTTATTCCATACCTCTTCTTTTGTAAACGGCGCATTTAAAAGAAATACCGCACCTTCTTCCGCATCTTTCAGCACATCATATTTTTTGAGATAATTAAAATGATGGCATGCAATGAAATTTGCAGAATTGATCAGATAGGAAGAGCGGATCGGGTTTTTACCTGCACGCAGATGCGAGACGGTAAGTGATCCGGATTTTTTGGAATCATAAACAAAATACCCCTGCACAAAATCGCCGGTAACATCTCCGATAATTTTAATGGAATTTTTATTTGCACTCACGGTCCCGTCTGCTCCCAGCCCGAAAAATAATCCGCGAAATGCATGCTGTGTTTCAAGTGAAAATGTTTTATCAAAATATAAACTTGTATGCGTCACATCATCTTCAATTCCGATTGTAAAATGATTTTTCGGTTTTGATTTTTTCAATTCATCGAATACGGCTTTTGCCATTCCTGCATTAAATTCTTTTGAAGCAAGCCCGAAGCGGCCTCCGATCACAAGTGGCATTTCTCCTTCGTATCCTTCATGCAGTGCATTGATCACATCCATATAAAGCGGCTCGCCGATTGTTCCGGGTTCTTTGTATCTGTCGAGCACCGCAATTCTTTTAACTGTTTGCGGGAGTGCTTCATGAAATGCTTTGATAAAAAACGGCCGATATAAACGCACATTTAATACGCCGGTTTTTTCACCCTGTGTATTTAAATAATCAACAATTTCCTGGATAACGCCCGCACCCGATCCCATGATCACAACAATATTTTCTGCATCCGGATGACCGTAATAATCAAATAACCGATATTGTCGTCCGGTGAGATCGGCGAATTTGTCCATCGTTTCCTGCACAATGAATGGCAGATTGAAATAGTATTGATTGGAAGCTTCACGGCTTTGAAAAAATACATCCGGATTTTGAGCAGTGCCTTTAATAAACGGATTTGCAGGATTTAATGAACGGCGACGGTGAGCAAGTACATCCTTCATATCAATCATCTCTGAAATTATTTCATCGGGAATAATATTTACTTCTGATAATTCGTGTGAAGTGCGGAATCCGTCGAAAATATTTAAGAATGGAATTCTTGATTTTAAAGTGGCTGCCTGCGCAATTAATGCATTGTCCATTACTTCCTGCGCATTATTTCCAAACAACATTGCATAGCCGGTAGAACGGCATGCCATTACATCACTATGATCACCGAAAATGGAAAGTGCATGTGTGGAAAGTGCACGTGCTGCAATATGAAAAACAGTGGGTGTTAATTCACCCGCAATTTTATACATATTCGGGATCATCAATAATAATCCCTGCGAACATGTAAAAGTGGTTGAAAGTGCACCGCCTGCCAAAGCGCCGTGAATTGCACCTGCGGCACCGGCCTCGCTTTGCATTTCAATCACTTTCGGCACCTGGCCGAAAATATTTTTTATTTCTTTTGACGACCATTCGTCTGCCCATTCACCCATTGCCGAAGAAGGAGTGATCGGGTAAATAGCGCATACTTCATTTGTCCGGTAAGCAATATAAGCTGCCGCTTCATTGCCATCCATAATCTCCCGCTGCCATTCCTGTGCAACTGCAACAGAATGATCCGCTTGTGATTCAGAAATTTCTTTCATAATTGCGTATTGAAGACAAACCCACGATTTGCCTGAATTTGAAAATAAACTTCCTGAAAAATCAATGCTGCCCGAATGATGGCAATCAACAGATGGGGTGATTAAAATCAATCGTTGTCGTGAGGTCCTCACGCTAAGTGAGGTCCTCACGAAAATTGTGAGAATAAATATAAAATTGAGAGCCTCACTTTGAGTGAGACTCTCAATTGCTCCTCGTGAGGACCTCACAAAAAACCCCGGCAATATTTGCCGGGGCTGTATGAGAAAATTTAAGTATGAATTAATTATGAGCGATGATTACTTTCATGGATTGTGAGGTGCCTTTGGAAATCAGGTTCACAAAATAAATTCCTTCATTTAATTGCATGACATCGATCTTTAATGTAGTAGCACCTGCATTAAAATGAACACCATTGTTTTGATATACGATCTTGCCTGTCATATCAAATAATTGCATATCGGCATCAAAACTTTCAAATGCATTTACTGCAAGATGTAAAACGGAAATTGCAGGATTTGGAAATAAGGAAATGTTTTTAATCGCATCAATATTTACAACTCCAACAGAAATATCAACTGTTTTTGCAATT
The DNA here is from genome assembly GCA_964463165.1 of uncultured Chitinophagales bacterium. Lineage (GTDB taxonomy): Bacteria > Bacteroidota > Bacteroidia > Chitinophagales > BACL12 > UBA7236. The sequence continues at coordinate 130,140 of CAYXBK010000002.1, forward strand.
GAATCAATATCATCACATGTTCCTGTTGCAATTAATTTGGCATCATAAACACCAAGTCCGGGATATGTATAAGACGGATTCGGATCGGTACTGAAATCATCTGTGGTTGTTTCATCTCCAAAATCCCAAACATATGACAATGCATTGCTGGATGTATTTGTAAAATTCACTGTCAGATCAGAATTTGTAAAACTGAAATCTGCAGATGCAAGTGCAACAGTTCCCAGTTCATTATCATAATCTGTAAATTGCGGATCCCAGTTTGCCCAGCATTTAGTCCAGTTGGTTGAACCGAATGCGCCTCTGTATGTAACCGGCGTAAAACCTGCTAATTCAGGTGCATCAAATGAAGCACCTGCGAGTAAAGGTGATCCGTCCATCGGAATAAAATTCGGAGATGTTACACTATACGGATCAGTTAAAAGAATATCTCCTGAATTATCAAATATAGAATTATTATAAGCAGGTGTTGTAAACCATGCATTAATATCGAAGGTACTTCCGACTGCCAGTTCAAAATCATTATTATGTCCGGCAATTACCGTATTTTGAATTTTGAGGTCATTTGCCATTGCACTTGCTTCACATAATGAACCATCAATCATAATTCCGCTCGGATAACCGACAATTACCGAATTAAATAAATCGAGAGATGAATTTCTGCGGATATGTGCACCTCTTTTATAATTCACATTAATTACATCACCTTCTGTCTGAATAGGACCGATGATCGTTACATTGCTGAAAGTGGGATTAGTTTGCGGACTGTTTGTTGAACCGGTCGCATCATTATCGCTTTCAAATCCGTTTGAACCTGAAACATCCGCATATAACGGATCACGTTTTGAAAGTGCAAACTGAATATTTCCTGAAAAACCGAAATCGGTATCAAAATCATCATCAAGGCCATTATGTGCAATTAAATATTTCGGATTTACTGTTCCGCCGAAAAATTCAAATGAATCGTCACCACTGCGGGATACCATTACGTGATCGATCACGGTACCGCTTCCAACGCCGCCGCAAGTCAATCCGTTTATTTCATTACCCGGAACAAATGCAATTCCCGGATATTCAATTCTCACATACGTTAAACTTCCGGAATTATCCGCCGCATCATCGCCGCCGAATACGCCATCGCCTTCAGGAGTATCAACACCACCTTCAATCACGGATGTACCACCCGGAACATTTATCGGTGCATAACCCAATAAAATAATTCCACCCCAGTCGCCGTAATTTCTGCTGCCCTGCGGCTGATTTGATGTAAATACGATCGGTTGATCAACTGTACCGTTTGCAAATAATTTTGATCCGCGAGTAACGATCAATGTGCCTTTCGTATCATTTTGTCCGCGGATAATTGTGCCTGCTTCAATTGTGAGATCGGCACCGTCTTCAACATAAACAAATCCATTTAAAATATAAATATTGTCGTTTGTCCATGTTGTGTTTGAAGTAATTTCACCCGATACTGTTACCTGCGGCAATTGCGCTTCCAGGTTATAAGTAAGTAAAAGGGTGCATAAGAGAGTAAATGTTAATTGCAGATTTTTCATAATTCTATTGTTTGTTTTAAAATTTATAGTTCACTGATAAAGAAATTTTTGCTCCGTTGTCAATTGTGCGGATCGCATTGTCAATTCCATCATCATATTTTTTATCTTCATTGAAGTCCTGGTAATAAATTGCACTTTTACTGAATATATCGCTGAGGTTTAATTTTACTGTTCCTTTATCATCCATAAACGGCACTGAGATCTGTGCATCAAGCAATGGCCTTGGGTTCTCATAAATATTCGGATATTGCGAATTGCCGTATTCGGAAATTCTCGGCCCGATCTGATTAAATAACAGAGTTGCAGAAATTCCGGAAGAAGGATGGATATATGTAAATCCGAAATTGATCACATAATCCGACTGTCCCTGTAATTCACGCTCGGATGTTCCTGCAAGCGCCGTATCTGCAACATGCAATAAAACGGATGAGCGAATCAATGCAAGGTTTGTATTGAATGTGAGGTATTCGAGGAATTTTACTTTTTTACTGATGAATGAAAGATTTTTTCTGAATTCAAATTCGCCGCCTAAAACAATTCCGACAGAATCGTTGATTGGTTTTAATTCCCTGATCGATCCGAAGAAAAATCTTTGCCCGATCGGATTATTGAATTTTTTATAGAAGAAACTTGCTGAAACAAATTCGGGCCCTTTGAAGAAATGTTCGATACGGATATCTGCATTATAAATATCGGTTGCGATTAAAAACGGATTTCCTGTTACACTTGAATTTGTTTCAATATCATAAAATCCAAACGTTGCGAGTTCACGTAATTCGGGACGGGCAACAGTTTTATATCCTGCAAGGCGGATATTCATTTTTTCGGTAACTGCATATGTAATATTTACGGAAGGCAATACATCGAAAGGCAAACCGATACTGTCTGATTCGGTTGTATTTACTTCTACAGGTATCGGTTCCGTGCCGCCGCTGTAAAAAAATGAATGCAGAATTTGTGTGAAAAATTCAGTCCGTATACCCCACACGATACGCAGGTCTTTTCCGATTTTATTATCAAACATGGCATAGGCAGCTTTATTTGTTTGTGTTGCCGTATAACTGTCGGATGGGTTTGTGATTTCGTTGATATAAAATAAACTGTCGGCAAAATTTTCAGGTGCTAATAATTCATTTACGGGCTGAGAGATAATATTAAAATAATCAGGGTTCATGAAAATATCGTTGGATGTTGCAACTCCCATACTTCTGCCATCGAATACTCTGTCTTTACTGAGATAAAATCCGCCGAAACTGAAAACCTGTTTTGCCTCACCGATCGTAAACGGCACATTCAGGTCAAGCATACCCGTATAGGTTTTTTCTTCCATGTACGAATAAAAAATTCCGAGAATATCCGGGCTTACAAGTGGAGAAGGAGAAAGGATAAACAAGGTATCACCATCATATGCCGGCGAAATATTTTTTGTATAATTCACTGTGCGGTAATCAGGTTGATTGCGAACCAGTGTATTAATACCTGCACCCCAGTGAATTTTAACTTTCGATCCGGATAATGCGTGATCACCATTTAAAATAGTGGATGCAAGCTGATTACTGCTGAAATCATAATATTCATTTTGCACATAAGCAGCTTTTGAATAATTTGTTCCTGTGCGCAATGTTGTGATATCTGCAGAATTTACGGTGTAAGAATTTTTGAGGCTGAGTTTATTATTGTCGTTTACTTTAAAAGATACATTCAGCAAACCGCCCCAGAGTATTTGATTTTTATATTGATTATCGTTGTATTCATAAATCGGGTCGGTGATATTATCATAATCATTTCGCTCAGATACTGTCGTGATATTTGAATTATTATATGTAAGTGCTGCGATCAAACCGAATTCACTGATCTTTCCGACCGGCGTTACAATTCCTCCTGAAAACTGATAACTCTGGTTGAGAGGAGAGGAAGGATTTATTGTTGAACCCCAGGGTGCAAATTCTTTTCCGAGATTTGCTTTTTCCGTATTGGTGAGGTCGACGAATTTATCTCTGTTTACCGGAAAATCCGCAGGCAGCGAGCGAATGCCGTCATCAATACCAAGCCAGTCTGTTGCGCCACCGGTATACGTTGCATATTCTTTAAATGTGGTTAATGTGTTATAACCCGTTCCAACCGAAACGTAAAAGAAATTTTCGTCCGGTATGTCTCTGGTGTTTAATAAAATAATTCCGCCGGCAAAATCACCGGGTAAATTTGGTTGTGCCGTTTTATAAATAAATAAATTATCGAGGAGAGCAGAAGGAATTAAATCGAATGAAAATGTTTTTCTGTCGGGTTCGGAGCTGGGTAATAAATTTCCATTTACAAGTGCAATATTATATCTGTCGCTTAAGCCTCTGATCACAACAAATTTTCCATCCACGAGTGTTGTTCCGCTCATGCGTTTTGTAACATCTGCAACATTTACATCGGGTGAACGGGAAATAATATCTCTTGTAATTACATCTGAGATCGCAATATTTTGTTTTACCATTGTCAGTCCCGTTGCAAGGCTCTCTTGCCGGCGCTTGTATATGATCTGCACGACCGTATCACCTAATGCATTTGCGAGTTCAGTCTCAAGCACAGCATCAACAACTGCAACTTCACCTGCTTTCACTTCAATATCGCTGATCGATTTTTCTTTGTAAGAAACATATGAAACGATAATTGTATAATTTCCGGGTGCAAGTTCTGTAATGCGATATCTGCCGTCAATATCTGTAATGGTACCAACAGCGCTCAATCCTTGCACACGAACAGTGGCACCAATTAATGTTTGTGAATTTTCAGCATCTATTATTGTTCCTGCGATACTTCCGGTTTGTGCACAAATGCCAATGGAAGAAAAACAGCAAATGAGAATGAATAGATATGATAGCTTCAGGTTGATTGACATTGCAAATAAATTTGAATGCAAAGAACCTGCTTTAATGTTAAGTAATATTTAAACTAACATTACTTAAAACAGACAAGATACAGAAAGCAAAGAAAGCCCCGGCAATAAAGCGCCGGGGCTTAAAGTCTATACTGCAATTAATATATACTTTACAATTTAATCACACATTATTTACTTACAACCAGTTCTTTGGAAACTTTGACATTATTTCCTTCGAGGTTAACCAAATAAATTCCTGATTCAAAATTGTTCACATCTATTTCTAAATTTTTCAAACCATCCACTGAGATATTATTTTCTGCATATACAATCTGTCCCATCATGTTTGTGATCGTTAAATTCATCATAGTATATCCTTCAATATTCACGTTCACGATATCTGTAGCAGGATTCGGATAAATATTCAGAATGGAAGCATCCACCACAACATTGTTTTCTGTGCGCAATGGATTTGTCGTGAAAGTTGAAATTGCAGTATACGCCGACAAGGTTGCGCCGCAATTTGTTCTTAAACGATATTGATAAGAAGTATTGGCAAGAAGTCCGGTTAAAGTTTTAGATGTGGTTGTAATTCCTGTGTTTGTGATCCAGGCAACTGCACCAACTTTGCGGTATTGCAATGTATAATTGTTTACGCTGCATGCATCTACCCAGTTAATTGTTGCAGATGAAGCGGTAATTCCGGTTACAGATGAACTTGATGGTGCACTGCATGCAACTGTAGAAGTTGTTTTTTTAGCCCATGCACTTTTTTCTGTTGTTGTCGGACATTTTGCACGCACATTAAATTCATAACTTGTAGAAGCTGATAATCCGGTAAATGTGTAAGTCAAAACATTTCCAACATTTATAATCGGCGAATACGCACCGCCTGTTGGTTTATAACGCACTTCATAAGAACCTGCAGTTCCAACTGCTGCCCAGTTTAAAGTTGCGGTACATTGTGTTAACGGTGTAACAGTGAGTCCGGTTGGTTTTTGAATTGCAATATCGGAAACCGAATAAGAACCTGTTGCAGTACATGTATTGCTTGTAACTGTTACAGAATAAGATCCGGCTGACAAAGATGTGCGGTCTTGTGTTGTTGCACCATCTCCCCATAAATATGTATATGTTCCGGCGCCACCTGTTGCAGTTAAATCAATTGCGCCTGTTGCAGGGCAGGTCATACTTGTAACTGTTGCAGATAAAGCAGGGTTATAATTTATTCCCGGTGTTGTATATGGTGTATTCTGACAATCAAAATTTACCCAGGGTTGGTTGGTCCAGTTGTCTGTCGTTGAAAATGCACCAACATATGACGTGGATGTAAAGAAAGGATCGCTTAATAATCCAGAGAAATATGATCCCACTGTTGTTGGAGCAGAACCTGCAGTCGGACGGGGATCAGGGTCTGATAAATTAAATGCATCAACCAAACCGACAGATGTATTATCAGCATAAGTTGAATTTGTATTTCCTGCAGCCCATGTATCAATATTAAATCCTGCATCGCAGGTCGTGCATAAATAATTTGCACCATGACCAGATAAGATTGAATTTTTTAATTGCAAGCTGTCGTTCAAAGCATTTAATGAAGTATTTGTTCCTTCAATTTTAAAACCTGCTTCAGGGTAACCCATAATAATTGAATTATAAACTGATGCCTGTGTATTTCTTCTTTCGTGTGCACCTCTTTTATAATTCGCATTAATAATTGTAGCCGCTGTTACTTTCGGGCCGGCAATTGTTACGTTTGAAAATAATGCTTTTGAAAAAGGCTGATTGGAAGAACCTGTTGCATCATTATCCGCTTCAAATCCGTTTGATCCTGAAACATCGGCGATGCTCGGATCTCTTAATGAATATGCAAATTGTACTTTACCTCTATATCCGAAATCCGTATCAAAATCATCATCCCATCCGCGGTATGCAATTAAATATTTTGCATTTACTCTTCCGCCAAACCATTCATACGAATCATCACCTGAATAAGAAACCTGAATATGATCTATTTGTGTTCCTGATCCGACACCACCCATTGTTAAACCATTAATTTCATTATTCGGTAAAAATGGAATGCCGGGAAATTCGATGCGCACATAACTGAATACACCGCTGTTATCTGCAGGATTTGCACCGCCATACGAAGCATCACCTTCCGGTGTATCAACACCGCCTTCAATAATTGCAGATCCGCCTGCAGGATTGATCGGCGCTTCACCTAAAATAATTACGCCACCCCAGTCGCCGTAATTTCTTGAACCTGCAGGCTGGTTTGAAGTAAATACAATCGGTTCGCAGGATGTTCCCTGTGCATGAATGGTTCCTGTTTTTGTAATAATCAATGATCCTTTTGAAGCAAGATCACCTTTAATTAAAGTACCTGCTTCAATGGTGAGATCAGCACCATCTTCAACGTAAACAAATCCGTTGAGTAAATAAATATTATCATTTGTCCACGTTGTGTTTGTGGTGATTTCTCCGCTCACGGTAATCACCTGGGCCTGCATCGCTGTGAAGCTTGCTGCGATTGCTGCCAAACCAAGTAAGAGTTTTTTCATAAATTGATTTTTTTAGATTTTAATTTGACGCAAAAGTATCGGTGGGGTATTAAGGAGATATTTTCCGTAAATTAGAATTCAATCAATTATGCGTAAACTTTACAAACATTTAATTTAAATCAGAATAAGAAAAAAGAATTTAATTCAATCTGAATGTTAGAGAATTATTACCGGCAGATAAACAATTATTCCAACCAAGTTTGAATGCGGCAGTTAATTAAATCAATGAGAAGAATTTTTACTTCAAAATGAAGCTTTTAAAAATCGGGATTAAAAATTTATCAGCAGCAGAAATAAAATTAATTCCCGCAAAATAACTGCTTGCTTATTGCATCACCTTCATCCGTCATAATTTGAACAATATACGTTGTCGTTGGAAATTGCGCCATCGAAATAATCGTTTCCGTATTATTTAATTTTTCAGCCAGCAACACTTTACCGCTAATATCAAAAACCGTCGCAGTGCTGCCAATTAAATTTTCATCTTTTAATTGAACAAAAATATTTTGTACATAGCTATATATGCCAATCATTTGATCAAGATAGTTGTCCGATACAAATTCAGGATGAAAGACAAACCCCTCACCCGCTATCGTATTATACCCATAATCTTTAATAGTAAACTGATGATGATTATCACTTACATCCAGCCTGGCAAATCCATAATAAATATCTCCACCGAAATTAAATTGCAACACAAGGAATTTATCAACTGCATTTGCCCAGTAACCATAGCTTGCATAAACATATATTGAGCCGCCGGCGGGATAATCATAAACCACCTGGTAATTTAACAGTGATTGAATCGGGGCAACCTGAAATGGAAGTGAACTTCCAATGAAAACGCCAGAATCAAACGCATACGGGTTCGCGAACGAAGAATTGCCATATCCTGCAATTGCATTGCCGTTATATGGAATTACAAATACGCCTCTAACCGCACCTGAAAACACAGAGCCTGATGACGATGAAAAAAAACTGCTGACCATATAATCAACAACTTTTATTGAATAATCTGTATTCCCATCAAAATTCAAATCAAGATCATACGATAGCCCGTCTGAATCAAATGTCTGATCAGGATCAACATCTGTATAAGCTACCTGTCCGGATACACCTGTAACTGAAAGAAAAGAAACTGCCATAAATGAATAGGCAGACATTTTATTAGTTGTAAGTATATTTTTTTTCATTACAGTAAATTATAAATTAAATATGCTGCGAAGCTACATGAATTCATGTTAAACAGAATAGCAAAATACCGGACTTCATAAAAAGACAACACCCGGTACATAATAGGATTACAATTACTTAAACTGGGGGAAATTGATCAGCAGGAAAAGAATCCTGATTTTTATCCGCAGGTTCTGAATTAAAAATGAGGAATGTATTTGTCTAATCAAGCCGCAACCTCTATTTTTAGCGCCGCATTATGGGATCGGTTTCAATCATTGTTTTGATTTGTTCGGCAGTCTTCTTCGCAGGTGCCGCAATTTTAATTTCGAAAGTGGTTTTGAAGGCCACAAAAAATAAAGCCAAGGGCGAACCCTACGAATGCGGGGTTGAAACAACGGGCCCGACCCTTATCCAGTTTAATGTCGGTTACTATCTGTTTGCCCTCATATTCCTGATTTTTGATGTGGAACTTGTATTCCTTTACCCCTGGGCGGTTGTAGCCAAATCTCTGGGATGGATCGCTTTTGTCGAAATTGTTGTTTTTCTCTTTATACTCTTCATGGGATTTTTATACGCACATAAAAAAGGAGCGTTGAAGTGGATGTAAAAAATCCGTATACCGATGGTAACCCGTTTCCGGGTGATGTGCTGCCTACCGCAAGCGGCGGAATACTCGTGAGCAAACTCGACGATGTGATCAACTGGGCAAGAAGCAATTCGCTCTGGCCGCTTGTATTCGGGACGAGCTGCTGTGCCATCGAAATGATGAGTACTGCCAGTGCAAAATACGACTGGAGCCGGTTCGGATTTGAAGTTGCGAGGGCTACACCCCGTCAGGCCGACGTCATTATCATAGCAGGAACGATCGTGAACAAGATGGCTCCGGTGCTCAAAAGGCTTTACGACCAGATGGCAGACCCGAAATATGTGATCGCCATGGGCGCATGTGCCACCAGCGGCGGACCTTTTTTCTATAATACATATAGTGTGGTGAAAGGTGCCGACCATATTATTCCGGTGGACGTATATGTGGCCGGTTGCCCGCCGCGGCCGGAAGCATTATTGCACGCCATGATGACCCTGCAGCAAAAAATCAAAGCAGGCGGTAAACGGGAAAAAATGGTGATTGAGAAATTTGCAGATAAATAAAAAGATAAGTCACCCCGAACGCGGATGAAAACCCGTTCGGCGGTTAAACAAAATAAATGAACAAAGAAGATCTGAAAAATAAATTACTCGAATTACATCCTGCAGCTATTGTGGAAGATGGTACAGAAATTCTCTCCGCCGGTATTGAAGCTGCCGCATGGAAAGATCTTGCACAATTAATTTTAAATACCGATTCACTGCATTTTGATTTTTTATCTTTCGTTACCTGTGTGGATTGGAAAACACATTTCGGCATGGTGTATTATTTAAGGTCTTCAGATCTGCAACATGAACTGATGATCAAAATAAAACTCGATCGCGAAAATCCGGAAATCGAAACAGTAAGTGATTTATGGAAGACGGCTGAATTTCATGAGCGTGAAGTTTATGATTTATTTGGGGTGCGATTTATAAATCATCCGGATTTAAGAAGGTTATTTTTATCCGAAGACTGGGAAGGATATCCCCTGAGAAAAGATTATGAAGATGATATTAATATGATCAAATTATGAGCGACTACGCACATTTTATGGATAATGTCCTGCTCGATCCTGTCGCAAAAGACAAGCTCGAAAGCGGTGATATGGTGATCAATGTGGGTCCGCAGCATCCTTCTACGCATGGCGTTTTGCATCTCGTAATTACATTAAATGGTGAGACAATTAAAAATGTCGAACCACATCTCGGATATATTCATCGCTCAATTGAAAAAATGAGCGAGAGTTTAACTTACCGCCAGTTTATTTAAGTTACCAGCCGCATGGATTATTTATCATCCCATATAAATAATCATGCATGTGCTTTAGCGGTTGAAACAGGTTTGCAGATTGAAATTCCGAAACGTGCGCAGATAATTCGTGTTTTAATGGATGAACTCACTCGTCTCGCTTCACATCAGTTGTGGTGGGGAGCGATGGCAATGGATGTTGGTGCATTAACACCCTTTTTTCTTGCATTCCGCGAACGTGAAATGATCAATGAAATAATGGAAGAAACATGTGGTGCACGATTAACAATGAATTACAATGTGCCGGGTGGTGTGATGGCGGATATTCATCCGAATTTTCAAAAACGCACCAAAGATTTTATTTCATTTTTCAGAAGTAAAATTGATGAATATGATGAACTGGTAACAGGAAATATCATCTTCCAAAACAGAATGAAAAATGTGGGCACTATCTCAAAAGAAGATGCGACCAGTTATGGATTGACCGGACCGGCAGGAAGAGCAAGCGGCATGCATTGCGATATCAGAAAATTATTTCCCTACGAAATTTATAATGAACTGGAATTTGATGAGATCATCGAAACTGGCGGCGATTCATGGGCGAGATATTTAGTGAGGATGGGAGAAATGCGCCAGTCACTGAAAATAATTGATCAGCTGATTGATAATATTCCCGAAGGTGATTTTCAGGCAAAAACAAAAGCCGTATTAAAATTGCCGAAAGGAGAATTTATGTCGAAAGTGGAAACAGCACGCGGAGAATTTGTCGTGTATATTGTAAGTGAAGGGGGCATGACACCCTACCGCATAAAATACCGTTCCCCGGGATTTTCAAATCTCAGTGCATTAAATCATATGGCAAGCGGGCAAAAAATCGGCGACCTTGTGGCAATGATGGGAACGCTGGATCTGGTGATTCCGGATATAGATCGCTGAAATATCGAATATTGAACAAGGAATATTAAACATTAAATCCAAAGAATAATAAAATAAAAAACAAATTATAAATAAAATACGCTAAACCCCTTAATTATGAAAAAAGTAATAACAGGTAAAAAATATAACCTGGAAGAAAGATTAATTGCTTTTGCAATATTAATAATGGAAATATCGGAAAATATTTTTACAACAAAAGCCGGAGTTCATCTGGCGGATCAGATGATCAGATCCGGCTCTAATCCCGCTCTTCAATATGGAGAAGCACAAAGTGCAGAATCCAGAAGAGATTTTATTCATAAGATTAAAATATTATTGAAAGAACTGCGGGAGACTAAAGCAAATTTAAAAATTATTAAATTGAAGCCTTTAACAAAAAGAATCGATTTAGTTGATAAGGGCATACGAGAAAGTAATGAACTGATTTCTATTTTTGTTACAAGTATTCAAACAGCCAAAACAAATATGGAGCAAGAAGCAAAAAGCAAAATTTCACCAAAGACTTAAATCATGTTGGAAAGGAATAAGGCAATACTTCCTTATTCAATATTCCTTGTTCAATATTCAATATTATAATGATCTCATTAGAAAATATCGCAAATTCTGTCGACAGCTGGTTAAATGCAACATTTAATCCCACACTCGCATTAATTTCTGAATGTGTGATTGTAGGATTATTATGCATCGGTTTATTTGCGGTTCTTGGCCTGGTTTTAATTATGATGGAAAGAAAAGTTGCAGCTTATATGCAGGTTCGCCTCGGCCCGAATCGTGTTGGCCCGAAAGGCATGTTTCAAACTGCAGCGGATACGCTGAAATTAATTGTGAAAGAAGGATTAACACCCGATGGTGCCGATAAATTTTTATTCAACCTCGCTCCTTTTGTTGTGATGATAGTTGCAATGTTATTACTTGCGCCGCTTGCATTTGCAAAAGGATTTCAAATGTGGGACATTAATATCGGCGTATTATATTTCACGGCAATTTCTTCAATTTCCGTAATTGGAATTTTAATGGCCGGATGGTCGAGCAATAATAAATATTCATTATTGGGCGCCATGCGCAGCGGTGCACAAATCGTAAGCTATGAATTAAGTGCGGGCCTTGCTATTTTATCGATAGTTGTTTTAACAGGAGATTTAAAAATTTCATCCATTGTTGCAGCACAACAAAACGGCTGGTGGATTTTCAAAGGACATATTCCGGTGATCATTTCATTTGTATTATTTATTATCGCTGTCACCGCCGAAACAAATCGTGCACCTTTCGACCTTGCAGAAGCTGAAAGTGAACTGACTGCCGGATTTCATACCGAATATTCAGGGATGAAATTCGCTTTGTTTTTTCTGGCGGAATATGTAAATATATTTATTGTATGTGCGATCGGTGCAACTTTGTTTTTAGGCGGATGGATGCCTCTGCATATCGGCAACTGGCAGGGATTTAATCACGTTATGGATTATATTCCATCTTCTTTTTGGTTTATCGGTAAAACATTTTTTCTCATCTTTATCATTATGTGGTTCAGATGGACATTTCCGAGATTACGCATCGATCAGTTGTTAAACCTGGAATGGAAATATTTATTGCCGATCGGTATGGTGAATTTACTGCTGGCAACATTAATCGCGATTATGGGATGGTATTTTTAAATAATAAATATTCAACAACGAATAAAATATAATAAATTCAAAAAACAAAAGAACGAATAAAAATAAGGAGTCGAATTTCGCTTTAACATTCAATATTCCTTGTTCAATATTCGATATTTAAAATGTTTATCGTAAAATACATAAAAGAAGTTTACAACGGCGTTAAATCGCTGTTCACCGGTATGCGTACCACCGGCTATTATTTTACGCATCACAAAGAAATTATTACGCAGCAATATCCCGAAGAAATTCCCGTACTAGCCGAGCGTTTTAAAGGTGAAGTGGTGATGCTGCATGATGAAAATAATGAACATGCCTGCACCGGATGCACCGCATGCGAACTTGCTTGCCCGAACGGCACAATAAAAATAGTTACGAAATTTGAAATAAACCCGGAAGGAAAAAAGAAAAAAGCGATCGACACATTTGTTTACCATCTCGAATTATGTACGATGTGTAATCTCTGTATCGAAGCTTGCCCGACAGCAGCAATTAAAATGGATCAGACATTTGAACATAGTGTTTTCGACAGGAGCCAGTTGACAAAAGTATTGAACAAACCCGGATCAAAAATTCGCGAAGGGGTGGAATAATGCTGAAGACTGAGGACTGACGAATGGTTGCTGTGCATAAAGAATATATTATTAAAGAATAAAGCTTAATTATCAAACATTGACCTATACCCAAATTGCCTTTTATATTATCTCTGCACTTATATTGGTGACGGGTTTTCTATCTGTTACAACGAGAAAAATATTCCGTTCTGCAATCTGGTTATTATTTACACTGATCGGAGTTGCGGGAATTTATTTTCTCCTTGAAGTTGAATTTATTGCCGCAGTGCAGATCATCGTTTACGTCGGCGGTATTGTTGTCCTGATCATTTTTTCCATTTTCCTGACACAACAGGCGGGCAAAGAAATGCCGCGGCCGCACACCATGCGGAAAATATTCTCCGCTCTCGCCGTCATTTTTGGATTTGCTTTTACCTATTTCATGATCGATCAGAATAAAACATTTACAAATTCAGAATTCCCGCTTGATAACAGTGTTTCAAATATCGGCAACCAGTTAATGGATGTGCAGAAACAAGGTTATGCTTTGCCTTTTGAAGTTGTGAGTATTTTATTATTGGCAGCCATGATCGGTTGTATCGTGATTGCCATCAAATCAAAACCGGATAAATTATGAACGAAATTCCATTGACACATATCCTGTTTGTAAGCACAGCCTTATTCTTTATGGGCTGTTATGGATTGTTTACCAGAAGAAATATGATCACGATGCTGATGGCAGTTGAACTGATTCTCAACAGCGTAAATATCAATTTTGTTGCTTTCAATAAATATTTATTCCCTGAAAATCTGGATGGTATTTTTTTCACCATTTTCATCATCGCTATCGCAGCAGCAGAAGCAGCCGTTGCAATAGCGATCATCATCAATTTATACCGCAGCCATAATTCAATCGACATTGAAACGGCAGAGGAAATGAAAAACTAGAAACAAGGCTCAGGAATCAAAACCAATAACAAAACCCGGTTGCCCGCAAGAATATGAATCAATATAATTACACAGCACTTATTCCGCTTCTTCCGCTTGCAGGATTTTTATTGCTTGGATTATTCGGCAGAAATTATATTAAAAATGCAGCAGGAATTATTGCAACAGTATTCTTATTGGTTTCAACCATTTTATCCTTTATAACAGCATACCAGTATTTTTTTGTTGATGGAATGGTGGATGGTATGTATCAATCCATCGAACTCGTAAAATATACATGGCTGCGTTTCAGTGATACGCTCAGTATTGATATGGGTATTATGCTCGATCCCATCTCGGTGATGATGCTCGTTATCGTCACCTTCGTTTCTTTAATGGTGCACCTGTTCAGTATGGGATATATGAAAGGTGAAGAACGATTTGCGGCCTATTTTTCACAATTGCAATTATTTACATTTTCAATGCTCGGCCTTGTGATCAGCAGCAATTTATTTCAGATCTATATGTTCTGGGAATTGGTTGGCGTTTCTTCTTATTTACTTATTGGATTTTATTACAATAAACCATCTGCAGTTGCTGCCAGTAAAAAAGCATTTATTGTTACACGTTTTGCAGACCTCGGTTTTCTGATCGGCATATTAATTCTTGCATTCACTGCTAATACACTTGATTTTAATACTTTAATCAGCACACTCACTTCAACAGGGCACGGATCTGCATTTTTAGGAGTTTCGGTTGTTACATGGGGACTCACAATGGTGTTTATCGGAGGTGCAGGTAAATCGGCAATGTTTCCTTTGCATATCTGGCTGCCGGATGCAATGGAAGGTCCGACACCTGTGTCTGCTTTAATTCATGCTGCAACCATGGTTGTAGCGGGTGTTTTTTTAGTTGCGAGATTGTTTCCCGTATTTGCGATCACCGATTCAGGTGCTTTGGAAATTGTTGCCTACGTCGGAATATTTTCCGCATTATTCGCTGCAATTATTGCCTGCACGCAAACTGATATTAAAAGGGTGCTCGCTTATTCAACCATGTCGCAGATCGGTTATATGATGTTTGCACTCGGTGTAAGTGATTTTGAACATGGTGCCGGTTATACTGCAAGTATGTTTCATTTATTGACGCATGCATTTTTTAAATCCTTGCTGTTTCTTGGTGCCGGCGCAGTAATTCACGTGGTGCATAGCAACGAAATGAAGGATATGGGAAATCTCCGCAAATACATGCCGATCACAAATATTACCTTTTTAATTGCATGTCTTGCAATTGCAGGCGTCCCTCCTTTTGCAGGATTTTTCAGCAAAGAAGGAATTTTACATGCAGCTTATGAATCAAACGCATTTATCTACTACGTTGCGTTAATTACTTCAGGTATTACTGCATTTTATATGTTCCGGCTGTATTTCTCGATTTTCTGGAACAAAAAAGAAATTCATTTACACGATTATCATGGTGAAGGTACATTCAGCATGAAACTGCCGCTCATACTTTTAGGCATATTGACTCTGTGTTCGGGATTTCTGCCGATCGGAAAATATATTTCATCAACCGGTGCACCGCATGCATCAGAATTAAATATTTTATTTTCCATCGCACCTGTATTGATCGGATTAACCGGTATCGGTATCGCAATCATGCTTTATAAAAATGAAAATGAGCGCTCCTCAAAAATCGCCGCCTCATTCGGAAGTATTTATAAAGCAGCTTACAGAAAATTTTATATTGATGAAATTTATCTGTTCATTACAAAAAAAATCGTATTCAATTTAATAGGCAGGCCGGCTGCTTGGTTCGACAGAAATATTGTCGACGGCACTATGAACCTGATTGGAAATACAACAATGGGAATTTCGAATAAAATAAAAGGATTTCAATCCGGTAAAGTGCAGGAATATGCAATATACTTTTTTGCTGGTGCGATCGGATTGAGCCTTGTGTTGATATATTTATGGAAGTAAAAACGCATTTTGCCTTCGCTGGAAATATTTTCCCGTGATTGCAGCTGCGATAACGAAAAAAGAAGAATGAATTTAAATCTAATCATAATCATTCCGGTTCTTACAGCCCTTGCAATTATTTTCAGCAAAGGACAGAAAATGGTGCGCACTGTGGCGTTGGGTGGAGCAATGATCCAGTTTATTGCGGGTATCGTGCTTTTAATTGCATTTCAAAATGAACGTGCAGGCGGAAATACAGATCAATTTGTTTTTCAATCCAGTATGCAATGGTTCGCATCATTGAACATCAATTATCATATTGGTGTGGATGGTATTTCAATTGCCATGATATTACTCACAGCATTTGTTGTACTTGCCGGCGTTCTCATTTCCTGGAAACAGGGAACAATGAACAAAGAATTTTTCCTCCTCCTGATCCTGTTATCAGCCGGAGCATACGGATTTTTTATCGCACTCGATTTATTTACTTTATTTTTCTTTTTGGAAGTTGCTGTAATTCCGAAATTCTTATTGATCGGTATTTGGGGTTCAGGTAAAAAAGAATATTCGGCAATGAAACTTGCTCTTATGCTGATGGGTGGAAGTGCATTGATATTTGTCGGCATTCTCGGTGTATATTTTAATTCGGCTAATTCTCTTGACCTGAATGAGATCAGTCAGTATTCAATCCCGGTGGAAATTCAAAAATTGTTTTTCCCCTTCCTATTTCTGGGTTTTGGGATCTTCACCGCAATTTTTCCGTTCCATACATGGGTGCCCGACGGACACTCATCGGCACCAACAGCAGGTTCAATGTTTCTGGCAGGTATTTCCATGAAACTTGGAGGCTATGGTTGTTTGCGGGTTGCAACTTATTTAATGCCTGAAGCTGCACATTATTATCAACCCGTAATTATCATTCTGTCGACAATTGCAATTTTATACGGCGCATTTGCAACATTAATGCAAACCGATTTAAAATATATCAATGCATATTCATCTGTTTCACATTGCGGTTTTGTTTTGCTGGGTATCGGCATGTTAAATCAGACGGCAATAAACGGTGCCGTTATGCAAATGGTATCGCATGGATTAATGACGGCCCTCTTCTTTGCTGCAATCGGTATGGTGTATGAACGTACACATACACGCCTTGTAAAAGATATCGGCGGATTATTAAAAGTGATGCCATTTATTGCGACCATATTTATTCTCGCAGGACTTTGTTCACTCGGTTTACCGGGTTTAAGTGGTTTTGTTGCAGAGATGACAGTATTTATGGGCGCATGGCAAAATCCGGAAACCATGTATCGGTTTGCAACCATTCTTGCATGCGCAAGTATTGTTGTTACCGCAGTTTATATTTTGCGTGCCGTTGGAAAAACAATGATGGGGCCTGTTGAAAAACAAGAATACAATTTATTATCGGATGCACGCTGGAATGAAAGGATCGCAGCCGGGGTTTTGATGGCCGGCATTTTAATAATCGGTGTATTGCCGTTTTTATTAACTGATCTAATTAATACGGGAACAACAGAAATTGTAAATAAAATATTGAATGTAATATAACGCCGAACGCGGTTCCAAACCCGTCCGGCGTTTTAACTTTAATTCATGTAGGATAAATAACCGGGTAGCGGTTAAAAGAAAATAAAATGACTGATTTTTTAATCTTGATGAAAAACGAATTGATGATCACAATCATCATTTTCATTTTATTGTTTTTGAAAATATTCAAAAGCGAAATGAACAATGCTGCTGTCATCAATCTGGTGAATGGTTTGTTATTGATCAATTTCATTGCAGGATTTTTCGGCAACGGGGAAGGAAATTTATTCGGCTCCATGTTTACCATGAACCCATTGCTTGCATTACAAAAAAACATCCTCAACCTCGGCACATGCATCATCTCCATGCAATCAGTAAACTGGTTGCGTTCACATAAACATGTACTGGAATTCTACATGTTGCTGCTTTCCACACTCATTGGCATGAGTTTCATGATCAGCAGCCGGAATATCTTAATGTTTTATTTATCTCTTGAATTATCAACTATTCCCCTTGCAGCATTATGTAATTTTGATCTGGAGAAAAGAAAATCTTCAGAAGCAGCAATGAAAATGATCATTTCCTCTGCATTTTCTTCCGGCCTATTATTGTTCGGTATTTCTTTGAGCTACGGCACAACGGGTTCACTTGCGTTTGCAGAAATTGCGGGCGGCCTCGAAGGAAGCACACTTCAGATATTTGCATTCATATTGATCATCGCAGGATTTGCATTTAAAATTTCGGCTGTGCCGTTTCATTTATGGACGGCAGATGTTTATGAAGGCTCTCCGGTAGCAGTTACGTCGTATTTATCTGTGATTTCAAAAGGTGCAATTTTATTTGTATTTGTTTCTGCACTTTATCAGGTATTTCAACCTCTGCAGGAAACATGGTATCATGCCTTATATATTATCAGCATCGCGACAATGCTCATTGGTAATTTATTTGCAATCAGGCAGCAAAGTTTCAAACGATTCCTTGCATTTTCATCCATCGCCCAGGTTGGATTTATCCTCGTTGGTATTTCTGGTAATTCACCTGAAGGAACGGCCTCCGTAATTTACTTCATCCTCATTTATGTTTTTTCAAACCTTGGTGCATTCGGTGTGATAAGCCTCGTGAGCGCAGTTACCGGTAAAGAAAATATCGATGATTATAAAGGTTTCAGAAAAACAAATCCGGCCCTTGCATGGATACTGACACTATCATTATTTTCACTTGCAGGTATTCCGCCGACTGCCGGTTTCTTTGGAAAATTTTTCCTTGTGATGGCAGGTGCCGGTCAGGGTAATTATTTGCTCATTACAATTGCCGCTTTGAATATGATCGTATCCCTGTATTATTATTTGAAAGTTGTGAAAGCAATGTTTATGGATCAGAACAACAGCCCGATCGAAAGAGTAGGCATGAATAATTTCTCACGGCTTTCATTTGCAATTTGTATCGGAGGTATTTTAATTACCGGATTCGTTGGCGGTTGTTATGAGTATATTTATTCTCTATTGTGAAGGGTGCGTCAGCCGCCAGCGACTAATAGCTAGCGGCTAGTGGCTATAGAAAACAATTTATCTTATTGAATTAAATAATCATTAAATGGCTCTTAATCAAAACCACACATTTGAAGATCTTGATGGGATCAAATGTTGCATCGTTGAAAAAAATGCAAGTCAGGATCGTGTGGACTATCTGAAGAAAATACTTGAATTCAATAAATATACAATTGTAGTTGTTCCGTCACCACCGGCTAAAACAGCTGCGCCCGTTGCAGAAGGTGAAAGCCCTGAACCGGCACAACCGGCAACATTTACAATTGGCGTAACAGATCTTACCTTCAATGCCGTAAATGCGATCTGGGGCCGCTTGTTAAAAGATCCTGACGGCACCGTTGTAACATATGAAGAATGGAAAAATAAATGAAAAGCATTAAAATCATTTTTGTTATTTTTCTTTGGACTAATTTCTCCGGATGCAGTATTGGTTCAAATTTCTTTATTATTAATATCTCTCAATCACCTCTCCGCATTTCATATCAATTACATTCACTGAATGGATTCGGGTATTTTGATAATACAGCTGAGAAATATAAAGTCGTTCGCGATGAAGAAGCATATTCAATCGGAATGAAGGATACCAGTTTTATTTCTGCAAGTAAAGATTCAATATATGAATTCATTTTATATCCGAATGAAGCGTTGAAAACGGGTTCTTCAAGTTATTCAGACATACTCAAAGACACAGAGAAATGTGCATTTGATTTTAAAAACCTGAAATACCTTTCGATTGTAAAAATAGATAGCGTTGATTCAACCGGCAGAGCACAAGATTCGTTATACATTACGGCCAATATGATGTGCTCCGTAATTGAGGAAATTGAAAAAAGCTATGCCTTCGTGATCAGATAATGCACATCCTATCTTCATTATATTTGCAGAATGAAAATATCCTGGAACTGGCTGCGTGAGTTTATTGCAATAGAATTGCCTGTCGATAAGGCAGCTGCACTATTAACCGATATCGGTCTTGAAGTGGAAGCTGTTTATCCTTTTGAATCTGTGAAAGGCGGTTTAAAAGGCTTGATCGTGGGAGAAACTGTTGAAGTATTCAAACATCCGGATGCTGATAAATTGAAGATCACAAAAGTAAATATCGGAACAGGTGATTTATTGAATATTGTTTGCGGTGCTCCAAATGTGGAAGCCGGTCAAAAAGTGATTGTCGCTCCGGTTGGAACAACTGTTTTTCCCGTAAAAGGTGATCCTTTCACAATTAAAAAAGCAAAGATCCGCGGTGTTGAAAGCGAAGGCATGCTGTGTGCAGATGATGAGATCGGTTTGGGCGAGAGTCATGCGGGTTTGCATATTTTACCCGCTGATGCAATTATCGGTTCTGCTGTTAAAGATTTATTTGATGTGTATGCAGATACGGTCATTGAGATCGGATTAACTGCAAATCATGCAGATGCGAATTCGCATTATGGTGTGGCAAGAGAATTAGCTGCTGCACTCAGATCTAGAAAAATCGAAAATGCTGAATTAAATAAACTGCACGCACAACCGGTTGATGCGGAAATAAAAAATAACCTGATGCAGGTGCGCATCGAAAATCATACTGCATGTCCGAGATATTCCGGTGTACTCATGCAGCATATTAAAATCGGCACTTCACCTGCATGGCTGCAAAATCAATTAAAAGCGATCGGGCTCAGGCCGATCAATAATGTTGTTGATATTACAAATTATATTCTCCATGCATATGGCCAGCCTCTTCATGCATTTGATGCAGACAAGATCGAAGGAAAACAAATTATTGTAAAAACTCTTCCGGAAGGAACAAATTTTATCACGCTCGACGAAAAGGAAAGGAAATTATCATCTGACGATCTGATGATCTGCGATGCTGAAAACGGAATGTGTATCGCGGGTGTGTACGGCGGATTACATTCAGGAATCAGTGATGCAACAACAAATATATTTTTAGAAAGCGCATATTTTAATCCGGCATTTATCCGCAGAACAGAATCTGTGCACGGATTAAAAACCGATGCTTCATCAAGATTTGGTAAAGGCACGGATCCTGAAATGACTGTTGCTGCTTTGCAGAAAGCAGTTGAAATGATGCGGGAATTGTGCGGCGGTGAAACTGCAGGAGAAATGATCGATATCTATCCGGAAAAAATAAAACCATTTCAAATTACTTTACGGTTTGAAAAATTGGACGGTATGGCGGCAATGCAAATTCCACGCGAAACCATCCGCACAATTCTCACAGCACTCCATATTAAAATCACCGGAGAATCATCAACTGGTTTACAACTCGAGGTACCTTCCTACAAAAACGATGTATTAAGGGAAATTGATATCATTGAAGAAATATTGCGGATGTATGGCTTTAACCATATTCCTATGCCCGCAAATGTGCGTATGCCATATATCGTGCAGCCCAAACCGGACAGGGAACAAATAAAATTTCATATCATTGATTATTTAGCATCGAATGGGTATTACGAAATATTTACAAACGCAATTTCAAAAAGTAAATACACAAATAAATATCTTCCAAAAGCGGGTGATGCGCTTGTGAGCTTAATGAATTCTCTCAATGTTGAACTGGACAGCATGCGGCAAAGTATGCTCTTCAGCGGACTCGAAGTAATTGCGTTCAATCAGAACCGCAAACAAACCGATCTGAAATTATTTGAATTCGGCAGAACGTATTTCAATCATAACGGAAAATTTATTGAAGAAGATAAACTGGCTGTATTTATTACCGGAAATAATCTGGAAGAAAATTGGAATCACAAAACAGCAGCTGTCGGATTTTTTGATCTAAAGCAAATAATCTCCGGCCTCTTGTATAAAATGGAGGCATTACCTTCTGCTTCTGAAAAAAATATTGAACACGATTTATTCGAAACATGTATTGAAATCAATTCCGGAAATTCAAAATATGGCATTTTCGGTTTGGTGAAATCTTCTATTTGTTCAGATTTTGATATCCGGCAACCTGTATACTTTGCCGAATTAAATTGGCCTGCTCTTGTTGATACGGTTTCAAAACGAAAAACTCTCTTCAAAGAAATACCAAAATATCCGGAAGTCCGCCGCGACCTTGCACTTATTATTGGCCCGGAAGTGCGCTATCACGATTTAAAACAAATTGCAGTTAAAGAAGGAAAGCAATTGTTACGTGATATTATTTTATTTGATGTATATGAAGGTGAAAAATTAGAAGGCAAAAAAAGTTACGCCATCGGACTCACATTCAGGGATGATGAGAAAACATTAACTGATGCAGAAGTGGATGCAATAATGCAAAAAATGATGAGTAAATTTGAACAGGAACTGAATGCGGTAATTCGCAAATAACCCCTTCTCATTACAGCGGGCTCTACACACAAATCATGTTTGAGATATGTCAGAAACAAATGAACAACTCATTCAATTAAAAGCAAACCTCGAAAGGTTATTGCGCAATTTCACGGCAGTGAAAAATGAAAATGATCTGCTCAAACAACAAATTGATGCGCAGCGAAAAGCACTTGCTGAAAAAAATCACAAGATCAGTGACCTCGACCAGCAACTGAGTATTTCCAAAACTTCAAAGCTGATCACCGAAACAGAAGATCTCTCCAAACAGGACAAAACGGAAGTCCGCCAAAAAATCAATGAACTGATCAGGGAAGTTGATAAATGTATCGCGATGATGAATACCTGAAGAATATTGAACCCGCCTGCCGCAGCTCCGGCATTTGTTCGTCGGACAGATGACGAACTAAAAGAATAAAGAAGAATAAAAGGCTGATCCACCCCGAACACCCGACCCTGAACCAGGATCCGCCAACTCCGAACCTGCCGGCCGACGCACAGCCCATGTGCTGCAGGCAGGCGGGCCCCGAACCCCGAACCCTGAACCCTAAACCCCAAACCCCTTACCTCCCAATTAACATTCTCCTAAAAATCCTTTAACTTTAACTCCTATTGGAAAAAGGGGTTAATTTGAACCAGACAGAAACAGAGGAAAGCGGATTGTTAAATATTAATGTAACGATCTATGACAGGCCTTATAAATTGAAAGTACGGCCTGAAGAGGAGGAATCAGTAAGAAATGCAGCCAAAAAAATATCTGAAAAAGTAAAAGAATTACAGGAACAGTTTGTAGGAAAAGATAAACAGGATTTTTTAGCCATGGCGGCCCTGCTTATCGCTACAGAAATAAAAGAACCGGAACAAATACAAACACCGGTTGTCGGGGAAACAAATATCAGCGCAGAACTCGACCAACTGAACCAACAGATACTTAAGGCTATCAGTTTTTAATATTCTCTCTTAATATATAGCCACCTCGGCTTCGTTGGTTCGGTTATACAGCCGCCCCGCTTCCTTCAACATAAAATCATATATATGAATGAGATCTTAATTTATGTGGCAGTTGGTGTAGTCGCGATCATCATCGGCCTCCTGGCCGGGCGATTCATTTTCAAGCCATCCAAAAATCAACAGCAAATTGCACAGCGGGAAATTGAAGAAATGAAATCCACCGCAAAAAAAGAAGCCGAATTATTCTTACAAAAATCCAAAAACGACGCAGACAATTACAAAAAAGAAAAATCACTCGAATTAAAGGATCAGATGATCCAGCAAAAATCGGAGGTGGAGCGGGAAAGACAACAAAAAGTATTGAAACTGGATGAACATGAAAGCCGCCTCAAACAAAAAGAAAATCAACTCAATCAGCAATTGCAGAACGTAAATAAAAAGGATGCTGAAATTGCAACTATCCGTGAAAATGTAAACAGGCAGCTCGAAGTGCTTAATACCAAAAAAGCGGAACTCGATAAAGCCTACGAAACACATATTAAAAAACTGGAAGAAGTTGCAAGACTGAGTGCTGAAGAAGCAAAAGCCGAATTAATCGAAGCATTGAAAGATGAAGCGAAAAATAAAGCAATGGCTTATGTGAAAGAAATCATGGAAGAAGCGAAACTCAAAGCAAATAAAGAATCGAAAAAAATTATTCTGCAAACAATTCAGCGCACCGCTGCAGAGCAAACAATTGAAAATACCGTTTCAGTATTTAATCTCGACAGCGATGATCAGAAAGGACAGATCATCGGCCGTGAAGGAAGAAATATCCGTGCGCTTGAAGCAGCAACAGGTGTCGAATTTATTGTAGATGATACACCGGAAACAATTATCATCTCGGGTTTCGATCCTGTGCGCCGCGAAATTGCACGTCTGAGTTTGCAACGCTTAACCGCCGATGGAAGAATTCACCCTGCACGAATTGAAGAAGTTGTGGTGAAAACAAAAAAACAAATGGAAGACCATATTGTGGAGATCGGCGAACGCACTATTATTGAACTCGGCATAACCGGTTTGCATCCCGAATTAATTCGTATGGTGGGAAGAATGCGCTTCCGCTCATCTTACGGCCAGAATTTATTGATGCACAGTAAAGAAACTGCAAACCTCTGTGCAACGATGGCTGCAGAAATGGGATTAAATCCGAAACTTGCAAAACGTGCCGGTTTATTACACGATATCGGAAAAGTACCGGAAGAAGAATCAGAATTATCGCATGCATTGCTCGGCGCAAAACTCTGCGAAAAATATGGTGAACATGCAGCAATTGTAAATGCAGTTGGAGCACACCACGATGAAATTGAAATGCAATATGTCATCTCTCCGATCGTGCAGGCATGCGATGCCATCAGTGGTGCACGCCCGGGTGCAAGAAGAGAAATTCTTGAAAGCTATCTGAAACGCATTAAAGAAATGGAAAATCTTGCGCTTGCAAACGATGGCGTTGAAAAAGCTTATGCAATCCAGGCGGGAAGAGAATTACGTGTAATTGTAGAGGCCGAAAAAGTAGACGATAAAAAAAGTGAAGAATTATCATTTGCCATTGCACAGAAAATCCAGGATGAAATGCAATATCCCGGACATATTAAAGTAACGGTGATTCGTGAAAAACGTGCGATCAGTTTCGCAAAATAAAATTTATTAAATCAGGATAAAGGCGCTTTCGGGCGCCTTTTTTTATTGTCTGGATGGAAAGAAATATATGGCTCGGGTTCGGCAAATCGTTCTTATTTTTGTAAGCTATGCGTTCAGGCCTGATAAGAAATATCTTCTTTCTTCTATGTACTTTTCTTGTTTTGTGTTTCAGTTATACGTTGTCTGGAAAACAAAATAAATCAGGTTATGCACTTTCCTCCCCGGATGCCCGCTACATTCTTCCCGATTCATTAAATGAAATTTCCGGCATCGCGATCATCGATCATACGAATTTCGCATGTGTGCAGGATGAAAAAGGGATCATATTTATTTACGACCCTTCACTCGTGCGCATTAAACATCAGTACCCGTTTAATATGGATGGAGATTATGAAGGAATTTGCCTTGCAGGTGAAACAATTTATATTTTGCGGAGCGATGGTGTTTTATTGGAGATGGAAAATTATACAAGCGATCATGCGGCATTTACAATTTATCAAACCGGCATTCCTGCCATAAACAATGAAGGGTTATGTTATGATGAATTAAACAACAGATTGCTGATCGCATGTAAAAGCAGTATTAATAAAGAAGAAAAAGAATATAAAGACAAACGCATGGTATATGCATTTGATCTTAAAACAAAATCTCTGCTTAAAAAGCCTGTGTATGTTTTTGACGTGGAAGAGATCAAACAATTTGCAAATGATTTAAATCTCGATCTCCCCAAACGTGAAACGAAAAAAGAAGGGCACAAAGAAATCATTTTAAAATACCGGCCATCAGCTATTGGCATACATCCCGTCACAAAAAATATGTATATCCTTTCTGCCGTGGATCATTTATTATTTATTTTTCATCCGGATGGAAAATTGCTTGATATTGAACAATTGGATGAAAAATTATTCAATAAATCGGAAGGTATTGCATTTTATCCGAACGGTGATATGCTTATTACCAATGAAGCACAGGAAAAACATCCTACATTATTATATTTTAAATACCACCCCGAATAAATAGATTTGCACATGAACCGGATAGACAGGCTGTTTGCAATACTCACTTTTCTGCAATCCAGAAAATATGTAACAGCTGAACAAATCTCTGAAAAATTTCATATCAGTGTCCGGACGGTTTACAGGGATATGAAAGCACTCGGCGAATCAGGTATACCGGTCAGCTTTGAACAATTTAAGGGATATTTTATTGTGCAGGGATATTTTCTGCCTCCTGTTTCATTTTCAAATGAAGAAGCAAAT
The DNA here is from genome assembly GCA_964463165.1 of uncultured Chitinophagales bacterium. Taxonomy (GTDB): domain Bacteria; phylum Bacteroidota; class Bacteroidia; order Chitinophagales; family BACL12; genus UBA7236. The sequence goes on from CAYXBK010000002.1 coordinate 156,514, forward strand.
GCATTATTGCTGATGGAACGTTTTGTTTCCGGATTTGCCGATAAATCCATTCAAAAAAATTATGCTGAAGCGTTGGCAAAAGTGAAAAATGTTTTGCGCTATTCACAAAAAGAAAAAATTGAATCGCTTGAAACAAGTATTGGATTTCAAATGCCCGAGCGCTTTCAGAATAATTACGAATATCTCGCAGAATTACAAAATCATATTTCTTCCAAAACAATTTTAGAGATCAGCTATACAAATAATAATCAGGAATCAACAAAACGAAAAATTGAACCTGTAGGGCTTGTATTTTATGCATTCAGCTGGCATGTGTTTGCCTGGTGTCATTTGCGGAATGATTACCGCGATTTTAAAGTATCACGCATATCCGCCCTTCGCTCAGCCGGTCAGCCATTTACAAAGCAGGAACATATTTCCGTTGCCGAATTGATGAAACATCTCCCTGTTTCGTATTAAAAAATATTTTCATTTCTTTAAAACACACTGCCATAGGGTTGACAGTGGGCACCTGTTTCTTTGCCTTTATAAAAAAGAAACATATGGATACGATTCAACAACTACTTACCGAAATGGAGCGTGAAGCGCTCACCACACGCAAATTTTTATCGATTGTACCGGAAGATAAATTCGACTGGCAACCGCACCCGAAAAGTATGAATATTGAAAGGCTTACAAGGCATCTGGCAGAATTGCCGATGTGGGTAACAATGACCTTGACAACGGATGAACTGGATTTTGAAAACAACCCTTATGATCCGCAACCCGTGAAATCGAGAAAAGAATTGCTCGCCATGTTCGACGAATCGCTTGCAAGCGGAAAAGCACATCTTGAAAAAGCAACTGAAAAACAATTGGAAGAAATGTGGACCTTGCGCAGCGGAAAAACAATTTACAGCACAGAACCCAAATATGAAGTGCTGCGGATGACCTTTTGCCAGATCGTGCATCATCGTGCACAACTGGGCGTATTTCTGAGATTACTGAATGTTCCCATTCCGGGAAGTTATGGCCCGAGTGCCGATGAAATGAGTCTTTAAATTAAATAACAGGGGAGAATTAAATTTCTCCCCTGTTTTATTCAATTGATTTGAATCATCTGTTCCAATACAATAAATCATAATTTCAAAAAGACGCCTGATGGATATTTGGGTTATATGAAAAAAACCCTAACCATCATTGCTCTCTTTCTGCTTCTCCTGAATGGAGTAAATGCATTATATGGCGGGTGGTTGTTAATTATTGATCCCAGTGGCGGGAAATTGCAATTACCATTGGAATACCTGGAAAATTCCTTTTTTAATAATTATCTGATACCCGGAATTATATTGTTTGTAATGAATGGTATCTCAAGTATTTGCATTGCTGTGCTTGTTATTGCAAAATATAAATATGCGCCTTTACTTATTTTGTTACAGGGAATTATTCTGGCCGGATGGATTATCATGCAGATCCTGCTGCTGCAAAAGTATTATTTCCTGCAATTGATTTTAGGATTGATCGGATTATGCATCATGCTTTGCGGATATTTACTCGCCAGAAAAAAAGACTTACACTATGTTCAGTCATAATAAAATATGGCTCTCTTTATTACTCGTATTATTGGTAGTTATTGTAAGTTGTATCGGATATTTCACGCCCGGCTTTTATGCAAGAGAAACAATCAATTGGCAAACACAATCAGCAGGACAAGATCTCATTGACCTTGCATTAATTTCACCTGTATTGCTTATCTCGGTGTTATTGATGCGCAAAGGCAATCGAATTGCGCTCTATATCAGTGCCGGCGCAACATTATATCTGGCATATACTTTTTTGATCTATTGTGTAGCTGTAAAATTCAATCAGTTATTTGTTTTTTACTGCCTGGTTTTGGGATTGTCGTTTTACAGTTTTCTTGATTTTTTATTGTTTGCATTAAAAATAAAAATCCGGTCCGTCACAGATACGCCCGAATCAAACAAAATTGCAGCAATTTATTTTATCAGCATTGCGATCTTATTTTATGGGCTCTGGCTTTCTGAGATTGAACCTTCCGTATGGAATAATACAGTTCCGGAAAGTCTTGATGAAGTGGGGCTCGCAACAAATCCGGTGCATGTTCTCGACCTTGCCTTTTTACTGCCTGCAGTTTTTATAACCGGCTTGATGCTTTTGAAGCGAAATGTTTTTGGCATTTTGCTAACTCCGGCCTTGCTTACTTTTTTCATTCTCATGGATATTACAATTGGTGTACTCACTGTGATGATGTACGTAAAAGATTTAACAGATTTTATCGCTGTGGCATTTATTATGGCTGCCCTTGCATTTTTCAGCATTGTTTTGCTGATTTTATTTATTAAACGGAATAAAATGACCCTGCGTGAATACTGAATTAAAAACCATAAGGGATGCGCTTCGTGCAAGCATAATTTTATTGACAGGAATTTTACTAAGTGGTATCATCGGGAATATTGTATCCGACTTATTCGGAAAACAACCTGCCTGGAAAGATATTGAAACTTACGCTGCACATTTTCGCACAATGCAAATGCTCACGTTTTGGTTTGGATTTATCATGATCATCGGATTTCTGTGGATGATTGTGCAGATCTATTTTCTGTCAACTCCGGCTCATAAAACAATAACATTCCTCGCGATTATTTCTGCAACCCTTTATGCTGCACTCATCAGCGTGAATTATATTCTGCAACTTGCCGTGTTACAGCCCGCAGTAAAAGCAAATGCGTTGGATGGAATGGAATTACTTGCATTTCCCAATCCGCGTTCAGTAACAATGGCAATTGAAATGCTGGGTTATGCTTTTCAAGGGATCGCGACTTTGCTGATCATTCCTTTTTTCGATACTTCACCATTGGGAAAAATGATAAAAATACTATCGGTGTTAAACGGCCTTGTGAGCATTGCCGGAATGATCATACAGGGATTAAATATTTCACTGGCAATTGATAATCCACTCGGTAAAATATCTTTTTACGGCTGGAATATTTTATTTGCAGGACTATGTATCTGCTTTGTTGTGTATTTTAAACGACTGAATAAAAATCACCGGCAAACCGTATCTGCTCATCAATAATTCAAAATCCGTAATTCAACCGCATGGCAAATCTTGTGTTCGTACTTTTTGAATCATTGTCGAATTTGGAATAAACAGGAATATCATAATTTATTCCGAGGCTCCAGTTGTTGAATTGAAATTCGAAACCGGAATTAATAAAAACCTGTGCGCCGCTTGTGCCTGTCATCTCCATTGTATAATATTTATCTGCGGACAAAAATTCAGCTGTTGCTCCATAATACGGATTGATAATAAATTTATTTTTCACAAGCGGGTCGGAAAGAACAAGCGATACTGCATGCTGTCCGCCATAATGATAATCCGTGGCATCCAGCACCGGATGCTTAAATGAATAATCTGCAAACAGGTTAAATGACTTATTCTGAAATTTATATTGCAGGCCTGTTATCAGATCAACACTTTCAGAACCGGTTGCAACCGACGCAGGTAAATGATCTGCACGGAAATCCCCGTTAAATTTTCCTGTTGGGAATTCAATACCGCCTTTTATTGAAAATACCTGTGTATTTTTTCGCAGCAGGTTTTTTGCATTTGAAAACAATTCGATCGTATTTATTAACCCTGCATCTGCGATGCCGTTGATATTTGTTTTGGCATTCGGTGAGGTATAATGTATTTTTTTATATGGAAGATATGCAAGCACCTGCCATTTTTCTTTGATTTTGAAAGCAGTGATCAGATCCAGCGATTGAAATCCGGCATTTAATTGATGCACTTCATCCGCAACATCAAAATGATAAACTGCGTAGCGCAGCCCTATAAAATTATTTGTGTTGAAAGCCATCAAGCCGTTATAGGACCCTGATACGGAACATCCGCATTGGTCGCAGGCAAATACATCTTTGCCCTGCAATAAAAAAACTGCAAGGCAAATAATCATTGATTTGATTTTCATACATCACGGATTTACGGTGAAATGAATTTCTTCCGAGATTTTATCAACCGGATCGTGCTCCCAGGAGGATGCAACAATTTTACATTCGGCGCTTGATACAACTGACAGAGCCTGATGTTCATGAAATGCATAAAAATCATTCACATCGGCATGAATGATTCCGCTGTAAAAAATAGTATCTCCGGTTGTATTATTGAGAGCAAGTACATCAAGATAATGAATGGTGCCGCTTCGTTCGAAATCTATTTCCATATGCAGTTCATCACCATTGAAGAAGTCTTCACCTTCACCGGGTTCAATAAATGTGATATGTATATCATAGGTTCCGCCGTCAGGCGTATCATCCTTCGCACAGGAACAGACGAAACAGAATATTGTTGCCGTAAAAGCAATTGAGAAAAATTTCATAAGAAAGTTTTTGAGTTAAAAAATAAGGTAATGATAGATTTAACTCAAAAATTCAGGAGGCATATCGATTTTTACTTCAGTGCAGATATGAACCGGGTAAATCAAATTTCCGGAAGACAATAAGAGTTGTGTTTCAAAAAAACAAATTGTTGTTTCCGATTGCAGCAGGTGGGGGAAAATTTCATTATGCTGTACTTGCTGTTCTTTGTTGGAAGAATGTTGCTGTTCATTCAGTTTCTTTATTTCCTTCCCGATAAAACATTTGCCGTTGCAATGCATTTCGGGTTTTGACTTATTTTCACAAAAATTTGCTGCGATATATTCTTTATTCAGGGCATAATTCAAATAAGGAATGAGTGAAACACAGGTTCCCAGCAGGTAGATGAAACAGATCACTATAACAATACCCCTTTGCAACATAAGCTTTACAAAGATAATCTTTGATTTCGTCCATCAAATGATTTAAATCAATCCATTTTAAAAGAATTGTAAATAAATAAAAAAAGCTGCCTGAAACCGCGGCAGCTTTTAAGACGACAATCAATCTGAATTATATTTTGATCTGCAATTGCGTTACAAACATGTTTGAATTGATGAGAGCGCCGGGTACTTCTTTTTCCCATTCCGTATGCACAATATTAAACTGCAGGCGTGCATTATTATCCGGCAGGAATATAAATCCGATGGTGCCTGTAATTGTATTAAATGCATTATCATCAATATCCGTCATCGGATCTGTATTCTCATATTTTCCACCGATCTCAAATGTTTTACACCATGGCTGATCAAGTTTGATGCGAAATAATGCCTGTCCGAAATAACCCGACATATTAAATTCTGATATATCCGTTCCGAGTGTATCAAGAGCAAAATTTGTGAGATTACTTCCCTGCACAAATTCACCTTCGACAATCAGATTTAATTTATCGCTCAGATCGCGGATGATGGAAAGATCGGCACCTCCTGCGTTTCCTGTAACATCATTTCCCTGCGGTGCGATTTGTCCGTTTACACCTAAACGAATTCCTTTCACAGGTGAAAATTCAATTCTTCCTGCGATGTTCTTTCCTGTATTCACATCATTATTCACAGCACGGTTTGAACCGTTAAATACACCAAAATAATAATTCAATGGAGTTTTATCTTTCAGCAATTCACCAAGGATCATTAAACCCGGCTGGTAAGATGAGTAGCTGTTATTTACAAACATTGTACTTGTCGGGCCGCGATCAATCATGCGCAGATCTTCATGAGAGGTGAGTTCATCGAGTTCGAATGGTGTTTTAAACTGGCCAAAGCGCACTTTGAAAGCATTGCTCATTTTATACTCACCATAAGCAAGCTCAATTACTTTTCCAACACTTGAACCTTTTAATTCTGGCAATTGCAAACGGATCACCCCGCTCAATTTCTCCGACACCTGGTAATCGGCACGCAATTCAATACGGCGCATTCTGAAATTCGCCTGGACAGGATTTTCAGAAAATTTATTTGACACATCAACACTGTCGGTGAGGCTGTATTCAAAACGTGAATGCACAAGCCCTTTGAATTTAATGGAAGGTTTGAATTCAGTTGTTGTTTGCGCCTGCAAGCCACTGTAAACAAATAAGCAGATCAGGATAAGACGGAGGTTTTTCATTTTATTAAGTTTATGTGAAATTGATTGAATATTTGAATTGATCATATTTACTTTACAAAGACATCATATACATTTGAATTTCAAATCATATCTGTTTTTTTTCTTTGTTCTAGCTTTTGGGTTTAGCCATGCATTATTTTTTTTCCGCATTTTCGGTATAACAGATCTGCCACACTTTATTTTTTCAGATTTGAATGTTTGAGCACTTTTGCTTCGATGTAGAAAATAATTTCTTCTGCAATATTTTTCACCTGGTCACCCACTCTTTCGAGTTTTCTGATCATTGAAATAATATATAACGCATCTTCAATTTTTGCAGCATTGTTTTTAATACCTTCTGTGAGTAGTTCAATTGCTTCCAGGTTGATGTGGTCGAGATAATCATCACTTTTAAATACTTTTCTTGCAATTGAAGTGTCTTCATTTTCAAATGCACTTTTTACATCTGTCATCATGATCAATCCGGCATCAAACATCGGAAGCACGTTTGCTTCCGTGATCAGGTCCTTATCAAAAGCATGCGGCGATTCAATAATATATTTTGAAAGTCCTTCTGCAATATCGCCGATGCGCTCGAGGTTCGAATTTATTTTCAATACGGCAAGTACAAAACGCAGGTCAATTGCAACCGGATTAAAGAGTGCAATAAAATTTTCGCACGAACGATCGATCTGCAATTCGAGCGCATTTACTCTTTTCTCCGTTTGCGTCACTTCATGTGCAAGATCCTTATCAAATTTTTCAAGTGCTTCCTTTGTTTTCGAAAGCTGACGGCTCACTAATTCGAACATACTGTCGAGTTCATATTTGAGCTGGTGAACAGGATTATCTATCTGAGACATATCTGAATTTCTTTAGGATTAAATTTTTATCAACCAAATCTTCCGGTAATATAACTCTGTGTTTTTTCCTGTTTGGGATTTGTATAAATATTGACTGTTGAATCGTATTCAATTAATTCGCCCATATAAAAAAATGCAGTTTTATCGCTTATCCGTGCCGCCTGCTGCATATTGTGCGTAACAATGATGATTGTGTATTCCTGTTTCAGGTTGAGAATGAGTTCTTCGATCTTGGCAGTTGAAATCGGATCGAGCGCACTTGCAGGTTCATCCATTAAAATCATTGTCGGCTTTACCGCAATCGTGCGTGCAATACATAATCGTTGCTGTTGCCCGCCGGATAATGCAAGAGCAGATTTTTTAAGATTGTCTTTTACTTCATCCCATAAAGCAGCATGGCGCAAAGATGTTTCGCATGCTTCTTCGAGAATACGTTTATCTTTTATTCCCTGAATAACAAGGCCATAAACAACATTATCGAAAATTGTTTTTGGGAATGGATTTGGTTTTTGAAAAACCATTCCGACCTCTTTTCTTAATTCTTCCGCCAATACTCTTTTTCCATAAATATTTCTGTCGTCGATCAGAATTTCTCCTCCCATATGGAACCCGTCGATATAATCATTCATCCGGTTGAAGCATCGCAGGAATGTTGATTTTCCGCAGCCGGATGGCCCGATGAAAGCTGTAATTGTATTTGGTTTTACATGGAGCGAAACATTTTTCAGCGCATGGAAATTTCCATACCACACATGCACTTCTTTCGCTGATAATTTATAATTCATAAATCAGTTACCATTTTACTTTTTTCTGCCAGCGGTTGCGCAGATAAATTGCGATCCCGTTCATAATAAATGTGATCAGTAATAAAATAATAATCGCCGCTGCAGCATTCGTTGCGAATTCTTTTTCCGGCCTGCTGATCCAGTTGAAGATCTGCATGGGCAAAACAGAATAATGATCCATGGGTGATGTGGGAATGATCGTTACATATGTGAGTGCACCGACAAGTATAAGCGGAGCTGTTTCGCCAACTGCTCTTGATAAAGCGAGAATAACCCCGGTAACAATTCCCCCGCTTGCCGCAGGCATGATTTGTTTTGAAATTGTTTGCCATTTTGTTGCACCGAGTGCATAGCTCGCCTCCCGGATTGTTTTCGGAACAGCTTTAATTGATTCTCTCGTTGAAACAATGATGACAGGTAAAATCAAAAGTGAAAGCGTTAACGACCCGGCAAGTATACTTGTTCCCAATCCGATGGTGCGCACGAAAACTTCGAGCCCTAAAATTCCATAGATGATCGAAGGCACACCGGCAAGATTTGTAATATTAATTTCAAGCAGCCCCGCCAGTTTTGATTTCTTTGCATATTCTTCAAGATAAATTCCTGCACCAACACCGATTGGAATTGCAATCACTGCAGTGAGGACCAATATCCAGAGGGTACCCAAAATCGCCGTATATATGCCGGCCTTTTCTGCATGACGTGATGGTAAATTTTTAATGAAACTCCAGTTAATCCTGCCGAGCCCGTCAATCAGAATATTTGTAAGAAAAACGCCAAGCATTAGAATGCCGAATGCCGTGCAAAGGATTGCCCAGTATTTAAATAAATTATCTTTTATCCTGTTGATGCGCATTTATTCTATTCGTATTTATGCTGGAATTTTTGTTTTACTCTAGCTGAGATGGTATTTAAAATAAATGTGAAAACAAACAAAGTAATGCCCGCTGCAAAAATGGATTTGAATTCAATTGAATTTTGTTCAACATCTCCCATACTTACCTGCACAATATATGTTGTAATTGTTTCGAGCGGCACAAGCGGATTTGCTGTTAAGCGTGGTTGCTGTCCGGCTGCAATTGCAACGATCATTGTTTCGCCGAATGCTCGTGAAATTGCGAGGATCACCGAAACAAGAATACCGGATGATGCAGCAGGGATCAATACTTTAAACGATGTTTGAAATCTTGTTGCACCCATTCCGTAACTTGCTTCCCGCAACGATTTTGGAACTGCATATAATGCGTCTTCACTCAATGATGAAATAAATGGAATGATCATAATTCCCATTACAATGCCGGCAGATAATGAATTAAAACCCGCCATGCCGGGAATAAAAGATTGTAAAAATGGTGTTACAACTGTTAATGCAAAAAAACCATATACAACAGTTGGAATTGCAGCAAGAATTTCGAGCACAGGTTTAATTACCTGCCTGAATTTGAAATGTGCATATTCATTTAAATAAACTGCAATACTCAATCCGACCGGCAAAGCAACCGCAATTGCTATAAAAGATGTAAGCACTGTTCCGGATACAAGTGTGAGAATACCAAAATGCTTATCCGCAAAGAGTGGTGTCCACTGTGTATCTGTAATAAAATCTATAAATGAAACCTCGCGAAAAAATGAAACGGTTTCAACAACGAGCACGAAAAGAATTCCTATTGTTGTAAGAATAGTAATCCCTCCGCACAATGCTAAAACCGCTTCAATTATTTTTTCCCTTTTTTTCACAATCGCAATATCAAATTTCAATCAATGGTAAAAAGGAATGTGATTATTTTTCAGCAGATTCGTTATCCATGATTTTCTCCTGTTGCGCTTTGTAGATTTCGGCCTGTAAAGGAACATATCCTACTTCTTTACTTAATTCCGCAACATGATCCATATAAAAATGTACGAATGCTTTCACTTCGGGTTTAGACCAGGCATTCATATTTACATATATATATAACGGACGTGACAATGGAGAATAGGTTTTATTTAAAATAGTTTCAGCAGATGGAATAACGCCACCGTTATTATTATCAACCGGTATAATTTTCAGTTTTGATGTATTTGCCTCGTAATATGCAAGGCCGAAATAACCAAGTGCACCTTCATCACCGGCAATACCATTTACCAGTGTATTATCATCTTCATTCGCATTATAATCGCCGCGGCTGTCGCCTTTCTTTCCGCAAATTACTTCAGTGAAATATTCGTAGGTTCCCGAAGCAGTTCCGGGTCCGTATAAATGTATTTCAGAATTCGGCCATTCCGGACGCACCTGATTCCATGTTTTAATTTTTCCCTGTGCCGCACTTTCCCAGATCATTTTTAATTCGGCAACAGTGAGTTTATCTACCCAGTTATTTTTCGGATTTACCATAACGGCAATTCCGTCGTATGCAATTTCCAGTTCAATATATTTGATTCCTGCTGAATCGGCAATTGCCTTTTCTGAATCTTTGATTGGCCGGGAAGCATCACAAATATCAATTTCACCGCGGGTAAATTTCTTCATACCGCCACCTGTTCCGCTTTCACCAAGCGCAATGTTCACATCCGGATTGGCTCCCCTGAAGTCCTCAGCCACAGCTTCGCTTATCGGGTAAACTGTGCTCGAACCATCGATCGTGATTGTTCCGGTTAACTTATCTGATCCGCCCTCTCCTTTATTCCCGCCGCAGGAACTGAGACCAACGATTGCCGCCAGTCCTAAAAAGGTCATTAGTTTTCGCATATAGATTGAATTTTTAATTTGATGCGAAGCTATTCCGGCAGTATTAATCTAATGTTAACTCACTATTAATATAAGGATATGTATACAAATAGTTAAGATTGGGTGCTGATTATGACCATTTAAGGCCCCTTTTGTTTCCTCATTGTTAATTTTAATTTATTTTTACCGCACTTTATTGCCTTTAAAACATTTTTCGACACCCAATAAAATCACTTTTATGTCAATAGACCGCGTACTGCGAATTTTTCAACCGAAAGACCGCACATTCTTCCCCTTATTTGAAAAAGCTGCAAACAATATTGTTGATATTGCCGATCAGCTTACAAAAGTTGTTCAGGAAAACGACCAGCAAAAAAGGGAATCGATCATCAGGGAAATTGAAAGTATTGAGCATAAAGGCGATGAAATAACGCATGAAGTTTTAAATAACCTGAATATTGTATTTATTACGCCGTTCGACAGGGAAGATATACATGCACTGATCACTTCGATTGATGATGTTGCCGACCACGTAAAAGATGCAGCACTCCGGATCAGGCTGTATAAACCGCAAGCTCTTCCATCCAGTATAATCAAACTTGCTGAATTGATCTACCACGGTACCACGGAAGTGCGGAAAGCAATCATTGAATTAAAAGACGTGCGCAATCTCGGCAAATTAAAAAAGCTGATCATCGATATTAATAATGTCGAAAATCAGGCAGACGCTGTTTTTGAATTAGCAATGACCGATTTATTTGCGAATGAAAAAGACCCGATCGAAATAATTAAGATCAAAGACATCATTGCGAAAATGGAAAGTGCAACAGACCGTTGTGAAGATATTGCAAACGTGATTGAATCGATCATTGTAAAAACCACATAATGTATGAGCGGAATCGAACCAATTATCATTATTACCGTCGTTCTTGCATTGGTGTTTGATTTTATCAATGGAGCCAACGATGCAGCAAATTCCATTTCAACTATAGTTGCTACCCGTGTATTAAGCCCGACCACAGCAGTTATCTGGGCTGCATTTTTCAATTTCGCCGCTCTCTGGGTTTTTCAAAATACGGAAGTATCAAAAACAATGAGCCGGGGTGTGATTGATAAAACAGTTGTGGATGGTGATAATTATTTTATTTTATGTGCATTGCTGGGTGCAATTACCTGGGGTTGGATATGTACGCATTTCGGATTACCGATCAGTTTATCGCATACCCTGATCGGCGGACTTATCGGACCAGCACTTGTAAAAGCAGGACCCGGTGCATTATTATGGTTTGAACCTGATCATAAAGGAATCGGATGGATCGCAATATTTATTTTACTCGCTCCGATTATCGGTCTTGTGCTCGCCTATATTTTACAGATAATTACGCTCTGGATTTTTAAAGCATTTAAACCCCGGAAAGTAAATGGATTTTTCCAGGTGATGCAACTTGCATCTTCTGCTGCATTTAGTTTAGGCCATGGAAGTAATGATGCACAAAAAACAGCGGGTGTTATTATTTTATTATTAGCATCAACAGGAAGTGTAAATATTGATGCACCACCGCAATGGATTTTCTACACTTGTTATATCGTTATCGGACTCGGAACATTAATTGGCGGTTGGCGAGTTGTGAAAACAATGGGACATAACCTCACACCTTTGAAACCGATGGGAGGATTTTGTGCCGAAACAGCCGGTGCCATCACATTATTCGGGACTGCAGCTATGGGTATTCCTGCATCAACCACGCATACAATTACGGGCGCAATTATGGGAGTTGGCGCTGCGAAAAGAGTAAGTGCGGTAAGATGGGGTGTGGCGGCAAAGATTATCTGGGCATGGTTGTTTACGATTCCTGCAACATTGATCATGAGTGGTTTGATCTACTGGATCGTATCGCAAATTGTGTAATTCCGAAATTTCAGGCCGGTTTCATTTTTTTATCCAGTAATCTTCCCATTCCCACAACAATTACCGGTATCACAAAATATGTAATGCCGATATCTTCCAGATAATTAAGAAAAGACATCTTCATTGGTCCATAGGAAAATAATGGTAAATCGATCAGGATATTGATTACCATCCACGAACAACCTGCAATAACAGAATCCATGCTGTAGGATGGCTGCTCTTTTCTGAAATAAGTAAATGAAACTAAAACTGTAGTAAAGACCAATACGATGGCCATGAGGGATTCGAATAATGGACTCTCTGCTTTTTTAAGCGGGTAAATAACAAATGACATTGCAAAAACAATTATCCAGAGAATAAATCCGTATAAGAGGATCTTTAAAAAGGTTTTCATAAAATTCAATTTGTCGTGAAATAAATCATTCGCTTTTCTTTTTAGCTTGTTGTTTAAAATATTTTTTGAAAAACAAACTGTGTTTCAGGGCTTCCATATTTTCATTAAATGCTTCAGTTCCCTTTTCAATATTTATCAGACTCATTTGAATGCGTTGATTCATAAGTGAATCTTGCAGAATTGCACCGGCGGTCCCTTGCCCTTCTGTTATTTCAAAATTTATTTGTGATACTACCTTGTTCAGATCCAGAACAAGTTGTTGCGATTGCGCACTTAATGTTTGAATACTTTCGACAACCTGATCCAATTCAAATGTAAATGCGGTATCGGTAAGCAATTTACCGGCTACACCCTCACCTTTTTCAATATTCCCAATCATCAGGTGCATATCATGAAGTATCTGTTTTGCTTCACCTGAAGCTGTTTGTATATTTGACAACGATGTTTTAAAATTTTCAGATATTTCCGGATTACTCAGCAACTCCCATAAATTCACACTACTGTTGATTTGCTCAATGGTTGTTTTGAGATTGGCGGTAATTCCTGCAACCGTATTATTTGTCTGATAAAGAACCTCCAGCATTTCATCCGTGTCAGCTCCTTTTTTCGACAACAGTTGATCACCATCTTCCACCTGTTTTGATATTCCTTTGCCAGGAATAATGTTTACAATTTTATTACCCATCAATCCTTCACTACCTATACTCACATTTGCGTTTTTATAAATGAATTTCTGCACCTCCATATCAATTACCATTTCAATCTGAACGGTTGTATCATTTAGTATCTCAATTTTTTTAACAGTCCCTACCTGAATTCCCGAGAATCGCACATTATTGCCGGGCATTAAACCATTTACATTATAAAATTGCGCTTTAAGTGTAAAATTATTGCTGAACATATTTGTATCCTTACCAACAATGAACAACATGAGAATTAAAAAAATGAAGCCTGCTGAAACAAATAAACCGAGTTTAATATTTTGAATTGTTTGCTTTGCCATATTGTTTATTCAAAAAATTGCCTTATATTTTGATCTGCTGCCGCTTTTAACTCGCCAAATGTGCCGTTTGCATAACATATTCCATTATAGAGGATCACGATCCTGTCTGCTGTGATTTCAATACATTTCATATCATGCGAAATAATCAATGAGGATGTATTGTATTTACTTTGAATTGAGACCATTAATTCACTGATCTCCCGACTTGTAATCGGGTCGAGGCCCGTAGTTGGTTCATCATATAAAATAATTTCAGGTTTTAAAATCAATGTTCTGGCAAGTGCGATACGTTTGCGCATTCCTCCCGACAATTCGATGGGCATCATATCAATGGTGTGGGGCAAGCCGACATTTTCCAATACCTCTTTAATTAATTCTTCCGTCTCTTTTTTCGACAATGCGATCCAATGACGCCTTAAAGGGAATTCAAGATTTTCACGCACGGTCATAGAATCGTACAAAGCATTACTTTGAAACAAAAAACCAATTTTTGCACGCAATCGGTCGAGATGATGATGATTGAGTTCAGAAATTGCATCATCGAAAATTTTTATTTCACCTTCATCCGGTTCAAGCAATCCAATCAGGCATTTAATTAATACAGACTTGCCCGAACCGGATTTACCTAACACAGCAACATTTTCCCCTCGCATCAGATCGAGATTGAAATCCGTTAATACCTTGTTGGTTTTAAATGCTTTTTTAAGATGTGTGATATGAATAATAGGGTTTGCATGATTATCAGTTGTTTTCATATCAATTTGCTCATTCCTCATTTCAAATTAATTATATCCCATGATCTCAGTTATCTGGACTGCTATTAAATCAATAATAAAAATAATGATGGAAGAAACCACAACTGCCGAATTTGCTGAGCGGCCCACACCCTCTGTTCCCTTTGACGAATAATAACCCATATAACAACCGATCATTGCGACTGCAAACCCGAAAAAAAATGTTTTAATAAATGCAGGAATAATATCAGAAAAACTCAAAGCATTGAACACCTGCGTAAAAAACAACCTGAAACTTGTTACCGAGTGAATATTTACTCCAACAAAGGAACCATACAGGGAAATAGAATCGGATAGTAATGTGAGTACCGGCAACATGCATGTAGCAGCGGCAACCCTTGTTGCTACAAGGTATTTATAGGGATTGGTACCAGATACTTCCATAGCATCAATTTGTTCGGTTACTTTCATTGACCCGAGCTCTGCTCCGATACTTGATCCGATTTTTCCCGCAAAGATCAATGCGCATAATATGGGTCCGATCTCTCTGATAATTGCAATACCTACCATATCCGGAATTTGCGATTCAACACCATAATCAACCATTGTCGGCCTGATCTGCATGGTAAGGACAAGGCCCATGATAAATGTTGTTAAACCAATGAGTGGAAGTGATTTATAACCGATTAAATAACATTGGCGGAGAAATTCTTTTATTTCATAACGCGGTTTGATACCATCACCAAAAAAACGGATACTGAAACGAAACATTTCGCCGATATCTTCAATAAAATTTTTCCATATTCCACCAATCGGTATCATCCTGTTTGCAGAATACAATAATCGATAATCATCAATAGAATTAAAATGAAATTCCTCATGCACAGGTTTGACATTCGTCACCTGATAAAAAATATTCAAAAAAAATAAATAGATTCTTATTTAGACTCGAACCGGCCAGTCATTTCTTTCAGATGAATTCTGAAAACAATGGTATGCTTTTCACCCGCCTTTTGCGGCTGCGCACTTTTTACAGGAAAATCATGATTTAAAACTGCAGATTCACTGATATTTACGTGTAATACTGAATTAATAAAATAGAGCATTGCATTTTTCTTTTCCTCAGAATGCGTTATTTCTTCATACGTTCCCCATGCAATTACACTTTTCCAGTTTGTGAGGCGGATGATTTCATCCACTTCAAAACAAACTTCCGGGTTGCTGTGCATCATTTCAGTTTTTAAACCCTTTTCTGAATGGCAGATAATATCTTTCCCGTCGAATGCATACGTTACCGGCACCACATATATCCGTTTTCCGTCGGTGCAACCGATACGGCCGACCGAGTTTGATTTCAGAACAGATATGATTTCATCATTTGAGAGCACACCAAGCATATATTTAATATTTTGTATTCAAATCTCAACTTTCCCTATCAATAAACCAAGGAGTACGGATTTTAAATCACTGCCTCCGCATTTTGAATTGCTTGTTCCTTCAATGCAGTACCCTTATTTACGCTTTGCTGGATTTTGGTTTTTGTTGTATCAATAAACAACTTTCCATCATCCATGAGATCTTTACCGGCATCAACAATTTTTTTTCTTGTTGATTTTCCGCTATCAGGTGCTAACAAAACACCTGCTATTGCCCCTGCAGCTAATCCGGCTGCAAGTGCGATCAACACTTTAGATCCGGTTTTCATATTGTTTCAATTTAACATGTTCTGAATTCAAAAATATGGTGCGTGCTGATCTGTATGATTGAGATGTGTCACCCTTTGCCGTAATAATTATCAATTTAAAATTTGTGTGGTTGCTGATGAATGTCATTTCCGGAAAAAGGTATCAGAACGAATTTTACATACATCAATTGCAAATTAAAATCTGAAAAATGAAAAGCATCCTATTATACAGTTTCCTGTTCACCTTTCTGATATTTCAAACAGCACTTTTATTTTCTCAATACGATAAAACATGGCCCGATCAATTAAGTGGTGATGATTCAACAGCAATATATGCCCTGGCATTATATCCCGATTCGGTGCGGTTGCATATTTTCGAAGCCTGTGAATATCCGGAATTAATTGTACGTGTATCAAATCTGCAAAAAATAACAAGTGATGAATTTGCTGTGCTTCTGGAAAATTATTCGCAGGAAGATCAACAGGGAATATGGGATCTTACAAGATATCCCGGATTGATAGAAAGTATCAATGCCGGCGGTATAAAATCAAAAACCGAATTAAAGGAGATTGCAGATGCATATCCGGAAGAAGCGTATGATAATATTATGAACTATGGCAAAAACGAATTTAATCTATTGGCAAAAATTCAGTTGTTAACCACCACATCATCACAAAAATTCGATTTGATCATCAGGAATTATCCTTCACCGATTCAACATGCATTTAGTGAACTACTCGCATTTCCGGAAGTGATGAATATTTTAAATGATCATTTGCAAATGGCCGTATTGGTTGGTGATATATATAAGAAAGATCCGGAAAAATTAATTCAGACTGCCGATTCATTAACTCTGATTGCAGCACAGCGCAATGCAGAAAATATTGAGGCCTGGAAAAAAACACTGGAAAATGATCCTGCAGCGATGGAAGATCTGAAAAGCAGTGCATCGGAATATGCCTCCGATAACGGATATTCGGTGGAAGAATATACCACAGCACCGGCAAATTATTATTATGTAGAACATTATATCTGTTACCCGTATCCTTACTGGTTCGGCTATCCGTTTTGGTATCCGTATGCATACTGGTATCCGTATCCATGGTGGTACGACTGGGGCTTTTATTTCGACCCGTTTGGAAATATTGTTATAATTGGTTTACCTTCTTATTATTTTACTTACTGGTACTTTTATTATCCGAATCACTATTATTATCATCCGCACCTTGCCGGTGTTTTTGTTGAGTATTATTACGGACCGAGAACCGGTAAAGATGAAAATTCCGCTATCGTAAGAGGATGGGTTACTGAAAACCAAAAATATCTGCCGAATGATTTTTTAAGTTCCGGTATTAACAGGGCGGATGCAATAAAACAAATCGGAGAAATGAATGTGCAGTGGAATAATCACAATGCGAGCAATCCGTTAAATCAACAATCAAAGGATGAATTTATTTTGCAGAATAAAGATAAATATCCAGTCCTGCAGGCACCTGATAAAAAAGATGTGAAAGTAAATAAGAAATATCCGGTAATGCATCCGCCGCAAAAAAATCCACCGGTGAAACAGCCACCTGTGCGTGTGCCGAATTCAAACAATCCGCAGAGAACTGATCCGGGAAGAAATAAACCTCAGTTTGATTTTCCGAATGTGAACAAAGCACAACGCCTGCATAAATCAGGGTGGGTTACACCAACTAAGGAAAATCAATAAATATCGAGTGGTTTAACGCCGGTTAATATTTGTTCGATCAATGCGGGATTTGTTGCAACAACATTTCCCGATTTAAAATCATCCTGTCCTCTAAAATTCACCACAACACCACCTGCATTGCGGAGAATCAGAATACCGGCAGCGATATCCCAGCTGTTTAAAAACCCTTCATAATATGCATCAATTCTGCCGCAGGCGATATAACAAAGATCGGTTGCTGCAGTGCCCAGCCTTCTTATATCGCGGCCGTGATCAAGAAAATATTTGATTGTTTCAGCAAGCAATGTGGTGCGTTCATGATCCCTGATATACGGGAAACCGGTTACGATCAATGCATTTTTAATTTCGGTGCAGCCTGAAACATGAATTTCAATATCATTGCAATACGATTTGCTTCCTGCATAAGAATAAAATAATTCATCCTGCGCAATTTCATATACAATTCCCAATATGATTTCATCCGCCTTTTTCAATGCAACACTAATTGCATACAATGGAATACCGTGCAGATAATTCATTGTTCCATCGAGTGGATCAATTACCCAGTTAAATTCTTTTTCATCCTGGGCAATTGTTTTTTCCTCAGTGATAAATCCTGCATCAGGAAATAATATATGCAGATGGCTTACCAGTTTACGCTCAGCAGTTGTATCAACTTCCGTTACAAAATCTCGCACACCTTTTTTATGAACTTCAAGCAGGCCGATATGCTTCCGCATTTCACGGATATACACACCTACTTCCTTAATAAGCGGAATTGCATCCTTGCAAAGTTGTGGCAGATTAATCATGTTTCCGGCGGCTGGCTGCAGATTTAACGATCATCAGAAAAAATAAAAGAGCGGAAACCCAAACGGCTGCACGTGCAATATAATCGCCATGCTGCGTATAATACGTGAGATTTGTATTCGCGAAAATCGTTTCATTTATCACTGCATCTTCACGCCATCCTGTTGGTTGCGAAATATCTCCTCGCTGATTGATGAAACATGAAATTCCGGTATTTGCCGATCGTGCAATACTTCTCCTTGTTTCAATTGCACGCAGTTTACCGTACATGCAATGTTGTTTATATCCGGATGTATTTCCCCACCAGCCGTCGTTTGTAATAATAAATAAAAGGCTTGCACCATTCTTTACATATTCGGAAACATATTCACCAAAAATACTTTCATAACAAATTGCAGTTCCAACACCAACCTGATCATGATTATAAAAAACAGTTCTTTCATTTTGTGTACCCAAACTGCCGGTAATACCTCCGAGATTGATCGTAAGTTTTTCAAGAAATTTCATTTGTTTCGGATAGGGCATCCGTTCAACACCGGGAACAAGCTTGGATTTATGATAATAGGGAACCTGCTCTGTTGAATCAACCTGGATGGAAGTATTATATACATCATAATACATCGTATCGATTTTATTCAGCACATTGCTGCGCACAAATCCTTCTCTTGCGGTTGCGGATGCTGTTTCCTTAGAATCATATTTTTCAAATCCGTTAATGCCGGCGATGATTGTTAATTGCGGAAAGCTGTCGACGATTTTTTTTAAATCGCGGACAGGTTTTTCAGATCGAATTCTGTTGATCCAGATATTATCCTGAATGGATGTTTCAGGCCAAACGAGATAATCCGTTGTATCCGTAATTTTTTGCAGAGATAAATTCGTCATTTTTTGCATTTGCACACGATACGGCAAATCAAATTTTTCTTCATACGGATCAAAATTGGGTTGCAATACGGTAACATTCACCGGCGATCCTTTTTCTGTAACATGCGCATATATGTTTTGCGACAGCAGAACCGGTATTGCAATAATTAAAATAACCGTCAAATGCAGCGCATATTTTTTAATCAAAGGCTGCGCAAGATCAGATTTATTTTTTTCTGAATTAAATCTGTTATGAATGATATAAAAAATAAGCAGGTTTACAATCCATATCCATAATGTTCCTCCGAATACACCTGTATATGCATACCACTGTATCCATGTATGTTGTGAGGCAAAAACATTTCCAAGGGTTAACCAGGGCCATGTAAATTCCCAGCGAAGATGCAGGTATTCAAAACTCATCCAGAAAAAAACAAGAGAAGTATATCCTGTTCTGCTGCCAAAATGTTTCCTGATTTTTCGCGACAACATAAATGGAATCGTCATCAAAACCGGGTTTGCAAGATTGGCAAATAAACCTCCCGCAACACTTGCAATTCCAACCCACCAGGTTGTGGCAATATTCCAGATAACAAGGCCGGTGTAAAGGCAAAGCCATACTTTCAGCCCGGTGCGCTTTTTAATTTTCCGGGTGATCTCCTGTTCAGCTATCAGCAAAGGAACAAACCCGAGGAAAATGAGAAAAGGCATTGGAAGAGGAGGCCAGGCAAGCCATAAAATGAGCCCGCTTAAAACAGGCAGAAATAAAAACAGCGTCAGATTCGATGAGAGCCTCATAAGTACCGGCTGTGAAGATAGCGGAATTTATGGAGATGAAAACAGCGGCAACGCACAGAACGTCATGGATTTCGACTCCAAATTTTATCCATTTTCACTTATATCTGCCAAAACTTAAAACTAACTTTACGGCAAATTCAAGCATGGTTAAGATCGGTGTTTTAGGTGCTGGGCATCTGGGTAAAATACATATCAAATTACTGAGGGAAATTCCCGAATTCGACCTGGTTGGATTTTTTGATCCCGATGATGCGAATGCAAAATATATCGTCGATACATATCAGTTAAAAAGGTTCAACAGTATTCATCAGTTGATTGATGCATCTGATGCTGTAGATATTGTTACTCCCACCCTTTCGCATTACGATTGTGCCCGTGCGGCATTGAAAAAAACAAAACATATTTTCGTTGAGAAACCACTTGCAAATACGTTGCACGAAGCAAAATATATGATGTCGCTTGTGCATGAAGCAAATGTAAAAGCGCAGGTGGGCCATGTCGAACGATTCAATCCTGCGTTTCTCGCCATCAGCCATCTCGATCTGCAGCCCATGTTTATCGAAAGCCATCGGCTTGCAACATTTAATCCGAGAGGCACAGATGTTTCAGTCGTGCTTGACCTGATGATTCACGATATTGATATTATCCTGCAACTCGTAAAATCAAATGTGAAAAAAGTGAGCGCAAGCGGTGTTGCGGTGATCAGCAATCAACCCGATATTGCAAATGCCCGTCTTGAATTTGACAATGGCTGCGTAGCGAATTTAACGGCCAGCCGCATATCCATGAAAACCATGCGGAAAATGCGCCTCTTTCAGAGAGATGCTTATATTGCGGTAGATTTTGGTGAAAAAATGACAGAAATATTATCCTTGTCGGATGCTGAAAATGAATCGGATGCGTTAACGATAGAAATAAATACCGGGACTTCATTTAAAAAGAAAGTGGTGAAAATGGAAAGACCCGAAATTGCCCCGGTGAACTCAATTAAAATGGAACTTGAATTATTTGCAAAAGCAATCCTGGAAGATACAGAAACGCCGGTAACAATTGATGACGGATACCATGCGCTGCATGTTGCGCACCAGATATTAAATAAAATCGAGAAAAATTCCCTGTTCAGAAAATGAAATTACTTATAAAATATTCAGAAGCCATATTCCTTTCAGCACTCTTCTTTTTTTTCACGGAGGGATGCGATTTTATAAATCCGGAAGAAACGATCCCTTCTTATATTTATATCAATCCATTCAGTTTTACATGCGATCCTTCGCAAGGATATGCATCAGAAAAAATTCTGGACGGCTGGGTATATGCAAACGGACAATTTATCGGCGCTTATGAATTACCGGCCACGGTTCCTGTTTTATACAGTGGTGCAACAGAAATTATTGTCTATCCGGGCATAAAAGAAAATGGAATTTCCGGCACGGGAATTATTTATCCTTTTTATACCGGTTATATTACAACCGCTGAATTAACAGAAAAAGAAACCACAACGATAAATCCAACCTGCACTTATAAACCCGGTGCAGAAACATTTATTTATCTTGAAAATTTTGAAATCGGAAATTCATTTTATGCGATCAACTCTGAAGCAGATATGACAGTCACCTATAATCCGGAAGAAGTTTTTGAAGGTGTGCGCAGTGGTGTCGCCACCTTGACGGGTGAGGTTGATACACTGCGTGTTTCAACCGGCTCTCTGTCATTCCCAACGCAGGATAAACTGTTATTTCTTGAGATCGATTATAAATGTGATATCAGTTACAATGTCTGGATCAATTGCAATACAATATCCGGACAAACAATTGCTTCAAGTGTTTTAACAATTACGGCAAAAGAAGACTGGAATAAAATTTACATCAACCTGAATTCACAACTTTCATTTTTCTCTGAATACCAGCCCGCCAGTTATAACCTCGAAATCAGAGCAACAAAACCGGAAGAAACAGATACGGCTTCCCTATTTTTCGATAACCTGAAAATTATACGCTCCAATTAAACATGCGCTATAAAAAGAAAATAGGCATTCTCACATATATCCTGTTTGATTATATCGTCGCAATGATCGTATGGGCAGGCCTGTTTTGTTACAGAAAATTTATTATTGAAAAACATGTATTTGATCTGAAAAAATATCTACTCAGCGATTCGAATTTTTACTATGGTATTTTTTCTATCCCGCTCATCTGGATCGCATTGCATTTTATATCCGGAACCTATACAGATATCTACAGAAAATCAAGACTTGCCGAACTTACAAGAACATTCGTTGTCACCTTTATTGGTGTACTCATAATTTTCTTTGTGCTTATCCTCGATGATTATATCGTAAACTACAGGAATTATTATCAGATCTTTTTTCTTTTATTCGGTGCGCAATTTCTGTTCACTGCGATATCAAGATCCATTATTCTCACGAGAGCAAAAAGGCAATTGCAAAAAGGAATTGTTGCATACAATACAATTATTATCGGTAGTGATCAGAGAGCCCTGTCCATTTATAAAGAGATCATGAATTATAAAAAATCTCTCGGCTATGCATTTAACGGATATGTGGAAGCGAACGGTTCATCAGGCAGTGAGCTTGAAAATTATATTCCGAATATCGGAAGGCTTGCAGATCTGAAAACAATTATTAATGAGCGCCATGTGGATGAGGTGATCATTGCAATTGAAACAAGTGAACATCATTTGCTCAATGAGATCATCGACACGCTCGCTGAAAATGAAAATATTGTGATCAAGATCGTTCCGGATATGTACGATATTTTATCCGGCAGTGTGAAAATGAGCAATGTGCTTGGTGCAGTTTTAATTGAAATTTATCCCGACCTCATGCCGCGATGGCAGCGATTTATCAAACGTATCATTGATATTGCAGCGGCCATTTTTGTATTCCTGATTTTCTGGCCCCTGTTTATTTTTATCGCCATCCGTGTGCGCCTGTCGTCAAAAGGCCCGATATTTTATTCGCAGGAACGCATCGGTATAAATAATAAACCATTTCATATTTACAAATTCAGGAGTATGTATGTTGATGCGGAAGAAAGCGGCCCTGCACTTTCGAGTGAAAATGATGCCCGCATCACAGCCTGGGGTAAAGTAATGCGCAAATGGCGTTTTGATGAATTGCCGCAACTCTGGAATATTCTGATCGGCGATATGAGCCTTGTTGGCCCGCGGCCGGAAAGAAAATATTATATCGATCAAATTATTCAGTCGGCTCCCACATATAAACATCTGCAAAAAGTGAAACCGGGTTTAACAAGCTGGGGCATGGTGAAATACGGATATGCAAGTGATGTAAATCAAATGATCGAACGGATGAAATACGATCTGCTCTATATCGAGAATATGAGCCTAGCCATTGACTTTAAAATCATGTTCTATACATTGCTCATCATTTTTCAGGGAAAAGGGAAATAATCCATTCTTAATACTTAAATTGCTCTCCCGCAGATTTAAATCATCAATAATCCGGTGCCCGGAAATTATATTTACAGAGTATACCAGTCTTTCTTAAAATGTATCACAAAGAATTCTATGGATTAACTGTTGATGAAGTGCTGAAAAATCGTGCACAATACGGTTCCAATACATTACCGCATGAAAAACAGCATAAATTATTTTGGATCATTAAAGGAATTGTTACCGAACCGCTTTTTATTTTATTACTCGGCGCCGCAATAATTTATTTTCTGCTCGGCGAATTCAATGAAGGAATTATCATGCTTGTTGCAATCGGCATTGTTTCAGGAATCTCTTTATACCAGGAAAACAGGAGCAGAAACGCAGTTGAAACGCTCAATAAACTCACTTCTCCGGCTGTGAAGGTTATACGTGACGGCACACAAATAAATGTGATGCCGGTCGAACTAGTAGTGGATGATATAATAATTGTTGATGACGGAGAGATTATTCCTGCAGATTGTGTGATTTTAAAAGCAAATGATTTCTCCGTGAATGAAAGTATACTCACGGGTGAAGCAATGGCAATATATAAAAACGAAAAATCGGTCGATATAAAAATATTCCAGGGTACATTGGTCGCAAGCGGATCCTGCACGGCAAAAATAATTGCAACCGGGTCTTCCACGGAACTCGGAAAAATAGGCCAGTCGTTAAAAGGAATCAAAGAAGTAAAAACACCATTGCAAATCCAGATTAAACAATTTACTTTTTCAATGGTAATCACAGGTGTGGTTGCTTTCATTATTGTCTGGGCAATAAATTATTATTTATCAAAAAGTATTTTGTCGGGTTTACTGCAGGGTCTCACCATTGCCATGTCTGTACTTCCTGAAGAAATACCGGTAGCATTCAGCACATTTATGGCATTGGGAGCATACCGGCTTTACAAACAAAAAGTTATAGCACGCACACCCAATACTGTTGAGACCTTAGGCGCAGCAACTGTTATTTGTGTAGATAAAACAGGCACACTTACTGAAAATAAAATGGAACTTGTTGCTGTTTATGATTTAATACATGATGAAATTATTGATCATAAAAACGAAAATGGAAAATTTAATGAGGTGTTGGAATATGCAATGTGGTCCTCTGAAACCGAACCATTCGACCAGATGGAAAAATCAATTCATGATGCATATGAAAAATTCAGCCCCAAAGATCTGCGCACTGAATTTAAAATGATTCATGAATATCCGCTGAGCGGCGAACCACCGATCATGACGCATGTTTATCAAAATGCAAATAAAGAATTCCGCATTGCCGCAAAAGGAGGCATTGAAACATTAATTGAGCAAAGCGGATTGAATGAGGCTCAAAGAGAAAAAATTATTCATATCAGCAACACGTTTGCAAAGCAGGGTTACCGCATGCTGGCAGTGGGGAAGTCGGAATGTGCTTTGAATGCATTGCCCTTAAATCAAAATGAATTTAAATTCGAGTTGCTGGGTTTGATAGCATTTTACGATCCGCCGAAAAAAAATATTCCTGATGTAATTGCACAATTTTACAAAGCGGGTATCCAGGTAAAAATGATTACCGGTGATCATGCAGAAACTGCTTTGTCAATTGCAGAGCAGATCCGTATGCAACATATCGGGCCGGTATTAACCGGTAAAGAAATAACAGGTATGGATGATGCAACATTGCAGGAAAAAGTAAAAACCGTTACTGTTTTTGCCCGGATGTTTCCCGTGGCGAAATTAAAAGTGATTGAAGCATTAAAAGCAAACGGAGAAGTTGTGGCCATGACCGGCGACGGCGTAAACGACGGCCCTGCATTAAAAGCTGCGCATATCGGTATCTCAATGGGCAAACGTGGAAGTGAAACAGCGAAAAAAGCAGCCACATTAATTCTCACCGATGATGACCTTGCGCATATGGTTGATGCAATTGCATTGGGAAGAAGAATTTATGAAAACCTGAAAAAAGCAATTCAATATATTATTTCAATTCATATCCCGATCATTTTAATAGTTACACTTCCTTTGATTTTATTTTGGGACCTTACAAATTTTTTCTCTCCAATCCATGTTATTTTTCTTGAATTAATAATGGGCCCGACATGCTCCATTATTTTCGAAAATGAACCGATCGAAAAAGGATCAATGATCAGGGCGCCAAGAAAAATGAGCAACAAATTCTTTTCGCTTCGTGAATTATCCATCAGTATTTTTCAGGGATTGATGATCACAGCAGGCTGCCTTATTCTTGCATTTTATTATATGAAACAGGGCAGTAATGAAACTGAAATAAGAAGTTTGATATACACAACCCTCATCATCAGCAATATTCTGTTAACCCTTGTAAACAGATCTTTTTATTTTTCGGTATTTACAACACTGCGGTATAGAAATAAATTGATTCCGCTCATTATTGCAGTTTCATTAATTATTTTGCTCATGTCGATTTATTTTCCGCCGGTGCAGAAAATATTTCAGTTTCAGCCTTTAACTGGTTTGCAATTTGTAATTTGTATAGCAACAGCTTTGGTTTCTGTTTTATGGATTGAAATATATAAAATGTTAAAGCGCAATAAATCTGTAAGCTGATTAACTCAACAAATTCATTTTTTCCCTTTTGAATTAATTGCGTAGATAATTTATATTGTTTTTACAGCGGCCATGTCATCGGCACACAGAAATAAATAATTCCGATCAGGATCAGTGTTAATATTCCGCCGACTTTAACAAAATCCCTGAATTTATACTTCCCGGGCCCATATACAAGTATGCAGGAAGGTTCAAATGGTGTGATGAGTGAAACCGATGCGGACAGCATAACTGCAACTGCATAAGTAATCGGATTAACCTGCAATGTTTCTGCTGCCTGCAGTGCAACCGGTAAAACTACCAGCGCTGCCGCCGCATTGCTCATCGGTTGTGTGAGTAATACCGTTAAAATCATGAATCCAAACATAATGCCCTGAGGTCCTAAACTTCCAAACCAATCCACAATTAAACCTGCCAGATATTTATCTGCACCCGAATTTGCCATAGCAGTACCAAAGGCTGTCATGCCTGCAATTAAAACCAGTAATTTCCATTCGATATTTTTATAAGCGTCTTCAGGTTTTACAGCTCCCACAATCATACTTAAAACTGCCGATGCAAGAAATGCAACGGACACATGCACATGAAAATATTGAATTGAACTGATGATGATTGCAAGTGCAAAAAAACCAAGTGCAAAATATCCTTTCCACAAATCTTTTTTCACGGGAATATGTTCCTGCAGCACAACAAGATCGTGATGGCTGCGCATATTTGAAAATGATTCCGGAGTTCCTTGTACCAATAGCATATCTCCTACTTCAAGCTCAATATTTTGCAGTTGATCAATAATATGTTTCCCTTCTCTGTTAATTGCCATTACACCCATTCCGTATTTTCTTCTGAAATCGATTTCTGCGATCGTTGACCCTGCTAAATTCGAACGTCCGGGTATTACGATTTCTGTTAATTTTAATCCCTTTTGATTCTGACCATAAAAATCATCCGTATCTTCAACTATATCAATTCCTTTTGTATTTTTTACTTCAAGTAAATTTTTCATTTCTCCTTTTACCAATGCAATATCTCCTTCACGGAATGAAATATTTTCTCCCGGTGAAAATTGTCTGTCTCCTCTTATCACGGCAAGTACACTAAATCCCATTTTAGAAATTTCAGAATTATGTATTACCTGTCCAATCAACGGAGAATTATTCAATATTTTTATTTCACTCAGATATTCTCTTACACCATATGCTTTAGTGAGATCACCTGTATGACGTTTTGGTAAAATCCGTACACCAATAAATGCCATGTATATTAAAGTTACGAGCACCATAATAACGCCTATCCACGTAAAATCCCACATACCGAAAGCGGGCATATTATTCTTACTTAAATAAGCATTGACTGCAACGTTTGTGGAAGTACCAATCAGGGTGCACGTACCTCCCACGATGGAAGCAAAAGCAAGAGGCAATAATATTTTTGAATAATTAATACCTGATTTTTTTGCAATCGCCATAGCCGGGTTAATCATAAGTGCTGTTACTGTCGTGTTATTCATAAACGCAGAAAAAATACTTGTGATAGAAATCATAGGCATGATCAAACCCATCTGACTTTTTTTAGGCCGCTTCATCAGCTTTGCAGTCCACAGTTCGAGGACTCCCGACGAATCAATTGCTGAGGTAACGATAAATATAGATGCAAGCATAATGATGAAGTCGCTCCCAAATGGTGCAAAGGCTTGTTTATAATCAATTATACCGAACAGCACCAATAACAAAACGGCGGTCATGGTAACAATATCTACAGAGATCTTTTCGGTACTGAACGCAATAATGGCCAGCACCAGAAGGGTGAGCACAATAGCAATATCCATAATGGTAATTTTTAGATGGTAGCGCAAATATAAAATTTTTCTATATAATCTATGTATTTGATAGATTTATAATTATTTTACATTTGAGAGTTCCCTGTTACCTGCATACAAAAAGCCAACCGATGACTTGATGAATCGGCGATATCGCACCCGATTACAATACCTTTACAATAAAAGTTTATATCAATTATAATAATTGGGAAAGAGATGGCCGGTGCACTGCCGACATCTGTGCATTTTCATTTTAATTAATTATAATACGGCTGATATTAGCTAATGGCACCGCCAACATAATCTTTTGTGAGTTGATGTTGCGGATTTCCGAGCACATCTGCAGTCGGGCCGTGTTCAATTATTTCGCCGAGATACATGAAGATCACATAATCTGCAATGCGTTTTGCCTGGCGGAGAATATGGGTTACCATCACAATGGTATATTGCTCCTTTAATTCGGTGAATTTTTGTTCAATATGTTTTGTGGAGATGGGATCGAGTGCACTTGTTGGCTCATCACCCAGAATAATTTCCGGTTCCACTGCAAGTCCGCGGGCAAGACATAATCTTTGCTGCTGCCCGATGGATAAACGTGCTGCAGGTGTATGCAATCTGTCTTTCACTTCTTCCCAGAGACTCGCCTGTTTTAAATAATATTCCACTTTTTCGGCAAGCAAAGATTTTTTCTTTAATCCGTGAATTTTCATACCGAATGAAATATTATCAAATATACTCATCGGCAAGGGTGTTGGTCTTTGATTGAGCAGCCCCATTTTTTTTCTGATATTGGTAACATCAGCATGTTTACCGTAAATATTTTCACCATCTACAAGCACTTCACCTGTAATTGTTGTTTTATCTACATTCTCAATCAAACGGTTGAACGTTTTCAGCAAAGTTGTTTTGCCGCAACCGCTCGGTCCGATAATAGCCGTCAGTTTTTTATCGGGTATATTTATATTGATATTTTTTAATGCATGATTATTCCCGTATTGCATATTTAAATTGCGTATACTGATATGGGTTTTAACTCCTTCAATCATATTGGTAATTTTTAGATGGTATTTTTTGAAAACTTTTTAATTAAAACTCTGCTGAGTAAACTGATTGCAAAAATGATCACAGTTAATATTAAAGCTGCAGCATAGGCACGTTCACGGACTTCCGCGATCGGTGAACTCAACTGGAAAAATATAGCGAGTGGTAATGTTGCTGCAGGATCATGAATGGAATGCGGAATATTATCGGTAAATCCAGTTGTAAACATAACAGAAGCTGCATCGCCGATTGCCCTGCCGAATCCGAGTAATGCAGCTGTTGCCAAACCGGGCAGCGATTGCTTTATAATTACTTTGGTTGCAGTTTCCCATTTTGTTGCGCCGAGACTATATGTTGCTTCTTTCAATTCATTTGGCACCTGGCGAATCACTTCATCCATTGTGCGTGCAATGATCGGAACAATCAATAAACCCACAGTGATCATCCCTGCAAGTAAACTTACTTTCATACCGATAAACAGCATCAACACAAATCCAAAAGCACCGAATACAATAGACGGGATCCCGTATAATACATCAAGCGATAAGCGTGTATAATTTACGATCTTCGAGTTCTTAGGTGCATAAATATTAATATATATAACGGTTGGAATACAAATGATCATTGCAAATAAGGTTGAACCAATTGCAAGATAAAATGAACCGACGATCGCATTTAATATTCCGCCTTCTTTTCCAAGAAAAAATCCGCCGGAGGGAGTTTTCGTAATCATATCCAGATTCATTGCCGGGATACCATGAATCAAGATTGTCGCAGAAATTGCAATCAAGCTTCCAAAAATGATGAGCGCTGCAAGGCGCATGATCACATTAAAAACTTTTTCTTCTAATTTTCTTCTGTTCATTGTTAAGCAATTTTCTTTTCGATGCGGTTTAAAATATAACGTGCATAAATATTAAACAGGAGAATGATTAGGAGCAGCAGCAATGCAGCAAACATCAGTGCAGAATCATACATGGGAATACTCATCATTTCACCGTAATTATTAGCGATCAACGACGGGATCGGATATCCTTCACTGAAAACACCTTTCGGTATCTGAACAACATTTCCAACCACCATCAACACGGCAATTGTTTCGCCGAATGCACGGGAAAATCCGAGAATACAGGCGGCAAGAATTCCTGGTGATGCTTTTTTCAAAACAACTTTTTTTATTGTTTCCCATTTATTCGCACCGAGCGATAAAGTTGCATCACGTAAATCTTTCGGAACGATCTTTAATACTTCAAATACGATCTGAACAACAACGGGGAACACCATCACCGCCAGTACAATACCACCTGCAAGAATGGAATAACCGCTTGCATCATCAATACCAAACCATTTACTTACATCATTTCTGATGAATGGAACTACAACCAGAACTCCCCAGATTCCATAAATTACAGAAGGGATACCTGCGAGAATATCAAGCATCGGTGCAGCAATATTGAGAAACCGTTTGCCCGCATATTCGCTGAGATAAATTGCGGTTAATATACTGAGCGGAATTGCAATCACTGCTGCAATTACGGTAACATACACAGTACTGAGAATAAAAGGCAGAAAACCGAAAGAACCTTTAAAGGGGCTCCATTCGGAAGAAAATAAAAGATTGGACAATGTATTATTTTGCAGAACGGGGATTGATTTTAAAACAAGGCCTGCAACGATCAATAATAATAAGAAAAGGGAGAAGATGGTTATTACCGTAACCACCTTCCCCATAAACCCATCTAAAATAATCCGCCGTTTAGCGGACTTCACACCGGTGTTATTTGCATGATCAGCATGATCATGTTGTAAATTATTTATTTGTTCCGTGTTTTTGTCGCTATCGGAAAATGCATTATTTTCCAATGTGTTAATTCCGGATTTTCTGTTTCTTTTCTCTTTAAATATTTCTGGCGGCATGACGGTAATTTTTTAGATGGAACCTATTTATTTATTGGGCAGGGATAGCAGATAATTTTGAAATTTGTGCCTTGATCACATCTTCCGGTAAAGCAACGAATCCAGCTTCCGAAACACCTTTCTGTCCTTCCGTCAAAACATATTTCAAAAATTCAATTACAAGCGGATCGGTTGGTGCCCCTTTTGAAACAAATAACAGCGGGCGTGCAGGCGGTGATGGATATTTATTTGCAAGGATTGCTGCATTTACTTCATCCATATTTCCATAAAAATTTTCATCGGCATCAAGTACTCCATTTGCATTTACGTCGATCGGGGCAACAGCCATTCCGGGATTATTTATTTTACTGACATTGTCGTATGCAAATCCAACATTATTAAATCCGAGAGAGAATTTACTTTTTACAATTGCCTGTGCAAGGCCCGGATCACCCATAACACCAACACCTTTCAGGTCTTCCTGTTTTTTCCCTCCTAAATATTTTGCCCATGATTCTGCCGCACCTGCTGCATCACTTCTTGTATATACTTCAATTTTCTCCGATGCACCATTCCCCAGCAGGTCGCCCCATGTAACAATTTTACCTGTGATGAAAATGTCTATGAATTGCTGATTGGTGATTCCTTTTTGATAAATTAAATCGCGGTAAGGATTTTTTGCATTCATGGTCGGCAATACTGCATCTTTACAAACGCTGAAATCAAAAGCGCCTTTTGCTTTCTCTTCCTCATTCACATCTCTCGAAACCATTCCAAGATTTGTGGTACCAGATAAAACATCCGTCATTCCCTTTCCGGCACCTCCACCCTGAATATCAAATTGCACATCAGGATGCAGTGCTTTAAATTCTTCACCCCATTGCACAGCCATTGGGTATAGTGCAAATGCACCGGAGATTGTGATCTTCCCGCTGAGTTCACCGTCAGCCGAATTATTTGAATCCGAACCTGCACAACCGTTCAGCACGAAGGCGGTGACCAGGGTAATACCTATTGCATAAATACGTTTCATTGTCATTTTTTTTGCAAACATAAACTATACATTCTATATATCCTATTGTTTTAGTAGTACATTCAAAAAAAGTCCCCTGCCGCAGGGGACTTTTTGATGCCGAAGCACCATCTTACCTACCGTTCATGATTAATTTAATTTTTCAATCTGTTTATTCAGAATATCCTGCGATAATTCCACATATCCGGCCTCAGCAACATATTTCTGTCCGTCGGTGAGAACCCATTTAAGGAATTCTTTTACAAGCGGGTCGCTCACTTTCCCATTTGAAACAAAATATAACTGGCGTGCGGGAGGTGAAGGATAAATATCTGCGAGGATAGCAAGTGTTACTTTATCCTTTGTACTGTAAAAATTTTCCTCCGGATCCAGTTTACCATTCCCGTTGATATCAATTGGAATGATACCGATGCCGGCAACCGGTTTATGTGTTTTTTCATCATAGGCAAATCCGATATTATTGTAACCGATTCCGAATTTATCTGCAGCTACTGCCTGTGCAAGTCCCGGATCGCCAAATACACCAACACCTTCAAGATCGTCTTGTTTCTTGGTACTGCCGCCAACAAATTTCGCCCATGCATCACCGGCACCGGATGCATCACTCCTCGTGTATACTTTTATATTTTCCTTTGCGCCGTTTTTTAATAATTGGCCCCAGCTTGTAATTGTACGACCCATATAGATTTCATAAAATTGCTGTTTTGTAATCCCGGTTTCATAAATCTTTGCATAATAGGGATTATTAATATTCATTGTCGGTACAACTGCATCTTTACAAACAGCATATCCGAATGCACCTTTCTTTGTTTCCTCAGGTGTGATCTCACGACTTACCATACCGAGGCTTACTGTTTTCGAAAGTGCATCCGTCATGCCTTTTCCTGCACCACCGCCCTGAATATCAAATTCAACTTTCGGGTGCAATTTTTTAAATTCTTCACCCCATCTTACCGCCATCGGGTAAAGTGCAAAAGCACCACTCATTGTAATTTTTCCGGATAATTCAGGAACCGGACTTGTATTACTTACAACAGGGGCAGAAATAAAACTGCCGTGAATCAGAATTATACTGAATAAGAGGGCAGTAATCGAAATTTTTTTCATACGAATTTATTGATTTGGCAGGTTAAACTATTTAATTCTATTTAATCTATCGTATTTATAGATTAATGGTAAAATAAAAGCGTTGCATAGCGCAACGCTTTATTTCATACATTAAAATCCAGCCTGGAATTGAATTGCAAATAAATTATTATCGATTTGATTATCTGCATCTTCTTCAGATACGATATTATATTCAAGCTGTATACGTGTTGTTTTGCTGAAATACCAGCTGCCGGCAAGAATATATTTATTCACGGCATTTAAATCCGTTTCTGTGTTTTTATCATAATTATCCAGCCTTGCGATAACCTGGCATTTATCTTTTATGATCGTATAACCAAGTGTCACATAAAATGCAGAACGTAATAAGGAAGTTTCTTTCCCTGCGCCATGATCTTCGGCTGTAAGATATTCTCCTTCGAATAAAAAGCTCTTATATTTATAAGTAAGATCTCCACCTAATCTGATTCTGTCTGCTGTGCTGTCAGGATCGGCAAGCAATTTCGCACCCAAACCATGATAGGCACGACCTGAGATCCAGAGATCCTTTACAGGTGATACACGCAAGGCCGCACCAAAATCTTTAAATTCATTATTATCGGCAACGTTTATTCCTGCACCATTATAAACACCCAATACATATTCAAGTATAGGTCGTTTAGCATCTTCGGCTCCGACACTGTAT
Organism: uncultured Chitinophagales bacterium; assembly: GCA_964463165.1. GTDB lineage: Bacteria > Bacteroidota > Bacteroidia > Chitinophagales > BACL12 > UBA7236. The sequence continues at coordinate 190,366 of CAYXBK010000002.1, forward strand.
TTACCAGTTAACCATATACCGATATCACGGCCCTGGTTGTTGCCGTATAAATCACTTTCGCGGTTTGATAATGCATTATCCGCCTGTGTACGGCTGACAGCAAGAAGTGTGAATGGTGAATAATAATTATCGTAACAGTATGGTGTTTTACTTTGTCCGACGTTTACATTAAAATAATCAACCGGTTTATAGGTAAATACTGCATCCAGAATTTTCGGACCGTTTGCCATTTCTGCCTGAAAGCGATATCCGAATTTCGGAGCAACATCTCCCTTCATAATAATTCTTGCTCGACGCAGATCAAATGCATCAAATTTTGTTGTATCATCAAATAATTGATAACGCGTTTGAATGACGGCCGAAAAATCAATTTTCTGAGTTGTTTTCAGATTGTATGATTCTGCAGGCGGTGCCGCAGGATTCGTTGCAGTTGTTCCGACAGTTCCGGAAGTAGTTTGTGCATAGCTTACAACCGACAAACTGATGCATGTGATAATGAGTAATACGTTTAATTTCATAAGTGTCTATTTTTTAATGGTGGCAAATATCTATATAATCTATCTATTTAGTAGAATATATTTACACATATTTATTTTTATAATGTTTAAACAGTATAATGACGGTGCTTTTACCTGGATTTTTTACTGACCTGGAAGAGGGCTTTCGGAGCATCCACTAAAGTTGTATGGTCGAGGATTGCGGCGGAGGCTTCACGCACCTGCATCATGATTTTCCTGATCTCACAGGTTTTTTCATTTTCACATTCAGCACATCGCTCATATGCAGTTTTACTCACACATGGAATAGGTGCCAGCGGCCCGTCGAGAATCCGGATGATCTGTCCGACAAAAATCTTGTCCGGGGGTTTACTCAGACTATATCCGCCCCCCTTTCCCATTTTACTGCTCAGGATGCCATGACGTTTCAGGTCAAGTAAAATGAGTTCAAGAAATTTTTTTGGGATATTCTCCTGTTCTGCCAGGTCTGAAATCAGAACCGGGCCTTTGCCGAAATTTTTTGCAAGAAAAAAAGCTGCCTTTAATCCGTACTTCGCCTTTTTTGACAACATAATACGACTGTAAATATATCACATTGGGTCAACATCTGTGACGATTTCCACTTTTTTAAATAAGGCATCTTTTTCCAGTTTTTGCAATTCGGACCGGACAAACGTTTTTGCCCTTTTTATTGCTGTTGCCTGGTTTTCAACTTTGATCAGAATTTCTGATAAATATTTATTCTTGATCCGTGGAATTGCGGGTACGGCAGGCCCCAATACATTCGTACCCAACACCTTTTTCAACTGGCCCGCAAGATGAAATGCAGTTTTGTTTACCACCTCAATTGATTTATGTTTTAAAGTAAGCTGAATGATCCTTACGAATGGCGGATAAGAAAAATGTTCCCGCTGCTGAATTTCCGTTTCATAAAAACCATTATAATCATGTTCAGTAATAAACCGCAGCACCGGATGATTTATTTGCAATGCCTGAATAATTACAAGCCCCTTTTTATTTTTTCTGCCCGCACGCCCGCTCACCTGCGTGATCATCTGAAATCCGCGTTCGGCAGCACGGTAATCAGAAAAATTCAGGATTTGATCGGCACTTAAAATGCCAACAAGATTTACATGATCGAAATCAAGTCCTTTTGTTACCATTTGCGTACCGACGAGAATATCAATTTCGCCATTTTCAAAATCCTGAATTACTTTTTCATGTCCGTGTTTTGTTTTTACAGCATCGAGATCCAATCTGCCGATGCGGGCCTCTGGAAGAATATATTGCAATTCATCTTCAATTTTTTCGGTGCCGAAACCCTTTATGATTATTCTGGAACTTCCGCAAGCAGGACAAGCCTGATATGTATTTTGTTTATAGTTGCAATAATGACATCTCAATTCATCGGCGTATTTATGATATACCAGATTTACATCACAATTAATACAACGCGGCACCCATCCGCAGGATTCACAAAATAAATAAGGTGCATAGCCCCTCCGGTTTTGAAATAGTATCACCTGTTCCTTTAAGTTCAATGCATATTTCATTTTTTCTATCAAAACGGAACTGAAATGCGACTGCATTAATTTCTTTTCCGTTTCTTCCTTCACATTTACAATTTGAATATCGGGCATTTCCATTCCGCTGAATCTGTCGTATAAATTTACAAGGCCGAATTTTTTTGATTTTGCAAGAAAATATGTTTCAACCGAAGGTGTGGCGGTTCCCAATACTGTTTTTGCGCCATGCAGATATGCAAGATAAATAGCTGCATCACGCCCATGATACCGCGGGTTTGGATCCTGTTGCTTGTACGAATAATCGTGTTCTTCATCAATGATCACCAGGCCCAGTTCATTAAAAGGCAGAAATACCGAAGAGCGGGCACCAAGTATGATTTTATATTCTCCGTTCAAAACTTTAGTCCAGGTTTCGATGCGTTCGTTCTGACTGAATTTTGAATGATATACTCCGATCGCCTGTCCGAAATTTTTCTTCAGGCGATTTATTATTTGGGCCGTTAATGCAATTTCGGGTAATAAATAAAGCACCTGTTTTCCATCTGCAATATATTGCTTCATTAATTCAATATATATCTCCGTTTTTCCGCTTCCCGTAACACCATGCAACAGGACAGTATTTTTTTCTGCAAATTGTTCTCTGATCTCACCGATTGCCGTTGTTTGCATTTCAGATAATTGCAATTGATATTCGGGTGATTCAAAATATTCCGGTAAGCGGCTTACTTCTTCTTCCTGTTCATAAAATATTTCATTTTTCAGCATCGTTTTTAATACCGCCGGTGTTGCATCAGCCTTTTTCAGAAGTGTTGATTTTTTTATCCTTCCGCCTTCCCTTTGTGAAAGCTGATACCAGATCATTAGCAAATGCACCTGCTTCGGATATTTGTCAAGCAATTCAAATAATTCTTTTAATTTTTCATCAGGCCTGAACTCTTTCCGCAGATAAATGAATTTTTCTTTTTTAGGAGCATATGTTTCTTTCAATTCTTCCTTTACATAGATTATACCCTTTTGAATAAGTGATTTAATAACAGGTTGAATTGTTTTTTGCTGCAAGATGTCCTGAATTTCTTTTAAGGATAATTCTTTTTGAATGGTTAGTGCTTCCGCGATAAGAAATTCCTTGTCGTCGAGTTGTGCGGCATCAATATTTAAATTTTCTTCCAGCACAATTAATGTTTCGCTGCTTAATTTATAAGGTGCGGGCAATGCTGCATTCATCACATCCCCAACCGAGCACATATAGTACCCTGCCATCCAGTCCCAGAAAGCAAGCTGCATTTTATTTACCACATGCAAATGATCAGGCAGTGATAAAATCGGCTTTACCGCATACCCCTGCGGTGCATTTTCATGTGTTTTCGCAACAATACCGGTATATGTTTTATTTCTGAATGAAACCTCAACACGTGTTCCGGGAATAATTGCAGACATCATTTCTTCCGGAATGGAATACGTATAGTTTTTTTCCAGAGCAAATGGTAAAATGACGTCTGCAAAGAGGATACTCACGATAATAGGCCTTTTGTCTTGTAAATGTATTTATTTTGTAAATAATTCATCAATTTATGAACGCAGTAATTACCGGAGCTACGAAAGGTATTGGAAAAGCGCTTTCTGTACTGTTTGCAAAAAAAGGAGTTCATTTGTCGCTATGCGCAAGAAGTGAAAAAGACCTGCAAGATCTCAAAAAGGAATTAGAGAATATTAATCCTGCAATTTCTGTTTTTTATCATGCATGCGACCTTTCGCAAAAATCAAATGTTATTGCATTTGGAAATTTCAGTTTGGAAAAACTGGGTGCGATTGATATTCTGATAAATAATGCAGGAATTTTTTTACCGGGAAATATTTATAATGAGCCGGACGGCTTATTGGAGGACCTTGTCAATATTAATTTATACAGTGCGTATCATCTCACACGTACTATTGTTCCGTCAATGATTGCACTTCAAAAAGGCCATATTTTTAATTTATGTTCTGTTGCAAGTGTGAATGCATATGATATGGGCGGTTCTTATGCCATCACAAAATTTGCATTACTTGGATTTTCAAAAAACCTCAGGCATGAATTGAAAGAATTCGGAATTCGTGTAACAGCTGTTTTGCCGGGTGCAGTTTATACGCCATCCTGGGAAGGAACAACAGAACCTGAATCGCGTTTTATTCCTGCAGAAGATATTGCATCACTTATCTGGAATGCGTATGAAGTTTCGGACAGAACCGTTGTTGAAGAATTATTAATAAGGCCTTTGCTGGGAGATTTGTAATTCTGGAGTCAGGAATCAAGAATCAGGTGTCAGGCTCTAACAGGAAGTGCGTGGAAAATTAAATACCTTCTTCAGTCGCTTTTTTCCGCTTATAATTTCTCCACCATAAAAAGCCGATCACGGCAAAACTCAGATACGGCATTACAAGTAAGTAGAGAATTCCGGAATTCAAAGAAGCACTTTGAGAATTACCATCTTTCATTCCATCCTCTGCGGTCATCTTACACATTGCACATTGTGCAGAAGCATCATTCGCAATCAGCAGGAAGGCGGCAATACAAACAAGGATGATGAGAAATCTGTATTTCATTGTTGCAAAATTAAGATTTAGTGCTGATAATATGGTGAAATCATGAAATAAATTACCACCCCGGTGATGGAGACATAGAGCCAGAGCGGCCATGTAATCCGGGCGATTTTTCTGTGTTTATCGAAGCGTTCGGTTAATGCCCGCGATAAAGTAACAAGGATAAATGGCATGATCAGAGCTGCAAGCAAAATATGCGTAAATAAAATAACATAATAGATAAACCGGACAGCACCTTCACCTCCGAATTTTGTTTCCTCTGTTGATGAATGATAAACGATATAGGAAATGAGAAACAATGCCGATAAAGAAAATGCGCTCAGCATGCTGAATTTATGTGCCTTCCGGTTTTTATTCCGGATAAAATATAATCCTGCCAGCAATAAAATTGTTACTGCCGAATTCAAACATGCATTCAAAGCCGGTAGAAATGAAACATCGATGTTCAGGTTAAAAGCGGGTGTATAGATAAGCATTGCGACAACCAGCGGAACAATAATGGAAACAACTGCAATCAGTATATTAATTCTTTTCTCATTCATATGCATTGTCTTTATACAGCAGGAAATTTACATCTCTGATCAATAACTGCAGTTCAACCGAATCCATACCATTATAAAATCCGCGTATCATTGAATTTTTATCTACAAGAATTAATTTTTGCGAATGATTGATCACGGAATCCTGATTATTGATCACCGATTGCATAAAGCCATCGGAACCGAGGGTATAAATTTCATCCCGTGGCCCTGTTAAAAAATACCAGATACCGTCTATCGCCTCATATTTATCGGCAAATGCTTTTAAGCGTGGTACCGAATCGCGTTCAGGATCGAGTGAATAAGAAACAATGCGAAAAGGTTCTGTTTTTGAAATTGCATTTTGCACCTGTGTAAGATTTGAACTCAGCATCGGGCAGGATGATTCGCACATGGTATAAATAAAATCGGCTACGAACACTTTTCCTGCCAGATTTTGTTCGGAAAATTTTTCTCCTCTTTGATCTGTAAAACTAAATGCCGGAATTTTTGCGAGAGGCTCTCTCAATAAATGCGAAGCCTGCACCGCATCGGTGAATTTATTTTTTGTCTCCTGTTTTTTTGCATAAGGCAGATAGACATAGACAACAAATAAAATAAATGCGATCGCCGTTATTCCGATGATTAAAATATTAGTTCTTTTCTTCAACATACAAATGATTAATCAAATACAGAATGTCGCCGTACAATGCGTCATATTGTTCTTTTATCAGCGGATTATAAGTTCCACGTACATTGCCGTATCCGTCTACCAGATAAACAAAGGAAGGACAAAAAAGGTCGGTATCAGAAATATTATTTGAAACTGTCTGGCAATATTCCCGCAGGTCAACAGAAGCAGAATCATCGCTGCGTAAAAAATGCCAAATCTCCCTTGCCTGATAACGATCGCTCATGAATCCAAGCTGCTTATCGCTGTCCTCGCCGGGTGTAAGTGTAACAGATAAGATCCGGAAACCTTTTGTTTTTCCGTAATAATCTTCCTGCAATTGAAACAGCAGGCTGTCTTTTTCATCTATTTTTTTTCCGCAGGTGTAAGATGTAAAATCGAGTACGCAAACTTTATCAAGCATACGTGTTTTAGAAATCGTATCGCCTCTTTGTGAAATGAAAACGTAATCGGGTAATTGATGAGTGGAGTCGCTGAGCAAATATTTACTTGCTCCCGCACTGTTGCGGATTGCAAATCCTTCCTTGAGAAAAAAAACGGTGATGAGGGGGAGAACAACAATAATAACGATGATCACATAAACCCACCGGCGACCATACCTTTTATCATCTTCAGCCATCTTATTTTAATATATCCCAAAACTCTTTCGCACTCAACCAGTAATGACCTTCCCATAAAAATGCGATAATTCCCCAGATAAGAAATGAAAACGGAGCGAGAATCGTGATGGTCATTGCTTTTAATTCATATTTCAGGTGCATGAATTCACTCATAATAAAATAGGCTTTTGCAGCGCTGAGTACGATGAATAATAAATTTAAGAGCATGCGTGGCGTCTCTCTGTAATAATTATAATGAATAAGAGCTGCTGCAATTTCAAATGCTGTTACAATTGCAAGAATGCCGCAAACACGCCAAACTCTTTTTCTTGATTCTTCCGCAGTTAAATGTTGTGCCATATGCTGAATATGATTTTTTAAAATAAATAAAATGCAAGGAATACGTAAACCCAGACAAGATCAACAAAGTGCCAGTATAAACCGAGTTTTTCGATCATTTCATAATGGCCGCGTTTTTCAAATACTCTGTTTTTGGTTGCGATCAGAGCCCATGAATTCATCAATACTCCGACGCTTACATGTAATCCGTGAAATCCCGTGATCAAAAAGAATAAAGCACCGAACGACGAGGCTCCGAAAGGATTACCGATTGGTGTCATGCCTTCTTCGATCAGGTGATTCCATTCCCAGGCCTGGCTTAACACGAAAGTAAGACCGCCAATGATCGTCCACAACATCCATTTCATTACACCGGCCCTGTTCATGGCGTGTCCTTCCTGCACGGCCCGCACCATTGTAACTGAGCTCACGATGAGTGTGAAGGTCATGAACGTTACAAAGATCAAAGGAGCATGATGGAATCCCGGACCCGCATTAAATACATGATTCGGATCAGGCCATGAAGCCATATTTCCTTCTTCATGTTTTGGATGGCTCGAACGGATGGCACCATAAGAAATAAGTAACCCTGCAAAAGTGAATGTATCACTGATGAGGAAATACCAGATCATGATTTTTCCGTAACTCACCCTGAACGGCGAGTCACCTCCATTCCATAAATCCTTCGCTGTTGGTGTAACTGATGATGTTTCCAATTTTAATAATTTTTATCTGTTCAGTATAAAGAAAAAATATAAATACAACCAAAGAAAATCCACAAAATGCCAATAGGTTGTCATTACTTCAATGGCCACATTTTTATTCGGGTCGATATTTTCCATTAACGTATCAACCGGTGTTTTAAATTTTGTAAATGCCATCACTGAAAAAACCAATAAAGCGATCACACCGCCCAATACATGTATAAAGTGTGCGCCTGAAATCACATAAATAAACGAACCGGCAACATTGCCATCGAGATAAACACCAGAATTCACCAGTTCTGTCCATCCCTGTATCTGCAATGTTAAAAATGATGCGCCAAGAAAAAATGTAATGATGATAAATCCGCGGTACCAATAAATTCTGTTTTTCTTGAAAGAAACATAAGCAAGATGCATGAATATGCTGCTCATTAAAATAACCACCGTACTTACCGTAAAAATTTGCGGGAGCACGATATCCTGCCACACTTTCACATCGCCTTTTTTCACAACATAAGCTGAAGTAAAAGCGGCAAAAATCATCACCATCGAAACAATGGCCAGCCATATATTGAATTTATATGGATGAACGATATACCTGTTATGTGTTACAGATGCCATGTACCGATTTAAATTTTATCAATTAAAAGTGAAATAAATACGACAGGCAGATACAAAAAAGAAGCGAACATCAAAGTGCGTGCATCTTTCGTATCGCATGTGCGGTATAATTTATAAGCCTGGAATAAAAATAAAAGCCCGGTTACTACAACAATGATCGTAGAAACGATGCCACTCATTTGCAATAAGAAAGGCAACATACTTACCGGAATCAAAATCAAACTATAGATCACAATATGTGAGGCGGATAATTTTGTTTTTCCAGAAGCGGAGGGTAATAAATAAAATCCTGCTTTTGCGTAATCATCATATGCCACCCAGGCAATTGACCAGAAATGCGGAAATTGCCATAAAAATTGAATTGCAAATAAAATCAATGCAATATCCGTGATCTCACCTGTTGCCGCTGCAAATCCGATCACCGGTGGAATTGCACCCGGAAATGCGCCGATAAAAACTGCAATAGGTGATATTTTTTTCATCGGCGTATAAACAAATGCATAGCTGATCAGAGATAATGCACCTAATAAAGCACTCACCGGATTAAAAAAATACCATAATATGCCGATACCGCTGATTGCAAAAATACCCGCTGCTAATATTGCTTCAGCCGGCTGCATTCTTGTTGTTGCCAGCGGACGATCAGCAGTGCGTGTCATTAATTTATCAGTATCGGATTCGAGAATCTGATTTAATGCATTGGATGCTGCGGTTATTAAAAATCCGCCGAGGAGAAATAATAAAAATCCCGACTGAGCGCCGTCTGCAAATAAATATCCGATTCCTGCACTGAATACAACAATAAAACTCAAACGGAATTTGACGAGGATATAATAATCTTTCAGCTTTGCAGCGAAGGCTTTTTTAAATCCTGTATTTGATATTGAATTCTCTCTCGCCATCTCTATGATGTATGATCGTGTTTGTCCTGTTCTTTTTTACTTAATGCACTTTCATCATGTTCATCGCCGTGCTCGCCATGTTCAATTTCAAACTGGCTGAGTGGTTCGGTTTGCGGAATAAATTCACGGCCGTGTTTGCTGTAATCATAAGGCCAGCGATATACTTCCGGAATTTCTCCTTCCCAGTTACCATGACCAGGACGAATTGGAGTAGTCCATTCCAATGTATTTGCGTTGTATGGGTTTTTCTCTCTTACTTTTCTACCATACCAGATACTGTAAAAGAAATTAAATACAAATAATAATTGCAATGCGAAAGAAATAATCGCAACGGTTGAAATAAACATATTCAATTGCTCAAATCCTGCGAAAGTTTCAAAATTTGAATGGGTATAATATCTTCTCGGCAAAGCAATCTCAAAATGCATTGGATAAAAAATCAAATATGCTGCGGATATGGTGCCCCAGAAATGAATATAACCAAGTGTCTGATTCAAATATCTGCCGAACATTTTCGGGAACCAGTGGTAAACACCGGCAAACATTCCGAAAAATGCTGCAACACCCATTACGAGGTGGAAATGCGCAACAACAAAATACGTGTCATGGAGGCGCACATCAATTGCAGAGTTACCGAGGAATATTCCTGTTAAACCACCGGAAATAAATAGGGAAACAAATCCGATCGCAAAAAGCATTTGCGGATTGAGACGGATATTTCCTTTCCATAATGTTGTGAGCCAGTTAAATACTTTGATCGCAGAGGGCACCGCAATGATCAATGTAAAGATCACGAATATGGATCCGATAAACGGATTCATACCGGTCATAAACATATGGTGTGCCCACACGATAAATGATAAAACGGTAATTGCAAGCAATGAATAAATCATCGCCGTATATCCGAAGATCGGTTTGCGTGAATGCACCGATAAAACTTCTGATACAATTCCCATTGCAGGGAGAATAATGATATACACTTCAGGGTGGCCGAGGAACCAGAATAAATGTTCATACAGGATCGGGCTGCCGCCTGAATTTGCAAGTGGTTCACCACCGATATTTATCTGATCGAGATAAAAGCTTGTTCCAAGATTTCTGTCGAATAATAAAAGAACCGCTGCAGATAATAATACAGGGAATGAAAGTACACCGATAACGGCGGTTAATAATACGGCCCAGATCGGCAATGGCAATCTGAACATTTTCATTCCTTTTGTGCGGAGGTTAATTACTGTTGTGATATAATTCAAACCGCCGAGCAAGGAAGAAACAATAAATAAGGCCATACTGATCAGCCAATAATCGACACCTGCGACACTTCCTTCGGCTGCTTCATGAATTGCATTAAGCGGAGGATATGCTGTCCATCCGCCGGATGCAGGACCCGTTGCAAGAAAGAATGAAACGAACATGACCGCACCACTGATAAAGAAGAACCAGTAGGATAACATATTTAAAAATCCGGATGCCATATCTCGTGCACCCACCATAAGAGGAATTAAATAATTTGCGAAGGTTCCGCTCAATCCTGCGGTTAATACAAAGAATACGAGAATTGTTCCGTGCATTGTGATCAATGCATTATAAAATTCCGGTGCGATCTGACCCTCAGCTGTGATCCATTTTCCCAGCACAGGTTTTAACCAGCTCAGATCTGCATTCGGATAACCTAATTGGATACGGAATAACACTGATAACAAACCACCCACAATTGCCCAAAACATTCCCGTAATAAGAAATTGTTTTGAGATCGTTTTATGATCTTCTGAAAAAATATATTTCCTGATAAAACTCTGATGATGGTGGTGATCGTCGTGACCGTGACCATGCTCCTGAGTTTCAACATGCGTTTGATGTAACGTTTCAGCTGACATATCTTTTATTTACTTACAATCAATTTAATTTGTTCAATGTGATCATTGCGGTATCTGCTTTTACTGCAGTGGTATCTGCGGCAGCTGCAGGTTCAACTATTTTAGGTGCAGCAGATGAAAAACCATTTTCAAGTTTTAAATCGTTGCGCACCTGGCTCCATTTACTTGGCTGTGAAGAGATCCATGCATCGAATTCATTTTGCTCTTCAACAACAAGTGTATATTTCATCGAACTATGACCCACGCCGCATAATTCGGCACAGGCAACTTCATATTGGAATTTTTTCCAGCGTGGCTCAGTATCTCCTTCTTCAATTACCTGCCAAGCCGGATTTTTCGACATTTCAACTCTTTTATCAGCAGTTGTAATTAATGGTTTGAATTTAAATGAAGTTGGCATGCCCGGAACAGCATCCATTTTTACATCCATATACGGAACATAAAAATTATGCAAAACATCGAGTGCTGTGATTTTCACAAATATTTCCGTGCTTACAGGAACATGCAGTTCACTCGGCATCGGATCGTCGTAACCCCAGGTTAATTCATCTTTATGCGTACTGATATATTCAGGAGTATATTTCTTTGTGATACGCTCAAGACATTTTTCGCGGTTTGAAATACGCCATGGAATTTTATTTAATTCATCCTGCAGTTTTTTTGCTTCTTCCTTATAACCCGGCATGCGATATTTATTCGGCGAATTATTGATCAGATTATTTAATGAATCGAGTAAATGCGTTACTTCCGCTTCACGTTCTGTGAGTTTTTGAATTTCTCCCTTGTAATTTAATTTTTCACTTCCTTTTAATGTATTGATGCGGTGATCGATCCATTCGGCTGTTACGATACCGATCGGATTTTCTGCGCAGATCAAATCATAATCACGTGGCCCCAGTTTCTGATCCGGACCGGGATAACGGCAGCTCCAGAAAAATTGCTGGCCCGTTACTTCCACCGTCATTGATTCTTCACCCGGCTTACCCATAATTTCTGTCCATGCCTGCAATCCGAAAACAACAAGGCCCGTAAGAACAATTGTCGGAACGATCGTCCAGATAAATTCAAGTTTATTGCTGTGTGCAAAGTGTACTGCTTCATTGCCCGGGCGGTTTCTGTATTTCCATACAAACCAGAACAGCAAAACATTTGTGATAAAAAATACAATTCCCGTTACCCATAATGTTATGACAAACATGCGGTGAATGAGAATTGAACTTTCAGATGAATGGTGGTCAACCATTCGCTCACTGAAAAATGGAAAGGAAATGAAAAAACCAATCATACCGGCAATCAGGAAAATCATTCCGAGAGCCGCATTTAATTTTGTCATTTCTACTGTGGTTCGTTCGCCTCCGCGTAACTGACCCACAAGGTCAAGTGTTCTTGTAACCTGAAACAGGACAACAACAATCAGAATAATCGCAATAAAAATCAACCAACCGGTAGCCATTTTTTTATTTTATATATGATGATCAAGACTTTCTTTGTAAAACGGATGTTTTTCAGGAATCAATGATGCTTTTGCAAGTTCACTGAAAACGATATAGAGGAAAAATCCTGCAAACGTGAGGAACATTCCTAATTCAAGCACACCAAGTCCCCAACCTTCGCCAACTGTTGCAGGCATGATCATCATAAAGAAATCAAGCCAGTGACTCAGGATTAAACAGGATGCAACAATTGCAAGCACCGTGAAATTTCTTTTTGCATCGCGGCGCAGTAAAACGAGGAATGGTAAAAAGAAATTCAAAAACAGATTTGCATAAAATAAAGGTCTGTAATCTGTTCTTGCACGGTCGAGGAACCAGCGTGTTTCTTCCGGAATATTTCCATACCAGTACAACATAAACTGACTGAACCATAAATATGTCCAGAATACGCTGAAACCAAATGCATATAAACCAAGATTGTGTAAATGATTTTCATTTACCTGCGCCATATATCCTTTGCGTTTTAAATACAGGAGGATAAGAATTGTTGTGCAGATACTTGCAACCCACAATGAAATAAAATTATACCAGCCGAATAATGTACTGTACCAATGCGGGTCGAGCGACATTACCCAGTCCCATGCCATCATCGAACTTGAAACTGCCCAGATAATTAAAAAGAAAGCAGCCCAGGTTTTACTCTTCATATACCATTTTGTATTGCCTGCACTGTCGAGATCTTCCTGTAAAGAAAATTTCCGCAACTGGTGCGCAATAACAAGCCATAAAGTAATATAGATCAATGCACGGAGTGTCCATGCATATTTATTCAGATAACTTGATTTACCGTCGATTAATTTATCGTAGAAAGGATTTTTAATTTCTTCGCCGCTTGCAGAAGTTTCATTTGAAACCGGTGTAACATTTACGTGTTCGGTTTCATGCATGGATGAATTTCCTTCTTCATGTGATTGTTCAGCAGGTTGATTATATTGGAATTTCTGCCAGGTTCTTCCATAATCTTTATTATGACCTTCATGTGATTCACCTTCATGTTCTGTTACATAAGCATCGAGTTCAGATTGTGTAACATGTTCTTTAACAATGAAATCATTATTCCAGTGATATAAATGATGATATCCGCCCCATACACCGATGATCACGATGAGCATACAAACAGCACCGTATTTTGCAAATTGTGTCATTGCTTCGGGCACTCTTTTAATGGTGAGGTGCCAACCTGCTATTGCAATTTGATGCGCCGCCAGAAAAAATATGGCGAGTAAAGAAATTCCCAAAAAGAATATTGTATCAAGCAGGAAATTGGACCAGAATCTGTCCATACCAGCCCCGGTTACCATTCCAATCACTGCAAGCACTACTCCCGCAATTATGAGTGCGAGAAATGTTTGTTTTTGCTTTGATGTAAATTCAAATTTGTTTGAGCTCATTTTGCTTTACTTTATAATTAACCCTGCCCGGTTTATTTTATTTTAGTTGTATCAGTTGCCATTGTTGCATTCGAAGCAAGATATGCATCCTGCAAAGAATTAATATATGCAATCACTTCCCATCTTTCTGCTTTTGATAAGGCATATGCATAAGATTGCATTGCATTTTTTCCATATGTAATGGAATGAAACATTTTTCCATCAGGCATATCAATATATCCTGCACCAAAATAGGATGGCGGCGCAGCTTTATATTTTCCTTCCGTAACGATATATCCTTTTCCGTTTCCCTCGGCACCATGGCAAACAGCGCAATAAATATTGAAGAAATGCATGCCTTGCGCAAGCACTTTGGGATCTTTTTGATTGAATGGGCTTTTTAATTCCACGCCGGCTCTCTCATAATCTTCCGGCGTATTTGCGTAGGCATATGGTAAATTAATCGCCATTGCAAGGCTGTCGCCGTCGTGGCCGCCAATTGCATTTCCAACATATGGAACAGTTCCGCTCACAGGCATTAATGCACTCATGCTGTCGGGTAAACCCGGCATTAATGCATAAGTTTCATACGCCCGTGAACTGATCATATCATAGGTATATTGATCACCCGGATAATCACCGCTTGCTTTTTTACATGCAGAAAATCCGGTAACGATCACCGCTGCAATTAAAAATATTTTCAAACTATTTTTTACAACCATTTTTCTTTTCTGATTTATGGTGTGATTAAATTTCTTTTTCATGAATTTCAACTGCACCGCAATTTTTCAAAACAGTACGTATTTTTTCTTTATTTGCTTCCGTTGTATTTTCATCAATATCAAATGTCATTGCAAATAAATGGCTCGTAATTCTTTCATCAATAATTACGGGTTTTACTCCGGGCGCAAGTCTGTTGAGATATAAATAAGTGAAAAACATTCCCACCGATGCAAATAATACGGTTAATTCAAATGTGATCGGGATCCATGCAGGTAATGATAAAAATGGTTTACCGCCATAATTGATCGGATAATTATTTGTTGTGATCCAGAGAATAAAAGTTAATGCGGTGAGAGTACCTGTTGCACCGAAAACAAACCCTGCTTTATGTAAACTTGTCTGGCGCAATCCCATTGCTTCATCAAGGCCATGCACCGGAAATGGTGTTAAGCAATCCTGAATTTTAATTCCTTCGGCACGCACTTTCTGAACAGCGCCAACAAGCGTTGTTTCATCATCAAATAAACCGAATAATATTTTTTTGTTTGACATGATAACTTATTTATGTCCGTAATTAATTCGTTCCTTCAATTGCCAGTTTGGGTTCTTTATGCTCATGTGTTGCGTGTTCACCCGAATATTGGTCGCCGGCAGTTTTCAAAATTGCTTTTACTTCGGCAATTGCTATCACTGGCGCCACCTTGGCGAATATTAAAAACAGCATCATAAAGAATCCGATGGTTCCGATATAAATGAACATCTCCACATAGGTCGGATAATACATGGTCCAGCTGGATGGAATATAATCCCTGTGTGTTGATGTTACGATAATTACAAAGCGTTCGAACCACATACCCACGTTAATGAAAATAGACATGAAGAATGTGAAAACGATATTGCGTCTTAATTTTTTGATCCAGAATAATTGCGGTGATACCACGTTACATGTCATCATTCCCCAATAACTCCACCAGTAAGGGCCTGTACTTCTGTTCAAAAATGCATATTGCTCATATTGATTCTGAGAATACCAGGCAGTCCATAATTCTGTAATATATGCAACACCTACAATTGAACCGGTGAGAATAATTACCTTATTCATTGATTCAATATGAGCGAGGGTAATATATTCCTGCAGATTAAATACTTTCCGCACAACAAGCATCAGCGATAATACCATTGCAAATCCGGAGAAGATCGCACCCGCAACGAAATAGGGTGGGAAGATGGTTGTATGCCAACCCGGTATTACCGAAGTTGCGAAGTCGAAGGATACGATTGTGTGAACCGATAATACAAGCGGCGTTGATAAACCCGCCAATACAAGTGAAATAGATTCAAAACGCTGCCAGTTTTTTGCAGTTCCTGTCCATCCGAAGCAGGCAATATTATATGCTTTCTTTTTGAAAGCAGATTTTGCCCTGTCGCGGATCGTTGCGAGATCCGGAATCAAACCGGTATACCAGAATAAAAGTGAAACGGTAAAATAAGTTGAGATCGCAAATACGTCCCAGAGCAGCGGTGAATTAAAATTCGACCAAACCGGTCCGCGGGTATTTGGATAAGGGAAGATGAAAAATGCAAGCCATACACGTCCCATGTGAATGATCGGGAACATACCTGCGCACATTACTGCGAAAATGGTCATCGCTTCTGCAGATCGGTTTACCCCTGTCCTCCATTTCTGACGGAAGATGAGAAGGATCGCAGAAATCAGGGTTCCTGCGTGACCGATCCCGATCCACCAAACGAAATTGGTGATGTCCCAGGCCCAACCAACAGTTTTATTCAATCCCCACATACCTATTCCGTAGGTGATGGTCAAACCGATCATGATAAAACCATTCAATGCAACCAAACCTGCAAAAGTTGTGGCAATTAACCATGCTTTTGAAGGTTTCGCTTCTACAGGTGCACAGATATCATCAGAAATCTGCTGATACGTTTTGTGGCCTTGTATTAATGGTTCCCTTAAAGGTGATACGAACATAATATCTTCTGTTATTTATAGTTGTATAAATCCATTATATCCAATGCTTCTTCATTCTTGTGATCCGCCTTGTCTTTATTTCTCACTTTTGTTTTATAAACAACTGAAGGCACCCAGTGGAATTCTTCAAGAATTCCGAACGTGCGTTCATTTTGATTTTCTTTTGTGAGCATACTGTTTTCGTCGTAATTATTTCCGAATACAATTGCATCGGCAGGACAAGCACTCTGACAGGCAACTCTGAATTCACCATCTTTCAATTCACGGCTTTCCTTTTTCGCAGTGAGTTTTGCTTCCTGAATGCGCTGTACACAGAATGAGCATTTTTCGATCACACCTCTCGAACGAACTGTTACATCCGGGTTCAACACCATCCGTGTGAGATCTTCAAATAACCCAAGGTCTTCTGTTCCGTGCGGATCATTCATTTTACCGAATGTATCAGCTCCGCCGTAATCGAACCAGTTGAAACGACGTACTTTATAAGGACAGTTATTTGCGCAATAACGTGTTCCGATACAGCGGTTATAAGCCATTTGATTAAATCCTTCTGAGCTGTGATTTGTTGCACCAACCGGGCAAACGTTTTCGCAAGGCGCATTTTCACAATGCTGACAAAGCATAGGCTGGAAAACCACTTCCGGATTTTCAGGATCTCCTGCATAATAACGGTCGATACGCATCCAGTGCATTTCATGAGCACGCAAAACTTCATCCCGTCCAACAACCGGAATATTATTTTCGGCGTTGCAGGAAATGACACAGGCGCCGCAACCGATACATGAATTGAGATCGATATTCATTCCCCAGTTAAATCCGTTTTTCTTTCCGAAATAATCCGGATAAAACGTAATGTCTTTCCACGCAAGAGCTTCTTCACGATCTTCATTTCCTGCGAGTGGGCTCTTTTTATATTCTTCTAATGTTGTTTCTTTTACAATACGGCGCTGTCCTAAACCGTCATTCAGACTGAAATGTGTTTGTGTTTGAGCGAGTTTCACATTTTCACCAGTTGGTGTGATGGAAACATTTGAAGCGCAATAATTAATTGTATCGCCACTTGCATCGAGCATCGGATAAACATCCACACCAATACCCGCACCGCCTTTTCCGATTTTGGTTCTTCCATACCCTAAACCAACGGAAGCAGAACCATATGCTTGTCCGGGTTGAATAGCCACAGGAATTTCAACTGAATTATTTCCGATTTTCAGAGTAACCACGTCACCATGTGTAAGGTCCTTTTCGCGGGCCCAGGTTGGAGAAACACTTAAATAATTACCCCATGTGATCTTCGAAACCGGATCAGGTAATTCCTGTAACCATGGATTATCAGCATATCTTCCGTCACCGATTGCTACTGTTTCATAAAACTGCACTTCAATTCCGCCGGCTTGTTTTGCCATGCTGAGAATTTTTGAAAAAGCATCAGCCAAATGATTTATTACAGGAGCTGCTAATTCGGTTGAAGCAGCCATTGCTGACGCAACTGCTGTTTCCATTGCTGCCACCACAGAATTATTTTCAGGCTGATATAAGCCGATCTGCAATGCAGCATTATAAGAATTTGTTTTATTGAGAGAAGATGCAAGCGGGCCATTCATCCAGCTTTGCATCATAAAATCATGATATGTCATACCTGCACCGCACCACAATAATAATGTGTCCTGCATCTGGCGTGTATCAAATAAATTATGAATTGCAGGTTGTGATAAGGATAAGTATCCTGCACGCGGTTCAGCATCATTCCACGATTCCAGATAATGGTGATCGGGGCAAATATATTTGCAGGCATAAGATGTTTCATCAATTGTATTTGCAAACGAAACAGAAACTGCAACTTTTGCCATTGCATCTGCTATTTGTTTTCCAAGTGGTGAATCATAAACAGGATTGCAATTATAAACCATTGCAATATCTGTTTTGCCTGAATTTAAATCGCTGAGGAAATTTTTCAGATCCGCATCTGTTCCCTGACGCAGCATATTCGGCTGATCGAATGAAATTGTTTTTCCATAATTGCCGAGGGCTTCGTTGATCGCATTCACAACCATCTGCACATTCACGTCGTTGCAACCTGAAACAACCAAACTCTGACCCGCATTTTTCTTCAGCCATTCAGCTGCTTCTTTAATGCGGTTATTTTTTTCTTCGTCTTTTAATTTTGCGCCTGCAGAAGCAGCAGAACCCAACACTGCGTCGTAGAGATTTAAAGCAACGATACCCAATTCGGAAGGAAGAACAGCAACACGGTAATCTGCATTTGAACCGGTAAGTGACAAGCGGCTTTCAAACTGATAATGCCTGCTCATGGAAGGATTATCTTTTTTCACCTTCCGGTTTTTAATATAACCTTTTGTGTATTCAACCGGTGAGATCCATGTGCCGAGAAAATCAGCATCAATACTCACAATTGTTTTCGCTTGCTCAAAATCGTAATGCGGAATTGCCTTTGTATTTTTTGATGCCTGATTAGCCATCAGCATAGCGCTGTAGGAGATCGCATCATAAGAATACACTTTTGTATTCGGGTATTTCTCAGCAAATTTTGCGAATACTTTTTTTGTAGACGGGCTTACAACAGTTGAAGTTAATATCCGGATATTCGCGTTTGGATTTGCCGCAAGTTTTCCGCCGATCGCTGTATCAATATCTTTCCAAGTTGCATTTTCATATGTATCACCACTTTTCACCATTGGTGAAGTATAGCGTGCAGTATCGTATAAACTCAATACACTTGCCTGCACTCTTGCTGAAGTACCGCCCAGTGTGATTTTTGAATCTTTATTTCCTTCTATTTTGATCGGGCGTCCTTCGCGGGTTTTAACGAGGATGCTGCAATAATCACCACCATTTATATAAGAAGATGCATACCATGTTGCAATACCCGGTGTGATATCTTCCGGTTTGAAGATATAGGGAGAAACTTTTCTGATCGGGATTTCGCAACCGGCTGCTACAGTTGCTGCTGTGAGGCTGAATCCTACAACTTTCAGAAAATCGCGACGGCTTGTATTCTGATGATCATTTTTTTCATCAAAAAACTCAGCAGGCACTTCATTGTCAAACTCATATTGATTGAGTTCGATAAATCCGGGTTCCTGATTTAATTCTTCAAGCCCTTTCCAGTATTTTTTGTCTGCCATTTTAGATGGTTACAGTTAATGATTTATTTGAGTAATGCAACAACAATTAATTAATAATGGCACTTCTGACATTCAGTAGCACCGATATCTTCTGCATGAACCGCGTCTATCTCACCGCTTTCCAGTTTTTCATGCAATACTTCGTATGGTTTATAGAAATCGTTTGTTGTAAAATTCACTTCGGTATTCCGGTGACAATTCACGCACCAGCCCATTGAAAGATTTCCCTGCTGTTCGATCACATCCATTTCTTCAATTAATCCATGGCAGGTTTGACATTCCAGGCCGGCAACCTTTACGTGTTGTGAGTGATTGAAATACACGTGATCAGGTAAATTATGAATCTTCACCCATTCGATCGGCTGCGGTTCTTTTTCGTATTTCAGACTTTCTTTATTGAAGCCGATATAGTTGTAGATCTTATTTATTTCTTTATCATAAACTGCTTTCGGATAATTCGGATCGGTGCCGGTTACTTCCTGTATATTGTAATGGCAGTTCATACAAACGCTGAGTGAAGGGATCACTGCAGCTTTTCCTCTTTCAGCACCAACATGGCAATATTTACAATCAATTTTATTGATCCCTGCATGCACTTTATGTGAGAAAGCAATTGGTTGTTCAGGAGCATATCCTTTCTGACGGCCGAGTGAAGAAGCGCTGTCCCACATCGCAACGCTCAGCCAGCCCAGTAATGCAACACCGATCAATACGATCAGCGGGCGGTAATTTTTCTTTTTCCAAACGGGAGTAGGGTCAGGTGCAGGTTCATTGTATTTCTCCCGAACCATATTATTCAGGTATTTCACTGCACGGCCGATAATAATTGCAATAAATACAAGTGCAATGATCAATATCCAGTATAAAGTAGTATTGTCTTTTTTAGCTGTGGTTCCTGTTGTTCCGTCCCCTGCCGATGCATTCTTTTTAGATTCTTCAATCCGCAATGCTTCTGCATCAATATACAGGAGGATATCCGAAATATTCGCATCTGTCAGGTTTGGAAATGTCTGCATCGCCAGATTATTGTATTCCCTGAACAGATCATTTGCGTATTTATCGCCTGTTGCAAGAACTTTCGGTGAGTTCTTGATCCATTCATGCAGCAGGGTTGAATCTGCCCATCTGGTGCGAACTCCCTGTAATGCCGGCCCGGTCAACTTTCTGTCGATCATGTGGCATTTCGCACAATTTTCTGTAAACAGGGTTTTTCCTTCAGCCTCACCTGCATAGGATACACTTGTATTGAATAATACAGTTATAAATGTCAGGCTGATGAGGAGGCGTGTAAGTGTCGTCGGCTTCAGATGCAGCACAATCCGTAATTTTTGGTTTAGGAAATGATATGGTTTTTTCAAACCCGTGCAAAACTAAATACCAGAAGCCAAATGTTTAACAAATCTTTTAAAAAAAGTTTCCACAAATTAACCGCATTTGTGAAGCCTTTGAAATCAAGGCACCAAGCAGGTTTGAAGCAATTAATTTGGAAGCATTCTAAATTAATTTTTGCATTTCAATGCGCATTCTCTTTCAAATTGATTTATGTCATAGCACGATGGCATAATTTTTTAACTTTCACACTGAAAATGAAAGGAGTACATCATGAAAAAACTTTACCTGATTATTTGTGCAGCAATTTTATTGAACGGATGTAAGGTTGCAGAAAAAGAATTCCGCAAAGGAAATTATGACGAAGCAATTGATATTTGTGTGAAGCGCCTCGTGAAAAATCCCGACAACGAAGATTATATCCTCGTTCTCGAAGAAGCATTCAAAAGAGCAAACGGTGCCGAGCTGGCTGACATTAAAGCATTAAACAGCGAAGGCCGCCCCGACCGTTGGGAGGAAATCTACAATATCTACCAGTCCATCTCCCGACGCCAGCATAAAATCGAACCCTTGCTTCCCCTTTATTTAGGTGAAGAAGAAAGAGATGCTGTTTTTGAAATGGTGAATGTGGTAGATGGTATTGCAACTGCAAAGAAAAATGCCGCCGCTTACTGGTATGCAGATGCAAAACAAAAACTTGCCACAGGAGATAAATACCAGGCACGCGATGCTTATGGCGACCTGATGAAAATCAAATCATTTTATTCAAGCTACCAGGATGCCGAGAAAATGATCGTGCAGGCAAGAGATCTCGGAACAAACAATATCATTTTTATCATCAATAATAATTCAAATAAAACGCTCAGCAATGCAGTGATGAATGAATTGAGAAATATCGAACCCGGTTGCACTTCCGGAACCTGGTATTTATTTCACGACGAATTAATGAGTGATCAGATTGATTTCACTGTTAAATTAAATGTGATCCAGATTGATGCATTTCCAGAAAAAGTAACCACCAACCGTTATGAAGAAAGCAAGCAAATTGAAGATGGCTATACGTATCTCCACGACAATGAAGGAAATATTGTGAAGGACAGTCTGGGAAATTCAATTAAAGTTCCTGTTTACAAAACCATCACTGCATTTATCACTGAAACATGGCAGGAAAAAATTGCGACCGTTAAAGCGGAATTAAATTATATCGATAAAAACGGCCGCATTATTCGCACCGTGCCTATTCAGGCAGATGGTATATTTCAAAATTATTATGCAGTGGCCACAGGTTATTACGAAGCATTAACCCAACAATCAAAAGCAAAACTCGGCGGCAAACCATTGCCTTTCCCAAGTGACGATGAGTTAATCATTGATGCTATGCGTACCCTTGAAAATGTTTTACAAAATGCAATGGAAGATTATAATGATCAGTATTTGAATTCTTAAATTTCATAAATAAAACCTGCTTCGGCGGGTTTTATTTTGTCATATTCATTTCAGGAAATCTTTAAATAATCAATTTTACTAAAAAAGCCACGTTTATATTTTTATTTTGCATCCCGAAACATGAGCAATAAATTTCTTTTCCTCCTCCTGTCAGTTTGTTTATCAAATCTGATCAGTGCGCAAAACTTCACCATCAGCGGCTATATCACCGATGCTGCATCCGGTGAAAAACTGATCAATGCATCTGTGTATAATGCATATACCTACGAAGGCACCATCACAAATGAATATGGATTTTACAGCCTTACAATTCCTTCCGATTCAATTTTACTTACTGTTTCTTATGTGGGGTATAATACACTAAAAACAAATTTATTTTTAAAAGGAGATACCACAATTAATATCGAATTAAAATCTTCCATTATTTTAAATGAAGTGATCATTAATGCAGATAAAAATTCGGAGCAGTTTCAGGAGCGCACACAAATGAGTACGATTGAAATTCCCATCGATCAGATAAAAGCATTGCCGGCATTTTTGGGCGAAGTGGATGTTTTGAAAGCTTTGCAATTATTACCCGGTGTTTCGGGCGGCACGGAAGGCACAAGCGGAATTTTTGTTCGCGGCGGATCACCCGATCAGAATTTAATATTACTGGATGGTGTACCTGTTTATAATGCATCGCATTTATTCGGATTTTTTTCCGTGTTTAATTCCGATGCCATTAATAAAGTCACTTTAATTAAAGGCGGATTTCCCGCACGCTATGGCGGCAGATTATCAAGTGTGGTGGACATCCGGATGAAAGAAGGAAATTTAAATGAATTGCATGGAGAAGGTTCGATCGGATTAAT
Source organism: uncultured Chitinophagales bacterium (assembly GCA_964463165.1). GTDB lineage: Bacteria > Bacteroidota > Bacteroidia > Chitinophagales > BACL12 > UBA7236. The sequence goes on from CAYXBK010000002.1 coordinate 213,571, forward strand.
TGCATCGCGACTCACATTGGAAGGCCCGATCAAAAAAGGAAAAACATCTTTTATTGTTTCGGGAAGAAGAACGTATATTGATTTAATTGCACGGCCGATCATTAAAGCGCAAAGTGATGGTGATGAAGTGCAGGGATATTATTTCTATGACCTGAATGCAAAGATCAATCACAAAATTTCGGAGAAGGATCGGTTATATGTGAGCGGGTATTTCGGAAGAGATAAAGCTTATTTCGATAATAAATATCAATACGATTCGGAAACATACCGCACGGAAAAAAACGGGATCTTCTGGGGCAATGCAACGGCTGTTGCAAGATGGAACCATGTGTTCACGCAAAAAGTGTTCGGTAACCTCACCGCAACTTTTACCGATTATAAATTTGATATCTACAGCAATGTAACGGAAGAAATCACCAACGAACCAAACACCTATTTCGGTTTCGAATATTTCTCCGGTATTTACGACTGGAGTTTAAAATATGATTTAGATTTTATTCCTTCTCCCAATCATTATTTAAAATTCGGTACCGGCATTACCTATCATACATTCCGCCCGGGTGCCACGCAATTTGAAACGGAAAATATTGATATTTATGATGAAGGTATCGAACTGGGTTCGGATAATATTTATGCGGAAGAATTCGATTTATACGGAGAAGATGATTGGGAAGTAAATGATCATCTGAAAATAAATACCGGTTTGCATCTTTCGGGATTTTTGGTGAATGGTGTTTTTTATAAATCATTGCAGCCGCGCATCAGTGCGAGGTATTTAATTAATCCGGAATTATCATTGAAAGCATCTTTCAGTACGATGACACAATATATTCATCTGCTCACGAATTCAGGAATCGGTTTACCGACAGATCTATGGGTACCTGCAACCGATACGGTTCCACCGCAAACAGCCTGGCAGCCTGCCATCGGTATGGCTTACAAATTTAAAGAACAATATGAAGTGAGTCTGGAAGGTTATTTTAAAAAAATGAAAAATATTATTGAATATAAAGACGGTGCGAGTTATTTATATGATGGTTCGGAAGGATGGGAAGATAAAATTGAGAGCGGTGAAGGCTGGGCCTACGGTGCGGAATTATTTATTCAGAAACGGGAAGGAAAATTAACCGGTTGGGTAGGGTATACATTGTCGTGGAGTAACCGGCAATTCCCGACAATTAATCTCGGAAATACATTTCCCTATAAATATGATCGCCGAAATGATTTTGAAATTGCAGGTATTTATAGTCTGAGCGATAAAATTGAATTATCGGCCACATGGGTTTATACAACAGGACAACCTGTGTCATTACCTGTTGCAAAATATGAAAGCTTAAATGGATATGGCCAAACAATTTATGCATACGAAGGCAGAAACGGATACCGCATGGATGCATATCACCGTTTTGACATCAATCTATCTATTCACAAACAAAAAAAATACTGGATGCAGACCTGGAATTTCAGTGTGTATAATGCATACAATCATTTGAATCCGTTTTTCATTTATCTCACCTATGATTATTATACCAATTCAAATGTTTACAAGCAGGTGAGTTTATTTCCGATCATTCCATCTGTATCCTATGAATTTAAATTCTAAAAACAAATGAAAAAAACATATCAGTATATCAGTATCAGCAAAATCATTTTATATTCTGTTTTATTTCTGCCCTTCTTATTTACAGCGTGTGAGAAAAATGTTTTCTTTGATGTAGACACCAAAGAAAATCTGCTGGTGGTAAATTCGGTTATACAGCCCGACAGCAATGCAACAGCACGTATCACATTAAGCGCCGATCCGCTTGCAATTGATTATGAATTCAATCCGGTGGAAGACGCAGTGGTTCACATTTTCAATAATGATGTTCTTGCAGGTGATTTCATACATGACGGCGATGGAAATTATTCTTTTGATCCCGCAATTTTAAATGCGCAACCGGGAGATAAATTGCGTTTGGAAATTTCGGCACCCGGACGCACTTCTGTAAATGCGACAACTACAATTCCCGCACTTGTTCCGATCGAATCGGTTGAAATCACTGATACGATCTTCGAAGCTGTTTCCTACAGTTATATTGATTCGCTCGGAAATTATTATACGGTTGATACGGTGGTTCCGCATTATGAATTGCAATTAAAATTCAACGATTTGCCCGGCGATGATTTTTATGCACTTGAAATAAGATATGAAGATGCATTCAGCGATGTAGGCGCATGTTTTACAACCGATGATCCGGTTTTTACAATAGACGGCAGTTACGGATTTGATCCGGAAGACGGAGATGGTAAAGTGACAATTTGCGGAGAAGTGTATTTCACGGATGCAACATTTGATAATTCAGAAAAATTAATGACGGTAAGCGTGCTTGAAATATCAACAGAATTTATTCTCGACCCGAAATTTATTTTTACACTGAGTCATATATCTAAAGATTATTATTCCTATAATGCATCAATTCAATTACAATATCAGCACGAAGGTGACCCTTTCAGCGAACCTGCACCGGTATATAATAATATTGTAAACGGGTTTGGGATATTTGGGGGACTTTCGATGAGTGAAGTTGAGTTAGAATTGTAAAAGATAAAAAGCGCAAGGTTAATATGCCATTGCTTTATTTTTAAATTATCAGGAATTCAAAACTATATTTAAATTCTTGAAATCTGTTGTCCTACATTAAAGCAATTTCAGCAGTATACATTTGTTGGCCCGCCTGGCAGTAAACAATATAAACACCAGGAACTAGGTCAAGTGATAACTGTTGTGTATCCCATGCAAGGCTCTTTGAAAATACTTGCTTTCCTGCTAAATCATAGATTTCACAATTGAAGGAATTGTAATGTAGCATTGGATTACATTCAAAATGCAAACTATTATCAAATGCGGTTACGCTCATCAATTCGTTTGGTAAATAAATATTATTGTTTTTGATCCCAGTTGTGTTGCCGGTAATAATTTCAGTTTCCGGAATTTGTTCATATGCATAGTCATTAATAATCAGCTGAGCAGTTGAATCAATAACGGATACACGCACCCAGCCATAATGATATTCAGAATCGCCGGCTTTAAATTTCACTCCGAGATATTGATTAATTTGTTCGGGCCACCAATGCCCGCCAAAATCCCATAGAATTCCCTCTGAAGTAAAAATCCGGTAAGCCATTAATTGAAACCCATCAGTTTGAAAACTCAGCATTTGATTTACTGCGAAACCATCCGGTAAAACATAAGGTCTGTAGGTCAAAAAAGAACTACTTGCGTTGCTGCCAACAGTAAAATAACTCCCCGCTACCTCATTCCCGAATACTTCCGGGCCACACCAGAGCGCTGTAAAATATTTGAATTCTGATGACCAGTAGGTTGCATACATCCCTATATCTTTTAAAAATGCAAAGTCGATTATTCCATCATTGTCCATATCGATGGTTCCAATTTCATAATCGTCGTTAAGTACAATATCAGGATCAATATCTGAATAAATAATTTCAGCTGAAGCGGATACAGTGGGAGTTATAATTGCAGACATTAATATATAATCTCCAATTGTAAATTTTTTGTAGCGGCTTGCATTCATCGGATAATAAATTTTAATGTTGACACCATATTTCCAGCTGTAACTCTGCACAAATAAATTCCGGCTGTTTCAACTGTGGTTGATTCATGAAATTCCATACCGCCATTCCATTGCTTCAATAACTGCCCCTGGATCGTATAAATTTCACATTTATCAAATGGAACAGGTATATGAATATAAATAGTACCGGCTGAAGGATTTGGCAAAATGATTAATGGAATCATTTCGTCTTCATTTTCCTGATTTTCTTCCGGCCAGACAAGAGGGCTGCTCCAGATGGTGCATCCATCCGCCTGCAATGCACTTGCCCGGTATATTGCATAGGTTGTGGGCGTATAATATTTGGAAACCGCACCCGGTATAATTAAATCATTTTTATACCAGCGCCATTCTATTCCCTCAGCTGCTGTTAAAATATTTCCATCCACAAGAAGTGATTGCAATTCTGTCTGGCAATTATTCGAGCATGCAATAAAAAAATCTACCTGCGTTGTGAGCTGATAATTTTCAATTGTATCTGCCCCAAAAATCAGTTTATCGGCTGACAGCGAACCTACATAATTTACATTGCCGAATGGGTCCCGTGACATTTTCGGAATTGAATTTAGATATTCCATTGGTATTGAAAACCCACCGGTAACATTAAAATTATGATCATAATAAATTATTCCGGGATCACCATATCCTGAAGAATCAATTAAATATTCAATACCGTTCCAGATCGAATCTCCGATTAATATACCAACGGCATAAATCCCATCATCTGGCGAACTAATGGAATATGAATCCGGAAAATCTGATGGAAGATATTCTGCACCTTGCAACACACCTTCACTATTATAAGTTGTGCGATAATATGTATAAAAATCATCCAGCAGAAAAAGTGTATCATTTTCGAAATCCACATAATCGATATAAAAATATCCCAGCACCTCCATTCCATTTTGCTTTACAACAAATGAAGAAATATTTTCCTGTTGAATGCTCGGTACTTTCGCCCACAATATATTGCCGTCAATATCGCACTTACCTATAAAATTCTCCCGATAATTAAAGCCGATATTATTTAACACGATTGTATCAATTGTATACGTATTGTACTCGAATGCTCCACTAAAATATAGATTACCTTCCGAATCAGATTCTCCTGAGATACCATCGGAATATCCGACAAATAATTTTGCCCAGTCGAATTGGTGCGATGCATTTAAATGAAGAATGAAAGCCTGGTTTTCATTGCCGATATTTACAAGTATCGTATCTCCTAAATCCATTTGATTGCAGGCCCATATCATTCGACCAAGCAAATAAAATCCCCCGTTTCCATCTTTCACCAGCGAACTAAATTCTGAGTCATCTTCAAATAAATGATACCAAGATAATTCACCTTCGGGGTTGAAACACAAAATAAAATTACTATATGCACCATCTTCACCGGAAATAAAAACAGTATCGAAATACAAATCACCGGATCCATACCAGCCCCCTATCAAATAAATATTTCCTTGTGGGTCAAATTTCAGTGCTTTAATGAAAACTGAATTATAGTATGAATCATTTTTACTGTAAAATGATTTAGCCCATTTTAATTTGCCGGTATCATCAAGCACGGCACAATATGCTGAATTATTCCAGGGAGGAGGAATCTTCACTATCATCGTGTCGCGAATCATTATTGCAGGGCTGTTGAAACTGCCACCAATTATATGATTACCGTAAGTATCGGACTCAAAAAAATTTATTGGATCATGTGAATTCCCATGAATTGATGTTGCCCATGCCCAATCCGGCGCTTGGCTAAATAATAATGCAGGGATTAAAATCAGAAAACTGAATATTACATGTTTCATAGGTTGGGACTATATGTCAAAAATACTCAATGTTGATTAAACATTTCTGCGTTGCACAGCAGAATCTGCGGGAGATAATAATCACCTCAAAAAGACACAAAAGTGAACTGCGAAAATCTTCGCCTTAATGAATGCCGTCGGGCAGGTGCGGGATCTTTGGGAGAAATTTATCAACCACAAAAGGAACAAAAGAAAACAAAAGTTATCTGCGGTTAAAAGCGAGATCTGAGGGAGTATGATGAATATTTTCTTCTTATCTTCAATAAAAAAAATGGCCTACGACGAATTACTCGGAAAACGAATTGCAAATTTATTCACGGCACATAAAATTAAATTCGTCGAAAAGAAAATGTTTGGTGGATTAAGTTTCATGGTAAAAGATAAAATGTGCATCGGTGTTATGAAAAATGATATTATGGTGCGGTGTGCACCGGAAGACCATGATGCGCTTTTAAAAAAACCCTATGCACGACCGATGGAATTCGGCGGTAAAACGATGAAAGGATTTTTAAATGTTTCGCCGGATGGAATTAAAACAGACAATGCATTAAAGAAATGGATAGATGTGGGATTGCAATTTGTTGCAAATGCGCCGGACAAGCCAAAGAAAAAAAGTAAAAAATAAAAAGACAGAATATGCGTTCATTTCAATCTTAAAACAATCGATATGAAAATAATTTCCATTGCAACCCTCTCAATGATTTCAGCAACCGTATTTGCGCAAACACCCGTCACCCCAAATTGCTGCGAAACAGTGCGCACCATACAGGTAACTGGAAGCGCCGAAATGATGATCGATCCGGATGAAATTTATATTACGGTTGTACTGCAGGAATGGTACGATGGCAAAACAAAAATCACCATCGATAAACTTGAAGCCGATATGTTCAAAGCATTAAATACTTTGGGCATTGAAGCAAAAAATATTTCATTAAGCGATGCGGAAAGCAATTTTCATTACAGATGGCTTAAATCTGATGAAGCTTTGCTCAGCAGAAATTATACAATACAAGTAAGCACTGCGCAAATGGTAATCAAAGTATACGATGAAATGGCAAAGTTGCGTGCATCCGATGCATTCATCAGTAAAGTGAGTCATTCGAAAATTGAAGAATACCGTATGCAGACAAAAGTGAGTGCCACAGTTGCAGCAAAAAATAAAGCAACACAAATGCTGAAAGCAATCGGTGAAGAAACCGGTGAAGCAATTTTAATTCAGGAAATTAATAATGATGTCTCAACGCCCTATCAATACAGCCAAATGGAAATATCAAATACATATCGCATTCTGGATAATATTGCCGGCTATGATCAATCGCAAATTTCCTATCAGAAAATAAAATTGCGTTATGAAGTATATGCGCAGTTTGAAATAAAATGATTGCAAAGTTGAAAACATTGAACATTTTATTTTTCCTTCTTGCAACAAGATTTGTTTTTGGGCAGGATCCAAATAAGTATAAAGTCGATTCAGGAACATTTTATCTTACCGAATATAGATATATTGATGCACAAAGTCATGTATTTGGCAAATACGACAGCTGTCGGTTTAAAAGTATTAAAACAATTTACAGAGATTCAATCGTTCAAATAATAAATTCGGAAAAAAAACATACAGAAGTTTTTTGGAATACTCAGATGCGGTTCACATTTCATTTTGCTGATTCCTCATTTTATTATAATAGCAGAGCGCTAAAATATCTCGGTGTAAAAACCGACACAATACATCAAATATCTGCATTCAGGTATTTGATTGATTTTCCGAATGTTGCTGATGAAGAAACAAGTATTTATTTCAATCCTGAAATGGGTGTTGTTTCCTTTTTAAATTATTGGTGGTTTTATGGGAAGATTACCTATAATTCATTCAAACCGGAATTAAACACTTTCGATATTTATTTCCACGAATATGAAGACATGTTAAATTATTATAAAAAAGACTGATCACATGAATAGCCTGTCTTCATACAAATAAAAAAGCCACCTCTTCAGATGGCTTCAATTATTTTTAAAACTTTACACTTCCTTCAAATCTTCTCCCCTTCGCTCCTTCAATTCTTACTTCTTACTTCCTACTTCTTACTTCAAATCACCTTTTCCACGCCCTCTACTAACACACTCACATTATTATGCAGCACTTCAACAAAACCGCCTTTAATATTATAGATCGTATTTTCTTTCCCAATGCGGACACGCATTTTTCCGCTTGCCAATGCAGCGATCATCGGCGCATGATTGTTCAGTATTTCAAATGATCCGGTTACGCCGGGCATTTGAACACCATCAGCTTCGCCGCTGTAGATCTTTTTTTCGGGTGATAATATTTCGAGATGCATATGTTGGAGTCAGGAGCCAGGAACCAAGAGTCAGGATTGCTGGTTCTGAGATTTTAAATCTGTTTTATTTCAATATACTTTTTTTCTTCATTAAGGTAATCGAAGTCAAACGAATCAGGGTTTACGTCTTGTCTCTTGTTTCTTGATTCCTGGTTCCTGATTCCTGACTCTTGCCTCTATTTCGCTTCCGCCAATAATTTCTTTCCTTTTTCGATTGCGTCGTCAATTGTTCCGACTAAATTGAAAGCAGCCTCAGGATACATATCCACTTCTCCGTCCATGATCATATTAAATCCGCGGATGGTTTCTTCGATCGGCACCAATACTCCTTTTAATCCTGTGAATTGTTCTGCAACATGGAATGGCTGTGATAAGAAACGCTGCACACGGCGTGCACGGCTTACAACCAGTTTATCTTCTTCACTTAATTCTTCCATACCGAGGATCGCAATGATATCCTGCAATTCTTTATAGCGCTGTAAAATGCTTTTCACTCTTTGTGCGCAATTATAATGTTCTTCACCAACGATATCTGCAGTTAAGATCCTTGAAGTTGAATCCAGTGGATCCACCGCAGGATAAATTCCCAACTCGGAAATTTTACGGTTTAATACCGTTGTTGCATCCAGGTGGGAGAATGTTGTTGCAGGAGCCGGATCCGTTAAATCATCCGCAGGCACATAAACCGCCTGCACAGATGTGATCGAACCGCGTTTTGTAGATGTGATGCGTTCCTGCATCAAACCCATTTCAGTTGCAAGTGTCGGTTGATATCCCACCGCTGACGGCATACGGCCGAGCAATGCAGATACTTCTGAACCCGCTTGCGTGAAACGGAAGATATTATCAATAAAGAATAAAATGTCTTTTCCTTTTGCCTCATTCGGATTACCGTCGCGGAAATATTCTGCAACCGTTAACCCTGAAAGCGCAACACGGGCACGTGCACCCGGTGGTTCGTTCATTTGTCCGAATACCAAAGTTGCCTGCGATTTTTCCAGTTCGTTGTAATCTACTTTGCTCAGATCCCAGCCACCAGCTTCCATGCTGTGTTTAAATTCTGAACCGTAACGAATTACGTCAGATTCAATGAATTCTCTCAATAAGTCGTTTCCTTCACGTGTTCTTTCTCCCACACCGGCAAACACCGACATACCGGCATATGCTTTCGCAATATTGTTGATCAATTCCTGGATCAATACCGTTTTACCCACACCGGCACCACCAAACAAACCGATCTTACCACCCTTTGCATAAGGTTCGATGAGGTCAATTACTTTAATACCTGTAAAAAGCACTTCCGCTTCAGTAGATAAATCTTCATACAAAGGTGGTTTGCGGTGGATCGGCGCACGTTCTTTCGTGTCCACCACTTTCATTCCGTCGATTGCTTTTCCAACCACATTAAATAAACGGCCGCGGATCTCATCACCCACCGGCATAGAAATATTTGCACCAAGGTCGATTACTTCAGTTCCGCGAACCAGACCATCCGTTGAATCCATCGCAATGGTGCGGACGCTGTCTTCGCCTAAGTGCTGCTGCACTTCGAGGATCAATGATTCACCGCCTTCGCGTTTGATTTCAAGGGCGTTGAGAATTTCCGGGAGATTTCCCTCATCAAATGCAACGTCAACAACGGCACCGATGATTTGCTTTACTTTACCTTTTCCGGGCATTTATGTAAGATTTTGAGATGATTTTGAATTCGGGCGCAAAGATAGATGCCTGCCACTGTAAATACAAGCATATGTTTGAAGATTGTTAGAAAATTATCGCAGAATTCCCGGGGGTTCGGATCGGACTGATTTGTTGCCGGAGTTCGTCCATATAAAATCAATGCCGGCTTGAATTAGATTTACACTTTATGCAGGTGCACGAAGTTGTTTCAGCAAAAGATATAGGGTGTTTTCACAAGCTGCCATTTAGGTTATACCAAAATGATGCGAATTGGATACCGCATCTTGAGGGAGAGGTTGAAGCTGTTTTCAATCACCAAAAAAATAATTTATTCAATGCAGGTGAGGCTGTTCGTTTTCTCCTTGCCGACAACCATAAAATAATAGGAAGGGTTGCCGCTTTTTATATTGAGTCAAATTTAAATGGAAAGATCAAACCCGGAGGTATCGGTTTTTTTGAATGCATCAATAATCAGGAGGCTGCCAATTTATTATTTGATGCGGCAAAAAAATGGCTGGTGGAAAAAGGATGTAATGCGATGGACGGTCCGATCAATTTCGGCGAACGTGATAAATGGTGGGGATTATTAGTTGACGGATTTGATCCGCCGGTATACGGATTGAATTATCATCTCCCCTATTATAAAAAATTATTTGAGCAATACGGATTTCAGAATTATTTTGAACAATACACTTTTACATTGCATCAAAATGATCCGATGCCGGAAATAGTATTTAAGATCCGCGAACGACTCACACAACGCAATCAGATTATTTTTAAAACTGCAGAAAAAAACAATCTGAAAAAATATGCCCTGGATTTTATGTCGGTATATAATCAGGCATGGGAACATCATGCCGGGGTAAACAGGATGACTGAACAACAAAGTTTAAAATTGCTTGAGGATGTGAAACCCATTATGGATCCGGATCTTTTCATTTTTGCCTACCTGCACGGGCAGCCAGTTGGTTTTTTTATTGGTATTCCCGATGCAAATCAAATCTTAAAATATGCCCGCGGCAATATGAATTTTTGGGGGAAATTAAATATCGCCCTGCACCTGCCCTTTGTTAAATTCAAAAACCTGTTTGGTGTTATTTTCGGCGTGGTGCCTGCGCATCAGAACAAAGGAATTGAAGCAGGGCTTGCTGCCGTGATGCACGAAAAGGTGAGCAATCATCGTTCTTACCAACAAATTGAACTGTTATGGATCGGCGATTTCAACAAAAAAATGCTCAACTTTGTAAATCATATTCAGGCAAAAAAATACCGCACACTTATAACCTACCGAATCATTTTTGATGAACAGATCCCGTTTGAACGTTGCCCGGTTATTGAATAATATCTTCAGAAAAATTGCCCTTCACGCGATTTTAAAATACAGCTTGCTGTTTTTATTGTTTTCTTCCGTTTCGAATGCATTCGCACAAACGGATTCAATTGCAGCAGATACCACTATCCTAAAAAAAAGAAAATTATTTGTCTCTCCGGTTGTAGGCTATACGCCTGAAACACGATTGTATTTTGGCGCCGGTGCGGTATTTTATTTACCGCCTTCAAAAAAATATCCCGAAACAAATCCGTCGGTTGTGAAAGTTGTATTTGTGTATACGCAAAACAAACAAATTGAAAGCAATATTGCGGGCGACGGATATTATCTGAATAATACATACAGGTATAATTACTCAGCAAATTATTATGAATTCCCGGCGTATTTTTTCGGAATCGGAAATAATACGCTGTTTGAAGACAAAGAAGAATATGATTTTGATTTTTTTAATATCGGGCTCAACGGCCAGAAAAAAATCGAGGACCATTTTTATGCAGGTCTGAAAACATTTTTCGAATGGACGAAGGTGGATGAAGTGGAACCCGGCGGCTTTTTCGATACGCAGGAAATCACAGGCGAGGATGGAGGTCTGAATACGGGCTTAGGTGCATGGCTCACATACGATACCCGCGACAATATTTATTTTCCCCTCAGCGGAATGTACATTGATGTATCGAGTGTTGCACATACGGAATTTCTCGGAAGTGATTTTAATTATTTTGAACAAACAATTGAAGTGAGCCAGTTCAATAAAATGTTTGAAGACGATGCACTGGCATTTAATTTTTACAGTATGTTTTTACCGGGTGAAGTACCCTTCAACAGGCTGGCTAAACTCGGAGGAGAAAAATATATGCGTGGAAATTATGAAGGCCGTTTCAGGGATAATTATTACCTCACCCTGCAATCGGAATACAGGATGACATTCTGGAAATATTTTGGAATTAATTTATTTGCAGGAATCGGAGAAGTTGCAAATGAACTGGATAAATTCAGCATTGGCGGATTGAAATATTCGGTAGGGCTTGGCGGCAGATTGTTTATTGTGCCGGAAGATAAATTAAGTTTACGCCTTGATATTGCGATGGGCAGCCGCACGAATGAGGAACATATTTTCGGAATAAAAAATGAAATCGGTTTGTATATTACTTTTAGGGAAGCGTTTTGATTGAAGCTGCTAGCTACTAGCCGCTAGCTACTAGCTACTGGCCGGAAGCTAGGGGCTGGTAGCCAGCAGCCAATTAACTAACTTTACACAGAATGAAATTTCAATTCAGTTTATTTTATGATCTCGGGAAATATCTGATCATGATCAAGCATATGTTCTCGCGGCCTGCGAAATGGGATATGTACCGCAGGGAGGTGTTCAGGCAAATGACGGATATCGGCGTCGGATCGGCATTTATTGTTTTGCTTGTATCCGTTTTTATCGGAGCGGTAACGGCTGTTCAAACAGCTTATCAGTTATGGGGAACACCTTTTATTGAACCTTATTATATCGGGCAGATCGTGCGCAATACAATTGTTTTTGAATTGGCTCCCACATTTACGGCACTTATTCTGGCCGGAAAAGTAGGGTCGAATATCGCATCCGAATTGGGATCGATGCGTGTGACCGAGCAAATTGATGCGCTGGAAGTGATGGGCGTAAATACCGAATCGTATTTGATCGGAACAAGGGTGATAGCAGCTTTTATCACAATTCCGATTTTAATTGTGATCGCAGCATTTACCGGAATTTACGGCGGATATATTGCAACCGGCCTTTCACATTATTTTTCGATGGTGGATTATGAAGCGGGTTTGCGTGTTACATTCGATCCGTTTGATATTCAGCTCATGCTGATCAAAGCATTCACCTTTGCATTTATTGTTTCTTCGATTTCCTGTTATAAAGGTTTTTATGTGCAGGGTGGTTCGATTGAAATCGGGAAAGCAAGTACACAGGCTGTGGTGTATAGTTGTATTTTCGTTTTACTGGCAGATTATATTATTGCGGCATTATTGTTATGATTGAAGTTAAACATATTTACAAATCATTCGACGAGCAGAAAGTACTGGTTGATGTATCAGCATTATTTGAAGCTGGTAAAACAAATCTTGTGATCGGTATCAGCGGTTCGGGTAAAACAGTTCTGATGAAAATTATGGCCGGACTTATTAAACCTGAAAGCGGAAATGTGTATTTCAATGGTCGCGATTTTTTTTCACTCAGCCGCGATGAACAAAAACTATTGCGCCGTGAATTGGGAATGCTTTTTCAGGGATCTGCTTTATTTGATTCAATGACGGTGGAAGAAAATATTATGCTGCCTCTGAATATGTTCAGCAATGAAACAAAAAAACAAAAACTCGAACGGGTGAATTTTTGTCTGGAAAGAGTAAACCTGAAAGGTGTAAATCAAAAATTTCCGGGTGAATTAAGTGGTGGTATGAAGAAAAGAGTAGGTATTGCGAGGGCCATTGTTTTAAATCCGAAATATTTGTTTGTGGATGAGCCCAATTCAGGGCTCGATCCAAAAACATCGATTGTAATTGATGACCTCATCAGCGAGATCACAAAAGAATATAATATCACCACAATTATAAATACGCATGATATGAACAGCGTAATGGAGATCGGTGAAAAAATTATTTTCCTGCACAAAGGCGTGAAAGCATGGGAAGGAACAAATAAAGATATTCTCCAGGTGGAAGATGAAAATCTGAATTCATTTATTTTCGCCAGCGATTTTTTACGTCAGGCCAGAACTGCGATGATTGAGAAAGGGAAAACCTGATTTTTTTGGCAGACTTTTTTACACGAAGGCGCAAAGACGCGAAGAAAATACCAGAGACTATATGAGTCAGCAAATTAAATTAGTTCGGGCCTGCAAAATCACCTGCTTGTTTATCCTTGTTTTGCTGGGGGCATTCTTAATAAAATTAAATACAATAAACAATGATGGGGAGTTTGGAGAACAAGCAGCTAACTTATTTTGCTTTATCTGTATAATTTATTATTTCATTTCTTTTTTAATAACCCGTGTAACTATCAGAACAGGACATATAAGAAAAGGTAAAGTTATTTTCCTTATCATTCTGACTTTATTACCAATTTTTCTTGCATTTATAATTTACATCGTTTTTCTTATTTATTCTGATTGAATATTTTTTTATTTTCCCGGTTAGAATTGAAACCAAACATGGATGATTTTATTAAAATAAACGTATCCCTGCAACATAACCTGCTGAAATATTTGTTGTAAATGCAGATCCTGTAATTTCCCGGATCGGATTTGTATGTAAAGGCACAATTGCATTATCATAAATCTCCACATTTACCACCGGCCCCGCATACACACTGATGAATTTGTTGATTTTATAACCCGGTGTTACCCGCAATTGATTATTCATATGAAAATATTCATAATTGAATTCAAAATTATCTTTATGTACATTCCAGCCGATCGCATCAATATCCACATAAAATTTATCAAAAGGAATTTCACCACCGATTCCTAATCCGTATGCATATGTTGCCGTGTCTGCAGAAGGTGTAATTCCGAAAGTGAAAATATTATAGATCAGCGGACCGCCAACACGAACAGCAGCATTCAACGGCATAAAATCATTTGTGGAAATATCAATATCAAATATTCCATTTCTGCTGAAACTTAATAATCCGATGGCAGCGCCGTCAATCGTATCCGCAATATTGATTAATCCGATTTGTGTGCCTGTAATTTTTTTAGAGAAATTTATTAATCCGATTTGCGCACCGGTATGCTCGTTTGCAATATTTAAAACACCTGCAGTTTGCGCACCGGTTGAATGTGCAACCGAAAAATTTGCCACACCGGCCGCCTGCCAGAAAGTTGCCGTATCAAGTGAAGTATTAATATTTAAAACACCCGCCGCCTGAAAGCCATTTAATTTCTTTACTGCTACATTCATAACACCCGCACCCTGGAAACCAGTCATATTTCCAATAACCGTATTTAATACACCGGCTCCCTGAAAACCTTTTACATTATTCGATAAATTCAAAACACCGGCGCCCTGAAATCCTGTTACATCTCCACCAACCAGATTGGCAACTCCCGCAAATTGTCCGCCGGTCATATATCCTTTGTCGAGATTTAATACGCCACCAAATTCAGCTCCGTTTACAGCGCCATTAAATCCCTGGATGATATTGAAAGAAACATAATGCTTGTATTTATAACTGTCGATTCCATTTGTGCTTAATGGCGTGAAAAAAGATAATTGCGCATAACGGTTGATATACGCATCCGGTTTTTTTGTTGCAGTATCCATTGCTATATTTTCATTCGCAACTTCCTGCTCACCGGTAGATTTATCAAATATTTTATCGAGGACGGTGATTTTTTCAGCTTCCTTATTTTCATTTTCATTTTCTAGCGGCTTTTTATCTTTCATTTCAGATGCAGTCTTTTCTTTTGCCTTGTTCTCTTTTTCAGCCGCGGATTTTTTCTTCTCTTCTTCTGCTTTCTTATCATCATTTTTTACATCGGACTTCGAGTTGACAGGCTGCGGATTATCATCAATCGCATGTAAAGTATTATCTGCAATTAAAATAGCTTCCTCGTCATCCGTTTTAGGTTCCGGTAATTCATATAATAATGATGCATTCGAATGCGAGGTTGTGATCTCATCATCAACAACCGGATCAACAGTTTCCGTTTCACCAGTGGTTTCATCAGAAAAAGCAATCAGGAATCCAGCAGGATTGATTGAGGACTGATTTGCCTGTTCGTTCATTTCATTTTCTGTTTTCAAATTCTTCTGATTTGAATTCGTTTCACCTTTTCCTGAAATAAATTGAGCGGTAGCAGGACTATTTGTATTTTGATTTACTGCAGACGGAGATCCTTCCATTGCTTCCTTTGAAAGTTCTTCTTGCAGAATTTGATTTTCAACCGGCGCACTTGTTTGAATGAGCGTTTCAGCATGTGATGTAATTTCTTCCGGCTGAACAGCGATTTGCTTTTCCTGTGAAATTTCTGTCGGTTGATTAAAAGAAATATGTTGTGTTGTATGATTATCGCCGGTATTCAGCGCAATCAATGTGGTTATGGCAGAGCCTATGATAATTCCTCCTGAGAACATGGTCCATCTGTTTTTAAATATTCTTTGAAATAAATTTGGTTTTGGTATTGCCGCATACATCGCCATCAGCCCGTCAAAATTTTTGTACTGATCGATTGCCTGATCACTCAGCGGCTTATATTCTATTTTAAATTTTATTTTTTGCATGGCGTGTATGTTAAGCTTCGATTGTGATTGATTTTTTAATGCGGTCGAGGATGCGGTGTACTTTTACTTTTGCATGATTGGCTGTGATATTTTTAATTTCTCCGATCTCAATAAAAGACCTTTTTTCAAAATATCGCATTTCAATCAGTTCCAGATCGTCGGCAGATAATTTTTTAATTGCTGCAAATGCAATTTCTCTTTTCTCAATATCAATGCGATTATCTTCATCACCCATCAAATCCTGCAAGCCTTCCTGATCAATACAAACAACCCGTACTTTTTTTGCATCGCGGTAAAATTGCATCACTTCATTATTTGCGATGCGGTATAACCAGGATGAAAAGGGTGTTCCTCGAAATTCAAACCTGTCGATATTTTGCATTGCTTTTAAAAATACCTGCTGCGCAATATCTGCTGCTGCGGATTCATCATCCGTTCTGCGATAAATAAATAAGAACACATCCTTAAAATATGTATCGTAGAAATAGCGAAATTCCTTCGGGTCCTTTTGGGCTGCCGTTAACCGGGCTTTCTCGTCCATGCGTTTTTTTGTGAAGACTTCTTAATCTACATGAATAATTTCACCGCTGCCCGAAACACTCATATTTATCACCGGTGAATTTTTATAATATAAATTGCCGCTTCCGCTGATTGCACCTTCGATCAGATCAGTTGCATTAATTTCCATATTTCCGCTGCCGCTGATATCTACTGAACTGGTTGCAACATAAAAATAAAATGCATGCACCTGGCCTGAACCAGAAATTTGTGAAGTAATTGCCGAGCCGTTGCCGCTCACTGAAACATTTCCCGACCCTGAAATATTTGATGTAACGAGAGGTGCATCTGCAATTAAATTCATATCGCCCGAACCGCTGATCGACATTTCTATATTTAAAGCGATGATGGTATCAATTGATGTAAATGTTCCCGAGCCGCTGATATCAATATCCAGTTCAGATGAATTGATCTTGTTTTGCGTATACATATTTCCTGATCCGCTCAAATTTAATGAATTGATCGTTGGCATTGTAATATAAACAATTACAGGCAATGCGTCATTAATACAATGCTCGGAATAGATTTCAAGATCGCTGCCTGAAATTTTTGTTGTGATATCGTCGAGTACATTTTGCTGTCCTTCGATTCGAATTTCATATTCCGCACCCTGTGTAATATATACAGTCGCTTCCATTTCATTGCTTACACCTGTAAATCCGCTTAACGTTCTCGTTTCCGAAACACTGTCGCCGTGACCGTTCACGCATGGCCATTTATCTCCGCCACAGCCGGCGAGCATAAGAGCCGCAGCCGGTAAGATGGCTGCAAATAAAGTAGTTGTAGTTCGTTTCATTGTTCAAGTTTCCTATATAATGCAGGGTATGCCCAAAAGTTACAGCCCCTGTTAAACATTATTATTTTTTAACAAATCAGCCGAGCCTAATTATCTTCGCAACACAAAATTTAAAAATGAGCGTATTAGTCGGAAAATATTCGCGGGTTGTGGTGCAGGGCTTCACAGGAAAAGAGGGCACATTTCACGCAGAACAGATGATTGCCTATGGTACCAATGTGATTGGCGGTGTAACTCCTGATAAAGGCGGCACCATGCATCTCGACAGGCCGGTATTCAATACGGTTGCCGATTCTGTTTCAAAAGAAGGTGCCAATACTTCCATCATTTTTGTTCCTCCGGCATTCGCTGCGGATGCAATTATGGAAGCCGCTGAAGCGGGGATCAAAGTAATTGTTGCAATCACAGAAGGTATTCCGGTGCAGGATATGGTGAAAGTGATCGAATATATCAAGGATTACGATTGCCGTTTGATCGGTCCGAATTGCCCGGGCATCATCACACCGGATGAAGCAAAAGTGGGCATTATGCCGGGCTTCATTCACCGGAAAGGAACAATCGGAATTGTATCTCGCTCGGGTACGCTTACCTACGAAGCGGTTGACCAGGTGACAAAAGCAGGCCTCGGACAGAGCACCTGTATCGGTATTGGCGGTGACCCAGTTCCCGGCACAACAACTCTTGATGCAATTAAATTATTAATGGGCGATCCGGAAACGGAAGGAATCATTTTGATCGGCGAGATCGGGGGCACGATGGAAGCAAGAGCTGCTCAATGGATAAAAGAGAATGGAACAAAACCGGTTGTTGGATTTATTGCCGGCCAAACAGCTCCGAAAGGAAGAACCATGGGGCATGCCGGTGCAATTGTGGGAGGTGCAGACGATACTGCTGCTGCAAAAATGGAGATCATGCGCAATTGCGGAATTACGGTTGTTGATTCTCCTGCTGTGATCGGGGAAACGATGGCGAGGATGGTGAAATAGATTTGTGTATTGAGATTAGAGTATTGAGTATTGAGATGCGGAAATAACTCTGAACTCCGAACCCTGAACTTTGAACTCTGAACTCCGAACTTTGAACCCTTAACTCTGAACCCCGAACCCCGAACCCCAAACTCTGAACCCCGAACCCTGAACCCCGAACCCCGAACCCCGAACTCTGAACTCCGAACTCCGAACCCCGAACTCCAAACCCTGAACAAAAAAAAAATGAAACTACTCGAAAATAAAACAGCACTCATCACCGGTGCTTCACGTGGAATTGGCGAAGCAATCGCAATTCGGTTTGCCGAAGCGGGAGCAAATATTGCCTTCACATATTTAAGCAGTGAAGAAAAAGCGAAAGCATTGGAAGAAAAATTGATCGCATCCGGTGTGAAAGCAAAAGGATATAAAAGCAATGCAGGAAATTATGCAGAAGCGGAAAAACTGATCAATGATATTATGACAGATTTCGGCGCTTTGGATGTGGTGGTAAATAATGCAGGAATTACGAGAGATAATTTAATGCTGCGTATGAGTGAACAGGATTGGGATGATGTGATCGATATAAATTTAAAATCGGTTTTCAACGTAACGAAATTTGCGATCAAGCCGATGATGAAGGCACGTAAAGGTTCGATCATTAATTTATCGAGTATTGTGGGATTGGCAGGACAAGGCGGACAATCAAATTATTCTGCAAGCAAGGCAGGCATTATCGGATTTACAAAATCAATTGCAAAAGAGCTCGGTTCACGGAATATCCGCTCGAATGCAATTGCCCCCGGATTTATCGAAACCGATATGACGGGTGAATTATCGGAAGAATTAAAACAAACCTATTTCAAACAAATACCACTCGGCCGTTTTGGCAAACCATCCGAAATTGCAGATGTTGCTTTATTTCTTGCAAGCGATATGAGCAGTTATGTTACCGGACAGGTATTGAGTGTGTGCGGTGCATTGCACACATGATCTGCAGGTTCAGATCAATTAGCATTTTTTAACGGTTCAGCTATATCAAATGGAGATCATCCTTCGTTTTAGCGTTGTATATTCGCAACATAAAATCTCCCGGTTGACTGGCTGCGAGGTGCATCTAAAATGAATTTTCAAATATTTACAGATTATCCCTCCTGGTTCTGGCTGCTGTGTTTTGCATGCGGAGGAATTTATGCAGGCTTCTTATATTTCCGTGAAAAGAAAATTAATTCCGCCATTGAAAACAAATGGTGGAAAAGAGGCCTCGCTGCCTTGCGTTTTTTCGCCGTAACCATTGTTGCTTTTCTGTTATTAAATCCATATTTGAAATCGCGGTTCAATGAAACGGAAAAACCTGTGATCATCATTGCACAGGATAATTCGTCAAGTATTGCACAACAATTTTCTGATTCAGCAGCTTTCCAAAAATCACTCGCGGCACTCCGCGAAGAATTATCAAAAAATTATGAAGTGCGGAATTATACATTTGGTGAACATCTGAATGAAAACACTGCTGTAAATTATTCCGAAAAATCATCCGACCTTTCCAGCGCTCTTGCCGAATTAAATAATTTATACGAAAATATAAATGTGGGTGCCGTAATTTTTGCAACCGACGGCATTTACAATACGGGCAGTAATCCCGTTTATGTTAAAAATGATTTAGGTGCGCCAGTGTATACAATTGCATTGGGAGATACGGTTCCGAAAAAAGATCTGCGCATCACCCGTGTGTTGCATAATAATATTGTTTACCTGAAAGATAAATTTTCCATTGTTACTGATGTGGAAGCAATCTTCTGCTACGGACTGAATCCGAAGATCACGGTGAGTGAAATAACGAAAGGAAATGCACGAATGCTGGGTGAGAAAAATGTTGCAGTTAATTCCGATTTATTCAATACGAGTTTCAGCTGGGAGATCGAAGCAACGGAACCGGGTATTCGACATTATCAGGTGCGCATAACAAAAGCAGAGGGAGAGATCACAACCGACAATAATGTGCAGGATATTTATATTGAAGTGCTGGATGCCCGTCAGAAAATATTGCTGCTTGCAAATGCACCGCATCCCGATATTGCAGCTTTGCGCACTGCGATCGAATCGAATAAAAATTACCAGGTGGATGTTGCACTGGTTTCAGAATTAAAAGGGCCGGTTGGAGATTATAATCTGATCCTTCTGCATAATCTTCCCTCATCTGCCAATCAGATTAAATCAGTGTTGGATGAAATCAAACAAAAACAAATTCCTGCCTTTTATTTCGTCGGCGCACAAACATCATTATCAGCTTTCAATAATGCACAAAATCTTTTAAAGATCACATCGAGCGGACAATCGGCAAATGAAATCACCGCAACAACAGATGCATCCTTTAATTTATTTACGCTGGACGAACATGCATTTACAATGTATCCGAAACTGCCTGCATTGAGTTCACCCTACGGCCAATACAATGCATCACCTGCATCTCAAGTGATCATGACACAAAAAATCGGATCCGTTAATACAAAATATCCATTACTTGTTTTCAGCCTCCCGGGCGGAGAAAAAAATGCAGTATTTGCGGCAGAGAATTTCTGGAAATGGCGTATGTATGATTATGTGCTGAATTCAAATCAATCAGCAACGGATGAATTGATCAGTAAAACGGTACAATACCTCAGCGCAAAAAATGATAAAAAACAATTCAGGGCAAATATTGCAAAAAATGTTTTGAGTGAAAATGAGCAGATCGTAATTGATGGTGAATTATATAACGACAGCTATCAATTGATCAACGACCCGGATGCAACTTTGGTAATTAAAAATGAAGACGGAAAAGAGTTTCCATTTCAATTCGACAAAACAAATAAAAGTTATGCATTAAATGCCGGTTATTTTCCGGAAGGGAATTATACGTTTGAAGCAAAAGTGAATTATAACGGAAAAGAAATGAAAGACAATGGGGCATTCAGTATATCACCGGTACGTCTGGAAACAATCAATACAACTGCAAATCATAAAATATTAAATCAGCTTGCAGTAGAATCAAACGGCAAAATGCTTTACCCAGATCAGATAAATCAACTGCAGGATATCATCGGCAGTTCTGCAAGTGCAAAACCCGTAATGCGTGAGATTACAACTACACGTTCCATCATCAATTTAAAATGGATCTTCTTCGCCATTCTCGGATTATTAATTGTTGAATGGTTTATCAGGAAGTTTAATGGAAGCTATTGAGAAAGGAGAAAGGAGAAAGGAGAAAGGAGAAAGGAGAAAGGAGAAAGGAGAAA
>CAYXBK010000002.1:235300-299671 GCA_964463165.1 uncultured Chitinophagales bacterium
GAGAAAGGAGAAAGGAGAAAGGAGAAAGGAGAAAGGAGAAAGGAGAAAGGAGAAAAGAGAAAGGCTGACGCAAGATTAAAACAACATTTCTTCCATTAGTAACCACCGAACAAATCCGGCAAATTACTCTCGTGCAAACGTCTCGAACACTTGAACACGTGGACACGTGAACACAACTAATTATTTATCAATGATCACAAAAACATCTTCATCCGGTTTTTTCATATAATATTTTTCCCGGGCGTATTTTTCAAGTGCTTTCTGATCGTATTTCAATTGGTTCAGGTCTGCCTGTGTTTTCTTTGTTTCTTCTACATAATATCTTGTCTGGGAAGTTGCAACATGTAAATCATGCATGCGTTTCATCTGCAGGACTACATTATTCTGATCGAAGAAAAACATCCAGATCACAAAAACAAATACCGTGAAAAAGTATTTGTTTGTGAGGATTCGCGGGATCCGCCACGATTTGATACGCTCTCTGAACGATTTGAATTCCTTTTTCACCTGATGAAAATTTTCCATTGTAAAAATACCCTTGCCGGTTCCGGTAAGGAACGAAACAATTAAATAAAAAAGTGTGGATAGTATACTAAATTAAACTGCTTTGCGCTGCTTGCGGTTGAGCCTGTTCTTCAGAAATCTGTTCAGCGGCTCTTCAACAAATTTAAACAGTAGTACCGCAATAATATTGAGCATTAAAAAAGTGAAGATGCTCTGATGTGCTATCAAACCTGTGAGGTCGCAGATAACGCCAACATGTATCAGGTAAAAAACATAGGAGCTTTTTCCCAGCAAAATAAACAGCCGCGATGAAAGCAGTTTACTCACTGCAGTTTCTTCCCTTAATAATCCGTAGAAAAAAAGTGCAACGCCCGTTACCGGCAATAAGAAATTATTGATGATAATTCCTTCAGTTGTAAATGCACCGATCGTTTGAGAACCTTTCACAAGCCCCAGGCAAAACACCCAGGCAAAAATGAGTGCAAGTCCAAACCAGGTAAATTTTCCGCCTTGCTTTTTAGTATAATGTTTCATAAAAAAAAGTGCCAGCCATATTCCCGTAAAAAATTCGATGCATCTGCCGAAGAAAGTATACAGAAACATAAAATTCCAGTTGGCAAAAAACCCGTAGAAATTCATTCTGCTCCCGATCATAACAAGACATGCGCCAAGACCAAGCAAAGCAACCGGCAGCAAATAGATATTTCGTGTTCTTCTTCTGATGAGAATAAAAAATACAGGTGCACTTAAATAAAATAATTCCTCCACCGTGAGCGACCAGCCTTGCGCTATACCGGTAAATTTGAGATCATCAAAAAAGCCCCTGATAAAAGTAATATTGCTCAGAAATAATAATCCGGAAAAATCTCCATTTGAAATAATTACCGGCAGGATAAATGTAAGTGTTGTTAAAATAAAATACATCGGATAAATCCTGGCGATACGGGAAACAAAATAGCTGCGCAGGTTCAATTGGTGTGCGCCAGAATATCTGTATGCAATTAAAAAACCGCTCAGCACAAAAAATATGGAAACGCCGATATGAAATTC
Organism: uncultured Chitinophagales bacterium; assembly: GCA_964463165.1. GTDB lineage: Bacteria > Bacteroidota > Bacteroidia > Chitinophagales > BACL12 > UBA7236. Next base: position 236,855 of record CAYXBK010000002.1, read on the forward strand.
ATTTACAAAATCAAATAAATACCCGCCGGCAAATGATTCTGAAAATGGATTATAATGATGAAAAAAAACAAGATAGGCCGCTATTGCCCGCACACCGGTTAAGGCGGGGAAATAGTCGGATTTTTGGTTCTGGAGATCTGAAGTGTTCAAATTCGTCTTTTCAGGAGGAAGAAAATAAAACTATTTATCTCCTGAAACTAAAGATATTTAATAATGATGAAGCCGTTAATAGCTTACGGCTGAAAAAACATAATTTACTTCATAAACACATTCCCCGCCCAAACTGCCGAAGCACCTAATTCTTCTTCAATGCGCAGCAACTGATTGTATTTTGCGATCCTGTCTGAACGTGATGCAGAGCCCGTTTTAATTTGTCCGCAATTTAATGCAACTGCCAGATCTGCAATTGTGGTATCTTCCGTTTCACCGCTGCGATGGCTCATCACCGAAGTATATTTTGCACGATGCGCCATGTTTACTGCGTTGATCGTTTCTGTGAGTGATCCGATTTGATTTACTTTTACTAAAATACTGTTTGCAATATTTTCACGGATTCCCTTTGCAAGTCGTTTTACATTCGTTACAAAAAGATCATCTCCCACCAATTGAATTTTATTTCCCAATTGTTCGGTGATCATTTTCCAGCCGGTCCAGTCGTCTTCCGCCAAACCATCTTCAATTGATTTGATCGGATATTTTTTACACCAGTTCACCCAATAATCCACCATTTCTTCAGGAGATAATTGCCGCTTATCCGATTTTTTAAAAATGTATTTTTTATTTTCCGCATCAAAAAATTCGGATGCAGCAGGATCCAATGCAATTACAATATCTTCACCCGGTACATAACCTGCATCTTCAATTGCTTTTAAAACGGTTTCAATTGCTTCATCATTCGATTGCATATCCGGAGCAAATCCGCCTTCATCCCCCACATTTGTGGAATATCCTTTTTTCTTCAACACCGATTTTAAATGATGGAACACTTCAACACCCATACGCAACGCATCAGCAAAATTTTCTCCGGCAACGGGTGCGATCATGAATTCCTGAAAATCAATTTTATTATCTGCGTGTGCGCCGCCATTTAAAATATTCATGAGCGGAACCGGTAATGTATTTGCATTTACACCACCCACATATCTGTATAACGGAATTGCCAATTCATTTGCCGCCGCTTTTGCACATGCAAGTGAAACAGCAAGAATTGCATTTGCACCTAATTTACTTTTATTATCCGTGCCATCGATTTCAATCATTAAATGATCGATATAATTCTGATCAAAAACATCCACACCTTCCAGCTCACGTGCAATAATTGTATTTACATTATCAACTGCCTGCAACACGCCTTTTCCCAAATACTGATCGGCATCGCCATCCCGCAATTCAACCGCTTCATGTACACCGGTACTTGCACCGCTTGGAACAGCTGCTCGCCCGGCAGAACCGTATTCGGTATAAACTTCTGCTTCCACAGTCGGATTTCCTCTTGAATCGAGAATTTGTCTTGCTTTAATTTCGAGTATATGGCTCATTGGTTTTGAGTTGAGAGTTCTGAGTTGAGAGTTGAGAGTTCTGAGTTCTGAGTTGCTGCGCAAGCTATTTCCGCGAAAGCAATCCTGATTCCTGATTCCTGATTCTTGATTCCTGTTACTTGCTACCTGCTACTTGATACTTATTACTTTCCACCATTTTCACAAATTCATCAAACAAATATCTCGCATCGTGCGGGCCCGGTGTTGCTTCCGGATGATATTGCACACTGAATGCTTTTTTATCTGTTAAACGAAATCCTTCAATTGTATCGTCATTTAAATTCACATGCGTGATTTTTGTGTTCTTTGAATTTCGGATCTGATCTTCACGCACACCGAATCCGTGATTTTGTGTTGTGATCTCACATAAACCTGTTTCAAGATTTTTTACCGGGTGATTACAACCGCGATGTCCGTGATGTAATTTATATGTTGAAATTCCATTTGCAAGTGCAAGTAATTGTTGCCCTAAACAAATTCCGAATAACGGCTGATCTGCATGTAATATTTTTTTCACTGTCTCCACTGCATAATCCATACTTGACGGATCACCCGGGCCATTTGAAATAAAATATCCGTTCGGATTAAAATCCAGCGTGTCTTCAAATTTTGTTTTGGCAGGAACAATTTTTAAATAACATCCACGGGCAGCAAGATTATTTAAAATACTTTTTTTCACACCATAGTCGAATACGATTATTTTTTTATCTGCATCCGGATTTCCAAGAAAATAGGGTGTTGTTGTAGAAACTTTGCTCGATAATTCCAGTCCGTTCATATCCGGAACCTGTTCGAGTTTATTTTTCAGAATTGCAATATCAGTTGTCTCACTCGAGATGATACAATTCATTGCGCCTTTGCTGCGGATATGACGAACAATTGCTCTCGTATCCACATCGCTGATGGCTACAAGATTTTCATCCAGCAAATAATCCTGGATCGAACTTTCGGTCATGCGGCGTGAAAAAGGAACAGTGTAATTTTTAACAGCCAGGCCGGAAATTTTTATATGATCGCTTTCCACTTCATCGGCAAATGCCCCGTAATTTCCGATATGTGCATTCGTCATTACCAGAATCTGCCCGTAATAACTCGGGTCAGTAAAAATTTCCTGGTAGCCGGTCATACCGGTATTAAAACATATTTCTCCTGTTGTTGTGCCTATTTTCCCGGCAGAATAACCGGAAAATGCAGTTCCGTCTTGCAGAAGCAGCACGGCCGGAACTTTCTGAATATTATCCATTTCAGGCGTCAAAGATACGGTGTGAAGTTTAAAGTTTTAGTGGGGATGGGGTATTGGTTATTGGTTATTGATTATTAACGGATTTTATAGAAAACCGGGCTCCTTATTCTTGACTCCTGGCTCCTGACTCCTGACTCCTGACTCCTTTCTCCTGCTTTCTGTAATAAAAAAGTAAAAACTTGTCTGGCAATACAGAATGAAACCGGAAAAAGCTATTTTCAATAAATCAAATTTAAAAAATGGAACCCTACAACTGGTCACAATTCACAAAGCGGATAGCGATAAATGCTCCGGTGCCGCTGATCTATACTTGCTGGAGTACCCGGTCCGGCCTTGAAAAATGGTTTTTGAGGATGGCAGAATTCCGGAATGCTGCCGGTGTCCTCAGGGAGCTTGGCGAATTTGTTCAGCCCGGAGATACCTACAGCTGGATGTGGCATGGATGGCCCGATGATGTAAATGAAAAAAACAAAGTGCTTGCAGCAAACGGGATCGATTTATTTCAATTCGGTTTTGCCGATGTATGCATTGTTACAATTAAAATTTCAACGCTGGAAAATTTCAGCATTGTAGAATTAACGCAATCCGAAATTCCGACGGATGATGAACATAAAGCAAAATGGCATTTGGGATGTCTGGAGGGATGGACATTTTATCTGGCCAATTTAAAATCAATACTTGAAGGCGGGCTCGACCTGAGAAATAAAAGTCTTAAAGTTGGATTGGTAATTAATTCATGAAGGCGGAACCGGGAGTTGCGAAAGAATTAATTTTTCGAATCGCTGTTTCTCAAATCCTCCACCCGCAATGTTTGGGTTGGGTATGCGAACTGAGCGCCATTTTCCTTTACAATCCGCATAATTTCAAACAAGACATTATTTCTGTCGAACATATACGGTTCCCAGCTTTTATATGTGAGAAATATTTCAACCCAGATCTCCAGTGCAAATGTTCCGAAATTATAAAATGTAACGATCGGCTGATCATTGCTTTCAGGATGATTTTGCCCGTATGTTTTAATATCAATAATTATTTTATTTAAAACTTCTGGCGGTGTTTCATATGTTAAAGCAAGAATAAACTGGATGCGCCTGCTTTTGCGCAGGCGTAAATTACTGATGCGGTTATTGACAATATTTTTATTCGGAATAGTCGTATAACTCGTATCCTGTGTGCGGACTCTCGTACTTCTGAATCCTACTTTTTCAATTGTACCCGTAATGCCGTCTACTTCAACAAGGTCGCCGACAATAAATGGTTTTTCCGTGAAGATCACAATGCTGCCGAACATATTCTGCAATGTTTCCTGCGCAGCAAATGCAATTGCGATTCCTGCAATTCCGGCACCTGCAACAAGCGATGTAACATTTACGTGAAATACAATTCCAAGCAATGCCAGGATGGCAATGAGCCATACAAATATTTTAATCAGGTCTTTAAAAAATCCGACGATCTGATCATCATAAGGATCCTCCGTTTGATCTGCTTTAAAGCGCAGCACTTTAATTAAAAAATCGCCGAAGCGGGAAACAAGCCAGGCAATATTCAGGATGAGCAGAAAATGATAAACACCAAACAGAAACGACTGAATGGAAAATCCCAGTAATTCTTTTGCAGTTGCACCATGTCCTTCAATCATATCATCTCCCCAACCATCGGGCAATACGAGTGAGCGCATGCCGAAATAAATTGTGTTGAGAATGATAAAACTTTCTAAAGGCGCCAGCAATAAACTGAAAAATTGTTCGGTGAGTTTTCCTGCGGATGTTTTGCGCAATAGCCAGGAAATAAATTTGCTGATCAGTTTGGAGATATAGCGTTTAAAAAGAACTACCAATAATACTGCACCCAGCATCCATGCATATTGACGATAGGTGTTGTTTAATAGTTCGCGGTCAAAAAATTCCTGTATATCCAGCAGCATAATCCTATTTCAGAAAAACAAAGGTAAGAAGATGTGTTTGAACACTGTGAACCAATTAATAGACAAGCAACCGGTACATCGTGAAATCTCTGCACTTTAAATCGGATAAAAGATTTGAATTTTAAATCATGATTGAAAAACTGATCACACCGGTTCGCATATTTGATCAATTGGCAGATTGGACACTCCAATCCTATCATTGGGGAAATCATATCAGGATCAACAGGGGAGAAATGCCGGATACTGCGGAATGTCTGATTGCACTTGTGGGCGTACCTGAGAGCCGGGGCAGTTTAAACAACAGCGGATCTGCATCAGGCGCAGATATCGTAAGGAAACATCTCTACAAATTATCGGTTGGAGAATATGCACTGCATATGATCGATGCCGGTGATATTATAATCGGTGAAACAATTGAAGAAACCTATCAGCATATTAAAATGGTAATGGAATGGTTTCTGGCGCAGCAAATTTTGCCGGTATTAATCGGAGGAAGCCAGGATATTACGATCGGACAATATGCAGGTTATGAATTTCTCGGGCAGGCAATTAATCTTGTTTCAATTGATGAAAAAATTGATTTGGATGAGCCCGAATTCTTACCGCCTTCCTGCACCTGGCTGAATGAAATATTTAATCATGAGCCGCGGTATTTGTTTAATTATTCGGCGATTGCATATCAATCACATTTTGTTGCACCTGAAATATTAAAAACAACGGAGAATTTATTTTTTGATGCGATCCGACTCGGACGTTTAAAAGAAAATATTCAGTTTGCAGAACCGGAAGTGCGGGATGCAGATTTATTGAGTATTGATATTTCTGCAATCAAGGGTTGTGATGCAACGGGAAATGCAAATGTTTCACCTAATGGATTAACCAGCGGTGAAATTTGTCAGATCATGCGCTATGCAGGTATGAGTGATAAAATAACTTCGGTAGGTATTTATGAATACAATCCTTTATTCGACAATCAGGAATTAACTGCTCAACTCATTGCACAAATGATCTGGTATTTTGTGGATGGATTTTACAATCGTAAAAGCGATTATCCGATTGTGTCGGAAAAAGATTTTACAAAATATATCGTGAATGTCGGCGGCAATGAATATGATCTCACATTTTGGAAAAGCAATAAATCAGGACGTTGGTGGGTAGAAGTTCCATTTATTGTGCAGGCACGATTTGAACGGCATCAGCTGGTTCCATGCAGTTATGAAGATTACGAAGCAGCGGTTAAAAATGATGTGCCTGAAAAATGGTTGCATATTTTTCAGAAACTGAGCTGAAGGTTAATCAGCAGATTAGCAAATTAGCAGATCGATCATCCTTCAATTATTTTTTCAAGTTTGATTCCTCTTGAACCTTTCAGTAAAATATTTTTTCCCTTTGCATTTTTACTTTTAAAATAAGCTGCCGCACTTGCGCTGTCATCAAATATTTTTATTCCGTTTCCGGGCGAAGCGATTTTTGAAAAAACCGGGCCGACAAATAGTACTTCTTCAAAACCGGATGTTACGGCCAGCTCAAATATTTTTTTGTGTTCTTCTTCTGCATAATCACCCAGTTCAAGCATATCGCCTAAAATCGCAATTTTGTGTTCGGCGCTGAATGCAGCGAAATTATCAAGCGCAGCTTTCATACTGCTCGGATTTGCGTTGTATGCGTCGAGAATAAAATAATTTTCTCCGATTTTTCTGAATTCACTTCTGTTGTTTGACGGAAAATAATTTTCGATGGCAGCCTGAATCAATTTATCGTCCACACCAAAATAATTTCCGACACAATAAGCAGCAATTAAATTGTCTGCATTATAATTACCGATGAGCTGTGACCTGAATTCAAGGCCATGTGCAACGATCACCGCAAATTGTTCATTTGGTTTTATGGTTGCCGGATAATCTTCATCACCGGATTTTCCGAAACGCACAATTTTTTCATAGCCTGCATAAACATCATCAAGTTTTTTCTCACCCGAATTTGCGAAAATGATCCCGCCGGTTTTCATGATATATGTAAACAATTCGGACTTCCCTTTTTTCACACCTTCCGGCCCGCCGAATCCTTCGAGATGCGCCAAGCCGATATTTGTAATTAACCCGTGCGTAGGTTGTGCGATCGTGCATAAAAATTCAATTTCTTTCTGATGATTGGCGCCCATTTCAATCACGGCAATTTCATGTTCTTTTTGAATCGATAAAATGCTGAGCGGAACACCAATATGGTTATTCAGATTTCCTTTTGTGGCATACGTATTATATTTTTTTGAAAGCACCGCATGTAATAATTCCTTTGTTGTTGTTTTTCCATTCGAACCGGTTAAACCGATAAGCGGGATTTTTAATTCTGATCGGTATGCTTTGGCAAGTTCCTGTAATGCAATCAATGTATCTGCAACCAGTATTGATTTACCTTCAATAAAAAAATCTTTGTTGTCGACCACAGCGAAAGCACCTTTTTCAATTGCTGATGCCGCAAATGTATTTCCGTCAGACCTTTCCCCTTTCAGCGCAAAAAAAAGATTGCCTTTTTCAATATTCCTTGAATCAATTGTTACACCCGTGGATTTTAAAAATATTTCGAGCAAGTGATTTAATTCATTCATTGGATAAAAGTATAAAGAAAGTTAATCCTTGAAAAAGGATATGAAAGAATTCTGGCGATTTAAATATGCCTCGAGCCAGACTCACCCTCTCCTCCCTCTCTCTTGTGGAGAGAGGGACGGCACATATTGCATTTATCAAAGATTTGAAAAAATAAATTCCGGTTTCCCTTTTTCAAATCAGGTACTGTCTGAAGATGACAGTGAAAAAATTCTGCAATCTCAAATTTGCAGAAACTACGAAAAAATGAAACTGAAACGCCTTCTCTTCAAAAAAGAGAAGGTAAGGGATGAGTTTTGACTCACCCTCTTCTCACTCTCTCTTGTGGAGAGAGGGACGGCACATATTGCATTTATCAAAGATTTGTAAAAATAAATTCCGGTTTCCCTTTTTCAAATCAGGTACTGTTTGAAGATGACAGTGAAAAAATTCTGCAATCTGAAATTTGCAGAAACTACGAAAAAATGAAAATGAAACGCCTTCTCTTCAAAAAAGAGAAGGTAAGGGATGAGTCAAAAAAAAGCCTCCCAAATTGGGAGGCTACAATTTATTTATTTGCCCGTCAGAATTTATTCAAATTCCTGTTGGTTTGATTTGCTTTTTTCGCTTTTTTGGTTTTCTTGAAATTATTACCGCCTTTTGTATCATTGTCCACATCACCGCCTAAACGGATCATTGCACAACGGAAACCAATTGTTGCGGTTGATTTATCTTCTTCCAGATAACGGCGGGAACCCGGTGAACACCAATACGCTTCATCTGCCCATGATCCACCTTTATATACACGTGATTTATCACTGATCAGGGTTGTCTGGCCATAATCATAAGTTACATTCGAAGTTGAATCACCATCAAGGTAATCCACCACATAACCTTTTTTGTAATTACGGCGGTTCACTGATTCTTCATCTTTTACAGGACGATATTTTATTCTTCCGAGAGAATCTGTGAGAGGGTAATTATCCTCATCCAGTTCTTTCGTCATATACTGATTACCTCTGTATGGATTTAAATCCTGCATATCAAAATATTCTGTAGGACGGTATACATCAGCAACCCATTCGTTCACGTTTCCTGCCATATTATATAAACCGTAATCATTCGGCATGAATGAATAAACCGGTGCGGTAATAATTGCATTATCGTTTAATTTACCTGCAACACCGGCATAGTCACCACGACCACGCTTATAGTTTGCAAGCATTTTTCCCTGTGCCCATTTTTCACGTGCGGATGGTTCACGCAATGTATTGCCATCCCATGGATAAATTCTTCTGTCGGAGATCATCTCATTACCCGGAACGCGGTTACCAATCAGGCCGAGAGCCGCATATTCCCATTCCGCTTCAGTCGGGAGGCGATAATCAGGAAGCATGATACCATCTTCCATTCTTACGGTCCTGCCCATTTTAGGATCCGAAGCATAAGGGCTGTAATCTTTTTTACCTTTTTTAATTCCTGATGTATAAATACCGGTTGAATATGTTTCGCCGGTGAAATTATCTTCTCCGGTTCCCATTGTATTTACATCAATATATTTCTTTTCAGCAAGGATCATTTCGTTCACCCTGTCACTGCGCCATTTACAAAACTCATTTGCCTGCAGCCAGGAAATACCTACAACAGGATAGTCTTTGTAAGAAGGGTGGCGGAAATAATACTGCACATAAGGTTCATTGAAAGAGAGTTCTTCACGCCAAACGAGTGTGTCGGGTAAAGTGTTTTTGATGATTTCTGGAAATTCACCAAATTGTTTTTGCATCCAGTACAAATATTCGCGGTAGTGGATGTTTGAAATTTCAGTCTCATCCATATAAAATGAAGAAACCGTAACCCTGCGAGCTACATTGTTAAACTCGAAAGTAACGTCCTGTTCCGTCCACCCCTGTGTGAAAGTACCACCTTGCACCAGAACGAGATTCGGACCGGTTGCCTGGCCGTCGAACTTGTGGTTTTCGAAACCACCCCATTTGGTATCGTTGTACTTAAAGTTGGTGACAGAAGAACGTTTCTTGCAGGAAGTAGTCGCTGACATAACAAGGAGAGCCATTGACAGGAATACTACAGGCTGAAGAATTCTTTTCATACTCTTGAAATTTTACAGACTTGAAATTTTACAGATAAACGCAAATGTATATAACTTATTGCTAAATCACAATACTCGCGGACAATCGAGAATATTTTTTTGATTTTTCCTTGTCGTACCTGCTTTGCTCTCAGGCAGGGTAAAGATCATACTCACTTCATGAGCGCCTCCGCTGAAGCCCGCAAGGTCACCCACCGCAATATCGTAGCTGTAAGCGAAACTGAAAAAATCTTTGGAAATACCGGCGCATAGTGAAACATCGCTCAGGTTTTGGGTATTATGCTTGAAAAACAGGCCCGTGATAAGCAAATTCTTTTTGAGATAGGCACCTGCCTCGATTTGCTGAAACCCAGCCTGATAGGTATAAGCGGCAACCGGATTAAAGACAAGGGGATTCCGCTTTTTATCTTTCAGGATCTGCAAGCCTGCCTGACCGGAAAAGGATACGGGCAGAATACTGGCATTGTTTCCATAAAAACTGACAGTTGGTTCGGTGAGATGAAAAACCGAAAAACCGATATAAAAATGGTTTCCAACAAGCAAGGCGCCTGAGCCGATGTCGAAATAATCGCTGTTCAAACTTGGCGGAAGCGGTTCGGAACTGGGATTCGGGTTGCCGAAAATATCGTTGAAACCATACAGGAGATCGATCTGATCGTAAAACTGCAGCTTGGTCCAGTTAAGTCGGATCTGAGCAAAATTGAATTGCATTCCGAAATTCAGCGCCAGCGACTCGCCCAGTCTTGCCTGATACATGTACTGAAAACCGAAATTCGTTGTGCTATACGCATTATCGCCCTGGTTATCCTGGAATGCATACACACCTATCCCGCTCCTGATTGCGGCAATATAATCTTCAAAACATGCCCTGTACGATACATATGTTTGGGGCATATTCGGCCACTGATCGCGGAAATTCAGAATAAATCTTGCGTCGGCAGAAGAACCTGCGAAGGCAGGGTTTAAAAATGTTTCGGAAGCATGTATTTGCGTAAAGCGGAGATCCTGTGCTGCCAGGGGTTTGACAAAAAAAAGAAACGTGCAGCACCAAATCAAAAACAGCATGCGAAAATCATTTGAAAAAAATGACCTTTGCATGGCAATATGAATAGTATGCTGCCGTTTACTATTCACTTTTATTCGTCAAATTTGTAATCCAATCCAATATAAATGCGTGGTTTCGTGATTTCGCTCCTGGGCGCTGCAATGTTAACGAGTTTCCTTCCCGAAGTTGTATCAGCAACTGAACAAATTTCAGTGGATCGGACACTCAATTGGTCAGATACGCTGCGCCAGTTTACCCAGGATGAAAATGCATTGAATGAAGCAGGCAAAACATATTTTTCATTGCAGTTCAGCGGTGCATCTTATCAATATAAAAAGAATGCGGTATTGCCTGTGTATGGCGAATCATTTAAAATCAATTCGGAAGGTACGGTTACCATCAGAATTGAAAATGCCGTTTATGCGCCTGTTGAAAAAGGGAAATTAAATTTTGATGATTTAACCGGCGAAATTCAATTCAATCACACGATCGGTTTTATCTCAAAAAAACCGGTGCTCGATGTCAGTTTTGTCCCGCTGCGCAAAAACAGGTTAACAGGAAATGTTGAACGGCTTGTCAGCTTTCGTTTGATCGCAGAAATAAATTCTGCAAATTTTAAAATGGATGAAGAAGAGGAAATGGATTATTCAGAACATTCCGTTCTTGCTTCCGGCACCTGGTATAAAATAAGTGTGATTAAAGACGGGATTTTTAAAATTGATAAAACCTTTCTCGAAAGTCTCGGAATTAATTTATCATCCGTCAACGTAAATCAGATCGGCATATTTGGAAATGGCGGCGGCATGCTGCCCGAATTAAACAGTGTATTTCGTTTTGATGACCTGCAGGAAAATGCTGTGCAGCGGGTGGGTTTGGAAGACGGCAGTTTTGACGAAGGTGATTATATTTTATTTTACGGACAGGCACCAAACAGATGGCAATTTTCCATTACTACAAATACGTTCAAACATCAAAACGATCTCTATTCAAACAAAACATATTATTTTATTTCAACGGATAAAGGAACAGGAAAATCAATTGCCGATCAGAATGAAAGTTTACTGTCCGCAACAAAAACTTCCACAACATATGATGCGCTCGCATTTATCGACCAGGATAAAATCAATCTGATCAATTCGGGAAGAGTTTGGTACGGCGATGCATTTGATACATATACGAGCGACAGGGATTATGCATTTTCATTTCCGAATATCGATCCTGCAAGTTCTATTCTTTTCCGCACCGATATTGCCGGCGCCAGTGCATCTGGAAATATCTCCATGAATTTTGATGCAAATTCAACCGATCTCGGAACAATCACTTTAACTCCGGTAGAAGCGGATTTTACCGAAACATTTGCAAAGGCGGGAAGTATTGAAACAAGCTTTACATCTTCTTCAGCCAACATTACAATGCATGTGGGTTATTCCGGATCTCTTTCTGGCACTGCATGGTTAAATTATATTGAATTGCTTGCGAGATGTGCATCAACTTATAATAATGCACAATTATTTTTCAGAGATCATTTAACGATCAGCGCAGGTCAGGTAACAAATTATATTGTTTCTGCACCCGGTGATATTAAAATCTGGGATATTACAGATCAGACAAATGTGAAAAATCAAAAATATACGGTCGCAGGATCAGATATCACATTTAAATTACCATCTGATACATTAAAAGAATTTGTTGCATTTAAAACGGCAGATGCATTTCCTTCAACCGATATTACAAATGAGGGAACTGTTGCAAATCAGGACCTGCATAATATCGAACTTGCACCGGATTATGTAATTGTTACACATCCTGCATTTCTTTCTGAAGCAAGAAGGCTTGCTGCATTTCATCACGATTTACAAGGACTCGATACATTGGTTGTAACAACAACACAGGTATACAATGAATTTTCATCAGGCAGTAATGATATTTCCGCGATCAGAGATATGATGCGCATGTTTTATGTGCGTGCAGGAATTGATGCAGAATTAGCGCCGCGTTATTTATTATTATTCGGAGATTGTTCTTTTGATTATAAAAATACGATGTTCACGGAAGAAGAAAATACATTCCGTGTTCCGAATTATGAAAGCAATCAGTCGCTTGCATTGGGAAGTTCTTTTGGAACAGATGATTATTTCGGATTTCTTGATGAGAGCGAAGGATTAAATCTGGAAAGCAGTACGCCGAAATTAGATATCGGTGTCGGCAGAATTCCAGTTGTTGAAATTTCCGAAGCAACAGAAATGGTGGACAAAATAATTCATTATAAATCAACGGAAACATTTGGCGCCTGGCGCAATTTATTATGCTTTTTAGCAGATGATGAAGATTATAATACGCATGTAAAAGATGCGGAAGAATTAGCCGATTCAATTAAATCAAGATATCCGGTTTATAATATTGATAAAATTTATTTTGATTCGTATCAGCAGGTGCCGGGTGCAGGCGGTGAGCGTTATCCCGATGTGGAAACGGCACTCAACAACCGCATTTACAGCGGTGCATTTATTATGAATTATTTGGGCCATGGCAATGAACAAAACTGGGCGCAGGAAAGAGTATTATCCGTTGATGATATCAACAGCTGGGATAATTTTGATAAACTTCCATTATTTATTACAGCAACGTGCTCATTCTCCCGCTATGATAATCCGGATGTGCGCAGTGCCGGCGAATTAACTTTATTAAATCCGACGGGTGGTGCAATTGCACTGGTAAGTACAAACCGTGTTGTGTATGCAGCTGCAAATTATGATCTCAACAATAATTTTCTTGAACATATTTTTGAACCTGTAGATGGAAAAATGCCTGCACTCGGCGATGCATTGAAAAACGGAAAAAACGGCGTTACAAGTGAAGGAACAAATAACCGTAAATTTATTTTATTGGGTGATCCGGCACTTGTGCTCGATTATCCGGTATTTAATATTCAAACAACATCTATTTCCAATGATACATTAAAAGCATTGGATAAAGTTACCGTGTGGGGAGAGGTTACTGATGCAGACGGAATTAAACTGAGCACATTTAACGGCACGGTGTATCCGACAGTTTTCGATAAACCTGTCATCATAAATAATCTTGTAAACGACCCGACATTTTCGGGAGTTGGTTTCGGCCCGAGCCAGCCGTTTAGTTTCGATCTTCAAAAAAATGCTTTATATAAAGGAAAAGCATCTGTTATAAATGGTGAATTCAATTTCACATTTATTGTTCCGAAAGATATTACCTATTCATACGGAACAGGCAAACTGAGCTATTATGCAGATAATGGATTTGAAGATGCGGTGGGTTACGATTTAACTGTTGTGATCGGCGGAACGAATGATACAGCTGCTGCCGACACCGATGGGCCTGAACTGGATGTGTATATGAATGATGAATCGTTTGTGTTCGGCGGCCTGACGGATGAAAATCCTTTCCTCCTTGTAAAACTGAACGATTTCAGCGGCATTAATACGGTTGGGAACGGCATCGGTCATGATGTTACTGCAACCCTCGATGATGATCAGCAATCACTCATCAAACTCAATGATTATTATGAAGCCGACCTCGATAAATATCAGAGCGGCTCAGTAACTTACCCCTTGAGTGATATCGCAGCGGGAAGACATACAGTTACAGTCAAAGCCTGGGATGTTTATAATAATTCAGGAGAAGGTTATACTGAGTTCGTGGTTGCCGAATCTGCAAAACTTGCACTTTCACATGTATTGAATTATCCGAACCCCTTCACCACAAATACATCTTTCTGGTTTGAACATAACCGGGCCGGTGATTTGCTGGATGTGAAAGTGGAGATTTTCTCTGTGAGCGGCAGGCTGGTAAAAACAATACAGCAGCAGGTTTCAACCGATGGATACCGGGTTGATAATATCGAATGGGACGGCCTCGATGAATTCGGAGATCCGATCGGAAGAGGAGTTTACGTATATAAGCTGACCGTTAAGGCAGAAAGCGATAATTCAAAAGCAAACGAATTTCAGAAACTGGTTATACTAAGGTGAGTGATTCAGCCGTTAACTTCCTTTTGCGGCATAATAACATAATTGGTAATTCGTTACTTTTGCAAACCCGATAAAAAGATATGATGAATAGATTATTCGCATTGGTAGTTGTCTCCGTGATAACATTTACAACTACAACTCAGGCTCAAATTGCTGTTGGTGAAGATTTCGATCTCAATACCGTTACTACCGCTGTTCCATTTCTCAGAATAGCACCGGATGCACGTTCGGGTGGTATGGCGGATGTGGGCATCGCAATTTCTCCAGATGCAAACAGCATTTTCTGGAATGCCTCCAAACTTGTATTTATTGATGATGAAAAACCGTCAGGTGTTTCACTTACCTATACTCCCTGGCTTAAAAATCTTGTTCCCGATATTTACCTCGCTTATTTAACCGGTTATTGGAAAGTTGATGAATTACAGGCTTTAAGCGCTTCACTCAGATATTTTTCTTTGGGAACAATCACTTTTACAGATGCATCAGGCAATGTGCTCCAGGATTTTGACCCGAAAGAATTTGCATTTGATGTAGCTTATTCACGCAAACTGGCAGATAATCTTTCCGCCGGCCTCGACCTGAAATATCTCTATTCAAATCTCGCAACCGGACAATATGTGAACGGTGTTGAAATTAAACCGGCAAATGGTGTTGCTGCAGATGTATCGCTTTTCTACACAAATAATTTTGAAACAGGCGATAAAAAATCAAATATCGGCCTCGGTATGAATATTTCGAATATTGGAAATAAGATCACATATACATCAAGTATTGAAAAAGATTTCATCCCGACCAATCTCGGATTAGGTGCCGCTTACGGTGTTGAATTCGATGATTACAATAAACTCACTATTGCACTCGATTTAAATAAATTACTTGTTCCGACACCTGATTCAACTGACACCAACCCAAATAACGGAATACTCGATTACAAAGAAAAAAGTGTTGTAAGCGGCATCCTTGGTTCATTCAGCGATGCACCAAACGGGTTCAGTGAAGAATTACACGAAGTAATTGTTTCAACGGGATTGGAATATTGGTACGACAATAAATTTGCGGTGCGCACCGGTTATTTTTATGAGCATGCAACAAAAGGCGGACGTCAGTTCTTCACTGTTGGCCTTGGTTTGCGTTACAGTGTTTTCGGACTTGATTTCTCTTATCTGGTTCCAAGCGGCAATGCGCAAAACCCGCTTGATAATACATTGCGTTTCACATTGATGTTTGACTTCTCTGCATTTAAATCAGATACAGGCGGTGAAGAAGGCACAACAGAATAAATTTCTTTTCGGGATTTTGTCCCGACAACAAAAAAGGCGGTCTCAGAACGAGGCCGCCTTTTTTGTTTGAATAAACTACTAACTTTAAATAAATTCATGGCCCTTCTATGAAATGCAACTTCGCAAATTTTGCAATTTATTTTCTGATCTTAATGATGTTCAATGGATGTGCCGTTCTTAAAAAACCGGTAACTGAATTTACAAATTATACAAATCAGGAATTCGAGAATAAAAATAATTTGCAACCGGTGAGTGATTCCGTTTTAGCAAAACCGCCAATTGGTTTCGCGGGTATTCATGAATTAAAAATGATTTTTGAAGATGCTGTAAATATTTCGGACCAATTCAAATTCCAAAAATCACAAAATATAAAATCATTTCCCGGTGTCGGATTTGATTCACTGGAGATTACCGAAGAACCAGTCACCGATCCCCTGATGATTGCAGGTGTAGCTTGCATTGGCGTAGGCATTTTGGGATCCACGTTTATTCCATTCAGTAGTGTATTGGTTTTAGTCGGGATCGGCCTGGTTATCGCATCACTCATCCGCATTAAAAATCATCCTGATAAATATAAAGGCAAAGGAATGGGCATAGCAACATTGGTCGTGGTAGGAGCTTTATTATTGCTTTCCATTGTCGTCATACTCTTTTTCCTGAGTTTGTTTGGCTGAGAAAATATGAATTGGCTTTCATACCGAACCATATCATCCGATTATTAATTTTTTCGCATTATTTTTAAACTATTAATATCCGCATTGTTTTATTGAATAATGGTATGATCAAACTCCGAATCTTTTGTTTCTGTTTATTTTTTTATTTCACAACTGTATATGCAGTTGTAGCTGTAAATGAATTTCAAATTGTGTCTTTCGCATCATGCGCTTCTTCCTTTACGTATCTTGCTGATGGTTTAACCGTTGATTTTACCAGCACGGCTGATGGCGGCGGGGCTGATATCGTTTCCTACGACTGGAGTTTTGGAGATGGCGCAACTTCCACAATTGAAAATCCGGAGCATATTTATATTGTTTCAGGTATTTATCCGGTTTGCCTGAGTATTGAAACGTCCGACGGATGCTCAAATACGTATTGCGAAACGCTCAATGTCATTAACCCGATTGATACAATTGAATGTGTTGCAGATTTTTCATTTGAAACAATTGATCTCAATGTGAGTTTTACAAATCTTTCTGATCCCGATGTGGGAGCAATTACTTCCTATTCATGGGATTTTGGAGATGGAAGTTATTCATCAGATGAAAATCCGGAGCATATTTTTGCAGCATCGGGTTATTTCGAAGTCTGCCTCACCATAGGTACCGATGCAGGTTGCAGTGATGAAACTTGCATGATTATTAATGTAACCTCACCGGTTTCAATTCAAAACATAAATCAATTTGATTTTAATTTATATCCAAATCCTTCTTCAGGAAATATTGAAATCTCATTTACAATGAATTCAGATGCGGAAACAAATATTTATCTTACTGATATTTCCGGAAAAAATATACTGAATATATTTTTCGGGGAATTAACAGCTGGTAATCATTTATTGAAAGAAAATATTTCTGCTTTACCTGATGGGATTTATTTTATTTATATCAGGTCAAAAACCGGAGCGGCTGTGCAGAAATTGATTAAAAATTAATTTCAAAATTTGTTCCCGAGAATACTCAGAATTTATCTGCGAGAATCAGCGGAATCTGCGGGCAAAAAATCTCCCGAAGATTCCGCAGATCAGCGCAGAATTCATCAACGAAAATCTATACTCATTTAATTCCTCTCCCTCCTTTCCCTCTGAGTTTATTATAATTTAATACCGCCGAGTGAAAGGAGAAAAAGAGAAAAGGAGAAAATTTTATCTGCGAAAATCGGCGAGATCTGCGGGAGACCAGCATTTAATCGTAAGAATTTCATCTCTCCCCACCAATTAATTAAATTTGAGCTCGTAAAAGCAATATGAAAGAAGTCCAACCTTACCATCCGAAACATAAAGTGAGAATTGTTACTGCCGCGAGTTTATTCGACGGCCACGATGCAGCCATCAATGTGATGCGACGTATCATTCAGGCAACAGGTGTTGAAGTGATCCATCTTGGTCACGACCGCAGTGTGGATGAGGTGGTAAATTGCGCCATCCAGGAAGATGTGCAGGCCATTGCAATGACGAGCTACCAGGGTGGGCATGTCGAATATTTTAAATACATGTTTGATCTTCTCAAACAAAAAAATGCTTCACATATTAAAATTTTCGGTGGTGGCGGCGGAACAATTTTGCCGGAAGAAATAAAAGAACTCGAAAATTACGGCATTACGAAAATTTATTCTCCTGATGACGGAAGAGCGATGGGACTGCAGGGCATGATCAACGATCTGGTTGAAAAAAGTGATTTTGCAACAGGAATACATTTAAATGGAGAAGTAAATAAACTCGGAATTAAAGACTGGGGAAGTATTGCAAGATTAATTTCTGCAGTTGAAAATAATTCACCTGATGCGCAAAATATGATGTCGCAGATTCAGGTGATGATCAAAGAAAATAAAACACCGGTGCTCGGAATTACAGGAACTGGCGGTGCGGGGAAATCATCATTAGTGGATGAATTGGTTCGAAGATTTTTAATTGATTTCAAAGAGAAAACAATTGCCGTTCTTTCTGTTGATCCGAGTAAAAGAAAAACCGGTGGTGCATTACTCGGCGACAGGATCCGGATGAATGCAATAAATAATCCGAGAGTGTATATGCGTTCGATGGCAACACGCCAGGCAAATCTTGCATTAAGCAAACACGTAGATGAAGCTGTGAAAATTTTAAAAGCAGCGAATTTTGATATCATTATTTTGGAAACTTCCGGCATCGGACAAAGTGATACGGAAATTACCGAACATAGCGATGTGAGTTTATATGTGATGACGCCGGAATTCGGAGCAGCAAGTCAGCTGGAAAAAATTGACATGCTCGATTTTGCAGATATTATTGCAATCAACAAATTTGATAAACGCGGTGCGCAGGATGCATTGCGTGATGTGCGCAAACAATTTCAACGCAATCATAAATTATTTGAAAAAGCTGTGGATACTATGCCGGTATTTGCAACCATCGCTTCACAGTTTAATGATCCGGGAACAAATCAGCTCTACCGCCATTTAATGGATATCATAAAAGAGAAAACAAATGTTGATCTCCACAGCGATTTTCATATTACGGATGAGATGAGCAAAAAAATATTTATCATCCCACCACAACGTACAAGATATCTCGCGGAAATTTCTGAAACTAACCGCAATTACGATAAATGGGTGATCGAACAAAGTGATATCGCACAAAAATTATATGCGATAAAAACAACTGCAACGATTCTCGAAAATAAAAAAGAACAGGATATTCCGACGATTGAAAAATTAACGGAAGAATTCAAACAATTTTCATTGCAATTCGACAGACAAAATCAACAGTTCATTGACGACTGGAGTAAGAAAGTCCAATCGTATAAAGATGAAAATTATATTTTCAAGGTCCGCGACAAAGAATTAAAAATCAAAACACATTCAGAAAGTTTATCACATCTGCAAATTCCAAAAATAAGTTTACCGAAATACACCGCATGGGGAGATATTCTCAAATGGCAGTTACAGGAAAATGTGCCGGGAGAATTTCCGTTTACCGCCGGTATTTATCCGTTTAAACGGGAGGAAGAAGACCCGACCAGAATGTTTGCAGGTGAAGGCGGACCAGAGCGCACGAATAAACGTTTTCATTATGTGAGTCTGAGTATGCCCGCAAAACGTTTGTCAACGGCATTCGACAGCGTAACACTTTATGGAAATGATCCGGACTATCGCCCGGATATTTATGGAAAGATCGGAAACAGTGGTGTAAGTATCTGTTGTCTGGATGATGCGAAAAAATTATACAGCGGTTTTGATCTTGCCGATCCGAAAACTTCTGTCTCGATGACGATCAACGGCCCTGCTCCGATGCTGCTCGGATTTTTCATGAATGCTGCAATTGATCAGCAATGCGAAAAATATATTCACGAAAATAATCTCATTGAAGACGTAAATAAAAAAATTGCGGAGATCTTTAAAGGCCGTGAACATCTAAAACCAAAATATAATGAACCCGAATTACCGGCGGGTCATAACGGATTAGGTTTAATGCTGCTTGGTGTTACCGGCGACCAGGTTTTGCCTGCAGATGTATACAAAAAAATAAAAGCAGACACCTTACATAAAGTGCGTGGTACTGTGCAGGCGGATATTTTAAAAGAAGATCAGGCGCAAAACACATGTATTTTCTCCACTGAATTTGCTCTGCGTTTAATGGGCGATGTGCAGGAATATTTTATTCAGCAGAAAGTGCGGAATTTTTATTCGGTTTCAATTTCGGGTTATCATATTGCAGAAGCCGGTGCAAATCCGATTACACAATTGGCTTTCACACTTGCAAACGGTTTTACATATGTAGAATATTATTTAAGCCGCGGCATGAACATCAATGATTTCGGACCGAACCTTTCTTTCTTTTTTAGCAACGGAGTTGATCCGGAATATGCAGTGATCGGAAGAGTGGCGAGAAGAATCTGGGCCAAAGCCATGAAAGAAAAATATCATGCCGATGATCGCACACAAAAATTAAAATATCATATTCAAACGAGCGGCAGAAGTTTGCACGCACAGGAAATTGATTTTAATGATATCCGCACAACGTTGCAGGCATTATATGCGATTTATGATAATTGCAATTCGCTTCATACAAATGCATATGATGAAGCAATCACCACACCAACGGAAGAAAGTGTGCGCCGTGCAATGGCAATTCAGTTGATTATTAATAAAGAACTCGGCCTTGCTAAAAATGAAAATCCGATTCAGGGATCCTTTATTATTGAAGAATTAACCGATCTTGTTGAAGAAGCGGTATTAACTGAATTCGATCGTATAACAGAACGTGGTGGTGTATTAGGTGCAATGGAAACCATGTATCAGCGTGGACAAATTCAGGAAGAGAGTTTATATTATGAAACTTTGAAACATTCGGGTGCTTATCCGATCATCGGTGTAAATACTTTTTTAAATTCAAAAGGATCACCTACAATTACACCATCGGAAGTAATTCGGGCAACAGAAGAAGAAAAAGAATTTCAAATTACCACTTTAAAATATCTCCACGAAAAAAATAAATCCATCACGCAGGATCAATTGCGCAAAGTGCAACTTGCCGCCATTGAAAACAAAAACATTTTTGAATTTTTAATGGAAGCATGTAAATATTGTTCACTCGGACAGATCACTCATTCATTATTTGAGGTCGGAGGACAATACCGCAGAAATATGTAATACAATTGTCTCCGATCCGACGCAGGCGGATGGAGGACAATATCGAAGGAATATGTAATAATAATCATCGCTAAATTTCAATTTGGAAAATCAAATATCCCAATCTCTCCGCACACTTAAACCACCAGTCGGGATGGTGCGTGTATCGGGCTTTTTAACAAGGCTGATTGAATTATATTTTTTAACGGTTGTGGTTAGTTTTTTTCTGGGATTCCTGAACATGTTTCCATTCGACGAATTTGGCGATGCGGCATTTCCGAAAATCATCCGTGGTTTTATGTATTCCGTTATGTGTCTGGTGGTGTTGATGATCACGAACAAACGTATTAAAACATATCTCGGAGAGCGTTCACCCGAACTTGTTAAAAATAATTTGCACATGGGTGTTCTCACAGTTTCGGGTGCCGCGATTGTAATTGCTGCCGCATGGTTTGTCGGAACAAGATTTCTTGGCAATGATTTCGGAACTTCTTTCTTTTTAAAATGGGCCGGAGGTATAATATCTGTTTTTTTATTGCTGGTGCCCTACAATTTATTGAAATCACTTGAGGTGAAATTCAATGCAAATTACAAGCATCTCATTTTACAAAAATTAATTTCCGCCGATACATCCATCAACTGGCAGGAAAATGCATTTCTTCCCCAACAGGATTTTACCGAATCAAATCTTTTCAATTTTCAATCGATCTGGAATTATACGGGAAGTGACTTGTTCGAACAAAAAGAATTTAATTTCAGGGGCAGCAGATTGATTGTGCAGCAGAAGGAAGTTAATTCAAGCGGTGGAAAAACGGAAGTAAAAATTACTGAAATATTTAACGGTTATTTATTTATTGCTGATTTTAATAAACCATTTCAGCATCAAACATTTATTTTTCCGGATACGGGGCGCCAGATATTAGGAGCGGTATACGGAGAAATAGCGAATGAATGGGTGAAACGGGGAGATGCGAAACTCGTACAGTTTGAAGATGTAAATTTCGAGCAGAAATTTTCTGTATACGCAACCGACGAAGTGGAAGCCAGATATCTTCTTTCTACTAAATTAATTGAGCGCATTAATCAGTTCAGCGATCATTTTTATCAGGCAATTTCAATTTCATTCAGCGGGAATAAAATTTATATTGCTGTAAAAACAGAAAAAGATATTCTCACGCCACATCTCTATGGAAAAATTGATGACCCCGAATATCTCAGGAAACAAATCGCACAGCTTACCGCACTATTAAGCCTTCCCGATCAACTGGATCTGAAAACAAAGATCTGGGCGAATTAAAATGCAGAATTATTTTTTCGGATGATTCAGCTTCATCGGCCTCGAAAATGTTTCTTCGAGAGAAATGAATGTTTCCGTACGGTCGATACCGGCAATTTGCTGAATTTTATCGTGCAGCACTTCCTTCAGATGTAAGGTATCCTTGCAAATAATTTTAAGGAACATACTGTATGTGCCGGTCATATAATGGCAATCCACAATTTCTGCAATTTTCTGAAGCTCGGTTACCACATTATCATACATTGAACTTTTGTCAAGGTATACACCAAGAAATGCCGTAATACCGTATCCCAGCCGCAGCGGATGGATGGTGAGATGAGATGAGCGAATTACGCCCATATCATTCAGCTTTTTCATGCGCACATGAATTGTTCCGGGCGACACACCTACCTTCTGGGCAACCTCGGTAAAAGGCATCATAGCGTTGTTCATCAGCAGATGAAGAATCTGCACATCGACATTGTCAATTTCGTAATTTTCAGCCATTTGGGTTAAATTTAATTACCTATAAGGTAACGTTCCGGCAAATATATTTAAGATTTTCTAAAAAATAGTTTTTTTGCTTGAATAATTTGTAAAACTCATGCAATTTGTACCTATATTTGCCTGACCTTTTTAGGTTATTGGTATTTCATAATTCCCTACCATTACAATGCTGCCTGATGAGGAGCGGGCAGCATTTTTTTTCCTTTCATTTTTCCATACACGCATCATTTTTTTCATTTCGTTTATTCGTTATCTTACATACATTTTACGAATCTGTATATCTGTTTTCTGTTCAGATTCCGTTTTGCTAAAAATGCTACTATAATTTATGCGCAACGCAGCAAAAAGTTTTATTTATTCTTTTCCGGTTCAGTTAATTGCGCTGCATTTAAAACGTAATCATTTTTTGATCTTATTCTGGTTATTTCTGTTCGGAATGATCACAGGCATATTGGGTGAACGCTATGGTGTTTCATTATTATTTCTGGACCCGGAATATTTAGGCGCTGTTGATTTCAGCAGTTTTTGTATCGTGGGCGCCGCATTTGGCGCATATCTGATGGTATGGCAGGTGACAAGTTATATTTTATGCGCAAAATATTTTCCGTTTCTCGCAACATTAAACCGCCCGTTCGGAGTGTACTGCCTGAATAATATTTTTTTCCCGGCTTTATTTTTTATCACCTATGTTTTTGAAATCATTTCATTTCAGGCAAGTAACGGATTGGTTGACCTGGGTGGAATTGCTTTTCGCGTATTGGGCTTTGTTTTGGGGATGATCACTTGTATCATGATCACCACAATTTATTTTTTCAGAACCAACAAAAGTATTTTCCAGATCATCGGTGTGATCAAAAAGAAAAATCCTGACCATACAATTGAAATAAATCCGCAGGAGCCAACACACCTGGAGGTAAGTATTAAACCGAATATAGAAGTTGATTACTATTTAAATCATAATCTCCGGTGGCGGCGTGCACGCTCGGCAGATCATTATCCCGAATCAATTATTCGTTCTGTTTATAAGCAGCATCACGCAAATGCATTATTTATTGAACTCACGGCACTCATGCTTATAATCCTGCTTGGTTTTCTGATGGACCGGCCATGGTTCAGAATTCCTGCAGCTTCAAGCATTTTGTTATTACTGGTGATCCTCGTTGTTTTACTGGGCGCATTTTCATATTGGCTTGGGAGATGGAAATTATTTTTCTTTTTGATATTAATTCTCAGTGTCGACAGACTAATGCATACTGATTTGCTTACCTATGGCGGCAAAGCATATGGAATTCAATATGCAAACCCGGCAGCTGTTTATTCAATTGATGCGTTTCGTTCTCTCAGTTCTGAAGAAACCCGACAGAAGGATATTCAACACGGCTTGCAAATGCTGGAAAACTGGAAGCAAAAATTTCCGGATACAATTCAAAAACCAAAACTGATCATTATGCATTGCAGCGGTGGCGGTTTGCGTGCATCTGCATTTGTGATGGAGATCTTACAGCATGCCGACAGTATTACGAATGGCAGCCTCATGAAAAACTGTGTGATCATTTCCGGCGCTTCCGGCGGTATGATAGCTGCATCCTATTACCGGGAATTATATTACAGAAAAATGAATGGAGAAAATATCAATCTCACGGATGATATATATGCAGATAATATGTCGGACGATTTATTAAATGCAGTCAGTTTTACAGTTGTGGTAAACGATCTTTTTTATCCCTGGCAAAATTTTACGTACGCAGGAAACACCTACAGGAAAGACCGGGGCTATATGTTTGAAAAAATACTGAATGAAAATACAAATTCGGTTTTATACAAACCAATTTGCAGTTACCGCGATCCGGAATTTAACATGCAGATTCCCATGATCGTTTACAGCCCGACGATTATTAATGATGAAAGAAAATTATATATCAGTGCGCAGCCCGTTTCTTATTTATGTGTGCCGCAGGGCCGTGAACATCATATTGCCGCTCCCGAAATTGATGCGGTGGACTACCGCACTTTACTAAGCAATCATAATCCGGATAGTTTATTATTGCTCAGCGCTATCCGTTTGAATTGCACCTTTCCTTATATCCTTCCGAATGTGCATCTTCCTACCGAGCCTGAAATTGAAATAATGGATGCCGGTATCCGCGATAATTATGGAATTGAAACATCCGTGCGGTTTGTTGAAACATTCAAAGACTGGATCATGAAAAATACAAGCGGAGTAATTGCCGTAAATATTCGCGGGATCGAACAGGAAGTAAAAATTAAACAGGATCTGAGTGAAGGTGTTTTTGAAAAATTTTTCAGTCCCGTTGGAAATTTATATATGAACTGGGTTGAAATTCAGGATTACCAGAATGATTATCTCCTTAATTATCTCGATGATATACTGGATGGAAATCTCGAAGTGCTCACTTTTGAATATCAACCGACAGAAATAAACAAGCGTACATCCCTGAGCTTCCATTTAACCGCCCGTGAAAAAAGAGACATAAAAAATGCAGCGGAAAATGCTCAGAATAATGAAACCAGCCGGAAACTTGAAAACCTTCTGAAATAATTTAATTCGCTTCTTCTTTTAATTTCAATAAGGCGACATTTTCAACATGATAGGATTGCGGAAACATATCAACCGGCTGCAATTTTATCACCGTATATTTTTCTGATAGTATTTGAATATCACGAGCCTGCGTTACAGGGTTGCAACTTACATACACAATTTTATCGGGAGCGAGTTCAAGTAATTTCAGGCATACATCTTTATGCATACCTGCACGCGGAGGATCTGTGATCACAATATCGGCACGGCCATATTCTGCAATAAATGCATCTGTAAAAATTTTCACCATATCACCGGCAACAAAACTGCAATTACTTATTTGATTTTCAAGGGCATTCATTTTTGCATCTTCAATTGCCGCATCAATTAATTCGACACCAATAACTTTTTTTGCGGATTTTGCAGCGAGCAATGCAATGCTTCCCAGGCCTGTATAAAAATCATATACAATGTCGGTGTTTTTTATTTCAGCAAGTTCAAGTGTTATATGGTACAAATTTGCAGCCTGTGCAGGATTGGTTTGAAAAAATGATTTCGGGCCAAGATGATATTTAATTTCATCGATCTGTTCGATCATGTATTTTTCGCCTGCATACAATATTACTTCCTGATCGTAAATCACATCGTTTGATTTCTGATTGATGCAATAATACAGCGACGTAATTTCCGGAAATGCCTGCTTCAGGTGATCGAGCATTGGAAATAACCATTGCGGCTGATCTTGCGCAACAACAACGATCACCATCAGATCATGTACGGAAGTATTGCGGATAATCAGGTTTCGTAAATAGCCCGTTTGATTCCGCAAATCATAAAATGGAAGATCATGCAATATTCCATATGCTTTCATCGCAAGGCGGATTTCATTCGAAAGCGACGGTTGCAGATAACAATGTTTAATATCAAATACGTTTGCAAATTGTTTGCGCACATGAAATCCCAATGCGGGTTTCTTCTCTGATTGCTGTTCTTTTGAAAAATCAGGTGAATTGATATATCCCGCATTTGTAAATGTAAATTCCATTTTGTTGCGGTAATATTTATCATGCGGTGAGGCAATTATTTTTCCTAATGCCGGCAGCTGCACAAATTTTCCGATGCGGCGGAAGGCATCCTGCACGAGTTGTTGTTTGAATTCCAGTTGTGTTTCATAACTTACATTCTGCCATGTACAACCGCCACAAACCTGAAAATGATCACAAAACGGTTGCACTCTTAATGCGGAATAATTGCGAAATGCTTTCACATAACCCATATCATAATCTTTCCGCTTTCGGGTTACCTGCACATCCACAACATCTCCGGGCACAACCTGCTCCACAAAAAGCACTTTGCCGTTTACTCTTCCCATTCCAATACCGCCGTCTGCAATATTTTCAATCGTTACTTCTTCGTACAATTTTAATTTACCCCTGCTCATTTTCTTTTTTCAATTCTGCGTCAAATATACAATGAACACAGGATGCAGAATATAGAGATCGTTTACAAACGCACAATTGTTTTCGTATCAAAATGTTGTCCGTTCAAATTAATATCAAGCAGATAATTACCCGGGGTGAGTTCTTCAGTTGAAAATGTGAATTTATTTTTTCCTTCACGGGCTTTTGCA
Organism: uncultured Chitinophagales bacterium; assembly: GCA_964463165.1. Classification (GTDB taxonomy): domain Bacteria; phylum Bacteroidota; class Bacteroidia; order Chitinophagales; family BACL12; genus UBA7236. The sequence continues at coordinate 263,855 of CAYXBK010000002.1, forward strand.
TTCAATAAATATTTAACGAGGTTTCCCTGCATATCATAGATGCGGAATTGAATTGAACCTGAAGCCGGTAAAATAAATTCCGTCGAAAAATAATTTTGCATTGGGTTCGGATAAATTGAAGCCTGGTTTTGTATTGCGATCTGTTCAATTTCCGTATTTGGTTCAACAGTACTTCTCAAGCCTGCAATCCATGTTGCATTATTTCTTTGCACATAAGGGAAGCCATCAATAAATTTTCCGAAGTTTCCGCTCACCCAAACTACTCCCGGTTCGTCATATTTTCTCTGCGAGCCGGTATAATCGCCCCATCGCTCGTACGTACCGCTTAAAATATTTACATAACTGTCGCCGGTTTTAATATTTACCAGCGGAGAATAATCTCCCCAATTATAAAACACTGCACTCATGCCCGCATACACGGTGGGTGCAGAATGATCAAATGAAATAATGGATTGATTGTCTCCGTCAAATTTTCCCGTATAGGAAATATTCGGATAACCGAGGTCGAGTGTATCATCACCGATGATATGTCCGTGAATATTTTTTGCGCCGTCGAGATCGGTAATTATGCCATGATAAATTCCACAAAAACCTCTTGCAGGATCAAGTGTATTTGAAACAAATTGTATTTCGCCATCTTCAAAATAACTGCCGAGTATCCTTCCGTCGTTTGTATCAAAAATATGTGAATTATATTGTCTTGCCTGTGGTGGAACGCCATAATGCAGATCTGCAAGTGAATAATCAACCGTTAATTCGGTTTCCGGATCATCAAGTGTTCCGGTAATATGCACGATGAATATTGTATCATTTGATGGAGAAAAATTCCTGTTTGATAAAAAATACATGTCGGGCCCATATGTTGTTTCTCCGCCTTTCACCGGATTTAAATTGCGCACGGGAAATCCTCCGAAGAAAATACTGTCGTAGTACACCGCATTCACCGGAGCGGCGATATAACCGCTGTCGAGGCTCATTTGCCAAATCAAAGTCTCACTGAATCCTGTTTGCCATGGTTCACCCGGAATAATTAAATTTCCCGTGATGAATAATTCGTGTTCCGTTAATGCAAGCATTGGAAAATCGGTCCAGCGGTCGTTGTCTTTCGGATTACCCGGCAATGCATAAAAATTCCAATTACCGAGCGGATCATTCGTTTCTGAAAATGCAACAATTATATCAGTTGATGCAGGTGTAAATCCGCTTAAAAAAACAATAATGAATTTATCGGCCCGCGGATCGTACATCACTTTCGGATCATATTTCGAATCGGTAATTCCAAGTGTATCTGCAAAATCGTATAAAGAAACAGTAGATAATAAAGTGCCATCGCTGTTATAAAAATAAATCACCGAATTGATAACGGAAATAATTTTTCCGCCGTTTGAAATCGCCATATCATTATCATTCGGCACACTGTTTCCCATTACATTTCCCTCCCATCCGGCATAGATTTCAGGCTCTGAAAGTGTTTCGGTTTCAGTTGTTTTATTAAACAGATCCGGCTGCTGGTGCGGATCACCATACAAGGTATTTTTTAAATCAATAAGATAGCGCTGATAACTTCCTGAACCGGGCGCCGGCATTTCAAAATTTAACAATTGCGGATCCCAGTGATGCGAAATATTCCGGACAGAAATTTTTGCAGACGGGCTGATGGTAAATAATTCAGAGCGCACGGGTGCAGCCTGTTGTGCTGTAACCGAAAAATATCCGGATAGGAATAGAATCAGGTAAACAATTCTTCGCATAAAAAAACTTTATACGAATTTACGGAGAATTAAAGAAATGAATGTTAAGCTACTTCAGCCGCATGTGTAAATGCCATAAATCGTTTATCCACTTTTGCAAGTGCATTTGCAATCCCTTCCGCCGATTTATCCCAATTAAATGCCTGTTTTGCTTTTGCAATATTTTTCGCCTTTGCAAAATAATATTCTTTGTTCTGAACAAATTTCAGGATGGCATTTTTCAGATCACCGATATTTTCAGGATCAAAATAAATCGCATCTTCTCCTGCAACTTCCGGAAGGCTGGCCCGGTTGGATGAGATAACCGGTACACCGCAATATCTCGCTTCGAGTGCAGGAATTCCGAACCCTTCAAACAAGGATGGGTATACCATTGCATCTGCAGACGCGACCAATTGCGTTAAATCACCTAATTGCAAATGTCCTGTAAAAATCACATCGTCTTTAAATTCCATGTTCTCGTATAATTGTGTAGTCTCATCTGTTTTCCAGGCCATCCGGCCGGCGATCACCAGTTTCAGATCGGTCCCGCCTTCCTTTCTCACCTCATCATAAGCCTGCAATAAATTCTTCACATTTTTTCGCGGGTGAATGGAGCCGACGTATAACAAAAAGTTTTTTCCCCGGGTAAAATTTTGGCGTGTAATAAATTTCTCTTCTTCTGCCAATGGAATATATAATTCACTTGCACCATTATGCACCACATCTATTTTGTCGGGATTGATATGATATCTTTCCACGATATCTTTTTTTGAAAATTCACTTACTGAAATAATGCGTGCAGCTTTTTTTGCATAGATCGGTGTAAATTTTCTGTAGAATTTACTCACAATTGCAGGTGTATGTTCCGGGTAATGTTCGAAGCCGAGGTCGTGCACCACCATCACCGTCGGTACATGTGTTTTCAAAGAAAGAAATCCGTCGGTTGATAAAAAAATATCAGGTTTATATCGTTTAAAAACTTTTGGTAAAGAATAATCGAACCAGAATTGCCAGAGGTAGGGATGCCTTGCAGGTGGCCAAACTTTTACCGGGATAATATTATCAGAAAAAATAAATTCTTCATCCCAATCGCGGTCGAATAAAAATAAAAACCGGTGCTGAGGATATTGTTGCGTGAGGCGTTTCATGGTTTCATATGTAAACCATCCTATCCCCTCCAGTTTATCCTTTAAAAGGAAACGGGTATTAACAGCTACAAGCATGTTATTAAATTTAAGTTTTCACACAATAACTGAAAAGGGTAGAAGTCTGGCGCCGATGTAAAATAGTTAGGTAGAATTGTATCGCTAGATGTTAATTTGAGGCAATAATAACTATTTTTAGCGCACAAACAAAAAAATGAAGAGAAATTTTATCAGCAACCTGGGGTTCCTTCTGTTTGTGAACCTGCTGGTAAAGCCTTTCTGGATTCTGGGCATCGACCGCACCGTTCAAAACACGGTTGGATCAGCAGATTACGGTATCTATTTCACACTCTTTAATTTTTCTTTATTGTTTCAGGTGGTGCTTGATTTTGGTTTTAATAATTTCAACAACAGGCAAATTGCACAGGCGCCGGAACGCATTAAAGATTATTTTTCAACCACGCTTATAGCGAAATTCATTTTCGTAATTCTTTACACCATTCTGATTTTTATTGCTGCTTTCGGAATTCATTTTAATTCTTATCAAATGGAAGTATTGTTGCTGATGGTGATCATGCAGGTATTGCTTTCCTATTATTCATTTCTGCGGTCGAATATTGCGGCGATGCAATTTTTTAAAACCGATGCTGTATTATCTGTGCTTGATAAAATTATCACATGTATGATTTGCTCAGTTCTGATCTGGGGGAATTTTCCCGGTATTAAAATCACGATTGAAAATTTCATCTGGGTACAAATTATCGGCTACCTGCTTGCAGGCACTATTGCAACTTTCATTGTATTTAAATATGCAAAAGGAATAAAATGGCATTTCAATAAACTGCTTGTAAAAGATATTATCAGAAAAAGTTTTCCGTATGCATTGCTCGGATTTTTAATGACGGTTTATTACAGGGTGGATGCGGTAATGATCGAGCGATTATCCGGCCCGGATGGAAGCACGGAGGCCGGTATTTATGCATCGGCATTCCGTTTATTGGATTCACTCAATATTCTCGGTTATCTGATGGCAGGAATTTTATTGCCTTTATTCGCCAAAATGATTTCATCCAAACAGGATATCCGCCATTTGTTTGACCTCAGTTTTAAATTGATGCTCGTGATAAGTGTTTCATCCGGCATCAGTATTTTATTTTACCGTGAACCGATCATGGAATTATTATATATCAGTGGTGATGTTTATTCGGCGCAGATTCTGGGCTTGCTCATGATCAGTTTTATTTCCATCAGTATCATTTACGTATTCGGCAGTTTATTAACCGCCAACGGAAGTATTCGTATCCTGAATCAAATATCGCTTGCCGGCCTTGCTGTAAATGTGGCGGTTAATTTTTTCCTGATCCCTTCCGAAAAAGCATTAGGCGCATCGATTGCAACTGTTTTCACACAGATTTTAGTACTGGTTGCACATATGATCGCGGTCAACCGGAAATTCAATTTTAGTTTTCGGGAGAAAAAATGGCTGCAATCTGCAGTTTATATTCTGCTCGTGATCGGGGTGAATTACCTGATCATACTCCTCAATTTTGGATGGGGCATCAAATTCCTGCTTGCCTGCATGATTTCAGTTATTGTTTCACTTCTCACCGGATTATTTAAAATAAATGAGCTTGCCGGTGAAGTGCGCACCCTTCTGAGCAGGAAGGTTTAACTCTGCCTGAGTTTTCATACATTTGCAGGCAAATTTTCGAAAAAATGGCTCAGTCTAACGATCTTACCGAACTCTTAAAAATTATATACAAATGGCGCAAACCGACAATTATAATAGTGCTGGTGGCAATTGCCTTAAGCTGTATAATTACCTGGTTCTTTATGCCTGATTATTATAAATCCACTATCAATTTTTATCCCTCCAACCCGATCATGAACGACAGGCAAGTGTTATACAGCCAAAGTGCAGGGGAAATTGAAATCGATTATTTCGGAAGTTCAGGTGATGTTGACAGGATTCTGACACTTGCACATACAAGCAGTATCATCGATTATATCATTAACCAATATCATTTGATTCAGCATTACGGTATTGATTCAACAAAAACACTTGCACGTTATAATACAAAGAAAAAATTCGAAAATAATTACAGTGTGATCGAAACTGAATATGGTGCAATTGAAATTTCCGTTTGGGATACAAATCCGGACACAGCCGCATCAATTGCAAATCATATTGCCTATACGATCGATAATCATAATAAAGATATGATCCTGCGTGATAAGCGATTAATTGTTGAAACATTTAAAAAGCAATTGAAAGCAAAAGAAGCCGTAGTTGAAAATTTAAAAGATTCGATTGCAGAGATGCGCAACCAAAATGTAAATTCGGAAGAATTAGTTGTGCTTGAAGGAAAATTAGAAGCAGCTGTTGCTGATTATACAACTGATAAAAAAATTCTCGAACAAAACCAGACAACAGTAAATACCGATTTTTCAACTATCCATATAACTGAAGCTGCGTATCCGGCCGTGCGAAAAGATAAACCGGTGCGTTCGTTAATCGTGATCGGTGTTGCACTCGGCACATTTTTATTTATGATCATCCTTGCGGTGCTGGCGGAAAACTTCAAAAAAATAAAAAATCAGCTGAAAAATGCTTAAGCAGCTGGAGACACCAGTTGAGCGAACGATCATATGGACAGCAATCGCGTTGTTCATGACTACTGTTTTTGCAGGTATACTGACGGAAGAACCTTTATTTTTTGCAGCGCCTGTTGCATTTTTACTTGCTTATCAGCTTGTCATAAATTATAAAGTAATTTTTTATCTCCTGCTGCTGGTAACACCTCCTGCTGTTGAATATTATTCGGACAGCGGATTTTCAACAACACTTCCTACCGAGCCGTTGATGATTTTGCTGATGTTCACTTTTATTTTCCTTGTGATCATGAACAAGGAAATTATTTCAAGAAAATTCTTACTGCATCCGATTACAATTCTATTATACGTCCACTATGCATGGATATTAATTACCATGCTCTACTCGGAGGATATTGTTATTTCTTTGAAATTTTTACTTGCCAAAACGTGGTATGTCATTACATTTTATTTTCTTGCCGGCCTGATCATTAAAAATGTAAATGATTTTAAAAAAGTGTTCTGGTGTTTATTTATCCCGACACTGATACTTGTTCTATCTACACTCATCCGGCACTGGAATTATCAGTTCAGATTCAGTGAAGTAAATAAAACGATGGTGCCCTGGTTTCGCAATCACGTAAATTATGCTGTATTTCTTGCACTCATGCTTCCGTTTATTTTTATTGCTGCAAAATGGTATGAACGATACAGTTGGAAACGCATGTTGCTCAACTTGAGTAAAGTGCTTTTTCTACTTGCAATTTATTTTTCCTATACACGCTCTTCCTGGCTTTCGGTAGGTGCCGCATTGATAGCGTTGATTATCATCAGGTTTGACAAATTAATTCCGGGAATTGTAATTACCGCAACAGGCGTTACCATTTTTGTTGTTTCACTTATGCACAACAACAGGTACCTGGATTATGCCCCTGAATTTTCAAAAACAATTTATCACAGCGATTTTTCAGAACATATGGCTGCAACCACAACGCTCCAGGATGTGTCGAGTGCTGAACGTATTTACCGGTGGGTTGCTGCCGTGCATATGATCAAGGACAAACCTGTAATGGGTTTCGGGCCGGGTGAATTTTATGATAATTACCGGCATTATTCAGTGAATAAATTCATCACCTATATCAGCAGGAACGACGAACATTCAACCGTGCATAATTATTACCTGATGGTGACTGTTGAGCAGGGTTTTATCGGCCTTGCGATCTGGCTTGCATTTATTATTACAGTGCTTGTGTACGGACAGAAATTATATATGCGTGCAAAGGAAAAACAGGATAAAAATTTTATCCTTGCATTGACACTTTCCATCATCACCATACTTGTGAATATTTCTTTAAGCGATCTGATCGAAGCGGATAAAATCGGAACAAGCTTTTTCCTGTTCATTGCCCTTCTCGTGAATATGGATATTTATTTGAAAAAGAAACAGCTGCCTGCTGCCTGATTATTTTTTCTGAAGAGGAAATTTTACGCTGAGCACCGTAATATCATCACTTATTCCACCACCATCTCCTTTATATTTCATTATTTGCTCAATCAGCGTTTTATTGATATCATGCACATTATTTTTATAATTGGTTTTTGCATAATCCATTAATTGATCGAGCGGGAATGCCTGGTTATATTCATTTACAACATCGGTTAATCCGTCTGTATAACAAATAATTGCAGTTTCATCCACAATCGGTATCTGACCGAGTTTCACAGCAGGCAATGTATCAAATATGCCGAGAATGGTGCAACCCTGATCGAGGAGTTTCACACCTTTACCGGTAACTAAAACAGGAGGATTATGGCCGGCATTAATATATTTTAATATTCTTGTCTTCGTATTGAATTTCCCAAGAAATAAAGTGATGAATTTTTCTCCTCTCGTACTGATCAGAACGGATTTATTTAAATCCTGCATAAATTCGCCGACAGTAGGGTGATTTTGTTTTATCAGTGCACGCAGTTGCGCCTGAAAATTTGCCATCAATAAAGCAGCTGCCACACCTTTACCGGATATATCGGCAATGCAAAAGAAAAACTCATCTTCTGTGAGTTTCATATAATCATAATAATCACCGCCGATATTCTGATGCGGCATATAAATCGCCGCCATTTCAACTTCCTTCGTTTCCGGTAATTCGTGAGGGATCAGCATACTTTGCACCTGTGCGGCAAGTTCAAGATCACGCCGGTAAACTTCCTGCTGCATTTCCTTTTTAAACAACCGTTTATTTTCAATTGCAACGGTAATAATATTTGTAACCGTTTGCGCAAATTTTATTTTATCCTCCAGTGGTTCATAGCTTTCCACCCGTGGGTTGCTCATCAATAAATAAGCAAGTGGTTTTTCTTTGTGATGAACCGGAATTAAAATATCATACTGCCGTATGTATTCAGGTAATTCACCATTCAATTCGGTGAGGTCAGTAAGTTTTTTATACTTTAATAATTTATAGATCAATCCCGGATCAAGTTCGGAAATAAATTTATTGCCGATCACAACTTCCCAGTCATCGTTATTATTGCTGAATACAAGTAAATTTTCGACGCCGATCTGATCGTGCAATGTGCGTTGAAATAATTCAAACAAGGCAGAAGCGGATTTATTTGAGTTGATGGACTTTGTAATTTCAAGCAAAGAATCAATTTCCAGTTGTTTTAATTTCAACTGGTTCCGCAACATATCCATTACATTTAAACCCGCGATTGGCACACTAAAATTTTTCCGAAAGTTAAATATTATTTCTGCAACTGCAGATTCCTAATGTTCAATATTTGTTTTCACATCCAGGGCATCCCGCAGTCCGTTGCCGATCATAAAAAATGCGAGCACCAGCACTGTGATGGCGAAGCCGGGAATCAGCGGCAGATACGGATTAGTGATCAGGTTGTCTTTATATTTTGATATCATATATCCCCAGCTTGGCGCCGGTGGTTGCACACCAATTCCAAGAAAACTTAACCCTGCTTCCGTTAAAATTGCATATGCAAAATTTGCTGCCGTAATTACGATTACGGGGCCTGCAATATTGGGAAGGATATGCCGAAAAATTGTGCGCATATCCGAATAAGCAAATGTTTTTGCAGCCTGCACAAATTCAAGTTCCCTGATTTGCATAACCTGTCCTCTCACAATGCGGGAAATATCTACCCACATTGTAAGGCCAACGGCAATAAAAATTGTATAATAATGCTGGCCGAATGCAAATACTATTGGAAATACCAGCAGCAATGTTGGAATGGCCCATATCACATTCATCAACCACATGATAAAATCATCAACCGGCACACGCAAGCGCCTGCGTGATTTTTTTCTCCATTTAATTTCCGGTGGCGCTGCTTTATAAAATCCCGAAATTGCACCAACAGGTATACCGATAAATAAGGCGATGAGCACAGCAACAAATCCTACCGATAATGAAATGCGGATTCCGAGAATTATCCTGCTTAAATAATCGCGGCCGAGGTCATCGGTGCCGAGAATAAATTTCCTGTGTAATATATAATCATCCGTGATCAATTGCCTGTTTGCATCTACAGATAATTGCTTACCCGTAATGCGGCTCATATCAAACGTATATGTTTCTCCCTTTAATCCTTTTCCGATAAAGCGCTCGATAATGATCGAGTCGCCGGAAAATTGGAAATGATTCAACGGTACTAATTTGTAAATACTTTTTTTGCCGTATATCAGTGTTTTAAAAAAACCGGTACCGCCTGATTGCAATGCAAGAGGTTGTTTGAGCAATGTAATTTCAAATCCGGGCGGCTGGTAGGCAATTTCATTTATCTGATCGTTTGCATTCGGTGTGCGGTCGGGCGAAATAAAATGCGCAAATATGGCAAGCAGCAATGCATAAAAAATCGTAAGTGCACCGGCCATTGCGCTGCTGTTGAGAATAAATTTGCCAACAGATTTAGCTGTTTGTGATTCCCACCATTTTTTACCAACCGACCTTTGTTGTTTTTGTTTCCATTTCCTTTGTATAAATAAAACGGGCGGGACATAAAGAATGATAATAAAAATAACAACCTGAAGAAATGTAAGGAAGAGATTACCTGTTTCGCTCCAATAATTTGCAGTCTCATCAAAACTCATTTTAAATCCCGCACCTGCAAGAGAAATTCCGCTCAAAATCAAAATAAACCAGGCAACTTTTTTCAATTGCTTTTTCATGCTTTATTTGCGGGCAGTCCTCCCTTTCCAATTGTAATTTCCAAATATAGAGAATGGTGCGATCAACAGTACATACACAACATGCACTACCTGCACAGGCAAAAACAGCCAAAGGAGATTTTCTCTTCTGAAAAACCTCGCAACCGAATAAATAAATAATGTATCGATCACGATCTTGACCATAAACTGCCAGAGCGACAACCTGAGATAAAACGGAATAAATAATCCTGTTACGAGATTTGTGAGTTGCAATAAATTAAAGAGATAAACAAATGTGAGCATATATGTAATGCGTTTATCTTCATAATGCGTGCTTTTACTTGTCCAGCGCAGCCTTTGATGCCAGAAAGATGAAAGATCCTTTTCCGTATGCGTATATACGATGGCGTCTTTATTTTTTATATACATGATTTTACCCGGAAATTTTTTCCCGATTTTATGCATCAGCATCATATCATCACCGGAGGCAATATGATCAATACCACTGTATCCGCCCACTGCAAGAAAGGCTTCTTTTGAATAGGCGAGATTTGCACCATTGCATAAATTATAAAATCCGTTTTTAATACTTGCCGCTGCAATACCGACAAGACTAAGAAAGTCAAGTGTCTGAAATTTACCAAGCAATGACCTGTCGTAAAAAAAATTCACAGGCCCTGCAATCATGGCGGGTTTATTTTCTTCATAAAAACCCGCAATAGAAAATAACCAGTTGCTGCTATGCCGGCAATCGGCGTCTGTGGTAACAATTAATTCACCTGTCGCAGAAGCAACTGCTATTTCAATTGCTTTCTTCTTATGCGATAGGATCTGATCATCCGGATGCAGATGATCTTTCAGCTGAATTAATTTCACGTTTGGAAAATTGATCTGCTTTACCAGTTGTGCAGTTTTATCATTAGAAAAATCATCTACAACAATTATTTCAAACAAACTCCTGCTTAAACTCTGATCATTCAGATCGTTCAGCAGATTGCTGATATTTGCTTCTTCATTTCGTGCTGCAATGATCACGGAAATTTTTGTTGAGACATTTCGTTTTGCCGGAATAAATTCTTTTAACCTGATCCATCCCCACCAATACCATAAAATCAACAGCGTATATGCAGTTGTGAAGAAAAGGGTAATGATAAAAAGGGCGTCCATCCTGATTTTGTTCCGGATTTTTCAATTGCATTCTTCAAACCGGTTGCGCAAAGGTACTCGAAGAATGGTGTTTTATTGAATCTGCTGCAAACAGATCCGGCATGCCATCATTCTTCAAGTACTTTTAAAATAAACGGGTTGAGTTTTTCATCAATAAAATAATGTCCGCGTTCAAGCAAAGTAAATTTGCAATTCTGCAGGCCTTCGGCAAATGAAATTCCCACTTCGGGTTTGATCACCTCATCCCGTTTTCCAAAAAATAAATACACTTGTATACCGTACTGATTGATTTTTTCCTTCACCATCCTGATATCCGGATTAAATTCTGCCATACTTATCCATGTATCATATAACCTCTGCCTCTTTTCCTTCGTGTCCATATGATTAAATGTGAATTTATAAAGCCAGGGAGACAGAATGCGCATTTTATGCAAAGCATTCACCATGAAAAAAAACCACCGCGGATGCCTGATCGTTGTTTTAAATAATTCTCTTCCCCATTTCGGATAAACTGCCACATTATAAATTTTATTTGTGCGGATACCATCGCTTGCAAGCAGAAATAATTTATCGATTCGCTCAGAGAATGTATTGGCAATATACAGCGCACATTTTCCTCCCATACTGAAACCGAGAACGGAAAACCGATCAATTTGATGTTCTGATAAAAATTGACGCACAATTTCAATCAGATCGTTTGTTGTGAAATGGGAAGGTTCGTTCCATTTTGTTTCGCCGTGATATGGCAGATCAAATGCATAGATCGTATACTTTTCACCCAGGGAATTTTCAAGCGCCAGAAAACTTTTTCCATTTTCACTGAATCCATGGAAAGCGATCAGGGATGCAGATCCATGTCCGAATTTCAAAAAATGAATATTTGAATTTAAATATTTCAGAAAGGACATTTTGAAAGCAATCGGATTTGTTACTGCGAAAATAAACTTTGTTGCGTTAGAAAGATTGATGTCATACCATTCAGGCATTGGCCATAAAAATCATAGTTCGGTAAGAGTGGATCGCACCGCAGGGGAAAAATTGAAGCCGGGATCGGTCAAATGTTTTATATTTGCATCCTGAAATGCATTTTCAGGCTCACAACAAATCCTTCCTAAATCGTGAGCCATTATATTTTCCTAACTTTTTACTTTTTACGACCTTATGCCAAGAGATCATTCGATAAAACATGTGCTCATCATAGGTTCCGGCCCCATTATTATCGGGCAGGCCTGCGAATTTGACTATTCGGGTTCACAGGCTTCGCGGAGTTTGCGGGAAGAAGGGATCAAGGTTTCACTGATCAATTCGAATCCGGCAACGATCATGACCGATCCCGTTACGGCCGATCAAATTTATCTCTGGCCGCTCAATGTGCAATCAATTGAAAAAATACTTCAGGAAAATATCGCCAAAGGAACACCAATAGATGCAGTGCTGCCGACCATGGGCGGGCAAACAGCCCTCAACCTCGCAAAAGAAGCATATGAACTGAATATCTGGGAAAAATATCATACCCGCCTCATCGGTGTTGATATTGAAGCGATCGACCGTGCGGAAAACAGGGAATTATTCAGGCAATTAATGGTGGAACTCGGTATAGGTGTTGCAAAATCAAGAATTGCGAATTCGTTTCTCGAAGGAAAAGAATTTGCACAGGAGATCGGTTTTCCGCTCGTGATCAGGCCTTCATTTACACTCGGAGGAACAGGCGGCGGATTTGTGCACAGCAAAGATGAACTTGATGCGGCATTGCAACGCGGATTGAATGCATCACCAACACATGAAGTATTGGTTGAGAAAGCTGTATTGGGATGGAAAGAATATGAATTGGAATTATTACGCGACTCAAACGACAATGTTGTTATTATTTGCGTGGTGGAAAATCTCGATCCGATGGGAATTCATACAGGTGATTCCATTACGATTGCTCCTGCAATGACATTAAGTGATACCTGTTATCAGAACATGCGCAATCTCTCCATTAAAATGATGCGTGCGATGGGAAATTTTGCGGGCGGATGTAATGTGCAATTTGCGCAGGATCCGTATACAGAAGAATTAATTGCGATCGAAATTAATCCGCGTGTTTCAAGATCATCGGCATTAGCAAGTAAAGCAACAGGATATCCGATTGCAAAAATTGCAGCGAAGCTTGCCATCGGTTATCATTTGGATGAATTAAAAAATCAAATTACAAAATCCACATCTGCTTATTTCGAACCCGCACTGGATTATGTGGTTGTAAAAATGCCGCGTTGGAATTTCGATAAATTTCCGGGAGCAGACGATACACTTGGATTGCAAATGAAAAGTGTGGGTGAAGTGATGAGCATCGGCAGAAGTTTTCAGGAGGCATTGAATAAAGCCTGCCAGAGTCTGGAAAATAATAAAATCGGATTAAGTGGTGAGAAAGGATTTTATAAATCGTCGCAGGAAATTATTGAAGGATTGGCAAAACCACATTGGGATCGCATCTTCAATATTAAAAAAGCGATGGACCTCGGTGTGCCGGTAAAAACAATTCATAAGCAAACATTAATTGACCGCTGGTTTTTAATGCAGATCCAGGAATTGGTGAAAATTGAAAAAGAATTGCGCCGTTATCAGTTGAACAATGTTCCGAAAGATTTATTAAAAGAATTAAAACAAAAAGGTTTCAGTGATTTGCAGATCGCAAATATTTTAGGAAATGTTACTGAAGATGAAGTTTATACGCACAGAAGAAATCTCGGCATAAAAAGAACATATAAATTAGTTGATACTTGCGCTGCGGAATTTGAAGCGCAAACACCATATTATTATTCCACATTTGAAGATGAAAATGAAAGTGTTGTTTCCGATAAAAAGAAAATCATTGTTTTAGGATCGGGGCCAAACCGCATCGGGCAGGGAATTGAATTTGATTATTGCTGCGTGCATGGTGTTCTTGCAATTAAAGAAAGCGGGTATGAAGCAATTATGGTGAACTGCAATCCGGAAACCGTTTCAACCGATTTTGATATTGCTAATAAATTGTATTTCGAACCGGTTTTCTGGGAACATCTCTGGGAACTTGTTGAACATGAAAAACCCGAAGGCGTAATTGTGCAACTCGGCGGGCAAACAGCTTTAAAGCTTGCGAAACAATTACATGAACGCGGCATTAAAATAATCGGTACCAGTTTCGATAATATGGATATTGCGGAAGACCGCGGAAGATTTTCCGACTTATTAAAAGAATTGGGCATTCCCTATCCGGAATATGGCGCAGCAACAAATGTGGAAGAAGCACTTGAAGTGGCGCATCGCATCGGCTATCCTGTTTTGGTGCGGCCGAGCTATGTATTAGGCGGACAAAGAATGCGCATTGTGATCAATGATGAAGAACTGGAACGCAGCGTAATTTCTATTTTAAAACATTTTCCTGATAACAGAATTTTGATCGATCATTTTCTCGATCGTGCCGAAGAAGCTGAGATCGATGCGATTTCGGATGGAGATGACGTGCATGTGATGGGTATCATGGAACATATCGAACCTGCGGGAATTCACAGCGGCGATTCGAGTGCCGTACTGCCCGCATTTAATTTAAGTGAACATGTGCTTGCACAAATGCAGGCTTATACAAAGAAAATTGCGAAAGCATTGCATATCCGGGGATTGATAAATATTCAGTTTGCAATTAAAAATGAAATGGTATATGTGATCGAAGCAAATCCGCGTGCATCACGAACAACACCTTTTATTGCAAAGGCATATGAGATCCCCTATTTAAATATTGCAACCAAGGTAATGATCGGTGCAAATAAATTATCCGATTTCACATACGATAAAAAATTGAAAGGTTACGCAATTAAAGAACCGGTTTTCAGTTTCGAAAAATTTCCGAATGTAAATAAAGAATTAGGCCCCGAAATGAAAAGCACGGGTGAAGCAATCAGGTTTATTGCAGATTTAACCGATCCGTTTTTCAGAGAAATGTATTCGAAGAAGAGTATGTATTTGAGCAGGTAATGCAAGGAGAGAGGAGAAAGCAGAGAGGAGTTTGAAACATGGTTTGTTTAGGATATTTTTGTTTATTCAATAACCCCTAAATATTATACGATGTTCTTAAATCTAAAGCATACTGAATTTGAAATTTACAGCGTGACCAGAAAATTAGTTATGGAATGTTACAAGGTGACAAAATCATTTCCGGCTGAAGAAAAATTTGCACTAACTCAACAAATCAGACGAGCAATTATTTCTGTGCATCTCAATCTTGCTGAAGGTGCATCCCGCTCATCAGTTGCCGAACGAAAAAGATTTTATGAAATTTCAAGAAGTTCGCTGGTAGAAACAGACGCTGCATTTGATATTGCAATTGATTTACAATACTGTGATAAAATTCAATTACAGGAGCTTGGAAAAATATTCAGAGAATGTTTTTTTCAACTAAGCTCATTGATTTAATTCTCAACAAATAAATTAACCTGAAATGAAATTCTCAATAACAAATTGTATGAATCTCCTTTCTCCTTCCTCCTTCCTCCTATGAGTGATTTCGCCTGGATCGCATTTATCATAATTATTTACCTTCTGGTAATCCGGCCGATGTTTCAGGGAGCGGTAGGTAAACAGATGCCGCCTAAACCGGGAAATAATACAAGGCCAAATAATAATCCGCCGGGAAAACAACCGGATAAAAAAACCGATGGCGATTACGTAGACTATGAAGAGGTGAAATAAAAATTACTGGCCCGGGCAGTTTCTGTTATTCTTTTTTCCGGGAATATTTCTCATCCCATTTTTCTCTTAAATCTTTTGCAACTTCTTCAAGCTTAGCTGCAACATCTTTTAAGGCATCTTCGGTTTTTTCCTTTGCATCCACAGCAACATCCATTAATTTCTCCTTGATGCCTTCACTGAGCTTTCCGCCATTTATCATATGATCGATTTGCGAATGAAACGATTTCGGCATTTTGCTTTTGAGATATTCAGAAACCGTTTCAATAGATTTTTTTGCCTGCTCATCGCTGATGCCCGCAGATTCTTTTATTTTATTGATTAACTCTTGCATATATATTTGATTTTGTTCCCA
This sequence comes from uncultured Chitinophagales bacterium, assembly GCA_964463165.1. Classification (GTDB taxonomy): domain Bacteria; phylum Bacteroidota; class Bacteroidia; order Chitinophagales; family BACL12; genus UBA7236. Next base: position 279,716 of record CAYXBK010000002.1, read on the forward strand.
CAGAGAACACAAAGTTCACGAAGAAATGGTTCAGAAAAGATGCAGCGAAAAAATAAAGTCCGATTAAAGCCTGGAAACGCCCATCAGCTTCCCGATAGCTATCAGGACTAATTTGCAAATCAGCCCTACAGATGAGCGTCAGCATAGTTACTAAATTTTGTTCCCACAAAGAACACAAAAGTCACAAATATTTGATTGACGAAAAAATGCAGCGCAAGAAAATTAAAGCTGGTTTGCATTCTCCAAAGCCCATCAGCTAATGAGCTAATTGGCTAATCAATTTTCCCCACCATCTTCACCGGTACCACCCATTCATCAAATTGCTCCGGCGTGAGATAGCCGAGTTCAACTGCAACTTCTTTCAACGTTTTATTTTCCTTATGTGCTTTTTGCGCAATTTCAGCAGCTTTATAATATCCGATTTTATTATTTAATGCGGTCACGAGCATAAGCGAATTATCGACGTGTTTTTTAATATTTGCTTCTATCGGTTCAATTCCGGTTGCGCATTTATCATTGAAGGAAACACATGCATCACCGATCAATCTTGCGCTGTGCAGGAAATTATAGATCATCATCGGCTTAAAAACATTTAATTCAAAATGCCCTGTTGCACCGCCGATATTAATTGCAACATCATTTCCCATCACCTGTGCTGCCACCATCGTTAATGCTTCACATTGAGTCGGGTTTACTTTTCCCGGCATAATGGATGAACCGGGTTCGTTATCCGGAATATGAATTTCACCGATACCACTGCGAGGGCCTGATGAAAGCATACGAATATCATTTGCAATTTTCATCAAACTCACGGCAACTGTTTTTAATGCTCCATGCGCTTCCACAATTGCATCATGTGCTGCCAATGCTTCGAATTTATTTTCTGCAGTGATAAATGGTAAACCGGTAACAGCAGCAATATTTCTTGCGACGAGTTCACTGTATCCTTCCGGTGTATTTATTCCCGTGCCCACCGCAGTTCCACCCAATGCAAGTTCACTCAAATGTGCAAGCGAATTTTTAATTGCTTTCAATCCATGATTGAGTTGCGAAACATAACCGCTCATTTCCTGACCGAGTGTAAGTGGCGTTGCATCCATAAAATGTGTCCGGCCGATCTTCACCACTTTCATAAATGCTTTTGATTTTGCATCTAGTGTATTTCTCAATTTTTCAATTCCGGGAATTGTGCATTCCATTAAAATTTTATATGCCGCAATATGCATTGCCGTCGGGAAAGTATCGTTGCTAGACTGCGATTTATTTACATCGTCGTTCGGATGAATTATTTTTTTCTCATCCATTAAACTTCCGCCTTTCAATACATGCGCACGATAAGCAATCACTTCATTCACATTCATATTGCTCTGGGTTCCGCTGCCTGTCTGCCAGACAACCAATGGAAACTGATCATTTAATGTTCCCGCAAGTATTTCATCGCATACGGTTGAAATAATATCCGATTTTTCTTTATCCAAAACACCTAGCTGCTGATTGGTAATTGCAGCCGCTTTTTTCAGATAAGCAAATGCCGCAATAATTTCTTTCGGCATTTTATTAATATCTTCTGCAATTTTAAAATTATCAATGGACCGTTGCGTTTGTGCACCCCAATAAACATCGGCGGGAACTTCAACAGTGCCCATGGTGTCTTTTTCATTCCTAAATGTCATATAGCGATAGGTAAGTAGTAAAAATAAAATATAATTAATATTGCTTGTCCCGGGATTCTTAATTCCATTTATTACACCGTCATAATCTCATGTTCCTTAACGGTTAAATGTCTGTCCACTTCTGCAATATATTTATCCGTTAATTTCTGAATGTCTCCTTCCGAATCTTTTGCGAGGTCTTCTGCCAGGCCGTCTTTTTGTAATTTTTTCACTTCTTCATTTGCATCTTTTCTGAAATTGCGGATCACAACACGTGTGCTTTCTCCCATATGCTTCACCTGCTTCACCAATTCTTTTCTGCGCTCTTCCGTTAATGGCGGCATTACAAGACGAATCACATCACCATTATTAATCGGTGTTAATCCGATATTGGCTGCGAGAATTGCTTTCTCGATTTCACCAAGCATTTTTTTATCCCAGGCCTGAATTGTAATTGTGCGTGCATCGGGTGTTGCGAGATTGCTTACCTGATTCAGCGGTGATTGCACACCATAATAATCCACACGCACTGCATCGAGAATTGCAAGTGTTGCTCTTCCTGCACGCACATGTGATAATTCAACTTCGAGATGTTTAATGGCTTTTTGCATTTGATCTTCCGCCATTTCGATGATCATATTGAGTTCGTCTTCGTGCATATAAGTTGTAGAATTTTATTTTGTAACTAGAGTCCCGACATGGTCGCCGTTGATCACATTTTTTAAATTGCCTTTTTTATTCATATCAAAAACAATGATCGGCAAATTATTTTCTTCGCATAGTGTAAATGCCGTCATATCCATTACGTTTAAATTTTTTGCAATCACTTCCCTGAAAGTGATTTTATCAAATTTTGTTGCAGTAGAATCTTTTTCCGGATCAGCAGAATACACACCGTCCACACGTGTTCCTTTTAAAATCACATCTGCCTCCACTTCAATTGCCCGCAAGCTCGCTGCGGTATCTGTTGTAAAATATGGATTACCGGTTCCTGCTCCGAAAATCACGATACGGCCTTTTTCCAGATGGCGCATTGCACGCCGGCGTATATAAGGTTCACAGATCTGTTCCATTTTAATTGCAGAAAGCAGCCTGGTATACACACCTGCATTTTCCAATGCGCTTTGCAATGCCATTCCATTGATCACGGTTGCGAGCATACCCATATAATCGCCCTGCGCACGGTCGATCCCGGAACCGACACCAGCCATACCGCGAAAAATATTTCCGCCTCCAATTACAACTGCCACCTGCACTCCCATTTCGGAAATTTCTTTGATATCAAGGGCATATTGTTTTAATCTTTCAGGGTCAATTCCGTAATTCTGATTGCCCATCAGCGATTCACCGCTGAGTTTAAGCAATATGCGATGATATTTCAGGCTCATGTTGTCGCAAATATAAAAAGAAGTGATGAGTGTTGAGCTGTTTAGATGCTGTAAAACGATGGTTCAGAGCGGGAAACGGCCTATTCTTTTTTTGCAGCAGGGTAAATTTCCTGATGCAAAAAATCGTGCGGAAATTTTTCATCATGCGGAAATCCCAATTCAATATCCCGGCCGGATGCAGGGATATAATTTGTATGAAATAAATAATCCCAAATACTCAGGCTGATCCCGAAATTATTTCCATACGGAAATTGAGCGGGATATTCTTTTGCGTGGTGCCAGATATGCATTTGCGGATTATTCAGAATATATTTCAGCGGACCCAGCGGAATATTGATATTGGAATGATTAAAATGGCCGATCACAAGTGCGATCATATTTGCGATGAGGTAATCCTGAATTCCGAAACCCAGCATAGCAAGCGGCACATATTGAATTGTGCGGTACACAATATTTTCCATCCAGTGAAAACGGAGATGCGCTGCAAATCCCATCTCTTTAACGCTATGGTGAATTTTATGAAACTGCCAGAGAAATTTATTCCGGTGCAAAAGAATATGTGTGCACCATTGAATAAAATCCTTCAGCAAAAATGCAAAGGTCAGTTTGAGCCAAACGGGCAAGGCGGCAATTTCGATGGCAATTCCGTTTCGAATTCCAAAGAGTGCAAGAAAATCATTGAATAATTGCACACCGATATTCGTAAGTGCATAAAAACCGATCAGCGAAAAAAGAAAGCAATTAAAAAACATATAAAATGCATCGAGCCAGAAATCCTGCCTGATGATCTTTTGATTTTTCCGCCATGGAAACACAATTTCCAAAAACCAGAAAAGCAGGGAAACTGCAATAAGCCAGTAAAAAAAATTACCCCAATGCGGATGTACTATTTCATGGCTTAAATAATTCCAGTAATCGGAAAATGAATCAAGGAGAACAGCTATGTACTTTTGCATGACGATTTATTCTGCACTGCAAATGTAAAATTGTAAGATGAAACTGCTTGTGATGGAAATCACAAAAGCCGCAAACTAAGATCAATTATTCGTATGCTTTCTCACCATTTGTGAGCCAAACACCCCAGGTATTTGAGTAGGGATGAATTTTATTTGTAGGCTGCTCCTGCATATCCACCACCGGGTTCGCATCATTTACCCATTCGAAAATACCGCCATATAAATTTTGCACATGGAGATAGCCGGCTGCAACCAATTTTTCAGAAATTTTTTCACTTCTGTAACCAACTGAGCAGTAAACCACAATATTTTCATCTTTCGGAATTGAATCCACCCTTGCAAGCTGAAAATCATCATAGCCAACCCAAATTGCATTTTTGATATGGCTCACTTTAAATTCTTCGTATGCTCTTGCGTCAAGGACAACAGTATGTCCTGAATTTTTAAATGAATCAACTGATATTTCATTTACATCATGGCTTAATAAACTGCTCAGCATCAGATCATAGGCTTTGTTGCCGACGTGTGTCTGGGCAATCAGGTTTTTACAGGTCAGAAAAACCGATAGTAACAGCATCGGCAAAACCAGGATATAAAACTTCTTATTCATTTTAAAAGCAAATGACACAATGATATAACTCTAAGGTTTTAAATAAAATTCATTTACGATCATAAACACTGCCATGAAAAGCACAAACCAGCCGAACAGGATTTTTAGTTTCAGGTTATTCACTCTTTTCGCAAAATAGCTGCCTGCTAAAATACCTGTTGCAGTTACTAAAATAAAAAACAAGAGGAATTTCCAGTGTATCACCTGATGTAACTGGAGGGATGAAAAAAATCCGACAAATGAATTCAGGCTAATTATGCAAAGTGAAGTGCCTATCGCCTTTTTAATCGGCAGTCGGGCGAATAAAATAAGGGCGGGCGTTATTAAAAATCCGCCTCCCACGCCGGCAAATGCGATAATTATTCCAACACCAAATCCAAACAACATGAGGTAAGGTAAACTCGGCATACGGGCATTTACATCTTCCTTTGTTTTTGCCCGTCCTGATAAGATCATTGAAACCCCGGATATTGCCATTATTATCGCGAAGAAAATCAGAATAAAAATGTTTTTTGTAATTACTACGCCATCTACAGAAAATAAACTTTCCGGTATCAATGGAATTAAAAATGTCCGGATCGAATAAATTGAAATCACCCCTGATATTGCAAAATAAAGTGCGGGCCATATTTTAACTGTTCGCTCGCGAATATGCTGAACAGCGCCAATTAACGCAGTGCTGCCGATAATAAAAAATGAATAGGTGGTTGCCTGAAGCGGTTCAATTTTGAATAGATAAATAAGTACGGGTATTGCGATAATTGAGCCGCCGGCGCCTAATATACCCAGTGATAAACCAACTAATAAAGCGCCTAAATATCCAAGTAATTCCATAAAAAAAAATCCCGTCCACCTAATGTTGGACGGGGCAAAATTATTTATATCTGCAAACTATCTTGTACTTCCCATCAACTTTTTAATCACAGGCGATAAAATGATTAATGCCACACCTGCAATAAGGGCATAAATCCCCAATTGCTCGTAACCATTTGTATAAGAAGTTAATTTTTCCATTGCCGTCGCATTATCATCTGCCGTGCTCATGCCTGCACCGAGTAAGCCTGCCACGTATTGTCCGTAGGCACTTGCGAGAAACCACATCCCCATCATTAAACCCTGCATGGGTTGCGGAGATAATTTTGTCATCAGTGATAATCCGATGGGCGATAAACATAATTCACCAAATGTGATCACAAAATATCCGAGCGTGAAAATTTCGAGTGATGTTAATCCCTGGTCATCTGCAAAATTAATTGTGGAATAAAAAACAAAAAATGCAACACCGAGTAATAAAAAACCCAGACCGAATTTCATTCCGGCATTTGGTTCTTTTTTTCTTTTAGCGAGCCAGATCCAAAGCAGACCCAATATAGGTGCAAAAATGATTACGAATAATGAGTTCGCAGAATTATTCACGACATTCGGATCGAGTTTAATTCCCAGGAACGAATCATGTAAATTATTAAATGCAAATAAAGCGAGTGAACCGCCGCTTTGTTCGAAAAATGCCCAGAAGAAAATACTGAAAACAATAAATATTAATGCAGCAATTAATTTCCTGTTTTCTTCCCGGCTGTATTTTGTCATTTCATAAAATACATAAAACAACGCAGCAGGGCCGACAATATACATTACCATATCGGTATAATTGCTGTTCTTCACAAGAATCAAAATAATCGGAATTGTAATTAATGAACCGACATAAGTTGCAATTTCATACATTCTTCTTTTGTTCATCGGCACATTTGATTTAAACGGAGATAAACCAATCGGCCCGAGTTCTTTTTGTGTGAAGAAGAAAATAATAATACTGATGGCCATTGCAATTCCCACCAATGCGAAGGCAATACTCCATGAAACATGTAAACCAACCCATACCATAATAATACCGCCGAGTAAAGCGCCGAGATTAATGCCTGAATAAAATAAACTAAATCCGGCATCTCTCCTGCTGTCGCCATCATGATATAATTGCCCCACCATGGATGATATATTCGGTTTAAAAAATCCGGTTCCGATAATAGAGAAACAAATACCGATATAAAAGAATTGTTCGGGTGATGCCGCGATGATAAATCCGCCGGCTACCATCATAATGGCGCCCCAGAATAATGATTTCCTGAAGCCGAGAATTTTATCTGCAAACAAACCACCAATAAAAGTAAATGCGTAAACAAATGCCTGGATTGCGCCGTATTGTAAATTCGCCGCCTTGTCCGTTAAACCAAGCTGGCTCGCCATAAAAACGGTGAGCATGCCACGCATGCCGTAGAAACAAAAACGCTCCCACATTTCAACAGTAAATAAATACCAGAGTTGTTTCGGATATTTTCCGGTAAACGACCGGATACGGTCTAATGCGGGGTCAATTCCATCGGGCAGTTTTTCTTCCCGGATCTCATCGATTGGTTCGCTCATGATTTATTTTGTTTAGAATTGAATAAATAAATTTATAATAATTAAAAAAAATTAAGCGCCGTGTTCTTTCACAATTCTGTTTAACCATTTAATAATTAAAAGCACCACCAATGAAACAATTGCGGCCGCGACAAACATAATCATAAAAAATGCGGTTTTATTTGTGAAACTATCCCATGAACTCGCAAGTGTTCCGGCGAGTTTTCCGCCAATTGACGTGATCAGGAACCAACCGCCCATCATTAATGCCGTTAATCGCGGGGGCGCTATTTTAGAAATAAATGATAAGCCGATCGGGCTAAGAAATAATTCTCCAATTGTAAATACTGCATAACTTGAAATCAACCAGGCAGCTGCCGTTTTATCTATTGCAATATTGGTAGACATGGCAGCGAATGCCATCACCAGCATACTTAATCCTGAAAATAAAACACCCAGTACAATTTTCCACGGTGTGCTGGGTTCTCGTTTTCGTTTTGCGAGCCATGCAAGAAGGCCGATAATCAACGGTGTAAATAATACGATGAAAAACGGATTTATCGACTGGAATAATTCAGGTGAAATTACTTTCATTGTTTCTCCCTGTGCAGGCCATTCTTCCTTTGGTACATTTTGAAAATAGGTATTTACACCAACGGTGGTTTTTACATCGCCGTTTGCATCCAGTTGCGCAACAAAGTTTTCATTTAATACCGGAATCGTATCATCGCCGTTTGCATCAATTTCCTGCAACATGCCGATGCCATTTGCAAGTGGTTCGATGGTTGGTGAAATGGAGCGGTCTGTATATGTATCTGCCCAGATTGTCTGCGCTGTCGAATTCTGATTATAGATCACCCAGAATACCAGGGCGATTGCATACACAACAAGGATTGCCGCGATACTTGATTTTTCTTCTTTTTTTGCACGCACCCAAAGTGAAATATAAAATGTGATAATTGGTATACATGCAAACATAAATGCATCGGAAGAATCTGTTCCGAAAATATTTCCTTGTATCATCCATCCGATTATTCCAAACACAATTGCCGGAACAAAAACATATAAAGCGATTTTTGAAAAAGGAAGATCATCGGGTGAAACAGGTTTTTTCACATCCGAATCACGCACATGTTTAACCCATGTTGCAAGGATGATCAATCCGAACACCATTCCCACACCGGCGGCGGCGAAAGCATATCCCCAACCATAGGTATTTCTTAAATAAGCGGCAACGAAATTGCAAAAGAAGGCGCCGATATTAATTCCCATATAAAAAATATTATATGCAGAATCTTTTTTTGCTTTCAGTTCTTCTTTTGAATACATGATACCGAGTAATGTTGAAATATTCGGTTTAAAAAATCCGTTTCCGATAATAATTGTGAGAAGCGACAAATACATGATCGTATCATTTCCCGGAATTGCAAGGCCGAAATAACCAAGTGCCATTAACGAACCGCCGATAAAAATGGCTTTTAAGTAGCCGATATATCTGTCGGCGATCATACCGCCGATAAAAGGTGATAAATAAACAAGTGCAATATAGGTTCCGACAATATCAATCGCAGTGCGTGTATCCATTCCCTTACCATCGGTATCTTTCAGGTAAAGCAGGAAAATTCCCACCATTAAATAATAACCGAATCGTTCCCACATTTCAGTAAAGAAAAGGACATATAATCCTTTGGGATGTTTGGAAATGGCCGCCTGTGTCATAATTGGTTGTATTGTTGGATAAAATGAAATTATTTAACTCCTTTTTCCCGCATAATTCTGTTGAGCCATTTTAATAATGCAAACAGCATGAAAGCTGCGAGCATCACTAAAATAAAATTGGTAAAGAAAAATCCTGATTTATTATCCGTTGCTTCGAAATTACTTGATAAAATTCCGGCCAGTTTATTTCCAACGGAAGTGGAAAGGAAAAATCCGCCCATCATTAATGCGGTTAATCGCGGCGGTGACAATTTACTAACGAGCGAAAGGCCCATTGGCGATAAACATAATTCACCAATTGTGATAACACCATATGTTGCGATAAGCCAGAGGCTGCTTGCTTTATCGTTTTCGATATTTACCGAATTCACGGCAGCAACCATTACAAGTGCACTTAATGCGGTGATGACTAATCCGATTGCAATTTTTGTAGGTGTTGAAGGTTCTTTTCCCCTTCTGCGCATAAATCCGAAAAATCCAACTACAACAGGTGTAAGTATCACAACCCAAAACGGATTAATAGATTGATATAATTCTGTAGAGAACAATAACAAGCTGCCGTTTTTTTCAGGTTGCTTTTCGGCAGGAAGATTTTCAAAATAATTTCTTGATTTGATCATAAGATTGATCTCATCACCGATTGCTTTCGCACCATCATTATTTTCTGCAGCAATTAATTTTTCTTTCTCAGCAACAAGACTATCCGTAACTGCTTTGAATCGTTCGTCGGTATAGTCGACATATTCTCCGTACTGCACTTCCTGCGTCATCCCTACCGTACTTGCAACATTCGAAACTGCAGTAGGCATTTCCCTGTCGGTATATTTTTCAGCCCAAATTGTAAGCGCATCACCGTTTTGATGAAACACTGCCCAGAAAATAACTATACATGCATATACGGAAAGCAATGCAGCGATTGGCCCGCGATCTTCTTTATCGGATTTCACCATCAGATAAATAAAGAAAACAACAACAGGTATACAGCCGAAAATAAATGCATCATTTGTATCTGTTCCTAAAATATTTCCCGGAATCAAATACCCTAAAATTCCGAATGCAACCATCGGAAGAAGAACACTCGTTAAAATTTTTGCAGTTGAAAGATCGCCGGGTTTTACAGGTTTTAAAACATCTGCTTCTTTCACATGTTTTGTTCCCATTGCGAAAATAATGAGACCGATGATCATACCTACACCTGCTGCTGCAAAAGCATAACCCCATCCATAATTATTTCGCATAAATGCGGCGACGAAATTGCAGATAAATGCGCCGACATTAATACCCATATAAAAAATATTATAACCGGAATCTTTATTCGCCTGATATCTTGAATCATTATAGAGATTACCAACCAGAGTTGAAATATTCGGTTTGAAAAAACCATTACCCAGAATGATCAGCATTAATGAAATATAAAATGAAGTATCGCTGTGAATTGATAAACCCAAATATCCTGCAGCCATTAAAGTTCCACCGATAAAAATTGATTTCCTGTAACCGAGAATTCTGTCTGCCAGCAATCCGCCAATAAAAGGTGTTAAATAAACAAGGCCGATGTAAGTACCATAAATATCAGATTTCTTCTGGCCTGAAAAACCCATTCCGCCGTTCTCCCATGCATCAATCATGTAGAGAGAAAAAATTCCGAGCATGAGATAATAACCGAAGCGCTCCCACATTTCTGTAAAAAACAGAACATAAAGTCCTTTTGGGTGTTTGGCTTCTTTGATCTGGTTCTGTGCCATCAAAGGTTAGTTTTGTTAAAGATAAAATTATTTTGTTTTAAAAGGTCTTAACGGTAAGTCAGCAAAAAGTCAGAATCCCAAAATCATGCCTGCTTAATATTAAGTTTACTATGTTTCTTTCCGTAAATGAAATAGATGATAAGCCCAAGTGCAAGCCAGGATAAAAACCATATCCAGTTTTTAGCTGTCATGCCCGTTAAAAGATACATACACGTTGTAACACCTAAAAGAGGGATGAGCGACCAGCGCCGTATAAAAGCAAATACACTGAGTAATAAACAGGAGGCCCAGAAAATAATATTTGAAATATTAAATGTATCCAATCTTAATTGTTCGGCATTTACATCTGATGCGCTCATTGTTTTTGTAATTTCAGGATCAAGGTTGAAATTAAATAATCCATTGAAATAATCCTTCCAGACGAATAATGTCAAAACAATTGAACCGAATACAAGCAGCGGATAAATAAATCTTGCATTGATATACGGCAAATGAAATCTGCCCTTTTCTTTTTCTCTTCGTGGAATTAATAATACACCACCGCAAACAAGTACAAAAGCAAATAATGTTGCGATGCTTGTAAAATCAAGTACAAAAGTTTTATCAGTAAATAATAATGGTATCCCCACTACTAAACCTGTAACAATTGTTGCATAAGATGGTGTTTTATATTTCGGATGAATGGTATTGAATTTTTCAGGCAATAATCCATCACGGCTCATACTCATCCATATTCGCGGCTGGCCCAACTGAAATACAAGGAGTACGCTAGTCATTGCAATTACTGCACAAATGGCAACTAATATCTGCATCCATCCCACATTTAAATTTTGTTCTTCAAAAATAAATGCAAGCGGATCACCGACACCATCGAAATTTAAATAATTAACAGCACCGCTTAAAACAAGTGTGAGTAAAATATAAATACATGTACAAATCACAAGGGATAGAATCATTCCACGTGGTAAATCACGTTGCGGATTTTTACTTTCTTCCGCCATTGTGCTGACGGCATCAAAACCGATATAAGCGAAAAACACACCGCTGATCGCCATCATCACACCTCCGAATCCATTCGGCATAAAAGATTTCACCCCGGTTTCATCTGCAGGTGTCCAGTTGAAAGTGAGTCCGTTTGAAAAAACCAATGCTCCGCCAACTAATATCACCAGCAAAACAATTGCAAGTTTTAATACCACCATTAAATTGCTGAAATTCCTGCTTTCTTTCACACCGATATAAACCAAAGCGGTAATAAAAATATTTATCATAAATGCCGGGAGGTCCAAAATCAATTTTAACCCTCCGATTGTTGGCGCAAGATCCCAGGCATTTTTTAATTCCTGTTGCGCAGATGTTAAAATCATCGGTGCATCAGTTGCTAAAGAGGATGTATAATCTGCAACTAATTTTTTTGCTTCGAGATAACTGCAGGATAAATAATCTGCGATATTAATTCCGGATTTTTCAAGAAAAGAGGTGAAGTAATCACTCCAGCTGAAGGCAACATAAATATTACCGATCGAATATTCCATAATCAGCGCCCATCCGATAATCCAGGCGAACAATTCTCCGAAACTTGTATAAGCATAGGTATAAGCACTTCCGGAAACCGGAATTCTGCTTGCAAATTCAGAATAACAATAAGCTGTAAAAGCACAGGCAATTCCCGTTATCACAAATAAAACAACCACACCGGGCCCGCCGTTGAAAATTGCACTCCCCAAACTGCTGAAGCTTCCGGCGCCAATAATGGCAGCAATTCCAAAAAATGTAAGATCGCGAACGGTTAATGTTCTTTTTAATCCATGAACATAATCAATGTCATCTGCCACATCAATATTTTTCAAAACACTCGACAGGGATTTACGCCTGAACAATTCTGAAAATGCCATAGGTAATTGTTTGGTTGCGGCGTGAAAGTATGGGAGAAAAGGCAAATTTGCAAATATACCAATGTACCGATGTGCTAATTAACTTTGTCGCATGCGAAAAAGTAAACTGCAGCGGTTTGCAGAATTAAATACATTTCCAAACGTATTGCAGAATTTTAATTTCATGGTTCCCGTTGTGGTGGACCATGAAAATAAAATTGTTGATCCGAAAGGAAAATGGAATTCTATTTTTAAAAATGATCATCCGGTTATTCTTGAACTCGCCTGCGGCAAAGGGGAATACACCTGCGAAATGGCAATTGCAGATCCTTCACGAAATTATATCGGTGTAGATGTGAAAGGGAACAGAATGCACCGCGGAGCGAAGCGTGCGTTGGATCAAAATATTTCCAATGCATTTTTTTTGCGGACGGATATCAATATTCTGCCTGTTTTTTTTGAAGCAAACGAAGTGAGTGAAATATGGATCACGTTTCCCGATCCGCATTTAAAAAAAGGGAAGGAACAAAAAAGATTAACAAGCGAACGGTTTTTGAACTATTATAAACAACTTTTAAAACCCGGCGGTATTATCCATTTAAAAACCGACGACCCGACATTATACGAATTTACACTGGAAACAATTAAGCAATTAAATTTAACATTGTTGTATGCCGATGATGATATTTATTCCAAACCATTGCACCATCCTTTTTTAGAAATCAAAACCTATTATGAGAAAATGCATCTGGCGGAAGGGAGGAAGATTAAATACATCGAATTCATATTAGGATAACGTGTTCGTGTGCCCGCCTGCCACAGCTCATGCGCCTTGCGTCGGCCGGCAGGTTCCAGTGTTCGAGTGCTCGCGGCTTTTGAGTGAGATTATTTTTTACAGGAACCTGCCAGCCCGGCGCCCATGCTTGTGCGGCGGCAGGCTGGGGCGCAAAGCCGCTAAGATTAATTCTAATTTTCTTTGCGCCTTTGCGCCTTCCTGTGAAATCATTTTAGCTGTTCAAGTAAATCAGCGATCGCATCATAATCCTTCACGCCCACTTCAATTTCCTGGGAGCCTTTGATTTGAATCGCTTTTATTTTCGAATTGGTGAGATCTATTTCTTTTCCGGTAATATCCAGCATAAATGGAATTTCAGGATTTGAATTTTGGATTAAATTAAAATCATCTGTTAAATAAAATAAACAATTTCCATTAGGTATTTCATTCAAATCATTCCCCGATATTTTTAAGATGTATGGTAAGTCTGTATTTAAAATTTCAAAATTGAAACTTCGCAATTCGCACTCAATCACGTCCGGTTCAAAAAATGAAATGATATTCTTCACATTCTCCGCATCCTGGTTTGCAAATTCGGCGACAATCTTCGGCCCGCTGATCCAGCCTTTTATGGCTAATGCATTTTGTGGGGAGATATAATCCGGTGAAAGCGGATCAAAACAAAATCCGATATAATCCACATCATATGCAGCGAAAAAACGTGCATCGGTTAAATTGGTGATGGAGCCTGCTTTGATTATTTTTTTTCCGGGCATGATGCTTAATGTTGAACTTCGAATTTTAATTACAAAAATACAAGTTGAAGTATGGAGAAAAAAATTTCACACAAATAATATGGTTAGAAATGGTTACCACAGATTCACGGAGATGAATTCATATTTATCTGTGTATCTGTGGTCCGCTTATTTTCACGCAGAGAAAGCAGAGAAGCAGAGAGCGCTGAGAAATTTATCTGTGAAAATCTGTGAAATCTGTGGTGCAATATATCTTTAAACTCTGCCGTGAAAAATCCTAATTTTATCCCATGGCAAAAGAAGATTTCTTCGACCTCGTCTGGCAGGTGGCTCGGCTTATTCCAAAGGGACGTGTAACAAGTTATGGTGCTATTGCAAAATATCTCGGCACCGGATTATCCGCTCGCACCGTCGGCTGGGCGATGAATGCTGTTGGTAACGTCAGGCCAAAAGTTCCGGCACACAGAGTATTAAACCGGAACGGGCAACTCACCGGCAAACATCATTTTAAAACACCTACATTAATGCAGGAATTATTGGAGAAAGAAGGTATCAAAATTAAAAATGATCAGGTGGTGGATTTTGAGAAATTGTTTTGGGATCCGGCGAAGGAGTTGAAGTTTTAGTATCAGGTAGCAAGTATCAAGTATAAAGACTTGTGACGAAGATAAAGTTGAATGCAGAGTCAAGAATCAGGAGCCAGGAGTCAGGACTTGCGACGCAGATAAATTACTCTGATTTTATTTTGGTGAATAATTGTGAAGCAGAATTTAGATCGGTATCAATAAAACGAATTAAATAATTGCCGGGGATGAGATTGAAAATATTTAAAGTAGTTTGATTTGATTGAACAATATTCTGTTGTAAAATAATTTCTCCCAATAAATTATAAATTTCAATTTCTCCACTGGAGGTTTTATTAAATACAATTGTCAATTGATTTGTTGCCGGAACAGGATAGATCATGAATTGTAGATTTGCAAAATCTTCAATTGCCAAGCCTTCATCAATCAATTTATTACAATTATCATCATAGCCATTTAATAATTCGGGTGCACCGGGATAAATATCGGGATTGGTGTCGTCGCAGTCGGTGGAGTCGGAAACATAATCGTTTGGGACTGTACAAGAAATGATTTGTGTTGAAGCATCGCCAAAACTATCCTCATCCTGATCGGCATAGAAATAATAAGTTGTGCAGGAATCGAGTTTTACAACCCAAAAATCAGTGATGCCATAATTAAAGGCTATATCAAAATCGGATGATGCTGTTGATGCAGTAAAAACAAAAACACTATCTGCAATTGAAATTATAGAGGGTGCGTTTTCAATATCTGAGCCTCCAAAAGTTTTTTGCCAGTCGATTGCACCAATTGTGTCGGTTTTTACAATCCAGATATCAGGATAGTATTCCGAGCCATAATGTATGGAAACATCTCCATCTGAAGAAGCAGAAGTACCGCAAAAAATAAATCCCTGGTCACCAATCGTACTCATGCTAAAAAATTCATCCGCTTTTGATCCGCCGAAACATTTCTGCCAGATAATATCGCCAATGGCATTGATCCTGACAGCCCAAAAGTCAATTAACCCATGGTTGTCTGTAACATCACCATCATTAGATTTTGTGATACCCGTCATTATAAAACCGTTGTTGGTTGTTGTCCGAACGGACGAAGCAGTTTCAGAATCGCTGCCTCCGTAAGTTTTTTGCCACAGGATATCACCACTTGCGGAAAGATGAATCAACAGGAAATCACTTTCACCGTGATTTATGAATGCACCAACATCAGTTGATCCTGTTGACCCCATTGCATATAAACTACCATCGGCAACTTCAATAATTTCAGCGCAATCATCATTTCCATTGCCTCCCAATGATTTTTCCCACAGCAAATTTCCCATTGAATCGACCTTAACGATCCAAAAATCTGATGAATCCGTAAAACCCAAATGGTCGCTAATATCAAAATCATTTGAATTCGATGTGCCGCCGATAATATATCCACCATCCATCGTTTGCCGAATGGATGTAGGTGCATCGTTTAAACTACCTCCGTATGTTTTTTCCCAAATTAAATTACCGATACTATCTGTTTTAACTACCCAATAATCAGAATTATATTCTTCACCATAGTGAAAACTAATATCACCATCAGTTGATAAGGTGCTGGATATCATGATATAACCATGATCTGAGGTTTGGCTAACATCCCAACCGGTTTCAATATATGATCCTCCGAAACATTTTTGCCATTCTATTGTACCGGCACTATCGAGTTTAACAAGCCAGGAATCTGTAATTCCATGATTACCCGTAACATCGTAATCAATAGATGCTGATGTGCCGGTAAGTATAAATCCTTTATCTGTTGTTTGGTTAATTCCAAATGGCAAATCACCGTTTGATCCACCTAAATTAACCTGCCAGTCAATGATTGGTTGCGCAAAGCAAAAAGAAGCTAGAAAAATGAAGATTAAAAAAATATTCTTTTTCATTGTATATGGAGAAATTACTCCGATTTTAGTTTGGTGAATAATTGCGAGCCGGAATTTAAATCTTCATCGATAAAACGAATTAAATAATTTCCGGGGATGAGATCGAAAATATTTATTGTTGTTTGATTGGATTGAATTAATTCCATCTGCAAAATAATTTCCCCTAACAAATTATAAATTTCAATTTCTCCACTGGAGATTTTATTAAATACAATTGTAAGTTGATTTGTTGCAGGTACAGGATAGATCATGAATTGCAGATTTGCAAAATCTTCAATTGCCAAACCTTCATCAATTAATTTATTACAATTATCATCATAACCATTTAATAATTCAGGTGCACCGGGATAAATATCGGGGTTGGTATCGTCGCAGTCGGTAGAATCGGAAACGTATCCGGTTAAACCTGTTGCGCAGGTTACAGTATCTTCAAGCGGGTTGCCATAATTATCGCTATCGGCATCGAGGTATAATGAATGCGTGGATAATCCTTCATCAATTATTTCATTGCAATTATCATCCTGGCCATTGCATAATTCATTTGAAACAGGGTTGACAAAAATATCGGTGTCATCGCAATCGGTGCTGTCGGTTACATATCCAGCCGGTGGTGTGAGACTGCAAATAAAAATGATGGATGCAACATCTCCATATAAATCGCCGTCAGCATCTGCATAAAATCCAATTGGTTCGTGAATTAAATTATTGAGGTCATCGCAGTCGGTGTTATCTGTAACGTATCCTGCAGGTGGAATATCGGAGCAGGTATTAACTGGAATTAAAATATTACCATAGCCATCACCATCTGCATCTAAATAATAAGTATAAGATGGAAATCCTTCATCGATTAATAAATTGCAGTTATCATCCACCGTATTGCAAATTTCAATTGATGCCGGATTAATTAAATCATTCAGGTCATCGCAATCGGTACTATCTTCAACAAAACCTGCAGGTGCAAAACCCGAGCAGGTGATAAATGGAAATAAAACATTTCCAAATCCATCTGCATCTGCATCGAGATAATAAGTTGTTGCAATCAGCCCTTCATCAATTAATAAATTACAATTATCATCCAGGCCATTGCAAATTTCAGCGATGCCCGGATTCATAAATGCATTGAGGTCATTGCAATCAGTATTATTATTTACGTATCCGAATGGCGCACCATCACATGTTGAAGATGTAATTAAAATATTTCCAAAACCATCGCCGTCAAAATCCAAATAATAAGTTGTGAAAGTTAAACCTTCATCAATTAATACATTACAATTATCATCAATTGCATTACATAATTCCGGTGCACCCGGATACATGAAAGGATTTGTGTCATCACAATCGGTATGATCGAGAACATAATCCGGCGGTACGGAACATGAATTAATTAAATCATCAACATTACCAAAGCCATCCCCATCGGCATCATGATAAAAAACAGTTCCATCTTCACAGGCGAGTTTGACGATCCAGTAATCATCAAAGCCAATTAATTCTTCAGATTTATCACCGGAAATTCCGGAGGTAGAATAACCACCTAAAATAAATCCACCATCTGAAGTTTGTGCTATTGAGTATAATTTATCTTCGGCCGTCCCACCAATTGTATTATCCCATAAAATATTTCCGAGTGTATCAATTCTTACAACCCAATAATCATTTCCGCCGATATGATTTTCCGTTTTATCAAAAAAAATATCATTAGCTGAGTAGCCGCCTAAAATATAAGAGCCATCGGATGTTTGATCTAAACATGTCATATAACCGGAACGGATTGTATTTTGCCAAATGATATTTCCAAATGCATCAAGTTTCAAAACCCAATACCCCCAACAACCGCTACATCCTTCCGTTTTATCCCCTGAAATACCTGACGCTGAAATACCCCCAATAATATACCCGCCATCAAAAGTTTGCTGAATTGAATTCAGTTCATCATAATTATCTCCACCGATTGTGTTTTGCCACTCAATTGTTCCAGCCGCATTTAATTTTACAACCCAATAATCACCGCTACTATATCCAACTTCAGTTTTATCGCCGGAAATACCCGAATAGGAACATCCTGCTAAAATATAACCGCCATCAATAGTTTGTATAACACTATATAATTTCTCTTCTAATACGCCACCAATTGTATTTTGCCATTCTATATCACCAACGGTATTCAATTTGATAACCCAGTAATCGTAAGCCCCTAATAAACCTTCTGTTTTATCACCGGTTAATCCTGAGTTTGACCAACCCCCGATAATATATCCTCCATCATTTGTTTGTTCTATTGATTCCAAATAATCATTTGATGTACCGCCAATTGTATTTTGCCATTGAATATTCCCGCCAGAATCTATTTTAACTACCCAATAATCATAAGAACTTCCGATATCTGCCTCGGTTTTATCATATCCAATACCAGAATATGAATAACCTCCTAAAATATATCCGCCATCAGAAGTCTGGTCGATTGACATAAGATAATCATTATTACTTCCACCGATTGAATTTTGCCATTCAATATCACCAATCGAATCAGTTTTTATAACCCAGTAATCCAATATATGGGAATCCTCAGTTTTATCTCCGGATATTAATGAACCTGAATATCCACCCAATATATATCCTTTATCACTAGTCTGTTGAATTGAATATAGGTTATCGAAAGCAGTTCCACCAATTGTATTCTGCCATTCAATATCAGGAGCCTGAGAAAATGCAATCTCCGCAAATAAAACAAGCGAGAATAAATAAATGATTTTGATTGAAAGTATTTTCATTGGATAATAAATATAAGGAAGAAATTTAGAATTCTGAGTTCTGAGTTCTGAGTTCTGGGTTCAGTGTTCAGTGTTCTGGGTTCAGTGTTCAGAGTTGCTGCGCCAGCCATCATCGCGTCAGCATCCTGACTCCTGACTCTTGACTCCTGACTCCCGCCTACCATCTCCCACTCGCACCACCACCGCCGCCAAATCCTCCCCCAAAACCACCGAAGCCACCGCCTCCGCCACCGCCGCCGCCGAAACCTCCAAAGCCACCGCCACCCCAATAAGTTGGGCCACGGCGACCATACGTTACACCGCCGCCACCGTTTTTATTTCTCCGGCTGATGATGAAAATGATGATGAAAATAACGAGTATAAAAATCCAGGAATTATCTTTTGTTTCGGTTGGATTTTTTTCGTTGTAGAATTGTCCGCTTAATACGAGCATCATCTGATCCGTTGCATCATTAATACCGTTATAATAATTTCCGTTTTGAAATTGCGGGACGATTTGATTTTCAATAATTCTTCTCGATAATGCATCGGTTAAAAATCCTTCCGATCCCGAACCTGTTTCTATGCGCACTTCACGGTCGCCTTCCGATACCAATAATAAAACACCATTATCCTGATCTTTTTGTCCGATGCCCCAGTTGCGCAAAATACCCAATGCAAAATCTTCAATCGGATATCCGTTTAACGATTCAACAGTAACAACTGCAATTTGTACAGATGTTGAATCATTAAATGCAACGAGTTTATTTTCCAGTGTTTCTTCCTGTCCATCACTTAAAATATCCGCTAAGTCATTTACCAATCGCGGTGGATTG
>CAYXBK010000003.1:0-256081 GCA_964463165.1 uncultured Chitinophagales bacterium
TTAACTGAGACTGTTATCTGCCGACCGCGGACTGAAGACTGCGGACTGAAGACTGTGGACTGAAGACTGCCGACCGTGGACTGAAGACTGCGGACTGAAGACCCGGATCCGGCTCCTACTTCCCACTCAGCAATTCCTGATAGCTATCTGCATTTACAGGATCGAGGCGCATGAGCATGGTAACGGCTTTTGATTTTTCGGCAGGTGTTGCTTTGGAATATAAACCGAGTAATTCATCACTTTTTGCACTGAAAAATAATTGCATGATCATGCTGTTTGGTTGCGTGCGGTTGATATTATCCAATGTTTGAAGGGATTTGGTAATTGAATTAACCGGTTTGATCTGGTCGGAAGACATCAAATCAAGTCCCTGACGGTGATATTGGTAAAATGCATCGCGGTATCCTCCGAATTTCGGATCCATTAAATTATCGATCAACCAATAACGGTTGCGGGTACCATCGTAACTTTTCCATCCTTTTTCTTCACGGTTGGATGCCTGATTTACAATTGTTTCTGCTTTTGCGAAATATTTATCGCCGCCTTTCAGTCCGAAAGAATCATAATCCATACCGATGATGATATATGCATAAAAAGCGAGCATGGAAGTTAAATTGCTCGTGAATTGATTTTCATTATATTCAAGCGGTTGATATTCTTCGTACGTAAATTCAAAATCTTTATCCTGAAAATTAATTAATGTTGAATTATAATCACTGCCGAATACGGGGCGTCGGCTTACAACGGCTGCAGATGCATAATATTTATTACTTTTTTTATCGTCAACGCTGTTAATTGTAATTAAGATCTGGCAAACAATTCTTTCTTCGGGCTTGTACACATCGTCTGTCCATTTTCTCGTATTCATAAATTCGAAAATAGAAGTCTCGAGTGTTTTAAAAACTTTGGGATCCGTTTGCGTCGCTTTATCCGAATTGACCGAAACATTACAGATCAATTCCTGCGCTTCAACAGCGAATGAAAATATAATGGCTGTAAATAGGATGAATATTTTATGCATGCAATTTTTCTATTATGTATTGAACAATATCCTGCGCTGCTTCCCGCTTTGTCTTTAACTCAAAATTAGTGAGTTTATTGTTGCTGTCCAATATGGTGATCTTATTCGTGTCGTGCTGAAACCCGGCGCCGGCATCTTCCAAAGAATTGAGGATGATGAGGTCCAGATGTTTTTCAGCCAGTTTTCTTTTTGCATTTTCAAATGCATGATCGGTTTCGAGTGCAAAACCCACCACGATTTGATTTGCCGTTTTTTTTGCTGCCATTTCTTTCAGAATATCCTTTGTCCTCACCAGATCAACCGAAAATCCGTTTTCATTGGCAGCACTTTTTTTGATTTTATTTTCCGCAACCTGTGCAGGTTTGAAATCAGAAACTGCGGCAGCGGCAATAAAAATATCTGCTGATGGAAAAATGTTTGAACATGCTTCGTACATTTCTTCAGCACTTTCAACCTGAATTTTTTGAATTGCAGAATTGTGATGTACTGCCGAAACAGGCCCGTGAATTACAGTAACATCTGCACCGGCATTTGCGCATGCATCAGCTAATGCAAATCCCATTTTACCTGATGAACGATTGCCGATAAATCGCACAGCATCCATATTCTCATATGTAGGTCCTGCGGTGATCAGGATTTTTTTTCCTTTCAACGGCTTAACATCTGTTGAAAAAAAATGACTGATCTGAACGAGAATTTCTTCCGGTTCGGGCATGCGGCCTTCACCCGATAAACCGCTTGCAAGTTCACCGCTTGCAGGATGTAAAATAATATTTCCGCATCCTTTTAAAGTGCTGATATTTTTTTGCGTTGCAGGATGTTTCCACATATCGAGGTCCATTGCCGGAGCAATCATAACCGGACATCTTGCAGATAAATAAACGGCAAGCAATAAATTATGCGATATGCCGGTTGCCATTGAGGCAATTGTATTTGCAGTAGCAGGGGCAATTAAAATCAGGTCAGCCCATAATCCGAGTTCCACATGATTGTTCCATGACCCGTCGTGCGGATTATAAAAATCAATTCCAACAGGATTTTTTGAAAGTGTACTGAATGTGAGTGGCCCCACAAATGAAGATGCATCGGGCGTCATTAAAATTCTGACCGATGCACCTTCTTTTATTAATAATCTGGTAAGATAAGCGCTTTTATAAGCAGCGATTCCGCCGCAAACACCGAGGATAATTTTTTTTCCCTGAAGGGACATTATTTAGGTGTATTTTCTCCACCTTCTTCGCGATTGCGCCAGTATAATTTATCGCCTAAGAATTCGTCGAGCGCAAGAAGAGTGGATTTTGGCATTTTTTCGTAATACTTCGAAATTTCAATTTGCTCACGGTTCTCGAATACTTCTTCAAGATTATCCTGATGTGATGCAAATTCTTCAAGTTTGCTGTGTAATTCAGAACGGATCATACCGGTGATCTGATCTGAACGCTTTGAAATAATATGCAGGGAGAGATAAATATTTCCTGAAGTATTTTCAGTATCTCTCAAACTTTTCACTTCAATAAAAGGTGATACCTGTGTATTAATCTTTTTTAGTGTACTCATCACAATTGATTTTATATGTATTTATTTCGTTAATTGCTTTTTGTTTTAAATCGAGGCTTCTTTCATATAAACCTTTCGCCTGATCCAATTCTGTTCCCTGCGGGTATTTTGCAAGATAGTCATTATAACTCTGAATTGCCATATCATACCGTTCTTCTTTTCTGCAGGTTACACTCTGGCCGGCATAATTGAAATAACTGCTCAGAATTTTAAAATTGATCTTTTCTGCATCCTTTGTATCGGGATATTGTGTCAGCACATTTTTATATGTAACTGCCGCAGCAAGATAATTCTCAGTATTATAATAAAGTTCGGCACTTGCGATCAATTTTTCTTCCAGCTTGGCCCGGAGGATATCAATCCGCTCATTTGCTTCTTCGGCAAGTGAACTTTTCGGATACACATCAAGGAAATACTGGAACGCATCGATCGCCTTGTAAGAAAGCGACTGATCGAGTTGATAGCGTGGAGAAGCGGTATAGAGGCTGTTTGCCGATTGATAGAGGCATTCTTCCGCCTCAGGTGTAAGCGGGAAAATGGAAAATACCTGTCTGAATAAACCGGATGCCGTAATAAAATCTCCCTGCCCGTAATAGCAATAAGCCATGTAGTAACGAATCTGCTTTTCGTCAGGTGTTCCGATTTTTACGGTAAGTAACTGATCAAGCAATGGAAGTGCCCTCGCATAATCACCTTCATTGTAGTAAGCCTTTGCTTTTTCGTACTTCATATCGAAGTCGTCGCTTTTCAGGATTTTGTCGTACTGACAACCTGAAAAAACTACAAGAGAAATGATTAATATTGTGAGAGACTGAATCCGTTTGAAAGACATAGGAGGCGCAAAATTAATGTATTCTGGCTAAACGGGCAACGGGTAAATTTATTGAAAAGAGGCGCATATTTTTTTGAACACCGTTGAATCAATATATCTTTGCACACTTCGAAAAAAACATACAGAAATTAAGCACATGGACATATTTGAAAAACTAAGAAGCAACAGAGGCCCCCTTGGCAAATGGAGCGATGTAGCCCACGGTTACATGATGTTTCCGAAACTGGAAGGGGAGATCGGACCGAGAATGACGTTCCGTGGTAAAGAAAGGATCACATGGAGTTTGAACAATTATCTCGGCCTCGCCAATCATCCTGAGGTGCGGAAAGTAGATGCTGATGCATCTGCTCAATACGGCCTTGCCTACCCGATGGGGTCACGTATGATGAGTGGTAATTCAGACAACCACGAACGTTTGGAAAAAGAACTCAGCGAATTTGAGAAAAAAGAAGATACATTTTTACTGAATTACGGTTATCAGGGAATCATGAGCGTGATCGATGCGATATGCACCCGTCACGATGTGATTGTATATGATGCCGAAAGCCATGCCTGTATTATTGATGGGGTGCGCCTGCATCAGGGAAAACGTTTTGTATTCCGTCATAATGATATTGAAAACTGTGAAGTGCAGTTACGCCGTGCTACAGAGATGGTGCAGGGAACAAACGGCGGTATTTTGGTGATCACAGAAGGTGTTTTCGGAATGGGTGGCGATCAGGGAAAATTGAAAGAGATCGTTGAACTCAAGAAAAAATTCGAATTCAGATTATTGGTGGATGATGCACATGGATTTGGTACCATGGGCGAAACAGGAGCGGGAACCGGAGAGGCACAAGGTTGCCAGGACGGTATCGATCTGTATTTTTCAACTTTTGCCAAATCAATGGCAAGTATTGGTGCATTTATTTCAGGCGACAAAGATGTCGTTTGGTATTTGAGATATAATCTACGTTCACAGATATACGCTAAATCTTTGCCGATGCCCATTGTGATCGGCAATTTAAAACGGCTCGAATTATTGCGGAGCAAACCGGAATTAAAAGAAAAACTCTGGGACAATGTGAACAAATTACAGAACGGATTTAAAAGCCGCGGATTCGACCTCGGCAATACAAACAGTCCTGTAACACCTGTGTTTTTAAAAGTGAGTATTCCCGAAACAATTAACCTTGTTGTGGACCTCAGGGAAAATCACGGGATCTTTTGTTCTGCAGTAACCTATCCTGTTATTCCGAAAGGTATGTTGATGTTGCGCATTATTCCAACGGCCGAACACAGCGACGACGATATACAAAAAACGCTCGATGCATTTTCAGCTATCCGGGAGAAAATTGATAGCGGAGCATACCTTCAACAGGAATTGGCGAAGGTTTAAGATCAGAATTTACTGCCACTGTTAAAATACCTGATCTGAACCATCAGGAAACGAACCTATTTATTCATCTTTTAAACTTGCTTATTTATGCAAGAGAAATTTAACCAACTCAAAAAAATTATTGCCCTGGCAGAGGAAGACATGATTAAATTCACAAAAAAAGGAAATAAAACCGCAGGCACCCGTTTGCGAAAATCACTGCAGGATGTGAAAGATATTTCTACCGAATTAAGGAGAGATATTCTGGAATCGAGAAGGATGAAGGTTTAGGTAAAGTGCCAATTTACCAATGTGATATTATCCCCCTTAGTCCGCCGTACGGCGGAGGCCGTAACGTTCATAAATCACTTTATTAAACTCAAACATTTTATTTCCTTTCAGGCCTGGTTTGATCCGCACTTTCGTTTGAAAACCGAAGGAAAATAATATTTACAATTTAAATAAATTTTTGAAAAGACATTTAAGCCTTCCCCCTTGAGGGAGACTAAGGGGGTGAGAACCTAAGCACAAGAACAAATCAAATCATCCAATCATCGCCACCTCATGCTTAATTTTCTCATCCAATCCATCACTCACTTTCCAAAGTGGTAAACGAAGATGATCGCCGCAAATATTTAAATGGTTTAATGCAGATTTAATCCCGCCGGGACTTCCTTCTTTAAAAATTAATTCTGTAAAATTTAATAATTTATAATGCAAAGGATTTGCAGAATCAAAATTCCCTGCAAGACAATTGCGCACCATTTCCGAAAATTGTTTCGGGTACGCATTTGCAACAACTGAAATTACACCCTGCATACCCATCGAGATAAACGGAAGTGTGATCGGATCATCACCACTTATCACCAAAAAATTTTCCGGTGCATCACGAATGATTTTCATGCACTGCACAAAGTTTCCGGATGCTTCTTTTATTGCTACAACATGTTTTGCATCGCTTGCTATGCGCACCGTTGTTTCCGCTTCCATATTCGAACTCGTACGGCCCGGAACATTATATAAAATTACCGGCACCGATACGGTTTTATCAATTGCCATATAATGCTGATAAATTCCTTCTTGCGTCGGTTTATTATAATAAGGAGATGCAATTAAAATTCCGTCCAGGTTATTTTTATATGCTTCGATTGAACGGATAATTTCAGATGTATTATTTCCACCGAAACCACCAACCACCGGAACACGGTTATTTGCGATCTTCAACGTAAAATCAAAGATTGAAAATCTTTCTTCCTGATTTAATGTTGCACTTTCTCCGGTTGTACCCATGCTCACGAGATATTCTACACCACCGGCAATTACATGTTCAATTAATTTTTCGAGACTGTTCCAGTCGATTGCTCCGTCTTCCAAAAAAGGTGTCACCAATGCAACACCCGTTCCGCGGAATTTATTTGTAATATCTTTTGAATAATTATGCATAGTAAAATTTTTGGCCACTGGTTACTTGCCACTTGCCACTGGCAATTTGTTAATTGCGTTTTGTATCTTGCCTTTGGCCGATAGTAGCCAGTAGCCAGCGGCTAGTAGCTCCCAGCCAGTAGCTATTTCAGCATTTTCAAATATCTTTCCACCTGATCTAAATAACCCATCACATTTGCATTATTATCCAGGTGCAGCATGAAATCATAACAATAAGTTTTTTTATCGTCGAATTTTCCGATCCGCAATTTTGCTTTCGAATAGGTTGAAACATATTCAAGCGGGCGGATCGTTGAAAGCGATGTATTAATAAGTACATCAAAATCACGCTCAATAAAACTTTTAATTTTTGTCACTTTCGGAATGCCGATCCAGTTTAAATCTTTTTTTGTGAGCCAGGTAATCTGTTCGTTTTCAAAGGGAGGTAATTTTTTTACATATCCGAGAAAAAAAACTTTTTTACCGATATCGAGATAGGTGTGTAAGCGGTTTAATAATTCACGCAATGCAACGGGATTTGAACCATCCAGTAAAAAAGCCATTGTTTTTATTTCATCAAAATTTTTAATATTTCTTGAATGCGTATCCGTATAAGGTTTGGACCGGATGAAACGGCCGAAAAGCAGATTTTTTAATTTTCTTAAAGGCATTCAGATTATTTGATGATTGCAGACGGTGCCGGTAATTCTTCGTACACACCCATCGATGCAAATTTTTCTATCCGTTGATTTATGCGTTCCTCCGGATCCATTCCCATTAATTCCTTTAAATGTTTTTTAATATGCTTTTTTAAAAGCTTTGCCATTTCATCCGGATCGGCGTGTGCACCACCCAATGGTTCTTTGACGATACCATCGATGATTTTATTTTTAAAATTATCTGAAGCGGTCAATTTTAATGCATCAGCTGCGGTTTCCTTAAAATCCCAGCTCCTCCATAATATTGAAGAACAGGATTCAGGGGAGATCACCGAATACCAGGTGTTTTCGAGCATAAACACCCTGTCGCCGATGCCGATGCCCAGTGCGCCGCCTGATGCTCCTTCGCCGATGATCACACAGATCACCGGAACTTTCAGCAGTGTCATTTCATACAGATTTCTTGCAATTGCTTCTGCCTGGCCGCGTTCTTCCGCTTCAAGCCCGGGAAATGCTCCGGGGGTATCGATCAGTGTGACGATCGGCTTGTCGAATTTCTCGGCGAGTTTCATCAGCCGCAAGGCTTTGCGGTAGCCTTCCGGGTTTGCCATCCCGAAATTCCGGTATTGCCGCATTTTCGTATTGATGCCTTTCTGATGCCCGATGAACATCACACTTTGGTCGTCCATTTTTGCAAAACCACCAACGATCGCTTTATCATCACGCACATTGCGGTCGCCGTGCAACTCCACAAAATTCTCGGCCATTTTTTCAATATAGAATAAGCTGTATGGCCTGTCGGGGTGGCGGCTCAGCTGGACCTTCTGCCAGCCGGTAAGATTATCGTAGATCTCTTTTTTGAGCTTGTCAATTTTCTCTTTGAGTTCTGTCGCGGGTTGGGCAATATCAATCTTCTGCTTTTCGCCCATCTGCTTCAGCTTTTCCAGTTCATCGTACAAATCCGCTATGGGCTTTTCGAAATCAAGAAATACCATGTATCTCAATTTTTCACAATATTAAGCAATATTGGATAAAGGGGAACAGGCTGAAACGATATTACACAATGGGCAGTTTTGAATACAATAAGACAATGTAACCATGAAATTATAATGTATGTGCACTTTAATAATTAATTTGATCTGATCAGGAATCATGGATGAACTTATTATTTCATTAAACAAATCCGAATTAAACTGATCCTGAGTTGGCAGAAAAGCAGCACCTACGATTGCTGCCGGAAGTTTTAAGCGCCTTTCATTGGTTTTGAGTATTGAAAAGTATGAAAGATAAATTTTACACCAATAAAAACACGCTTCTACCTGATAATTAAGTTTGTCCTTAATGAAGGATGATACCGGATCGTCCCAAATGGTATATTATCCTGAAGCCTGGATGATGATAATTCCCTTAAAACCGATTTCTGATAAATGCTCGGTAATTGGTTTTGCAAATGACATGTAATAATTAAATTCTGCATTATTGCCAAGCTTATTAAAGTAATTTTCATTGTCGTATTTATCCACTGGAATTTTTTCGATGGCTGATCGGAGCAATTCAAAAAAAGGCTAGCTACATTGATTTCCCGACGCATTGGAAGATGTAAATGTAACGCAGCGTATTGCCAGCGGTGTTCATCTCATAGCTCTAGTAAATGATATTCTGCATATCTACAGATAGTGAATGTATTGTAGTTTGTCCACGCTGCTTCATAACCCAGACTATCAACTGTGAGGTTTGTCATAGTATACCTGACTATACCTGACTACAGGCACAATAAAAGCTGTAGTATTTGTGCTGGCTATACCGAAAACTTGGACCTAACTAAACAAACCCAGAAAACACGTGAGAGTAAGAGTAAAAGTCAAAAGGTAAGTAAATCGTTTCCTAAATAAATGCCTACTCCAAAATTGTCAATTGACTAACCCGGCAGAAAGGACAATAATAATTTGACTATTTGTGAAACTTTCTAGGTATACTTCCGTTAATGGTTGTATAAAAAATATTTTAACCTTAAAAACTATGAAAGATGAACCCGAATCAGAAAAATCAATTCAAGCGGTATGTTTTCAAAGAAAAAGCACAACCAAGATCTGGCGATCTTACTAGGTGAGATTCGCGATCTGCTGGCACGGATTCCTGAGGAATCGGCCGAACATCAAAAAATTGTAAACGCAATTGACAGGCTGGAAAAAGCAATAGCTTCAAAAAGCCCGAAAGAGTTGCAGAAAAATTGGGATGCCTTTATGCAAATTATTTTAGAGGTTGGAAAAATCGGCTTCGAAATAATTATGGATTGGGTGAACCATCACTGAATTATGAAAATTGGTAAAACATTAAAAACTATTCGAAAGGAAAGACAAACTACTCTGCTTGAGCTTGCCCAGATTACTGGCCTGTCCTCATCTTACTTATCATACATTGAAAGTGATAAGCGTAGCCCTAATTTTGAACAAATCAATTTGATTTGTAAAGCGCTGGGTGTTCCGGTTGAAGTTGTGCTGATGAATAGTGTGGACCTAGCTGAAATTGAAAACGAAAAAATTAGGAGATTTTATGAAAAGACCATACCTCTGATTAATAAAATTTCAGAAAGTATATACGCAAAAAGAAAGGGGAATTGATTTCCCCTTTTTACATTAACTTTAAGTTATGTCAAAAGAAAATACACATGTAAGTGAAGCAGTTAAAACTTGCTTTATGATAATGCCTATTGGAGATCACAATTCCGATGAAAGGATAATGGCAGATGGGTTAATGGAACTTTTAGAACCTGTTTTTAAAAAATATGACTATAAATTAGTTGCTGCCCACCGTATTACCTCAGTGGGTAGTATAACAGGTCAGATAATTAAATTTATATTGGATTCGGAATTGGTATTGGCGAATTTAACTGGTTTAAATAGCAATGTTATGTACGAACTCGGTGTCAGACATGCCACGGGCAAACATACGATCGCTATAACGCAAGACGGAACTAAATTACCATTTGACGTTACAATTGAACGCACAATTTTTTTTCAAAACCGAATCACCTATTCAGTTTCATTGGTTGGGGATATTGAATCGTTTTTGCAACAGATAAAACTTGACGATCTTGCGGATAACCCCGTTACTCGGGTGTCAATGCAAAAAGCTTTGCATGCTGATGTGACAATTAAGGATACAGATCAATTAATCTTAAAACGTCTTGATGCTTTAGAAGAGAATCTGGTTTCAAATACTTATTATAATACGATAGATATAGCTAGTAAAGCAATAAATACAAAAAGTATTAGAATTGAATTGTCGTATCACAAAAGAGATAAGAATACTAATTTGATTAAAATTCAAGATATTATGACATATTTATCCAAAAATTATATAACGGGTGAATATTCGGCTAGAGATTATTATGACAATAAGTTTGTTGTTGAGATAAGAGTATCTAAACTAAAGATTGATTTGAATTCTATTGCTTTAGAAATAAATTCTTTGTTGGAATTAAGAAATTATCCAAAACCCGATTCTATTGTAATTAATGAATATTAAGTGTTTGATTATATTTCTTCAATCTGATTTTCAACATCCAAAATTTTAATAGAAACATCCCGATTCTATTTTAAAGCAATCGCCACTGTTAAATAGAAATTTTTGTAAGCATTAGTTGAACCATCCATCCGGCCGTCAGAATATCTATTATTCGTTGCTGACTCACCAGGTAAAAGGTATCCATTTGTATCCTAACCAGTATTCCTTTAATTAAGAGCTGACTGAAATAAAATTTTAAGTTTGAAAATGATGGATTATATAAAACAAAAAAACCTCCCCATTTCTGAGAAGGTTTCTGCGGAGCGGACGGGACTCGAACCCGCGACCCCGTGCGTGACAGGCACGTATTCTAACCAACTGAACTACCGCTCCAGGTAGTATTTTATTTTTTTCAGGCAGTATTCGAATCCGCCGTGGCGGAAACTGCTGCTCCTTCCTGCAAGAATCTGCATCCTTGCTTAAAAGGAAGCGCAAATATAAGCCGATTTTAAAAATTTTATTGCTTTTCGATAAAAAAAGGGAAAAACAGCCGGTTTCAATCATGAAAATTCCGGAAATAACTCTCTGTAAACACCGGATCGATCAAATGATAGAACCTGATCAGCAGGGTCACTTTCTTTTCAATGAGCGGATAGCGATCCACCACCTCCCAGAAACCCGGAGCCGGCTTAAAGAGGTTTTCTGCCAGCAGATTCAGATCGTTTTCGAAATCAGACTGGGAATATTGTGTGAGGAATCCATACCGGCATAAAGCAGTATCAATATCGGTAGATGCGGAATTATTCCTGATCGCACCAACACCTCCGTCGGGATCGGAATTGCCAGCATCCGAAACCCTGTCCCATGCCTGCCTGTTGAGATGATCGGGAAAATTACGGTACAGAATGCTTGAAAATTCATGATGAAAGGTTTCTTCAATATATCTATCCGTATATCCGTTTTCAATTCCATTGTTGGTAAGATATACATATTCATTTGAATTGGTTCCGCCGAAACGCACATCATAAAAAGCCATATTTTTTAAAATATATACGCCTTTCAGATTATTTGTGAGAACAGCCTGCGGATATTTTTGCATTGCATGAACCAAAATGTTTTTTGAACGCGGGATTTCTTCATCCGCAATCTCATCGCCAATTGCGTTGATCGGTTCATCGATCCAGCTTTCCGGGAAAATATCAATACTGTAATTAAATAAAATGGGAACGCCGGAAATGATCGTGTCGTTTTTTCCCGCGAAAGAATTAAATGAAAGCAGAAGGAGGAAAATAAAAATGAAATGTGGTTTCATGAATTTGTGAATAGCATTTTAATTTACCAATATACCAATGTATCAATGTAACAATGTACCAATTTTTTGAATCAAAGATATCATACAATGTGAAACCATTTAATCTAATCCTCATCATCACATCATCACATCATCTCATTAACGCACCAGCATGATATTACCCTGCACAAGTTTTTCTGCTCCATCATTTATATATCTCAAAACATAAACATAATTCCCCATTGGTTGTAATTCATTTTTAAATGTTCCGTCCCATTTATAATTATTCGAACCGCCATCATATATAATTTCTCCCCATCGGTTGAATATCTGGAACGAAAGGATTGATGAAGGATCCAGAATAAAAACAATTAATTCATCATTTACACCATCGCCATTCGGACTGAATGCATTCGGAACGCCAACGCCATTGCATGCAGTAATTTCGATCGTATCGGATGGTGTGCTGCACAACAGATCGGCGAACAACCAATATGTACCGGCATGCGTAACCGTGATCGTTGGAGTTGTTTCGCCGGTACTCCAATGATAATTCGGTAATGCATCAGGAGTTGATAATACATATTCATTGATTCCGATCGGCGGACATAATTCAAAATCGGCACCTAAATCAATTTGGGTATTTAAATACGGATCTTCGGTTATGATGATGGAATCTGTATAATCTTCGCATGTGCCGATTACATGCACCCAATAAATGCCTTCATCATTTACAGAAATATTTTCTGTTGTGTCGCCTGTGTTCCATGTATAAGAAATAAATCCATTTGGTGCGGATAAATTCAATTCCCATTCTTCTTCACAAATTAACGTATCATTTCCTAAATCCGGAATAACGCCGACCGGTTCGATCACATCCACAATAAACGTATCAACAAATGTTGCGCATGTTGCATAACCCGTTACGTAATACGTGCCGGGTTCGGCAATTGTAATTCCGGCCGCATGTTCACCGGTTGCCCAGGTATAATAATCATATGCAGGTGATGCTTCCAGATAATAAGGCAATTCGGATGTGCAGATCAAAATATTTGTTGTGCTCGTAATTACGGAATCGGTTGCGAAAATAATATCTGCATCGTATACGAATGTTCCGCACATTGTTTCGAATGTAACAGAATAATTTCCTGTTTCCGTTACAATAATACTTTCGGTTGTATCACCTGTATTCCATAAATAAGATGTGAGGCCCGCAGGTGCAAATAATTCAAACGGACTGCACACAACAGTGTCGGGCATGGAATAGGTTAAAAATGAATCAACCGGCGTTACGAGCACATCATCAAGAAAAAAATAACAAAAAGGCTGATCAGTTAATTCTTCACCGTCGAACGGAATTACTTCTACAAAATCATCGTGATGAAAATTGCCGATACACATCCATGCTTCATCACCTGCCGCTTCAAAAACACCACCGCATTTTGTCCATTCGCCAGGTGGTTTAATATAATTTCCTGTTGCATTATTATCTACCTGCGGTATATATGGTAAAATATCGCTAATGATCGGATTGCCGATTTTTATTTCAGAAAAATAAGCACCTACAGCATCTGTTGTTGCAAATCCGGATGCAAAATAATCGGGCGGATAAGAAGGTGCCGCCCACCATTCTACATAATAACATGTGCCGGCAATTAATGAATCAGTGAGTTTCACCTGCACATATTCGCGGTAAAGCCATCCGCCATTATCATATAAACTCACATAAAAACCGGCATAGCCGTCACCCGAATGTGCAGGTTGAAATACAGCAAGGTCGCTGGAAGGAACACCCACCTGTGAACCATCTCCGCCGCATGCATTAAAATAATCGGATGTGCCGGCACTTCCGTTCATCCAGTAATTCGCTGCAGTTTCACTAAACCAGCTGAAAGAAGAAAATGCACCGGGGCAATAATTATAATCTTCAAAATCTGGATTCGGAACAAGGTTTACCTGTCCGTTCACCAATTGGTGCACGAGAAAAATTAAAATGAGGAGTGTTGATTTCAGAGCTGAGCACATGAATCCAACTATAAATATATGACCATTTTTTTTTGAAGTATAAACAATAAGATTTTTTGAGGTTTTTTACCATTTTTTGATGGAATTTCTTCCACAGTATTTTTTTTGCAAGGGGAGGATATTGCCCGCAGAAAATAGCACCGGCAATCAGAAAGCAATGATTGCAATCAGAAAAGGTATGGCATTATTTTAACAACTTATTTTTCTCAAAACGAATATTATGAAAAAAGTACCAATTCTATTTTCAGTGATGCCGCTACTCTTATTCACTGCGTGCAGATCTGACGAGCAAAAAATGGAAGACGCCAAACATGCAGATGAAATGAATGATGATAAATTGCAGGGTGGTGAAGAAAAAACCGCAGGATATCTTGTAGATATTGCAAATATGCATCTGAGTGAAATACATCTGTCTGAACTTGCGTATCAAAAAGCATCAATGGCTGAAACAAAGGAAATGGCAAATATGATTCTTACTGATCATCGCCTTGCGCTTGCCGAAATTAATTTGCTTGCGCAAAAAAGAGGTGTGATCCTGCCGACTACTCCTGATGCGGACGCAACCCGTAATTACGAACGCCTTGAAAAAACAGAAGGTGCCGATTTCGATAAAGAATATGCCGACCAAATGGTGAAAAATCATGAGGATGCAATTAAATCGTTGGAAGATATTATTGATAATACCGGTGATTTTGAAATTAAAAAATGGGCGACAGCAAATCTTCCGGGTTTAAAAACACATCTTGAACATGCAAAGCATTGCCAGGAAATGGCAAAGGAAATGAAAAAATAAGTTTGCGGATAAATTAAAATGATATGAGAAATATTTTCAGAACAATGATCGCCGGTTATGGCGCATGGAAATGGGGAGGCGGATGCGTTGGAACCATTCTGGTGTTTTTACTCATTTACTGGTTGTTGGGCTCCTGTTAATTCGAACAGTTGCAATTAAATTTGCTCATGCGCCCAGGCGTATGAGCTTTTTTATTTAAATGTTGCAGATCGTTTTAAAAATGAGGTACATAAAAAACGGGATGATACATCAACCCGTTTTTTTTATGATAAGATCAGTTCTTGTCGTATTTACCAGAATATAAAAAACAAGAACAATTATTACAAAAGAATTATAAGCAGAATAATAACCAGTACAAGCACAACGCCGCTTGATACATAAATCACAACCGGATCGCCGCCATCTTTTGTTAATTGTGTTGAGTCTTTTTGTGCAGGATTTACTTCACCACCGGTATTTGGTTCCGATAACGTTGTCGCATTCTTGTCGGCAGTTGATGTGAATAAACCATCAGCATTTGATGTTTGTTCTATTTTGTTTGGTTCAACTGTTTCTTCTGCTCTGATCGTTCCTGATATACAAATCAGTCCTGCAATCAGAAATGGTGTTAGTTTTTTCATAATTTTCATTTCTTAGAAGCGTGTAAAAATTATTCCATCATGTATTTTGCCATGAAACACAGCTATTTTAATGGAATAGGATATTTTTCGGGATGCTCTTTGTTGAATAATTTCAACAAAGTGGGGAACATCTAAGCCGCAATTTTGCAATTCGGCTTTTGTTTTTGATTTTTTATTTCCGATTTTTTCCGGCGCTGTATGCAATGATACCGCCCAAAACAATAAATCCGATTCCTGCATATGCAGGCCAGTCCACCGAATGATGTTCCTGTTTATTCACTTCAATCGGTCCGGCATCAATTACCTTCTCGGATGTTGTGAAATCTACTTTCGTGAAGATGATCATCAGAATACCGACAACCACTAAAATAATTCCTAGTATACGCATAGTTTTTTTTGTTAAAAGATTCAAATACAGTGCCCCTGAATTTGCAGTTGTATATGTATAAAAGCACCTTTCGGAATGGCGTGAATATTTGCGATGTAACAAAATCCGAAATTCTGTCGGCATGATTTAAAAGATAGCTGTTTTCTTTGCTGCCGGAATGCGGGAGTAAATTTTAAGCCCCCGTAACTGTTGATGAATTGTTGAATACCCTTTGAAATATTTTAATTGATTTATATATTTTAGCCCAAACTTTCGAATCTTATCACATGAAGAAAAATTTAACAATAATTTTCTGCCTCCTCAGCATGGCAGCAAGTGCACAGCAATTCCGTTACGGCTTTTTTGTTTCACCTGTTAAAAATACCTGGGTGCTGCAGTGGGACGAGTATACAGCCTTTGGCCCAACCAGCGGATTTAAATATGGTTTCCTTTTCGATCAAACGATTGGTAAAGGAGAACATCTTGCCTTGACACTCGGGATGAACCTTGATTATACGCAAGGTGGGATGGCGCAGGCTGATAACGGCCAGGATCATGTAGATAAGGACTGGATGGTGCGTTCACGTTATTTTGAAATTCCAGTACTTGTAAAAATCCGGACCGGACAGATGGGAAAGTTTATTATTTATGGTCAGGGTGGAGGGATGTATGGCAAGGCTTTAAGATCCCGCGGCGATTATACCGAAAACGGCGTTAGACATGATACCGATATTAATTATTTAAATAATGAAAATTCAAATTTGCATTACTTGCCCACCAATCTCAGCATTAATCTCGGTATCGGAACTGAGATTGCAATAACCGAAACTGCATCAATACTGTTAGGTTTTTATTTTGAAAATGGCTTGACGGATATTTTCCAGGACAGTAATGTAAATACTGATATTTTACTTCAGCAAATGGGTATTCAAATCGGCGGATTATTTTGATAAAATAATTCCTGTAAGAATTAATTTAAAAATTTCAATTCACAAAAACGACAATTCAGGTCGCGATTTTATAAGAAAAGAATTATGAAAAAAGTTTTAACCATAATTATTTGCGCTGCGTCCTTTGCAGTTAATGCTCAACAATTTCGTATCGGTGCTTCAATTACACCTTCTATTGGATTTTGGGATATTGAGGGAGATTTATATGAATCAAGCGGGACAAAATTTGGTGTGCAGGCAGGATTAATTGTGGATCAAACATTAGGCAGCTCGGAACGGTTTGCACTTACTTCGGGGCTCAGCTGGAATTTAAATCCGGGCGGATTTCAAACGGCGAATGCAAACGGGAATACTGCGTTTAAAGCCTGGAATTTTAATGTGATGTCCATTGACCTTCCAATAACTGTAAGGTTGCGATCTGATCAATTAAATAAAACAGTTTTATTTGTTCAATATGGTGCGAATTTCGGTTTTACGCTTTTGAAAAAGGTCTCTCTTGACGGGGGCCAGAGTGGCGGAGGGGGTTTCGATTATGAATCAGTTAATCCAAGCCTTGCAATGGGAGCCGGAATTGAATATTCTATTTCTGATGAAAAAGCATTAATGATCAATTTGTATTTCCTCAACGGACTTAAAAATATGGTGATCGATAATGCAAATGATGATAATATGTTTCCGCAACAACTTGGTTTGAGAGTTGGGATGTTTTTCTGAAAAACATATCCATTCAGCTTAATTTAATGTATACTGATCGGGTTTGATATGTTCAAAAGGATCTGATGGTCAAACCCATTTTTCATCTTTATATTCACCGAGCACTACAACTGTTTTGTTTTTTGCATAAAAAGCGGCAATATCTTTCATTGCTTCTTTATCCACGCTCCGTATTCTGATACCTCTGTCTTTAGATCCTTTGTTCCGCACCTCAATATAAAAGCCGTTTGTGAGTTTGTGTTCCGGTGCAGGCATCCTTCTGAAATTTCCCATAATTCACTTTTTTGGTAAGATACAACTAAATGCGGGATAAGCCTGCCTGATACTTATCATTTGTCAATTCGAACGGAAACCGATATTAAATTGTATTTTTATCATAGTAACTGAGATTTATCACAAATCAAGTTCTGGATTCCGGTCACGATTCGTCTCACGACAACCTGTCAACAAGGCTTTCAGTTCAATCAGCAATGTTTTACTGTATGTGAAAACAGGTTCATTTCATCGCGGAATTTTTATTTATGATCATTTTGATTTTTTTTATCGCCCATTGGTATTTATCCCTGTTTACCCAGACGTTTTTTCAGCACAGATATGCAGCACATGGTGCTTTTACCATGCGTAAAGGCTGGGAAAAATTCTTTTACGTCTTTACTTTCATCACGCAGGGTTCGTCTTTTATGAGCGCAAAAGCATATGCGATCATGCACCGCATGCACCATGCATTTACGGATACGGAAAAAGATCCGCATTCACCAAAATTCTCACCGAATGTATTTTCGATGATGTGGAGCACAAGAAAAATTTACAATGATATTTTACATGAGCGTACTGAAATAGAACCACGGTTTACAAAACAATTACCCGAATGGAAGGCGCTTGAAAATTTCGGCCACCATCGTATCACAAGGGTGATGTGGAGTTTAGGCTATATTGCCTTTTATATCATTTTTGCAAGCTCACCCTGGCTTTATTTATTGTTGCCGCTGCATTTTGTGATGGGCCCTTTGCATGGCGCAATCATCAACTGGTATGCGCATAAATATGGCCGGATAAATTTCAAAATGAAGAATACTTCAAAAAATTTATTCGCTTATGATGTTTTAATGATGGGAGAGGGCCTTCACAACAATCACCATAAATTTCCATCGCATATCAATTTCGCTACAGGCTGGAAAGAATTTGATCCGACCTATCCGTTTATACTATTATTAAAATATTTACGCATTATTAAAGTGAATAAAACAGTTGCCGTGCAGCAGGAGTTTTAATTTCAGGTATATTATTGCAGGAATTGAAAATAAATAAGATTTAAATTCGGGTCCTTTGCTTTTCTTCCTATTCCCGTTATCATTTCCTTATCATTTTTATTCTGGGGTGCCTCGATCGTAATTTTCCAGAGATTTCTGATCTTGTTGAATTCATCCACTTTTGAATACAGGTTTTTATAATTGGCAGCATTTACATTATTTGACTGCTGCAGTTTATTATTTTCATTTGTCAATTGTGATACCCGAGCTTCGAGGTTTTGTTTTTCTTTTGAAACTTTCGCGAGTTCAGCAACCACATCATCTTTTGATGCATTGATCAATTTTTCCTGCGCTGCATTCAGCTGCCTGAGTTCTTCAACATGTTTACTTATCATCCTGTTGCTGTCGGCGGCAATTTCGTATTTATGTGCAAGCTGTGTATTTCGTTGTTTCAGTCCCGCATTGTCTTTTGCCGTTTGTTTATCCGGCCACCAGGGTTTTGTATTGATCAACTGGAAACCCATCGTTGCAGTTGTTGTTGTTCCCTGATAAAATGATCCCGAATAAACTGCCTGCACACCATTGGAAGTTGCGTAGATCAAAAAAATATTTGCACTGATGAGAACGATCTTTACACCTGTATCAATTCTTTTAAATTTTTGACGCAGGATCAAAATGCCGAAAAATACGGAAAGTACAAATGCAGTGATCGAGCAATAAATATGCTGACTCAGGCCGGTGGCAATTTGCGCAACAAGTGAATAGGAAATATTTGTGAACAGCCATACGGCAAGCGATAATCCGCTGAGCGATTTAATTTTTTTCTGCGTAATAAAATCTTCAGATGTTTCTTCGGGTCTGTTGGTTTCAGTTGTCATACGGGTAAGAATAAGGTGTGAAATAAAAATGGCATACCATTTACATTTATCAATATTAAATGGAAATGGAACACCAGCCAAATGAATTGCAGTATTTGCTGAAATTTACCTATTTATGGTGATGGGAAATG
Organism: uncultured Chitinophagales bacterium; assembly: GCA_964463165.1. Lineage (GTDB taxonomy): Bacteria > Bacteroidota > Bacteroidia > Chitinophagales > BACL12 > UBA7236. The sequence goes on from CAYXBK010000003.1 coordinate 19,375, forward strand.
GTTTTTATTATACAGGAAAGGAATATTTGCTTCAACTAAACCGGTAAGATTATTTGTTCCGTTCGATCAGTAATTGCTGTATTCGTTTAAGTAATTCAGTCATAAATTTGAGATCAGCCGAATTTGTTTGCCAGTGTTCTTCTCTGAATTGAAGGTAGAGGCAGGCCCTGCAATCGTCGATCGATAAACCATCCGGTAATTTTCGGGTTTTATTAAAATTACTGTATAGCGGATTTGAGAATTCAAATAATTCGTGCAAACCCCCTGCATACGCATAACCGTCAAAGGTTGCTGCAAATGACATTAGTTTTTGTTTATCAATTACCGGTTGCGGCAGCAATTCTGATTTAAGCACTTCAGTCGGAATTATAGTATTGACTTTATATGGGATTGATTTTTGTAAATCCAGTGAAGTGAGCCACATGATATTTCCACAATTATAAATATAGGACCCCTCTTCTTTACTAACATTTCCCTTATCAATTGCGCTGCCCTGCGAATAATTTTTAAATATGGAAACGGGGTTTTCAACTTCAATGAATAATTGCAGAAATTTTTTATTACCATCTTGTAAATAATCCGTATAAACTCTCTTCAACTGACAGGCAAACGGGTCGTAGCCTTCGCTTATTTCCATTACAACTTCCCAATAGTAATATTGAACCAGAAAAAAATTGCCACATTCCTTATTTAATTCAACTGCATATTTAATTGCTTCAGGCCCCGGCTGCCAGTTTTCTCTTGCTAATTTTGTTTTCCTGACATCCTCTTCCATCATTGCTTTTATTTCAGGATTGTTGGGGTCACCTGCCAGATAAATTGGTGACGATGGAATACTCCAAAGTTTTATGAATTGATCATATTTTTTTTCGGTTGAATACATTATTTAAAATATTATTTTTTATTGGTTTTTCTATTGGTTGGTGTCTTCACCACCAACCAAATTACGTAATCATTCCAATTTCTTTTCCTCCCATTTCCAGTATAATTTTGTTCTGGCAAATTCACGTTTATAGGGTTGCAGCAACCTTCTGTTTAATTCTGCTTAAAATTTATATTTCAAGCCTCTTGCGTATTTCCCTCAAAGAAATACACTCGCTTTTATTGTCTTTATTTCTTTTATGCCTAGTGAACAGGTCTAAATGACTTTCAATCAGTAGGTCTATTTTGTTATGAAATCGAATGAGTAAATAAGGATCTCTTTTTAATGGAAATTGTGCAACTAAACTCATATATTTCACTTTATCTTTTTCACCTCTTTTAATAATAACAAAAGGAACGTGCTGGTAATCCTTACTATCAGGATTATTGGTTAAAAAAAATAATAGATTTGATTTTGACAAGATCGGATTACCATGGAATAGCTTAACTAGTTGGATTAAATTTAATTTTTCATTTTTTAATTCATTTGGACATTTTTTGGAAATTAATTTGGCATTAACAAGAATAACACGATCTATTACTATACTTGACTTACGAATTGCATTTACATTGGCGCTTATAAAATCTCCGACACCAAATTTTTGCGGACTCCAAAATTCAAGATTGGACAAAGTTATATATGAATCTCCGGGATGTAAGCTTTTTAAAACATGCTCAAATACATATCTGAGATATGGAATGGAATCCTTTGCAAATATTTGCCAGCTATTAGTATTAATCTGCGTTAGTTTACCAAGTTCTTGTTCAAGTCGCCAATCAATGAGGGGCAGTTCAAAATCTAATTCTTTTTCAATCAATTCTTCAAGCTTTAATTTATATTTATGTATCTTATCACGTATAGCTCTAAGTCGACTATTATTTGTTTGTTTTTTTATTGTTGATTTAATTTGTTCCAACGCATTATTCATAGATTTTAAATATGTAGATTCAATCTTATATGAGATATAATTAAACCCGTCTAAATCGGATGGTTTTTTTGTTTTTATACCCTTCTTGGATTCCAATAAAATAAATACTCTTTTAGGACCTAACACCGCTAGAAATAAGCCTGCTTCAAAGATGACATTATCTCTGGGGGAGCCGAAGGTGATGTTACGGGATTTCAATTGGTCATCCTGGGAAACCAATATAATTGCATAGTCAAAAGTATTAGCCGCGTCTAACAATTTTAATAGTGTAATATCGCCAGATTTGAAAAAATCTTTAAACCATTTGGTAATATTAGCATATTTTTTTAACTCTTTTTCAAGTGTTAAAACTAATTTTTGTTTTTCAAGAGAACTTGCAATAAAAATTTTGGGAAGATAGGTTTTTGACATGTTTATCTTTTATAATTTCAGAATAATTTAAGTTAATTACTAAGTCTAAATTTAATTTCACTTTAAATCAATTTCTTCCCCTCCCATTTCCAGTAAAAATTATTTGATGCAAATTCCCGTTGATAGGGTTGGAGAAAATCTTCTGTTAATTCTGTAGTTTTAATTTTTTCCAGCGGCACAATATACACTTCGTGGGGTTTTGATGGTTCTCCGCCGATACCAATCACCACAAAAACCGGAATATTTAATTTGGCAGCGTATTCTTTATAATTCTTCACCTGATAATCCTCTGCCCATGTGATGGCATTATTATAAAAACTTTTCCGCCATTTGCATTCGATGGCAAATGTGTCTTTTACTTTTTTGAATTCAAGAGTAAATGTGATTTCAAGATCAGGGAAATGATTGCTTGTTGCATATTTTCCGTCCACATATTTATCACCCCGCCATTCATTAATAGTAAAATAAGTTGTGTCAAAACTTTTTACAACAAATGCTTCAAATGCATCGCCCTTTGCTTTGTTTTCCAGATAAGAATCAGTTGCCTGTTGTTTCGTTTCTAATTGTTCAGCTGGAGAAATTATAACTTCTTGCTCCTTAATCCTTCCTCCTCGTCTCAGCATAAGTAAGCCCACAATCAATAAAATAATTCCGGCTGTGATAAGGAGATAGGGCATGGGTTTCATTTGTTTGTTTAGTTTCTAAATTCTGCGGGAAAGTAAAATTTTGACAGGTCGTTCGATTTTGGTATTATTTTAATATCAGCAGTGCCTCCAATGCTATCTAAAATATCTTGCAGTCTTCCACTGATTGCTGAATAATATTGTGGGTGGACTTGTAAGTATATTTTTTCAAGGTCACCCATTCTTTCCAAAAGTTTAACATCTGCTTCTAGATTGTAATCTGGAAATGAATAACCGATTACAGTTAGAATTGACTTAGAAGTTAAAATGTTTTCAAACTTATAAATTGTATTAAAGACATTATATTCATCATCCCATGAAAATGAGAATGGATGTTTTTTATGAGAATAATACTTCATATTATCAGACCAGGAATCCAATATTTCAATGAAGAGGCTTGACAGATTATTATTTGAGTGTAAGTTACTGGAGTTTCTACGGTCTTGATATACTTTACTAAAGACATCGTAACTAATGTTAAAAAATAAATCATCCTTTGACGATTGACGTAAATTACATGAACCGTTTAATTTAATAATTTGAAAGTCTTTATGAATAGGTGATTGCGGAACATAATAGAATAGATCGGGAATTCTTTGAAAATATTCAGACTTTGATTTGACATCAAAAACTTCGTGAAGAGATTCCTCCATTTGATTATCATAATTCCAGGAAAAAATATGGCAAGGAGAATTAAAATTGTATTTTTTATTTTTAAACAATCTCGAAAAAAAATAATTGTATCTCGTATCTACTCCAAATAGCGCTTGCTCAAGTAATAAATATGCAGCTAAAGTTGCTTTTAATAAATTGTAGTTTTCAAAGTTGAAATTATCATAAAATATTTTAGCCTGGACATCAATTGAATTTTGGCCCTTGCACCAACTACTCATTAATTTGAGGTTAGAATAAAACTCCTTAACCATTGGATTTATCTTACTAATTAAATATGAGGAAAATAGATGACGGGAATCATCTGAAAAAGTAAGGCTATCTAGTCGGCTACTTACATATTTGAGTGTTGCATCGATCCTTGATGATAATTCTCCGATTATTGGTAAAACACCTCTATTAGTATCGTGAGAAATATAAGTGCTATATTGGCCAGCACTTGAACCTGCTCCCAGTAAATATATAAAATCATTATCGATCATTTTTTCCTCCTTTTATATTTTTCTTCTCGAAATAACCCACTCGTATACTTATCATACAATTCAAATAAATATTCGATCCGGTTGGTTTCTGATGTGAAGGGTTGCGGGCGGTAACAGAGATCAACAGCTTTATCCAATGCCTGATGCGCTTTTACCAAAGCAGGTGGCATGGTTAAAGGATTGTATAGATCTGCAAGACTGCTGTTCGGAAATTCCAAACGCACATCCAATACTTTTTGCGCCGCATCTTCAACTGCTTTCTTCTGCTTTTCTGTTGGAGATTCCGGCCAGGGGAAATTGTTGTAGACGTTATCTTTAGTAAATCTCCAATCACTTTTTAATCGTCCACCGATACATTTTATCCAAGCCATAATCATTTTTGAACTAATTATTCCAAGAGTATAATTAGTAGCATCAGGTATAATATTGCAAAGATTAGATGCAATAATGTTTCTACTGTAAATAGTAGCAGGTAAATATGGACGATTTTGAGATGAGACAACTGGTGTAATTATGTAATCTGTTTTTGGTTGTCTAATTTCTCCGAATAAATAAGGGAAGTTTGCAAGACGTCTTGTCGTTTCCCTTGGGCTTTTCTCTCTAAATTCTTTAACTTTTTTTATTCTAAGCATTATTTCCTTATATTCTCTAAAATCAATTGGATTTGTATCTTTTAACCAAATGCAATATCTTTTTTTATTATTTATAAATTCATAAGATCCAGCGAATTTCTTAATATATTTTTCGATAGTCTTGTCTTGTGCAATTAGTTCATTCATTTCTTCCACTGATAAAAGTAAATTGCCATCATCGTTAGGCATACTTCCATTTGTCATTTCTTGGACTTTGCATAGTGGTTTTTTACGTACCGGAATTAATATATTTTTGGCATTTGCCAAATATCCATTAATATTATTTACTTTGGATTGTAATGGTTCTGAAATTTTATTAAAGTATTCATAAACAGTTTTTTGCGGGATATCGAAATTTGAAAATCCAATTATTACGACATGAACTGCTGCATTTCCCTTAGCCTCGTTTCCCCATTTAAAAGTTCGATGTGCAAAATGTATTGTTATTTTGTACTTGTTGAATAATTCATTCCATAATATACTAACTTGTTCACCTTGAGAAATTGAATTTGTAGAAACAAATGCAACCTTTGTTTTTTGTTTCTCATTATTGATTTTTTGAAGGTATTGAGCAGATTTAATATACCAGCATGTGACATAATCTAAAATACCAGCCCCATTAACAGCAGTAAATGTGAATGCTAAATCTTTTTTTTGTTCAGGATTTTGATATTGCTTCCCCACAAACGGCGGATTTCCCAAAATAAAATCAAATTTCGGTTTTTCTTTTTCGAATGGGATGATGGGAATTAAAGTATCCCAGTCGATACGCAATGCATTTCCTTTTGTGATGGTGGCGCTTTTCCTAAGCGGGATGCGTTTCATGTATTGGCCAAACTGCAGACTTATTTTCTGGTTCATCTGGTGGTCCATCAGCCACATGGCCACTGTTGCAATCTGCACGGCATGTTCTTCAATTTCAATTCCGTAAAATTTGTCCACGTCGATATTTACCAATGCTTCAATATCGGTAACCTGCTGTCCTTTTTGCAGGGTTCGGATAATTTCCATTTCGAGCATGCGCAATTCGCGGTAGGTAATGACGAGGAAATTTCCGCATCCGCAGGCAGGGTCTAAAAAATAAAGATCGGCAATGCGCTTATGAAAATTTTCGAGTTTCTTTTTATCTGTTTTTATTTTTTCAAATTCCGCCCACAATTCGTCGAGGAATAGTCCTTTAATTAATTTGAGAATATTTTTTTCGCTTGTATAATGTGCGCCGAGATTCCTTCTTTCTTTTGGGTTCATGACAGATTGAAATAACGAACCGAAAATTGCGGGAGATATTTGCCCCCAGTCGAGCGTGCAGCATTTTAATAATGCATTCCGCATTTTGCTGTCGAAGCTGGCCGGCGGCAGATTTTCTTCAAATAATTTCCCGTTGATATAATCGAAGGCTTCAAACACTTCATCCAGGTTTTTAAGGCGATTATTTTTCGGCGTATTCAACACGTAAAATAATTCGCTTAATCGTGCGGCGAGGTCGCTGCCATCTTCACTCGTTTTATTAAGCAGGAAAGAATGAAAGCTGTCTTTTTCAAAAATACCTGTATCATCTGCAAAAAGGCAGAATAATATGCGCACGAGATACACTTCCAAAACATGCCCTTCATAACCGATATCTTTTAATGCATCGTGCAGATCGCCCATTAATTCCGCTGCTGCAATATTTACAGGATCCTGTTCGGCATATACACGTTTTGTATAACCGGAAAGAAAACTGAATAAATGCAGATGATCGGCGAGATCTTTTAATTGAAAATTATGGGTTGTATTTTCATCGAGGTCATATAACCGGAACCAGTCGAAATCCGAAACGAGAATATAACGTGGTAGATCGCTTTCCTTTAATCCCGGGAAATAATCCTTAGCCTGTTTATAGGCAGTGTCGAGGTTTTTACCGCGGCTTTTATGCTCCACCAGGATGGTTCCTTTCCAAAGCAGATCGATATAACCCTGTTGTGCTTCCGCTTTTTTTACGGGTTCTTCAAATGTTGCCACTCTGCGACGGCTTACACCAAACACATTGAAAAACTGATCCCAAAAAGTTTTGGCCTCTGCCTTTTCATTGGTTTCAAATTCCCATTCCTTAATAAATTGAAAAGCTCTGGTTTTAATTTCATTGAGGGAGAGCGGCATGGGGTGAAGATAGGGAGTTTGGATTATTTTTTAATTCTCCAATCTCATAATTCCTAAATACGATTATATATAGTAGTTTACTTTTCAGAAGGTTTAACCTTTACACTTCTTCGCTTTAATTCTGCTTCCGGTTTATTTTCATCAGATGTTTTTACAGGAACACCTCCAATAAATCTTATTGAAGTTAATAATCTGAGATTTGTCAATCCTTCAACTTCCTGGCTTGTTTCTGCGAATAAAAATGGCAATTGAGCTTCAATGATTACATTGTTCAGTTTTAAAGAAATATTTGCCTCAAACCCTCCGTATTGGATCACCTCATTACCCAGAATATCCATTCTTAAACTATCGTACCTATCCAAAGAAATATCTCCACCTATTACACGAATAGTATAATTTAAACCCATTGTACAAGCATATTTGTCATTAAGCCTTAAAGGTTCTGGTAAAATATCGATAAAATATCCCAATCTGCCGTAAAATGCGGATACATTAACTTTTTGAGAATTATACTGCCAGGCACTATTTGATGCGTTTATTCTTACATTAAATCCATTTGGATTACTTGCAAGAAAAAAGTTCGGATTTTTATAAAGTGCGGGGCTCAAATAAGTAGTGAAATTTAAATTGAACGCTTGTTTCGCACTCAACGGTAATAAAATATAACTTCCAAAGTCTCTTCTGTTTAATACTATTCCTAAAGTATCAACTGCAGCAGTTAAAGTATCAACTGTTGAAGCAATGTTTGTATAGAAATCAAAATAAACTTCTCTAAAAGCACCTGAGGTCCATATTCTGTTTAGAACAATCCCAACACCGGTGTTCGCAGAAAAATCATTTTGTGATGTCAGGTCTTGTAAATCTCCGTTGCCTACAATAGAAATTGAGGGAGTAAGCTCATCGTCTGATTCATCAGGATGCAATCTTATTTCTCTTTCAGCCTTACTTTCATCTCGTTTAGTTTTCCTCTCAGCACTTTTTAAATCTTTAATTGCTTTTTTGCATTCCGGATCGCAATTTTCTTTTTGTTTAATTTCGTTTAGCGCATTTTGATAAGCTATTTCTACAATGTTTTTTAATGTATCTGTTGGTTGTTGGATTTGACTGTATAAACGAGCTTCAAAAAAAGAAACAAGAAGCGTAAGAGTGAGAAATAAATTTTTCATGGTGTGGGTTTTGAATTATGAGATAATTAAAACAAGATTAATAATAGCCAGTGATTTTTATTGTCACCATAAATGGTACAAATTTTTACGCATAAAAATTATTTGTGACTTTCAATTTGTGATTTAAAAGGAGTGTGGTACTGCAGATAATCCTCCGGGCGAGGGATAGAAACGGAAACCCCGCTGAAGGATTTGTGTGGCCGGCTTTGCGGCGGAGTTGGAGTGGATAGCCCGGCCCCGCCAATAATTACAACCAGAGGGATGCTGTTTTTTGCGGGGCGCCCCCAGCCTGCTTCCTGCTTTCCCGTAAATTCCCGTATTTTGTGGTGCTAAATAAATGCTATGAAGAAAATATTTTTTAATAAACCTGCCTCGTTTCCAACCCATATTACGCTTTTCGCTTTTCTCATTTTTTTACAACTTTCTGTTTCTGCGCAAACACTCGGCTATTCGATGTCGATTGATAAGCATGATGCAAAGGATGAAGGAAGTGTGAAGCAAGTGCAAACGGAGCAGTTTGCAGATATCGGTATTTTGCGCTATGCTGTTCCGGGATGGGAGAAACTCACATTAAATCAGAAATTACTTGTTTATTATTTATCGCAGGCGGGACTCGCAGGAAGAGATATTATTTATGATCAGAATTACAGATACAATATTGCAATACGCAGAGCAATTGAAAATATTATCTTAAATTACAAAGGGGATGAATCAACTGAAGAGTTTCAGAAATTCACAGTGTATGCGAAGCGTGTGTTCTTCAGCAACGGAATTCATCATCATTATTCTTCAGATAAAATTTTGCCTGAATTCAGTATTGAATATTTTAATAGCCTGTTGAAGGAGTCGAATACAAATTTAAGTGATGATATCATTAAGATCATGTTCGATCCGAATATTGATGCAAAAAAAGTGAATCTGGATTCAGATACAGATTTATTATTATCTTCTGCCGTAAATTTTTATGCACCCGATGTTTCGCAGGCTGATGTGGAAGCATATTACAGTAAAATGATGTTGCCGAAAACAGAACAGCCTGTTTCTACCGGTTTGAATTCGCAATTAATCAAAACGCCAAACGGATTGGAAGAACGTGTTTGGAAAGTTGGAGGTATGTACGATGGTGCGATAACACAAATCGTAAACTGGCTGGAACTTGCAGTAACTGTTGCTGAAAATAATGCGCAGGCACAGGCATTAAAATTATTGATCGAATACTATCAGACGGGTGATCTGCGAAAATGGGATGAATATAATATTGCATGGCTGCAGGCAACAGAAGGCGATATAGATTATATCAATTCGTTTATTGAAGTATATAATGATCCGCTGGGTTATCGCGGAACATATGAATCGGTTGTAGAAATAAAAGATTTTGAAGCGAGTGAGCGCATGGCAAAACTATCAGAACATGCACAGTGGTTTGAAGATAATTCTACAATTATGAAAGAACATAAAAAGGACAGTGTGGTTGGTGTTTCTTATAAAGTAGTGAATGTTGCAAGTGAAGCAGGCGATATGTCGCCTTCCACTGCGATTGGCGTAAATCTTCCGAATGCCGACTGGATACGGGCAGATTTCGGTTCAAAAAGTGTAAGCCTCGGCAATATTGTGAGCGCCTATGAAATGGCTGGCGGTTCCGGAATTAACCAGGAATTTTGTTATTCGGAAGAAGAAAAATTACGTGCCTCAACATACGGCAGTCTTGCAGGTAAAATGCATACGGCGATGCATGAAGTAATCGGCCATGCAAGCGGACAAATTAATAAAGGCATCGGATCACCCAAGGAAACTTTAAAGAATTATGCGAATGCTCTGGAAGAAGCGAGAGCCGATCTTGTCGGATTATATTATATCATGGATCCGAAACTCGTGGAATGGGGATTAATTCCTACGCTGGAAGTTGGAAAGGCAAGTTATGATAATTATATCCGCAATGGAATGATGGTGCAATTGCGCAGGCTTGAACCGGGCAAGGATGTGGAGGAAGCGCACATGCGGAATCGTCAAATGGTGGCTTCGTGGGTATATGAGCATGGTAAGGCAAAAAATGTAATTGAAAGAAAAACCGTAAACGGGAAAACATATTTTGTAATTAATGATTATGAAGCGTTGCGCAAATTATTCGGTGAATTATTACGTGAAGTGCAACGGATTAAATCGGAAGGTGATTATGAAGCCGGAAAAGCTTTGATTGAAAATTACGGTGTGAAAGTAGATCAGAAATTACACGAAGAAGTATTGCGCCGTGTTGAGCCTTTGTATTTACCACCTTATTACGGATTTATCAATCCGCAAATGGAAATCATTACCGATACGGGAGGCCACCCTGTTGATGTGAAACTCACATATCCCGATGATTTTGTTGAGCAGATGATGTATTATGGAAAAAATTATTCTTTTTTAAAGGAAGAGAATTAATGGGTTGACTATTTTTTTTCATCGCCATTGGATTTCACCCCCCTTAGTCCCCCCTCAAGGGGGGAGGGTTTAACGGCTTTTCAAAAATTAATTTTTGTTTTTATAAATTACTTTTTTTGGACATCGAGCTAAAGCGGGGATAAGTTTGTGCAGGACAAGAAATAAAATTTCAATCATTACCATATTAAAAATGAAAATCAAAGCCTCCGCCGCACAGCGGGCTAAGGGGGGATGAAACTGGATTTCGCAGACTACATCTCAAAAAACTAAAAAGCCCCGACAGTTATATCAGGGCTTTCTTCATACTGACAAATTAAAATTAATTCTTGATAAACTTCGCAGTTGTTCTGTTTCCTGTTTCATCAATCGTACTCAGAAAATAAATACCTGCAGGCAATGTTTCGATATTTATTTCAGACTGCTGTCCACTCATCAATGATGTATATACTGATTGGCCGTTCATATCTGCAATATTTATTACCGCATTTTTCAAATCAAATTCGGACCGCACATTTATTTTATTTTTTGCCGGGTTCGGATAAACAAGGAGCGTATTTTGAGAAATTGTTGTTTCGCCGCTCAATCTTGCAGGAATTATTGAAATTGTATAATCTTCCGTTTCTCCTTTTGAAAAAGTTTCGCAGGATGCCGGCGCACTGCCGCGTTTCATGGAAACCCGCATCAATGTATTACCGGTTGTTGCAGAAAGCGGAACTGTAAATGAATGTGATTCCCATCCGATCTGATCTGAATTATACGATACAATATTTTCTCCCGCATCTGTAAAATCACCATCCGCATTAAAATCAACCCAAACATTCCAGTATTCAAAATAAGGCCCGCCTACCATTCCTGCACTTAATGTAAATGAATAGGAAGTTCCTTTCTGCATGGTTGCAGTGAGGTATGTAAAATCATTATATCCACCTGCACTTGCAATTGTACTATTGAGCAGATCAGATACATAAACAAGATCGATCCAATCGTTTGCTGCACTTAAACCACCGGCCGTGCAATATGTTGTTCCAAGAGCCGTGAATGTACTTGTCGGCGAATAACCCGTTGGCCCGCTGTTGCAAACTGCTTCCACATGGTAATCATATGTTGCACCTGTAAGTAATCCGTTTAATGTAATTGAAGTTGCATCTGTTACCAATGTATACCAGACCGGAGATGCAGTTGTTTTATATTGCACATGATATAAATATGCATTTGTTACAGAATCCCAGGAAATTACTGCGGATGTTTCCGTGATATCTGATACTGCGACACCTGCAGGAACAGAACAAGGTTCAGCACCGGTATTATCAAGCAGGTGATACATATTTGAATTGACATCCATCAGCACAAATAAATTTCCGTTGCTGTCGATATTGATATGTCTGCCCGATTGATATTCACTTAATGTATCAACTGTATATGTCCACGATTGCGTACCGTTTGATTTATATTTTACTGTTACAAACTGGCGTGCACCTAAATTAAATCCACCGGGAAACGGACCACCGATTCCTGTAACAAAAATATCACCGTCGGTATCCACTGCCATATTGTATGGTATTTCATCATTATTTGAATGTGTATCATATCTCTTTGACCAGACAAGTGCACCGTTCAATGTTATTTTAGCCGTGATCCAGTCAACATATAAACTGATGCCGGTTTGATTGCCATAACAATTCAAGGCTATTTTATTATCAGGTGTTAATTCCATTCTGTAACCAATTTCTGCACCACCCATATCAAATAAATTATGCCACATAAAAACACCATTTGATTTATAGCGGTAAATGGAAATATCGGAATCATATCCCGGTAAACTGGACGTGAGTAAAAATACTTTTCCGGTATTGTCGATAATTGCATCCGATCCGCCTATACCAATTTCTGTTTTCGACCATTTGCTTACACCATTTGTTCCAAGCACCCAAACAGCAGCATTTGCAAGCCAGTAATCAGTATGGCCTGCCAAAACAAGTTTATTCCCGTTCAGCCGGATATTTGATACAAAATGATAGGGAAAGCCTGAAATGTTTTTTGTGCTCACCCATGCGGTTGCTCCTGAAGGTGTGATCTTGATCGCATTAAAACCGGTTGTTGCATAACCGGACACATTACCGGCAGTTCCGACAAAAACATTACCCGATGCATCCATAACACTACTCACATTTGTGCGGAATAAACTGTTGTTCCAATGGCTGAAGGTACCGTCAATAATATGCTCCCACACCAAAGATCCGGTTGGGCTGTATTTTAATATGACAAGTGCATTTGCATTTCTGCCCTCGGTAGGTGATGTATACCTGTATCCCACAACAATTGCATTTCCGAGGCTATCGGCATGCACACGTGAAGGATAGAGATAGTTAAATAATAAAGGTGTGGTATAATTCACCTCCCATTGAAAATTTCCGAATTTATCGAATTTCCTCAGCCAGATCGAACCATCCCAACTCGTAACAAATACATTGTCGTCTTTATCTATGGTTGACCATGTTCCGGTGGCTGTGCCATCGTGCACCCAGTCGAGCGATACACCAGCAAATGTTGCCGTAGTGATAAGCATTGTACTGATGAAGGAGAATAAAATTTTTTTCATTTGATTTGAATTTTTTATTTGCAAAGATTTCCCCGGAAACCATTTCAATCAAATACAATAAAATCCGGTTTCCGAAAGATTTAAGAATTTTAACAATTCATAATTATCATTCAATAATTATTCTAATTGTAAAGGAAACCGCATTTGCAATCTGAAAAGATGATGCATATCATCTTCATTGCCTGTTTGAAGAATTTAACACTTTGTGCAGCAGGTATTTACCAGGATATATTTATTTCACCTGCAGTATTTTGAAATACTGTTGTTGCTGTTACTGTTGTTTCTGCAGGAACATAATTGAGAATGAATTTCCCCATCAGTGTAAAAGTTTCTGTTTGTAAAGGTATGCGCTCATTATTCATAAATGCATGCAGTGAAATACCGTCTTTGGAATGAATAAATAATTTTATGAATTTGAATTTTGAAGCGTAATTGCCCTCGCTTTTAGAAATCTGCAATTGATGATTTGATTCGGAATATATGAAACTGCGCTTATAATAATTTCCTGCATTATAATCGTAAGAAATTCCGTCGTCTTCATAATACTGATACTGATTGTCGGCTCCGGTATAAACATGAAGAAATAACGTATCTGAAACATTTTCTGATGTGCTCTGTGCGATCGACTGCATGGGAATTATACTCCCGGCTTTTGCGAAAACAGGTAAGCGGTAGAGTGGGGAAGAAATAATTTCCTCACCACCTTTATAATAATTATCATTGTAGATATCGTACCAGCCGCCTTTTGGAAAATAAACTTTAACAAACATTTCAGCACTTTTTACGGGAGCAACAAGTATGGAAGGGCCGAATAAATATTCATTCTGAAAATTGGTATTGTAAATATTCTGGTCGAATGTATAATCAATAGCAAGAGTTCTGTTTACCGGTAAGCCTGTTTGATGGGATGCGTACATCGCTGCATATAAATAAGGGAGCAACTGATAACGCAATGAAATATATTTTCTTGCAATTTCTTCTGTTTGTTCTCCGTAACTCCATGGCTCGGCATCTTTAAGATTAATTGCTTTATGTGCTCTGAAAAACGGTGTGAATGCGCCAATTGAAATCCAGCGTGCATATAATGCCGCACTCGCATCAGCATTAAATCCGCCCACATCCACTCCGGCAAATGAAACACCACTTAAACCGAGGCTGTTTACCAGGCGCACACCCAATAATAAATGATCGTCGCTTGGTGTATTATCACCGGTCCATACGGCAGAATATCTTTGTACGCCTGCAAAACCCGAACGTGTTAAAACAAACGGCCGTTTATTTTGGAGGAGTTGTTTTGTTCCTTCAAATGTGGATCTTGCCATTTGAAAGCCATAAATATTTCTTGCCTCAAGTGTTGTTCCTCCATGACCGTCGAAATCAAATTGCACAAGAGAAGGAAATTTTTGGCCCCATGTTGCAGGTTCATTCATATCGTTCCAAAATCCATCTACACCCACCTTAATATATTCAGAAAAAGAATTTCCCCACCATGTTCTTGCGACCGGGTTTGTGAAATCTGGGAAATTGCAGAGCCCTGGCCATACTTCACCTGCATAATACGTTCCGTCGGGGTATTTCACAAACAGATCTTTTTTAATTCCTTCTTCATAAGAATGATAACCCTTTTCAATTTTTATTCCCGGATCAACAATTACAGTTGTATGTATGCCCATTGATTTTAATTCCGACAGCATACCTGCCGGGTCGTGAAATTTATTTTTATCCCAGGTAAATATTTTATAGTGATCCATATAATCAATATCCAGATAAATCACATCGAGCGGGATATTTTTTTCGCGAAATGTTTTTGCAATATGCAGCACTTCTTTATCCGGATAATAGCTCCATCTGCATTGCTGAAATCCGAGGCTCCACAGTGGTGGCATTTCCATTCTGCCTGTAAGATATGTGTAGGAAGAAATAATTCCTGCGACTGTTGCATGATAAATAAAATAATAATCCATTTCACCATTTTCTGCACCAAAGGATGAAAATCTTGTATTGCTTGCACCGAAATTAAAATTCGTCCTCGATGAATTATCCAGAAAAATACCATAACATAAACTGTCGTGCAGGCCGATATAAAATGGAATGGAGATATAAAGCGGATCCGTATCAGGAGTATATCCGAAACAATCGGTGTTCCAGTTTGTATATCCGTTTCCGCGACGATCGAGGTTGCCGCCCTTTTCACCCAGACCGATAAAACGTTCACCCGGAAATAATTTTTTATATGTGGTTATTTCATTTCCGGTAAATACAGTTCCGAAATCATCGCTGTTGATCAGCTGATCTTTTTTATTGTAAAATGAAAACAGGAGGGGAGATTTTTGAATGATGAGTTTTAGTGAATCCGTTTTAATTTCAATCGCAGATGCAGATTCTGTGAGTGTATATTCTGTTTTTATATTCTGACCGGAAACCGCATAGGAGAAATCCGGTGCAAAATCTGCGTTTGTAAACCGGATACGGATAATATTTGGTGAACAGATGATCACCTGCGTATGTGCATGTTCCGAACTGATATTCAGGGTTTGGCCATCCCGAACCATCGACTGAATATTTCCCGGTGTGCTGTTGGAGGTTGTCTGGCTGCTTGCTTCCGTTTTTACCAGGAACAGCAATGTGAATAATTGAATTGTAAAACGAAGAAATGTTTGTATCATTGATGATCGGATTTAGGCAGATAAAACGGGATTCCGTTTCAAACAGCCGGTTCTTATAAACCGATAAAATTGCGCAATTAATTTAGAAATTCAATGAACAAAAGAACAAGAAATCTATGAGCCAGCCAATCGATCAATTCGAAAATACAAACAGTATACAGCAATCAGGAGGAAAAATAAAAACCAATTTCGGTGCCTTATCCACCCTGGTGACTGTTTTCTTTTTTTGGGGATTTGTTGCTGCATCCAATGGAATATTTATTCCGTTTTGCAAAGCACATTTTAGTTTAAACCAATATCAGTCGCAATTAATCGATGCTTCGTTTTACGGCGCATATTTTTTCGGCTCATTGATTTTATATATGCTCTCGACATTCAGAAATATCGACCTCTTAAATCAGATCGGTTATAAAAAAGGTATTATCATCGGCTTGTTGATTTCGGTTACCGGTGCATTGGCGCTTGCAATTGTTTCCGGTTTGGAAGGTGCGACTTTCGCGATGGTACTGATCTCATTTTTTTTGATCGCACTTGGATTTTCATTACAGCAAACAGCTGCGCAGCCTTTTGCAATCAGTTTGGGAGATCCTTCAACCGGAAGTCACCGTTTAAATTTTGCAGGCGGGGTAAATTCACTCGGTACATTACTCGGGCCACTGATCGTGAGCTTTGTTTTATTCGGCAGTTTAAAAACAGGTGATACAATTGTTTCGCTGGGAAATATTAAATTGCTGTATTTAATTCTTGCCGGCTTATTTACGTTTGTTGCGGCATTTTTCGCATTGCGGAAATTACCTCAGGCAACGAGTCATGAGCATATCGAAAAAAGCCCGAAAGCAATGCGTTCATTAATTGTAATTGCAATACCAACTTTCATATTAATATTTTTAAATGGTTGGGTAGACAGAACTTTTGGTGAAACTGGGAAGCAAATTCTGATCTTCGGAACATTATTCATTGTTATTCTGGTTTTATTAAATGCTTTGTATTCTGCAGGCAGAAATACTGCGGGCTGGGGCGCAATGCAATATCCGCAACTTGTTCTCGGCATGCTCGGCATATTTGTTTATGTAGGAACCGAAGTTACAATTCAGTCAAATCTCGGAGCATTGCTGCAAACAGCTGATTTCGGCGGACATGACGTTGCGTATATTTCACAATTTATTTCTTTATACTGGGGAAGCCTGATGATCGGAAGGTGGACAGGTGCGATCAGTGCATTCGACTTAAAAAAATCAACAAAAAATATATTGACCGTTATTATTCCTTTCATTGCTTTTGCTGTTATTTTATTTGTGAATTATTTACGTGGAAATGCAATTGATGATCTGCTCGTGTATGCTGTTTGTGTCGTGATTTTAATTGCCGGCATTTTTCTGGCAAGAGAGAAACCTGCAAAAATGTTATTGATCTTTTCGCTCATGGGAATGCTTGCCATGCTGATCGGATTATTTACAACAGGTGATATCGCAAAATTTGCATTCATCAGCGGAGGGTTATGTTGCAGTATCGGCTGGCCTTGTGTATTTGGATTAAGTATTCTCGGGCTCGGAAAATATACTTCCCAGGGATCTGCATTTTTGATCATGATGATTCTCGGAGGTGCAATATTGCCTCCTTTACAGGGATATATTGCAGACATCACAACGATCCATATGAGTTACTGGGTGCCGGTAGCGGGATTTGCATATCTGGCTTGGTTCGCGGCTTCGGTGAAAGGAATATTTCAAAAACAGGGGATCGCCTTGGAAAAAAATTGAAAGGATCTCTTACTTTTTATAGCAGCGGGATATCCTGCGGCATTCCGTACATTTCGTAATTTTGAAATGCATTTATTTTCATGGATCAGGAGCAACAAGGGGTAATTAATAATTCACAGATGTTTGAAGCGCTGTTTCAGTACGCGACAATCGGAATAGTGTTTACAAATAAAAACGGAGAAATTATAGATGCAAACAAATTTGCGCTCGATCAATTCGGTTATGCTATTACGGAATTGAAAAATCAAAAGATTGAGCTTCTCATTCCAACCGAATATCACGATAAACACGAAACCTACCGGAAAAATTTTTATGCAAACCCGCACCGCCGGCCAATGGGTGCAGGCCGCGATTTATTCGGCCAAAAAAAAGACGGAACAAAATTCCCTGTAGAGATCAGTCTGAGCAATTATCAGATCAACGGAGAAATTTTCGTGATTGCATTTGTCATCGACATCAGCATCCGGAAGCAAGGTGAACAAATGGTTGCGGATCAGAAATCTGAACTTGAAAAACGCAACCAGGAAATTGAGAAATTAAATACCGATCTCGAAAAAAAGGTTGACGACCGCACAAAAATGCTGAAAGAAACCTTGCATGAATTGGAAAAATCAAAAGAGGAATTAAAAGATGCGCTCGAAAAGGAAAAGGAGTTGGGAGAATTAAAATCGCGGTTTGTTACTATGGCGTCACATGAATTCAGAACACCTCTTGGCACTATTTTATCATCGGCTTCACTGATCAGCAGGTATACACTTTCGGAAGAACAGGATAAACGGGATAAGCATATAAAGCGCATTAAAGAATCGGTAGATTCGATGCGCTCCATTCTCGAAGATTTTCTTTCACTTGGCAAGCTGGAGGAAGGCTCTCTCTCGGCAAAACCGGAACGTAGAAATGTGGAAGAATGCATCCATGCGATCCAGGAATTAATTGATGATTTACAGCTGCAGATGAAAATCGGGCAGGAAATAAAATTCGAACATTATTGCGAAGGATATCTTGACATGGATATGAATTTGTTTAAAAATATTATTACCAATCTGGTTTCAAATGCGATAAAATTTTCAGGTGAAACAGGACGTATTTTGGTGCAAATCAGTTTGGAAGAAAATAAACTAATTTTATCCATAAAAGATAATGGTATAGGAATTTCGGAAGAGGACCTTGAACATTTATTTCAAAGATTTTTCAGGGCGAAAAATGCGGTCAATATTCAGGGAACCGGTTTGGGATTACATATTGTGTCGAGATATATTGATTTGCTGAACGGAAATATTTCCGTGAAAAGTGAATTAGGCAATGGTACCGAATTCGAAATTATAATTCCAAGATATTCAATGAGCAGTTAAAAGGCTATCAAAAATGAAGAAAATTTTATTAATTGAAGACAATCAGGACCTGCGTGAAAATACGGCAGAAATTCTCGAATTATCAAATTATAAAGTATTTACTGCAGAAAACGGAAAAACAGGAGTTGACATTGCAATCGCAGAAAAGCCTGACCTGATCATTTGCGATATCATGATGCCGGTTCTCGACGGCTATGGCGTATTGCACCTGCTTTCAAATAATGATGCAACAAAAGGCATCCCTTTTATTTTTCTCACGGCAAAAACAGAGAAGTCGGATTTGCGGAAAGGGATGGAAATGGGTGCGGATGATTATATCACCAAACCGTTTGACGATATTGAATTACTCAAAGCAGTTGAAACCCGTTTGAAAAAAAATGAACTGCTGAAAGATTTATTTACCACTGAAATAAAATCGCTTGGAGAATTTATAGACAAAACACAGGAATCAACCGGACTGCAATTAACATCTGATATCCGCGATGTGCATCATTACCGCAAAAAACAGTTTTTATATTCAGAAGGTAATCACCCGCATCATGTGTATTATGTGGTTGGAGGTAAAATAAAAACCTATCTGATAAATGATGACGGTAAAGAATTAATCACCGGTATTTTTACAGCTGGCGATTTTATCGGTTATACATCCGTGCTTGAAAATATTCCGCATAAGGAAAATGCGGAAACACTCGAAGAAGCAGATCTCATGATTATACCTGCAGATGATTTTCTTTCGATCATGCATTCAAATCCGCTTATCGCACAGCAATTTATTAAACTGCTCACGAAAAATGTAATGGAAAAAGAAGAAAAGCTTATAGAGATCGCATATAATTCATTGCGGAAGCGAATTGCATCAGCACTTGTGGAATTGCAGGAAAAATTTAAAACACCGGATGCGGCGGCAACAATGATTGGTATTTCAAGAGAAAACCTTGCACGTGTGGTTGGTACCGCAAAGGAATCGCTGATCAGAACATTAAGTGATTTTAAGGATGAAAAATTAATTGATATTGTTGAAGGGAAGATTCGAATTCTGGATGAAAAAAAGTTACGCAATCTGCCTTATTGAAAACAATACATCAGACCTCACTCATTTGTTTTCCTTCTTCATTTTGTTGTTTTAATGTCCAGTCATCCGTATAACTGGTTTCAATCCAGTGGTTGCCCGATTTTCTGTAAATAAGAATTGTGCATCCAAGTGTTTCGTGCAGCATTTTTTTTACCTCACTTACTTTTTTGTCTTCACGAATATTTATTTCAGTTGGTATCAGGGAAGCATTCAGGGAAAGAACCGGAAGTGAAGGGCTTAATTTTTCAAATTTACGATCAGACGCCTGCGTATTTTTACGTGGTTTGTAGAATTCTATTTTTAAAAACGGGAATTCATTCTGAAATGCATTTTGAATATCGGTAATTTTCCATTGTAATCCGACCAACATAAACGTATCTTTTTTAGGGCTTTTATTCTGATATGTTGTATTCACTTTCTATTATCCTACACCAATTCAATCTGGCGTATTTAAAGGCAAATTTTGTATTATCTGAAAGGATAATAGATGATCTTAATCACCATGAATCGGTAATTCTTGCAGGCAGGAATTGGAAAAATCGAAAGGTCAGGCCCGGTTCAGATAGTTCACTTTATTTTTAAGGCGGTTTAATACTTTATCCCAAAGGGCTTCATATGGAATCACCTCCCATTCGTATACAATATTATTTCCTTCAGGATCACCCTCGGCCATTTTGCGGTAGAATTTCTGGGCCATTTGCCTGGTGCGTTCGTAATTGAAATCTTCTTTTTCCATTGTAAGCAGCATTTTCAAAAAACAGCTGCTTCTGTATGTATCGTCTTTTCTCAGATAGCGGCTGCAATAAACATTGAGTGCTTCCGAACGGTTTATAATGCCGGTGTAATCGCCCTTTTCAAGCATATAAAGAATCTGGATCACAAGGATTGCAACATTATAGCCTTTTTTATCCTTGCTGAAATTCGGAACTTCGTTCAGGAACTTGAGCAGCTTGAACTTGCGCTTATTTGCATCATTTGAGAGCAGATCTTTATTCAGGTTTTCGGTTTCAAAAATATAATTCAGATATGCTTCGAATATTTTCCATTTTTCCTGGCGCTCGGTTGATGTAAAAGGAAACCTCGGATGATTGGAAACTTTAAGGAAAATACCTGCAGCGTTGATATAATTTTCTGTGTGCATGGCAAGCAGAAAATAATATTCCAGAAATACGAACCAGTTATTTGACCCTTCCTGCACAAGGTCGAGGCACTTTTCAGCATTTTTCCTTCCGTTTTCATAATCCCGGAGCTGGAGGTAGCAATTAATTTTTATCAGTGCAAGATTTGCCAGTTTCACTTTTTGATTGAATGGCGGGTTATCGGTTAAATATTTTTCCGCCAGTTCACATACCTGAATTGTTTCCTTATGATTTTTTATTACCTGGCTTTTTAATATCCATATCTGATACATCAGGAAATGCAGATTATAGGAATCAGATTGTTTGCAAAGCTCTTTTGCTTTATCGAGATAATTTTGAGCTAGCTGCGCATGTTCAGCCTGCGGTGCTCCGGAAATTGCAAAACTGATCGTCAGGCGCTGATACATTTCTTCTGCTGCAATTTCTGCATCCAGATCGGCCGCTGCTTTTTTTGTGAGATTGGCATAGAGGTCATATTGCTTTTCATCTCCCTGCAAACTTGCATTACTCATAAGAATGCGGGCGCAACTTAAAACGATATCCGTGAAACGATAAGTTTGGGCAACTGTGAGTGTTTTCAGGGTGATCTTGGTTGCGGTATTTCTGGCACCACTGCTCAGAAGTATTCTGATCAGGGCCCAGTTCTTATTGCAGGTATAATATGCGCTGTGATAATCGGAAAAAGAAGGGTCGTTTGCATCAAGAAAAAACAACGTATTGAGAAGGCGTTTCGAAAACCTTGATTTCAGCTGACGATACTTGTCGTCGAGAGCTGTTGAATTATAGAGGTATTTGGCAGCCTCATCGTCTGTGGTAAATTTTTCGTTGGTAAGGCCTTCATAAAATTCGTTGAACTTGCTGTCTTTCTTGTTGAGTAAGCTTTTGTCGAAGATTTCTATTTTTGAAATCCTCTTTTTCGTCACAATCTTACTTATTTCAACGAGGTTCTTCATATTTCAGTGGGTTAAGTTGTTTAACATCAATGGAATAGAACATTTCACAATGATTCGACTGTGGTGCTATATTCATAAACCTGTCACAAGTATACACAATTTTATAGAATTCCCAAATTATTTTCTTTTTATTGATAACTACTGATTACAGGGGTTTTACGGCTGATATTAGTAAAATCATGAGAATATAATATTTAAGGGTATAAGTCACATATTAATATAGATGGTAGGACGATTAATTGAATAAAACCCTGTCGATTCAACTATTTCTGAATTATTATCATCAAGATAATTTTAAAAATGAGTCACATATTAAAAATCAGTGTAATAGAACTATCAACGGAGGTTTCTACTTTTGGAATTGCCTAACAATATTTAATTCATCTAAATTTCACAGCTTATGAAAGGAAGAGTATACACACATGCAGTTCAGATGATCGTAATTGTTGATCTGGACGAATTATAGTTTAGACAGTTGGTTTGTTTCATAAATTAGGTTCACGACCAGAACTGGGGGCTCACAAGGCCCCCTTCTGATTTTAGGTATTCTTGCAAAAAAAAAGCCTGCATCCCTGCAGGCTTCAATTAGTATGATCACAATTAACTGGCGATTTTGAGCTGATTCAGTTTAGATTCATTGAATTTACTCATTGTATAATCCAGTGTTAAGGTAAATTCTTTAATTGTCTGCTGAGAAGGCAGATCAAACATTGCATCTGTAAGCAGTGCTTCGCAGATCGAACGAAGTCCTCTCGCACCTAATTTGAATTCCAGCGCTTTATCTACAATAAAATCCAAAACCTCTTCATCCACTTTTAAAGTAATTCCTTCCAGCTCGAAGAGTTGTTTGTATTGTTTAATGATGGCATTTTTAGGTTCAACCAGAATCGCACGGAGTACTTTTTTATCCAGCGGATCAAGGTGTGTCAGAACCGGTAAGCGGCCGATTAATTCCGGAATCAAGCCGAAAGCCTTTAAATCCTGAGGTGCAATATACTTGAGCAAATTATCCTTATCTGCATTTTTGTTGTCGTCGTGACGCTTGAAACCGATCAATTGGGTTGCAGTTCTTCTTGCAATGATTTTATCGATCCCGTCGAAAGCCCCTCCGCAAATGAAGAGAATGTTCTGCGTATTTACTTTGATCATTTTTTGTTCAGGATGTTTGCGGCCTCCCTGAGGCGGAACAAGTACCTCCGTTCCTTCCAGCATTTTCAATAATGCCTGCTGCACACCTTCTCCCGAAACATCTCTTGTGATGGAAGGATTATCACCTTTCCGGGCAATCTTATCAATCTCATCTATATAAACGATACCCTTTTCTGCTGCTGCGACATCAAAATTGCATACCTGGAGTAATCTCGATAAAATACTTTCAACATCTTCCCCCACATAACCGGCTTCTGTAAACACGGTAGCATCAACAATGGCAAATGGAACATTCAGATATTTGGCGATAGACCTTGCAAGCAGGGTTTTTCCCGTGCCCGTCTGGCCAACCATTACTATATTTGATTTCTCAATTTCAACGTCATTATCAATGGTTTTTTGATTCAACCGCTTATAATGATTGTAGACGGCAACTGCCAGAATTTTCTTTGCATCATCCTGTCCGATCACGTAAGTATCAAGAAAATCCTTGATGTTTTTCGGTTTCATAGAAGCATGCAGCGAAAATTTGAACCGTTTGTCTGGTTGATGTAACTCTTCATTGATAAGCTGCTGCGCCTGATCCACGCAGTTCTCACAAATATGTCCTTCCTGCCCCGCAATTAGAATCTTTACTTCGTCCTTTGAACGCAGACAAAAGGAGCAATGATTGACATCTTTCTTTTTCATACTCAGGGCTTATATAGTAAAGATATTATTTTCTGGGATCACGAACCAATACTTCGTCGATCATTCCATATTCTTTAGCCTCTTCTGCCCGCATCCAGTGGTCACGGTCTGAGTCTTTTTCGACCTTTTCGTAAGGCTGACCAGAGTGATTGCTGATGATTGTGTAGAGTTCAGTTTTTAATTTTAAAATTTCCTTGAGAGAGATCTCCATATCGCTCGCCTGGCCCTGTGCACCACCCATCGGCTGGTGAATCATCACACGCGAATGCGACAAACAACTTCTTTTTCCCTTTGTGCCGGCGCATAATAAAACCGCAGCCATAGATGCAGCGATTCCGGTACAAATAGTTGATACATCAGGAGTGATATAATGCATTGTATCATAAATGGCCAGCCCTGAATAAACAATCCCTCCCGGGCTGTTAATATAGATCTGGATATCCCTTTTTTGATCAACGCTTTGCAGGAAAAGCAATTGCGCCTGTATCACGTTGGCAACATAATCGTCGATACCTGTTCCCATAAAAATGATGCGATCCATCATTAAACGGGAGAACACGTCGAGTGCCTGCGCATTGAGCTGACGTTCTTCAATAATATAGGGTGTGAAATTCGTTACATGCATGCTGGTTACATTCATATAACTGTCGAGCGCATTGCCGCTCATCCCCATGTGTTTTACCGCATATTTGCGAAACTCATTATTCTGCATAAACTTCTTCTTTTTTGGTTATTTGCTGATATTCTTCAAGAGTAATTGGCTTTTCTTCAACTGTTACATAACCTTTCAATGCTTCAAAAAATTTCTTTTGCATTACCCGGTCATGCATATTTTCAACAAAGGCCTTGTCTTTCAGCTGGCTTTCCGTTACATACCGCACAAAATCATCTCCCAACTGGCCATACGACATACGCACTGCAATTACTGCTTCATTAATGATCTCTTCTTTCTCCACACGTATATCGTGTTCCTTCTGAATTTTTTTATAAATAAGTGATTGCTTTAACTGATTCCTGAATTGCTCGAATTCCTTTTCAAAATTTTCTGCTGATAATTCTTTTTCGTTTGTTTTCTCAAACCATTTTCTAAGAAAGACTTCCGGAAGGGGTATTTCAGTTGTTTCCCCCAAAAATTTAAATATTTCATTTTCCAGTGTTACTTCCGTCATTGAGTTATTGTAAGCTTCAATATTATCGGCCAGATTTTGTCTTAATTCAGCCTCTGTGCTTATTTCGCCAACTTCCGGTACAACAGCTTTGAAAAATTCCTCATTCATTTCTGCAGGAATCAATCTGGCAACTCTTTCTACCTTAAACTCAAATTTTCCAGTGATATCGGCAACAGAATCCTCTGTTGCCTCCGCGATTTGCAGGATATTCTTTGCAATTTTCACTTTATCTCCCTTAAAGACGGAAAAGATATCGTCAATATTTTTTACATCTCCGGTTTTTGCACCAAGAAATAATCCATGCTGATCATCATTCAGCATTTGTATATTGAAATATGTATTTGCATGGATGCCGCCCTCTTTTACAGAACCATCCTCATTCAATTCGTGCACATGGGCATATACGACATCATTTTCCTCCACAATTTCAACATCTTCACGCTTGCCGTATTTTTTGAGCATGCGTTCCAGTTCCTGATTTATTTCTTCTTCTTTTGCCGCGATGCGGTATCTGGTGAAAATTTTTCCTGCTGTTAACTGCGCAATCTGGTGTATTTCGGGCTGAATTCCGATCTCATACGAAAACTGGTAGGAGCGGGGCTCATTGAAATTCAATTCAAGATGTTCTTCTCTTACGGGAAGTGCATCTCCGAACAATTCATAATTATTTTCTTTCAGATAATTACCCATTTGTTCATTGACGATTTTATTCAATTCATCGGCAAGTACCGAGTCGCCATACATTTTTTTAACCATCCCTGCCGGAACATGGCCTATCCTGAAACCAGGAACCTGGATTTTTTTTCCGAGATCCTTAATGGCTTTGTCAAATTTTTCTTTGTAATCGGCTGCTTCAATATCAATATGAATGATGTTGTGCAGATTTCCGAGTTGTTCAATTTTGAGATTCACTGTTTGTAGAAAGTTTGATGTTGAGAAAATGTTCTGTGTTTGGGGTTGAAAGTTCAGGGTTCAAAGTTGCTGCTCCAGCAATTCTCGCGTCAGCCGACTGCCGACCGAAGGCTGAAGACTGCCGACTTAAAAAGTGCGGGTGGAGGGACTTGAACCCCCATGCCTTGCGGCGCCAGATCCTAAGTCTGGTATGTCTGCCAATTTCACCACACCCGCGATGAATAATTTATAAAGAACAATTTTTTTTCAAATACTTCGCATGCCTTGCGGCGTCCACCTAAGCTGTCCGCCGTACGGCGGACAATTTCACCACATCCTGATAATTGTTTAAAGAACGCAATCGTTTTATCTTTTTGACCAAATTCAATGATTTTCAAAACCTAACCATTGAATTTTAAAAAGAGTTGCAAAGGTAAAAGAAAGCATTGAGGAAAGAAAGCTACCACCTGATGTTGTGTGCGCAAAAAGCAGGTTTGATGATTTTGTAGGTATTTTTAAGCGGTTAAATTTTCTGCCAGGGTCAAATGCGAATTCTCAGATATCTCTTTCTTTTATTTTCAGTTGCGCAATTTTCCGCCTGCTCGCAGGATACACGGGACCTGCATTGGCCGCTGCCCGCACCCGATCATATTGTTATCGTTCTGATGGAAAATCATACTTACGATCTAATCATGAATGATTCAACAGCAGATTATATTCAGCGCATTGCATACGACCCGCATTGCGCATTATTTACAAATTCATATGCAATGGGGCATCCAAGTCAGCCGAATTATCTGCAATTGTTTTCAGGAAGCAACCAGGGTGTTTTAACAAATGATAATCCCGGGCATTATTTCAAATCAAAAAATCTTGCGGCAAATCTTGAAAAGGCGGGTAAAACATTTATTACCTACAGTGAAGATCTGCCCTATGTTGGATTTGATGGCGACGGTTGGGATAAATATGTGCGGAAACATAATCCGGTGGTTAATTGGGTTGGCGACGACCTAAATCAGGTGGACTCAACTGTAAATCAGCCCTTCACAAATTTCCCGACAGATTTTAATGCATTGCCAACCATATGTTATGTTGTTCCGAATCTTGTGCATGATATGCACGACAGTACGATAGCGGCCGGTGATGATTGGCTCGAATATAATTTAAGTGCCTATATTGAATATACAAAAACGCATAACAGCCTTTTTATTCTCACTTTCGATGAAGGAAGTTATGATGAAAACGGAGATCATATTTTAACGTGTATAATCGGCAGTCGTGTTGCAGGTGGAATTTATGAAGAGAATATTTTTCATCATATGCTATTGCGCACTCTCGAAGATATGTATGATCTTGATCACGCCGGCAATGCAGCGCATGTTAATCCGATTTATGATTGCTGGAAGGCTGATTAGCTGATTAGCTGATTAGCTGATTTGTTGATTAGCTGATGGGGTTTGATGTCTGCCGTGAAGCATTTTGGTAAATAGTTGATTAGCAAATTAGCTGATTAGCTGATTGGATTTCGAGTTTGCCGTGCAACACATTATTATTTTGTAAGCGTATTGGTAAATTGATACATTGGTAAATTGGTGCATTGGTAAATTGATACATTGGTAAATTGATGCATTGGTAAATTGGTACATTAATCAGTTGATAATTTCACTTAATTCCAACCATCGCATGCTTTTATCGTCAATCAATTTAATCGTATGCACTAATTCTTCAGAAGTTTTATGAATTTCAATATGCGATAATGCTCCGCTGCTTAATTTTTCTTCCAGCATTTTTTTTGTGCTCTCAAGTTCTGCAATTTCTTTTTCGAGCATTTCAAATTCACGTTTGTCTTTAAATGATATTTTTCGTTTATCATTTTTTTTATCAGTTGTGTCGGACTGCAGACTGTGGACCGCGGACTGCAGACTATTGACCGGAGACTGCCGACTGAGGACTGCCAACTCTTTTATCTCCGCTTCCACTTTCAACCTGTAATCCGAATAATTCCCGGGGAAATCCCTGATCATACCTTCACCTTCAAATACAAAAACATGATCAACAAGTTTATCCATGAAATACCTGTCGTGCGAAACAATTAAAATACATCCCTGAAATTCTGCGAGAAAATCTTCCAGTATACTGAGTGTTAAAATGTCGAGATCGTTTGTCGGTTCATCAAGAATTAAAAAATTCGGATTTTTAATCAGGATAGTCATTAAATACAACCTGCGTTTTTCTCCACCGCTTAATTTGCTCACATAAGCATATTGTGTTTCGGGTGCAAATTGAAATCGTGTCAATAATTGCGAGGCACTTAATTTTGATCCGTCGGCAAGCGGAATAAATTCTGCAATATCTTTCACTACTTCGATCACACGTTTTTCATCTTTTAATTGTATGCCTTCCTGAGAATAATAGCCGTACACAATTGTTTCACCGGATTGAATTTTTCCTGTATCCGGTTTTTCAAGTTCCATAATTAAATTCAGAAATGTTGTTTTGCCGACACCATTTTTTCCGACAACACCAATCTTGTCAAAACGCTTAAATAAATACGTGAAATTTTTAATGATCACCTGATCGCCGAATGATTTTGAAACCTTGATCATTTCCAGAATCTTCCCGCCCATCCGCGTCATTTTCACATCCAGCTTCAAACCTTCTTCCGATTTATTTGCCGTTGCTTTTTCGGCGATATCATCAAATGCATCCAAGCGTGCTTTATTTTTGGTGGTGCGTGCTTTCGGCATTCTGCGCACCCAATCCAATTCGCGGCGATACGTATTTTTTATTTTATCCAGTTCGCTGGCCGCCACCATTTCACGATGTGCTTTTTTCTCGATAAATAAAGAATAATTTCCATCGTACTGGTAAATTTTCCCATCCGCCAGTTCAATGATCTGATCACAAACACGATCTAAAAAATACCTGTCGTGTGTTACAAGCAACAGCGTCATTTTTTTTGTGCTGAGATAATCTTCCAGCCATTCAATCATTTCAATATCCAGATGATTTGTTGGTTCATCGAGGATGATAAAATCAGGTTCGAGAATTAATATTTTGGAAAGTGCTACACGTTTTTTTTGTCCGCCGCTCAAAGTCTTAACCGGTTGATCAAGTTCCGTAATTTTTAATTCGGATAAAATCTGCCTGATCTTCAATTCATAATCCCAGGCTTCCAGTACCGTTAATTGTTCATGTGCATGTTCAACCCTTAAAGCCGTTTGCGGATTAAAATCATGTTGTTGTGCAGCTATTGCTTCTTCATATTCTTTGATCGCTTTCACAACGGGTGAATCACCGCTCAAAACATTTTCGATGATCGTTTGATTTTCATCCAGATCCGGCTCCTGCTCGAGAAATCCGGTTGAAATATTTTTCCTCAAAGAAATTTTACCGCTGTCGGCAATGTCTTTCCCCATAATGATTTTCAGCAGAGAAGATTTGCCGGCTCCGTTTTTAGCGATCAGGGCCACTTTCTGGCCGCGGTTAATGCCGAATGAAATATTTTCGAACAGGATTTTGGTATCGTAGGTTTTGGAGAGAGATTCGACTAACAGGTAATTCACGCTGCAAATTTAGCCAGATGCGGCAACTATTCAGCTGAATGATTTTAATTAACCGGAAGAATGTATTTCTCAACAAACAATAAAACCTTTTCTGTTTTACATTTGTAGATAATTGAAATGGAAGCAATTCAACCGGTTGATGTACAAAAGGAACGCAGGCTTATCCTGAAAGAATACCGCAATTTATTGCGTGGTTTAAAAGAAGGGATGACTGCCGCCGAGCGCAAACAAATTCGTCTTGCGTTCGAGATGGCCCTGGATGCACATGCAAACATGCGCCGGAAAAGTGGTGAGCCATATATCATCCATCCGTTGAAAGTTGCCCAGATCGTTGTGAATGAAATGGGACTCGGTGCTACAGCCGCCATCTGTGCGTTATTGCATGATGTTGTGGAAGATACCGAACTCACACTCGATGATATCAAAAGGGAATTCGGAATTAAAGTAGCGAAAATTATAGACGGCCTCACAAAAGTTTCCGGCGTATTCGATCTCACAAGTTCAATTCAGGCAGAAAATTTTAAAAAATTACTGCTCACACTAGCCGATGATGTGCGTGTGATCCTGATCAAAATTGCCGACCGGCTGCATAATATGCGGACCATGGACAGCATGCCGCGGAAAAAGCAATTGAAGATCGCATCAGAAACACTTTACCTCTACGCACCGCTTGCACACAGACTTGGTTTTTATGCAATTAAATCGGAACTGGAAGATCTCGGGATGAAATACCAGGAAAGTGAAGCGTATCGTGATATTGCCCGCAGGCTTGCCGAAACAAAACGTGAGCGCAACCGCTATATGAACGAATTTATGAAGCCGATCAAAGATCGCATTGATAAAGACGGATTTCATATTGAAATGTACGGACGGCCGAAAAGTATTTATTCCATCTACAATAAAATGCGGAATAAATCGGTGTCGTTCGATGAGGTGTATGATTTATTTGCCATCAGGATTATCATTGATACGCCGCTTGAAAATGAAAAAGCGGATTGCTGGAAAGTGTATTCGATTGTTACGGAATTATATCATCCAAACCCGGATCGATTACGCGACTGGATTTCTACGCCAAAAGCAAATGGATATGAAAGTTTGCATACGACAGTAATGGGTCCGAAGGGGCGTTGGGTGGAAGTGCAGATCCGCACAAAACGCATGGATGAAATTGCAGAAAAAGGTTTTGCGGCACACTGGAAATATAAGGAAGGATCAAACGATAAAGCACTCGATACATGGCTGCGTGAAATTCGCGAACTCCTGCGTAATCCCGAATTCAATGCACTGGAATTCCTCGATGATTTTCGATTGAATTTATTTTCTAAAGAAATTTATGTCTTCACGCCGAAAGGCGATTTGAAAATATTACCACAGGGCGCTACTGCTTTGGATTTTGCATTTGAGATCCATACGGCTGTCGGCAATCATTGTATCGGGGCAAAAGTGAATCATAAACTGGTGCCTATCAGTTATATTTTAAATAATGGCGACCAGGTTGAGATCATCACTTCAAAAAAACAACATCCGAATGAGGACTGGCTTGGATTTTTAGTAACGAGCCGTGCGAGAAGCAAAGTAAAAAATTCGCTGAAGGAAGAAAAAAGAAAAATTGCGATCGACGGAAAAGAACAGCTTGAACGCAAATTGAAATCGCATAAAGCCGAATTTAGTGACCGGAATATTCAAACACTGATGGAATATTATCATCAGCCCACCAGCCTTGAGTTATATTATCGCATTGCAACAAAAGATATCACGTTAAAAGAATTAAAAGATTTTACAGTGCTGGGCGGAAAATTAACGCCGCCGGAATCGGATAATGAAAATCATATTGATCTCGACCGCCTTGAAAAAATCGCAACAACAAATGCCGAGCTGCTGATTTTTGATAATGCGATGGATCATATTCAGTATTCACTTGCAAAATGCTGCAATCCGATTGTTGGAGATGATGTATTCGGATTCATTACGATCAATGAAGGAATTAAAATTCATAAAACATCCTGCCCGAATGCAACTGAATTAATGAGTAAGTATGGTTACCGGATCGTGAAAACAAGATGGACGCAGCAAAAAGATATTGCTTTCTTAACTGGTATTCGTGTAACGGGGCTGGATGATGTGGGTTTGGTGAATAAAGTGACGCATATTATCAGTGGCGATATGAAACTGAATATGCAGAGCTTGACCATGGATGCGAAAGACGGGATTTTTGAAGGTATGATCCGGGTGTATGTGAACAATACCGAACAATTAAATGTATTGTTGAAAAAGCTGCGGGCGATGAAAGGTGTGATTTCGGTTGTGCGGGTAGAGGGATGAGATCGGTCGGCAGTTCTCAGTCCACGGTCGGCAGTGCTCAGTCGGCAGTCCACAGTCGGCAGTTGGCTGACCCAAAGGTAGCTGGCGCAGCTAAACAGTCCACGGTTGGCAGTCCTCGGTCGGCAGTCGCAGTTGTCAATCCTTAAATAGCAATCGAAATTTCCAATAAGCATTGGCAAAAGGAATTCCGCAAATACTAGATACCAGATACTAGATACCAGATACTAGATACCTGATACTAGATACCAGATACCAGATACTTGATACTAGATACTTGATACTAGCTACCAGCTAACTAACTTTGCAAAACAAATGAGTACCAATAAAAAACTTCTCGACGAGATCAAGAACATATTTGCTGCCCATATGGAAAGCAAGGGATTGCGGAAAACACCTGAACGATTTGCGATCCTGGAGGAAAT
Organism: uncultured Chitinophagales bacterium; assembly: GCA_964463165.1. Classification (GTDB taxonomy): domain Bacteria; phylum Bacteroidota; class Bacteroidia; order Chitinophagales; family BACL12; genus UBA7236. The sequence goes on from CAYXBK010000003.1 coordinate 51,581, forward strand.
TTATTCACGCAACGATCATTTTGATGCTGAGAGTTTGTACGTGCAGATCCTCAAAAAAAATTATCATGTCAGCCGTGCAACTGTTTACAATACATTGGAGTTATTATTATCGTGCGATCTGATCACAAAACATCAGTTTGGGAAAAATCTGGCACAGTATGAAAAATCGTATGGATATAAGCAGCACGATCATATCATTTGTGTGGATTGCAAAAAAGTGGTGGAATTCTGTGATCCCCGTATCCAGCAAATTCAAAGTATGATGGGCGATTTATTAAATTTTAAAATAACACATCATTCACTCAACTTATACGGCATCTGCGGCAACTGCCAGAAAAAAAGAGAATTGCATATTGAAAACGACGGAGAAAATAAATCATCTAAAAAATTAAAAGCAGCCAAAGCAGAATGAATTATAAAATAGAAAGGAAAAAGAATCATGTACTCATCATACGTCTTTCCGGCAGAATGGTAGGTGAATTTCAGACAATTCAGTTAAATGATGAAATTGAAGAATTCATTGAAAAAAAATATTACCATATCATTTTCGATCTTTCCGAACTCGAATTTATAAACAGCAGCGGACTCACATTTTTTCTTAAGGCCTTAACAAGGGTGAGAAAATATAATGGCGAAGTAATTTTATGTGCTTTAAATACGCTTCTGAAAAATTTAATGGTCACCACGAAATTAAATTCGTTTTTCACCATCTGCAATAATATTGAAGAAGCGGAGGTGCATTTGGAAAAAGAGAAAAGTTTGTGATGGAGTCAAGAGCCAAGAGCCAAGAGTCAGGATGCTGACGCAAAAGTAGCTAGCGCAATAATCAGTCTTCAGTCCACAGTCGGCAGTCGGCAGTCGGCAGTAGGCTGACGCAAAATTAGCTGGCGCAGCAACTCAGAACCTGCCCGCCGACGCACGGGGCTTCTGCTGCAGGCAGGCGGGCTCAGAACCCAGAACCCTTTCCCGTTGAAAACTTCTCTCTGAAAACTCATATTTCTTCTTTTACTTCGCATTTTAATCCATGATATGAATATTGACGTGCTTTTAGGCCTCCAATGGGGCGATGAAGGAAAAGGAAAAGTTGTTGATTATCTCGCAGAAAAATATGATGTGGTTGCCCGCTTTCAGGGTGGCCCGAATGCCGGACATACATTAATTTTAAACAACGGAGTAAAATTCGTTCTGCATACAATTCCTTCCGGAATATTTCTTGAAAATTGTATAAATCTGATTGGCGGAGGTGTGGTGATTGATCCGGTGACTTTCAAAGCGGAGATCGCAAAATTGAGAGAGCATGGTGTTGACCCGGTTGGCAGATTAAAAATTTCACGCAAGGCACATCTTATTTTGCCTACACATAAAATGCTGGATGCGGCAAGTGAAATATCAAAAGGGCATGATAAGATCGGATCTACTTTAAAAGGAATCGGCCCCGCATATATGGATAAAACCGGCAGAAACGGTTTACGTGTCGGAGATATCGAGGCGCATGATTTTCCGGACCGCTATCATAAACTGAAAGAAAAACATCTTGCCTTATTAAAATTATACGACGGTGTTTCACTTGACATTCCGAATGAAAATGAATGGCTCGATGCAATTGAAAATTTAAAAGAAATTGAATTTGTAGATGGTGAATTTTTTATCAATGACCAGATTTTAAAAGGAAAAAGAATTCTTGCAGAAGGTGCACAGGGAAGTATGCTGGATGTGGATCACGGAACTTATCCCTTTGTTACATCAAGCAATACAATCACCGCTGGCGTTTGCACCGGACTTGGAGTTGCACCGCAGCGCATCAAAGAAGTGATCGGTATTTCAAAAGCATATTGCACGCGGGTTGGCGGCGGCCCATTCCCGACTGAATTATTTGATGAAACCGGCGATCAGTTGCGCAAAATCGGAAATGAATTTGGTGCTACAACCGGCAGGCCGCGACGTTGCGGTTGGATCGATCTGCCCGCATTGAAATACACAAATATTTTAAACGGCACCACGCAAATCGCCATCACGAAAATTGATGTGCTGAATTCGTTTGAAGAAATAAAAGCATGTGTTGCATATAAGATCGATGGTGTGGAAACGGATGCGCTTCCATTTGATTTAACAGCGCATAAAATCGAGCCGGTTTATGAAAGTTTTAAAGGATGGAACTGCTCGCTTGAAAATGTAAAATCAAAAGAGGATATGCCGATCGAATTAAAAAATTATCTTTTATTTCTTGAATGGCAATTAAAAGTGAAGGTTTCGATGCTGTCTGCCGGACCGGAAAGAGATAAGTTGATATTGTTGTAATTCTATTTCATACTGAAAGACTTTTCGTCTTACTTTTTCCCTTGATGAACAAAAGTAACAATCCGCCGTACTGCGGACAAGAAAAAACGATGCTGCCATCCGCCAGTACGGCGGACAAAACCACCCAGCAAGCCGTTTTTTCATGCCACCCGCTACTATTAATGGAATCTGTTCAAAATAAAGTATTCTATTCATTTTCTCAGCCCCTTAACGAAGTAATTTCCCATTTATGAAAAATGTGAGACAATGGAAAACCTATCAACACAATGATCTCACCGAATTCAGAAATTCACTGCTCGCTTACACAAATCAGTTTGGGCATTTCCAATTTTTGGATTCCTGTAATAATTCTGTTTATGGAAAGCTGAAATTTAAATGCATCCTTGCCGCAGGTAATAAAATCTCAATTACTGAAAATGCCGGTAATGCATGCAATTCATTCAAAATCTTTCTCGAAGAAAATAACGACTGGTGTTTCGGATATTTCGGCTATGACCTGAAAAATGAAATTGAAAAATTACAGTCTGCCAACCCTGATTTTACAAAAGCAAAGGATCTTATTTTTTTCGTGCCTGAAATATTAATTCTGGTCGGCGATGAAATTCAGATCGGAATTTTTGGAAATGATCATGATGAAATTTATCATACGATCTTACATAAAAAATTAAATCAAAGAAATTCTCCCGCATTAGAAATAAAATTAAAACCACGCATTTCAAAAAATGCTTATCTGCAAAAGGTTGAAGAAATCCGCTCAAAGATAATAGAAGGCGATTTGTATGAAATGAATCTCTGCCAGGAATTTTATGCGGAAAGTGTAACAATTGATCCGCAATTTGTATTTGATGCATTGTGCAGTTTATCGAAAGCACCCTTTTCAGTTTTTTTCAGATGGGATGATCTGTATTTGATTTCCGCCAGCCCGGAACGCTTTTTAAAAAAATCGGGAAATAAAATTATTTCACAGCCCATAAAAGGAACAGCTGCACGGAATGCAGATCCGGTTCTTGATAAACAAATGCGTGATCGGCTTGTTGCTTCTGAAAAGGATAAGGCAGAAAATGTGATGATCGTTGATCTGGTCCGGAATGATTTTGCAAGATCCTGCAAAACAGGCTCTATTAAAGTGGATGAATTATTCGGTATTTATTCTTTCGAGCAGGTGCATCAGATGGTTTCGACCATATCAGGCGAATTGAAAGACAATATACATCCGGTTGATATCCTGAAAAATACTTTTCCTATGGGCAGCATGACCGGTGCACCAAAAATTATGGCCATGCAGCTGATCGAAGCATACGAAGAAACGAAGCGTGGAATTTACAGCGGCAGCACAGGGTATTTCACACCGCCAAAAGGGGAGAGCGATGCAAGCCGGGATTTTGATCTGAATGTGGTGATCCGGAGTTTAATCTACAACAGTACCGGCCGGTATATTTCTGCGCATGTGGGCGGTGCCATTACATTCGATTCGGTGGCAGAAGCAGAATATGCCGAATGCCTGGTGAAATTATCAGGGCTGCAGCAGGCACTTATTACGGGAGGTGCATAAATTTTTCGGCGAATGAAATTTTATCCGACCGATGGCGTTTATTAGTTTCAACCGTATGAAAATTTTATTTCTCAGCCTGTTTACCCTGGTTTCGGGCTCTCTTTTTTCTCAATCCGTATTCAGTGACCTTACTGCCGTGCAATTCGGAGACAGCATACTCATCAACTGGACTTTAAAGGGAGGTGCATTATGTGAAAATATGGAATTGGAAAGGTCGGAAGACCTGCAGAATTATGAACAGATATTTATTGTGCCCGGCACATGTGACGCAACTGGCGATCAGTTTTATAATTATATCGATTCGGAAGATCTCAAGAATGCAACAATTTATCATTACCGTGTTACGGCGTCTTCCGGTTTTTTTGTAAGCGATACGATCAGTTTATTGTTTATCAATGCCGGCAGTGATCAGATATTTATTTACCCGAATCCTTCCATGGATGATTTCAATATCACAGTTGACAACGGATTTGTCCCGCCGTTTTTAATTCAGATCTATGATGCGTCGGGAAAACAAATCAATTCTTCATCGGTGCAATACGCAAATAATTTTGTGCTGAGCAAAGGCACACTGGCGGATGGGGTTTATATTCTTAAAATAACCACCGAAGACAGACTGATCATGAATAAATCATTTGTGGTGGGGGATTAAATATTTGTTTAGAATTTTTCTTCTGAGTTGTTAAACCACAAAGGAAACAAAAGCTTTCTGCGTAAATCTGCGTGATCTGCGTGAAAATAATCTCACGCAGATCTCGCAGATTCACGCAGATTTTTAAATCGAAAAAACGAAATCAATTGACCGTGATCAGATAATAATTTTTCTTTCCTCTTTGCACCAATAAATATTTTCCTTTGATCAAATCATCTGCGGAAATAATTTTCTCTCCTGCATTTATTTTCTCTTTATTCAGATTTAAAGAATTTTCCTGCAACGCACGGCGCAATTCGCTTTTGGAAGGTAAGATCGTTGTTTTATCAGTGAGCAAATCTCCAAACTGAATTTGCCCGATCAAATCTTTTGCAATCTGAAACTGCGGAACACCCTCAAATATTTCCAATAACATTTCATCCGAAAATTTTTCAAAATCACCTTTGGTTGATTTGCCGAACAATATTTCACTGGCTGCAACAGCATTTTCAAAATCTTCAACAGAATGCACGCGGCAGGTAATATCTTTTGCCAGTTCTTTTTGCAATAATCTTGCTCCCGGATTTTGCTGATGATCGGAAATGATCTGATCAATAAATCCTTTCGGGTGCAGCGTAAATATTTTGATATAATTTTCCGCGTCCGCATCACTGGCATTTAACCAGAACTGATAAAATTTATAAGGCGAAGTTTTTTTCGGATCGAGCCAGATATTACCGCTTTCCGTTTTTCCGAATTTTGTGCCGTCGGCTTTTTTAATTAATGGCGTGCAAATGGCAAATGCTTCACCGCCGCCCTTTCTTCGAATTAATTCATTTCCGGTTGTGATATTTCCCCATTGATCGCTGCCGCCCATTTGCAGCATCACTTGCTGTTCTTTCCATAAATAATAAAAATCATAGCCCTGCAATAACTGATAAGAGAATTCAGTAAATGAAATTCCTTTTTCCAGTCTGGTTTGCACCGAATCTTTCGCCATCATATAGCTGATGGTAATATGTTTTCCCACGTCACGCAAAAAATCGAGATAAGAAATTCCTTTTGTCCAGTCGTAATTATTTACAAGGAGCGCTGGATTTTCTTTTGCATTAAAATCCAGGAATTTTTCGAGTTGTTTTTTCTGCGATGCGATATTGAAATTCAGCGCATCTTCATCCAGCAGGTTCCGTTCCGCACTTTTCCCGCTCGGATCGCCCACCATACCCGTTGCCCCGCCGATCAATGCAATAGGTTGATGGCCGCATTGCTGAAAATGAAGCAATGTCATGATCTGCACCATATTGCCAACGCCCAGCGAATCGGAAGTCGGGTCGAAACCGATATAGCCTTTCGCCTTTCCCTTATTCAGAAATTCTTCGGTGCCCGGCATCATATCGAACAACATATTGCGCCATCTGAGCTCCTCAATAAAATTTTTCATGGGGTAAAAATAAACAGAATCGGTTTATGGGGAAATGAAAGGGGGTTCAAACAGATCGGAATATAAATGGAAACAACGATTTGTCAGCCAGGCAAACTAAGTTTGAATTGCTTGATTTGAATCACGGAATTGGATAAATTTACTATCTCATGAAAGCAGATTCAGCATTCAAAGATCATTATCCGTTTGGATTAATCAAGCGGATTGGTGAGGACACCAACCGCGGACAAAATATTATATGGATATTTTAAATCGAATTTTAGAAAATAAACTAAACAGAGAAAAGCTCATTTCAGAATTTCAAAATTTAGTTTGGAATTCTGAAGATTCAAATGATATCCTCTCTGAATTAGCTTATGATTTAGATTATTATGAAGCTGATGAGTTGAAGCGAAAAGAAGATCCCAGTTATTACGGAGATGATCATTTGGAAAATTTAATAAGAGAGGCAATTAAAAAATTAGAAGATAAAATGAAACAGTAAAATGCGAAATTCGTTGGGTTCAGTAATTTTGGGAAGAGGGGACCCTGGCAAGAAAAAAAATTTTTCATGCGGTAAAAATAAACAGAATCGGTTTATGGGGGAATAAAAGGGGGTCAAACAGAACGGATATAAATGGAAACAACGATTTGACGATCAGGCATACTAAGTTTGAATTGCTTGTGTCGATTCACGGAATTGAATAAATTTACTTTCTCAAGAAAGCAGATTTATTGAGTAAACATCATTATCCGTTTGGATTAATCAAGCGGATTGCTGAGGAAAACAACCGCGGACAAATTGCAAATTCCCAAAGAAATAAGTGTATGAAAATATCCAATAAAATATTGTTGTTTTTATTTAGTTATTATAGAAAGAATAATGACTCATGGTCATCAACATTTCAAAGTAAAGCTATTTTAACGCTTCTATTAAGTTTAAACTTATTAAATGTCTATCTTTTATTGACTGAAGTACTAAAAATTTTCACATATAGAAGCCTTGTGTCACCGGAACGATTTGTTTATTTGATATACCTGGCGCCAATTTATTTTTTAATAAATATTTTTACTTACAAATCGAAGGAACTTGAAATGCTTCAGGAAAAAATCAATGAAAAAAAAGAAGGCAAGATTTATTTTTTTATAATACTAGGTTTATCATTAGCAATATTTGTTTTCCTTGTATTAAATTATAGGACATAGCTTAGATGAGAATCCAAAGTGCATTTATTTATCCGCGGTTGGTGTCCTCACCAATCCGCTTCATTATCCCGAATAGATCGTAATCAGTAATCTCTCGAAATATTAAAAACAATTGATCTTCAGGTGAATAAAAATAAGTTAAAATAGTGAACAGGAAAAACCTCATCTTTTCAAGTTCAACAATATTATTTTAGAAAGCTGCCATAATCCAGTAAACCCAACACCCCCTTTTTCCGTTAATAAAAATTTACCGGGCATTTTAATAATGATTTCCTGTTTATCTTGTAAACGAAAATTGAGAATGAATTTCTTATCACATTTTTATCACGAAATACCTGTAAATGATCCGTATTTTACGGTTGGCCTCATCCTGCCTGATATTCTTTCAAATTATAGTTTTCGGAACCGTGAGACGGTAAAATTACATGCGGCTAAAATTGCGGATTCGGATGATGAGGAAATTCTTTCTTTATCTCGGGGAGTGCGGAGGCATTATGAAGTGGACGGATTTTTTCATGAATCTGAATTTTTTGATCGGAATGTGGAGGCAATCAAACAAATGATATTGCCGCTTCATCTTCCACCATTCGAACACCGCTTGTATGCTTTTGCCCATGTGGCGCTTGAGATCATCCTCGACCGGACCATTTTATTGCAGCAACCGCAGGTCTGCGACCAAATGTATGCATTGCTCGCAGAAGCAGAACCGAAAATGATCACAGAATTTATTTCCATCAATACTGCGGCTTCCAGCCCCGCCGGTGTTGCCGAACATCTCCAAAAATTCATTGAGCATAAATTCTTATACGATTACCTCGACGACGACCGTTTACTTGAGTTGCTCGGCCGGATAAATTCGAGGCTCGGCAACCCGATGTTTACAGCCAGCGATAAACGATTGATTCAACCCGTAATTCATGACATTGAAAAAACACTTCTTGCCCAAAAATTCCCTAAATTTCGGACTGATTTATAAGTACATGTTTAACAAACCGGCTTTATTCCTTCTTTTACAGATTTCCGCGATAGCTGCATTCGGCCAAACTTCTGCGCCGAAATACAGCAACGAATTTTTATCGATCGGCGTTTCGGCACGTGCAATGGGCATGTCGGGTTCGGTAGTTGCATCGGTCGATGATGTGACAAGCGGATACTGGAACCCAGCAGGATTGGTGTTGGTGGAACCTGATATTCAATTGGGAATCATGCATGCAGATTATTTTGCCGGTATCGCAAAATATGATTACGGCTCGGTCGCAATTCCGTTGAAAGAAAAAAATGCGACCATCGGATTTTCATTAATCAGGTTTGGTGTTGATGATATTCCCAATACATTATTTCTTGTTGAACCCGACGGCAGTATAAATTACGATAATATCACTTCATTTTCGGTTGCGGATTATGCATTTCTCGGATCGTATGCAACTAAATTGAAATGGAATGATTTAAGAGTCGGTGGAAATGTAAAATTAATTCACCGCATTGCCGGAGATTTTGCAACAGCGTGGGGATTTGGTCTGGATGCCGGTGCGCAATATGATATGAATAAATGGAAATTCGGCGTAACGCTGCGTGATATCACTTCCACATTCAATGCATGGAGTTTTAATTTTACCGAAGCAGAAAAAGATGTGCTGCAGGCAACAGGAAATGTCATCCCCGATAATTCACTTGAAATAACAACACCGAAATTAATCCTCGGTGCTGCATACGGTTCGCCGATCGGAAAAAATTTCGGTATACTCGCAGAATTAAATACGGATATTACAACAGACGGAAAAAGAAATGTTTTGATCTCATCTGATCCTTTAAGTATTGATCCGCATTTGGGAATAGAAGCAGATTATAAAAGATTTATTTACCTCCGCGGCGGTATCGGAAATATTCAGCAATTTATACCGGATGATGCAACCGTGCAGGCGTGGACATTACAACCCAATATCGGCATCGGCCTGGTAATAGGCCCTATAAAACTCGATTACGCCTATACCAATATAGGTAACCAGGCAGAAGTACTTTATTCCCATGTATTCAGTCTGATGTTCGATATTGTGAAATCTCAAAAACCCGCCGCAACAGAATAAAGAAAATGGTAGAATTTAATATGCACACATGAAAAGATTTTTACCGGCCCTCTTTTTTATTATCAGTTCGTATTTTGCATTTTCACAAACATATGGAAATGAATGGATCAATTATGATCAGCAGTATTTAAAATTCTCTGTCAGCGCAGATGGCATTTACCGGTTTCATTATGATGTTTTAAATACTTCGCTTGCAGGAATCGGAATTGTGCTCGACGATATTGACCCTCGTAATTTTCAATTATTCAATCTCGGCTCTGAGCAATATATTTTTATTTCAGGTGAAGGCGACGGCAGTTTTGATCCTGACGATTATATTGAATTTTACGGCAAACGAAATGACGGCAGTTTCGATTCGAATTTATTTGATGACCCTGCTTATCAGCTGCATCAATATGCGAGTCTGATCTCCGATACATCTACTTATTTTCTTACATGGAATACATCTTTAACGAATGCACGGCTCGAAAATCTCACAAACGATCTGACAGGTATTCCTGCTGCACAGGACTATTCCATATACCATTCACTGATTGTATTCGGAGCACCTTATACCTCTTTATATTTTAATCCGGGGCCACCGCATCTCGAATTATTCAGTTCTAAATTTGCCGATGGCGAAGGATGGACAACATCGGATTTTAATCTGAGTACGTATAATGTTACCATACCTGCACCTGATATATATTCAGGTACATCATTTACACCGACAATTAAAACAATTGCGATCGGAAGTAATGAATCGGATCACCATGTTGTGATCAAAATAAATGATGTGACGGTAACCGATACGAGTTTTTTTGGTTATAAGGTAAACAGGTATACATATCCGGTTGATGATCTGCTCGAATCAAATACAATTTCTTTTATTTCGGGGCCCACATCAACAGACAGGCAACGGTATTCTTTTATCGACCTTCGCTATCCGCGTTTGTTCCGGTTTGATAATCTCTCAAAAATAAAATTTGAATTACCCGCGATTATTGGTGCAAGCACATATCTTGAACTGGATGAATATGATGAGAAAGCAACCGACCCGATTTTATATGATCTGACAAATCACAAACGCATGCTTGGAATTGTTGAAACAGATCTTTCTAAATTTCATCTCCCATACAATGCAGGTTCTGCAGAAATTATTTGCAGCAGTCAGGATCCGGGTGATATAAGTACAATTTCCGGTTTAAAACCTGTTTCTTTTATTAATTACCACGATCCCGCAAATCAGGGAACCTATTTAATTATTTCCGATGCATCCTTGTTTGATGATGGAACCGGTGTGAACCGCGTACAGGAATATGCAGATTACCGTTCTTCACTTGCAGGCGGAAATTATAATGTCAAAATTATTGATATCGAACAATTGTATAATCAATTTTCATACGGCATCAGAAAGCATCCTTTGTCCATCACAAATTTTGCCGTATTTGCCGCCGACAGTTTTGCAGTTGCCGCCGAATATATTTTTCTGATCGGTAAAGCATATACGTATAATCTTACAAGATATAACGGCTCCTGGGAATACGGCCTTTCCAAAATCCCTTCATTCGGTCATCCGGGTTCTGATAATTTATTGCTGAGCAGGAAGGGTGAGGTTACTCCTGTGATTGCATCAGGAAGGCTCGTTGCAAAAACCGGTGATGATATCAGAAAATATTATGAAAAGGTTGTCGCTTTCGAAGAACAACAGGCAAGTACCTTACAAACAATTGAAAATAAAGCCTGGATGAAAAATGTATTGCATTTTGCAGGAGGTATCGATGAGTTTGAACAAACCTTGTTCAATAATTTTTTAATGCAGTATAAATATAAGATCAGCGATACGCTCTACGGCGCAAATGTTTACAGCTTCAATAAATTAAGTACGGACCCGATATTTTATGTGGAATCGGCATATATCGATTCACTGGTTGATAATGGTGTTTCTCTCATAACATTTTTTGGCCATTCATCAACCGGCAGCTTTGATTACAATATTGGTGAACCGGATGATTTCAGTAATGACGGAAAATATTTCATGGTATTTGGAAACGGATGCAATACATCAGCAATTCATGGCTATGATCTCACTTTAAGCGAGCGTTATATGTTTGCCGATCACAAAGCATCTGTTGCATTTCTTGCAGCTTCCAGCTTTTCTGTAGCTTCCAGCTTACATACATATGCTCTTGAATTTTATGATGAGCTCAGTAATTACAGTTATCATACTTCTATCGGGACGGTTTTGAAGGCAACTTCCGACAGTCTTTGGCCAACGGTAAATATTTTTGATGAAATGGCGATTGAACATGCAACATTGCAGGGAGATCCGGCATTGCGTTTAAATAATCATCCTGAACCTGACTATGCGATTGAAGCACCCTATGTATTTTTTGAACCGGATGTTGTAACAGCAGGTGTCGATACATTTTATATGAATATTGTTGTAACGAATCTCGGTATGGCGATCGACACGAATTATTATGTACAGGTGAAACGCACAAAGCCGGGCGGAACGGAAGAAATATTTTTGGAAAGATTTGATGCGCCTGCATTCCGCGACACGGTGCGAGTGCCTTTTGCTACAGATGCGGTGGGGGGCGTCGGATTAAACGGATTTGATATTCATATCGATAATCTGAATGAAATAACAGAACTGGATGAATTAAATAATATACTCAGCACCAGTCTTGTAATTGTTTCGGATGATGCGATTCCGATCTACCCTGTTGAATTCAGTATCATGAATCATGTTCCTGAATATTTTGCGGCATCAACAGCGAATGTATTCGCAACTGAAAAATTGTATATTGTTGAAGTAGATACGACAGAAAATTTTAATTCACCACTCCATCAGCAAACATATCTCACCGAATCGGGAGGTGTTGTAAAATGGAATAATCCTCCTGTTGCATATTTAAATAATACTGTTTATTACTGGCGCATTTCTCCCGATTCAAGTGATGGAAATGAATTACTCTGGCGGAAAAGCTCTTTTTTATATTTACCGGGAGATATTACAGGATGGAATCAATCACATTATTTTCAATATATCGACGATGATTATAATAATATTGAACTGGCTCCAAACAGAAAATTCGAATTTGTTCCGGATTTAACAACATACAAAGTGTCGACCGGCACTGCCTTGTGGTACGATGTTGCAAGTTATATCGACGGGGAACTCGTTGGGTTGGGATCATGCGTAAATCAGGGTTTTGTTGTTTATGTTGTTGATCCGCACTCCGGTGAGCCGTGGCTTACACATGAAGTGGGTGTGACAAATACAGGCCCGTATGGTGATTATTATTGTTCGGGTGCTGCAACACAGCGTGTATTACAGTTTTATACAAATACACCTGAACGCCGCGAAATATTATATCAGTTTATGATGAGTACTGTTCCCGACAGCGCACATTTCATTTGTTACAGCAACGGGTATGCACAATTCAGTTCCTGGTTAAATGATACACTTACCTATGGCCATAGTTTATATGATGCATTCTTAAGTTATGGTGCCACAGATATTGTTTCACTTGAAACTTTTGATTACAGCCGCTCTTATATTTTTTATGCGCAAAAAGGAAACCCCGCAACAAAATATGAGCTGATAGGAGATATGTATGGAACAAAGATCGAAGCAACATTTGTAATTGCGGGAAACTGGTATCAGGGTTCGGTGGAAACACCGCTTGTAGGCCCGGCATTCAGCTGGGATAAAGTGCAATGGAGTTTATTTTCCGATGATCCTTTCGCAGCTGATGTGAATGGTGTGGATGTAATAGGTGTAGATACAAATGGTATTGAAACGCTGTTGTTGCCAAATCTTGCAAGTGGTGATACGGTTATTGATTTTATAAATGCTTTGCAATATCCTTATTTAAAATTACGCTTAAATACATTTGATGATACAATACGCACACCGGCACAATTTAATTACTGGCGGGTTATTTATGATCCTGTGCCTGAAGCTGCATTAAATCCGAATATACAGTTTTCTTATTCTGGTGATACAGTGGAAGCCGGCGCGACAGTCTCGCTGACGATCGCTGTTACAAATGTGAGCGATTATGATATGGACAGCCTCCTTATTTCTTTTTATGTGATCGATCAGAATCATTTGCGACACGATATTCCATATGCAAGACAGGATTCTTTACTTTCAGATGCGTCAATGATCGCAACGATCAGTTTTAATTCGATGGAAGTGCCATCCGGAAAAAATACATTTATTATTGAAGTGAATCCTGAAGATGATCAGCCCGAACAATATCATTTTAATAATATCGGATATCTCAATCTGGAAAATGTACCTGATATCAGAAATCCGCTGCTTGATGTGACATTCGACGGCGTGCATATTTTTGACGGCGATATTGTAAGTGCGAAACCGGAAATCCTGATCGCACTAAAAGATGAAAATAAATATCTGGCGCTCGCCGATACCGCTTTACTGCATATATCTGTAAAATATCCGGACGGTATGTTGCGTGATTTTAATTATGACGGCACTACAACGAAATTTTATCCTGCAGATACTTCGAATGTTGCATCAGATAATACGGCGCATGTTGAAATGTTCCCGGTATTTGATGTGGATGGAATTTATGAATTGCAGATTCACGGCGAAGATGTTGCAGGAAATAATGCGGGGGCAATCGACTACCGCACAACATTTGAAGTGATCAATAAATCCATGATTTCAAATGTATTTAATTATCCGAATCCGTTCACCTCACAAACAAGATTTGTATTTACATTAACAGGCAGTGAAGTGCCTGATTATTTTAAAATCCAGATCATGACTGTGAGCGGTAAAGTTGTGCGGGAGATCATGCGGAACGAATTGGGAGAAATTCATGTCGGAAATAATATCACCGAATTTGTATGGGATGGAACAGATCAGTTTGGAGATCAGCTCGCAAACGGTTTGTATTTGTACAGAGTAGTTACAAAAATCAAGGGTCAGGCGATTGAAAAATATGAAACAAATACCGATCAGTATTTTACTTCCGGTTTCGGTAAAATGTATCTCGCCAGATAATTTAATGCGTGTGGATCGTGAGCAACGAAATTGCTGCACCCCCTAATATCGCAAGAAATTTATAAATGGAGATCTTATGCGCTTTGCCGCTCGCTTCAAAAATAATGGTGGTTGAAATATGAATTAATGTGCCGCATACAATTGCGATCAGCCAGCTGATATTATGATCAAGACTTTCTTCCGTGAGATATTTTCCCACAAAATTTCCAAGAGGTGTCATAAATGAAAACAATAAAATGCATATTGCGGCAGTACTTTTTTTACTGAATGAAAAAAATAAAACGGTGGCAAGAGCGAATGTTTCGGGAAATTTATGCACGAATATCCCCCAGAAAAGAGGTTGCACCTGATCATGTGAGATATTTTCCGCAGCGAGTGGAATGCCTTCTAAAAATGCATGGATGCTTAAGCCGAATACAACGCCGGATACATAACTGTTTGAAAGATGTTCATGCAAATGCATATGCCCGTGTTCGATCCCGCGTGTCAGTTGAACGATCAATAGCTGAATGAAGAAACCCAGCAGAATAAATAAGGCAGGTTGTGAATCAACAGGAGTAGTAAGAAATACGTCAGGCAATAAATGAATCACAACCACACCCAGCAGATATGCTCCGCTGAATGAAAGTAGAATATTTAAAAACTGGCTATGTGTTTTATTCCGCAAAATCCAGGCAACGCCTCCGCCGCATAATGCAGCAAGGATGATGAGTATGATCTGGATAATTGTCATTGAAGATTTGTAAAATTAATATTCCCAGCCAATTCGGCTGAACAAAAGTTTTTTGGCAGTATAGAATACGAGCAATGCAATTACTATTCCCAGCAATGCTCCACCGAGTATGTCAAGCGGATAATGCACACCGACATATATCTGGGCAAATGATACAAGTGACGCCCAGAAAAAAATAGCAGGAGCGATCCCTTTTTGTTTTTTCCTGAACAGCAAACTCAGCAACATGGCAAATGCAAATGTATTTGCAGCATGTGAAGAGGTAAAACTTTTTCCTGCACCGCATGCATCCACTCTCAGAATTACTTCATTTTTAATTTCCGGGTTATTGCAGGGGCGGGTGCGGGCGATCCATGGCTTTATGACTGCACTGCTCAACTGATCGCTGATCGCAAAATTGAGCCCGAGCAAAAGCAGGAGATACAAACCTTTTGCTTTGAATTTCCAAATGATTACAACCGCAATTATGAAATAAAGCGGTATCCAGAAAAATTTTTCACGCACAGGCGGCATGATCAGATCAAAAAAATGATTCGACCAATTTTTATTAATGCAGAAAAATATCTGCTCATCGATATGTTGCAAAGCTTCCGGAAAAATCATTTTTCTGCAATTAAGATCAGTCGCCCGGATGTTTTTTCGTCATACGCTTCCAGCTGATAACTACCGAAAACAGAATTTATTTTCAAGCCTGCAGCTGCACAATATTTCTGAAAATCTTCAAGACGCAATCCTTTTACCTTTTCATGGTAGAGATGTTTGGTATTGTTTTCAATCACGGTAATTTCTTTTTGGAGATAGCCTCCCGAAAAATCTTTTATAATTCTGAATTCGACACCGTTCATGATTTTACTTTCATCTTCCACCAGATGATCAAGAATATAATTCAAATTGAAGAAATCGATCACAAGTTTCCCGCCTTTTTTCAAACCTGATGCAAATGCTTTCATTGTTTTCAGATTATCTTTTTCATTTTCAAAATATCCGAAGCTCGTATAGAAATTAAAAATCAGGTCAAAATAATTCAGCCGGAAAACAGAACGCATATCATGCTGAAAAAAAGTGAGATGTGCATTTTGCGATTGGATCGCTTCTCTGATGTTTTTATATGAGAGGTCAATTCCGGTTACATCAAATCCGTGTTTTGCAAGAATAATCGCATGTCTTCCTTTTCCGCAGGCGGCATCTAAAATTTCCGAACCTGCTGCAGGTTGTAAATGATCCAGTAGAATACGGATGAATTCGGCAGCTTCCGCCTCATTGCGGTGCTGATACAACAGGTCGTGATAGCCGGTATTGAACCATATTTCAAACCATTCTTTTTTCAAATGTGATGTTTACGGGCAAAAATATACATGTTTGATTGGATTTTTCCGTTATTGAACATCCATTTGAAATATCTAATTTTACATCGAAATATGACTCTGATAAAATCTATCTCCGGAATTCGAGGAACTGTAGGAGGAAATGCCGGACACAACCTTACACCGGAAGACATCATCAAATTTGCTGCGGCTTTTGGTACCTGGGTAAAAAGAACAACACAAAACAATATCATACTTGTTGGACGTGATGCCCGCATTTCGGGTGAAATGGTGAATCATCTTGTGATCGGTGCACTGCAAAGTGTGGGAATTAAGGTAATTGATCTTGGTTTATCTACAACACCCACAGTTGAAATTGCAGTTCCGCTCGAAAAAGCCGGCGGCGGAATTATAATTACCGCTTCACATAATCCGAAAAATTACAATGCATTAAAATTATTAAATCAGGAAGGCGAATTTATTTCCGGTGAAGACGGGAAAGAAGTTTTGCGCATTGCAACGGAAGAAAATATTCCATACGAACCTGAACATAAACTCGGCGATTATCAGCAAAAAGGATATTATATCCAAAAACATATTGATAAAATTCTTGAATTAAAACTGGTGAATAAAGATGCAATTCGTGAACGCGATTTTAAAATTGTGATCGATTGCGTGAATTCAACCGGTGGTATTTGTGTTCCCGAATTACTTGTTGCACTGGGCGTGATGGATGTTGTGGAATTATTTTGTGCACCAAACGGACGCTTTCCGCATAATCCCGAACCATTACCCGAACATTTATCCACTATTGCGCATGAAGTGAAACATCAGCGTGCAGACCTGGGAATTGTTGTTGATCCGGATGTAGACAGGCTTGCGATTATTTGTGAAGACGGCGAACCGTTCGGTGAAGAATATTCTCTGGTTGCCGTTGCAGATTATGTTTTAAAACATAAAAAAGGAAATACCGTTTCAAATTTATCATCCACACAGGCATTGCGTGATATAACTGAAAAACATAAATCAAAACATTTTCAGAGTACGGTAGGTGAGGTGCATGTGGTAAATAAAATGAAAGAAGTGAAAGCAGTGATCGGTGGTGAAGGAAACGGCGGAATTATTTATCCTGAATTGCATTATGGCCGCGATGCACTGGTTGGTATCGCTTTATTTTTATCACATCTTGCCACATCCGGTAAAAGCTGTTCAAGATTGCGTGCCGATTATCCGAATTATTTCATCGCGAAAAATAAAATTGAATTACCCGACGGAACTGATGTTGCTGCGATCATCAATAAAATGGAAGCGAAATACATCAAGGAAAAATTAAATAAGGAAGACGGATTGAAAATTGAAATGGGGGGCGACTGGGTGCATCTTCGGGCTTCCAATACCGAACCGATCATCCGCATTTATGCAGAAAGCCAAACCAAAACCACGGCTGAAAATATCGCAAAGAAAATGATGGATGATATCCGGGTGATTATGAAGTAGAAGTGTCGGGAAGAGTATTCTGGTTGTTAGGTCAGGGCTTTTAGTTTTATGGTTAAAGGTTCAGAGTTCTGGGTTGCTGCGCCAGCTATACTCGCGAAAGAACTCAGAACCCTGAACCTGCCGGCCGACGCACAGCCCATGTGCTGCAGGCAGGCGGGCTCAGAACCCTGAACTAATAACAGCCAACCAATATCAAACTATCCACTCCTTCCTGCTGACTGCTCCCTCGTTCCTCCTGACTTTTTCCTAACTTTGTCCAATGCGAGTTTATCTTGACAATGCAGCCACAACACCGCTTGATCCTGAAGTTGTGGAAGCTATGTTGCCTTATCTGCACAATCATTTCGGCAACCCCTCTTCCATCCATTATTACGGCAGAGAAACAAGAGCTGCCATCGAAAAAGCAAGAAAACAGATCGCCGGAATTTTTCATGTTTCGCCGGGTGAAATATTTTTTACAAGCGGCGGCACCGAAGCAAATAATATGGCTTTGCAATGCAGTGTGCGTGATCTCGGCGTTACACATATCATCAGTTCCGAAATTGAACATCATGCCGTAACACATACGGTGGAAGCATTGAAAGGAGACGGAAAAATTCAGCTCGATTATGTGAAATTAAATGCAGATGGATCAGTTGATTTAAATGATCTTGAAACTTTATTAAAAAACTCCACTGAAAAAACACTGGTGAGTTTAATGCATGCAAATAATGAGATCGGTATTCTGCTCGATATTGAAAAAGTGAGTGAATTATGTCAGAAATACAATGCATTATTTCATTGTGATACTGTGCAAACCGTTGGGCATTATCATCTTGATCTCCAAAAAACAAAAATTCATTTCATCAGTTGTGCCGGTCATAAATTTCACGGGCCGAAAGGCATCGGGTTTATTTATATCAACAGCGAAGCACATATCAAACCATTAATTCACGGCGGGGCGCAGGAGCGCAATATGCGGGCAGGCACAGAAAATTTATATGGTATTATCGGACTCGCAAAAGCACTTGAATTATGTTATGCGCATCTCGATGAACACCGCAATTATATCACCGGCCTGCGAGATTATATGCGCAACAGATTAATCAAAGAAATTCCCGGAATTCAATTTAATTCTTCCGAAAAAGGTTTGTATACCGTTCTCAATGTGAATTTCCCGCCCAATGCAAAAAGCGAATTATTTTTATTCAACCTCGATATCATGGGCATCGCCGCAAGCGGTGGCTCAGCCTGCAGCAGCGGCTCAAATATCGGCTCACATGTAATTGCACATCTCAACCGCGAACAGGATTCTGTTGCCGTGCGATTCTCTTTTTCTAAATTCAACACAAAAGAAGAAATAGATTTTGTTGTGGAAAAATTGAAGGAGATGATGATGGTGGAAGCGTGAGATGGTAGCAGGTATAAGGTATCAGGTATCAAGAAATTGGACATATGAATTCTGGGCACTAAGTATGGAGTCAGGAACCAGGAATCAGGATTGTGCATTTGATAATTAAATCGATTTAATGCGGTAAAATCTTTAAATTGCTGTTTAAATATGGCAAATAATAATACAATTGTGTTTAGTCATCTAAAATCAGCAAATTTGACTTGCCTGGTTTTCATTATCATTTTAACCTTTCCATCATTCGGTCAGATGGAAACAGAATTAATTTTACCTGATAGTAATATTGTATTTACCTATGAAGAGACAGCAGGAGTGATATTTGGTATGAATTTTAAATGGCGGTTCAGGATAGACAGCTTGAAAACAATTGAGCATAATCCATTAAAAGTTATGTCGGGTGAAGAAAATGCCAAAAGATATATGCCGGATTTCAATCAAACTCAAAAAATTGAAATTTCATTAAAATCATTTCTTCAGGATAGTGACAAGTATATTGCACAGAACCTTCAATTGTATACTAAGCAGTATTACGGCTATATCACCTCAACAGGAGATTCAATTATTTGGATTAATTGCTTTTATGATGACCGTATTAAAAAAGAAGAATATTGGAAACGTTCATTTGTAAATATGTTTGACGGCGGGCATTATTATTTTAAAGTCAGATATAACCTCACTAAGAAAGAGTTTTTTGACCTTTGGATTAATGGGTTCTGATTTCGAAAATAAAATCAAATAAAATTTTGCACAGAATAATATTAGTGTTAACCCTGAAGGGGTGTTATTAAATGCAGTAGCAAACTCTTGGTCTGTTTTTAAAATGTTAAGAAATATAAATTATGGGAATATTTAATTTATTTAAACCTTCAAAAGGGAAAAAGGAAAATTCAATCGTGAATGATATTGGAACATTTTCATTTGTTGAGTTTAACGGAACAAAAAATTACAAAGGAAATATTAATTCAAAAATTAATTCAAATATTGAATTGCTGTTTCCTGTGATTGAGAAAGATATTTCGCCCTATCAGATAGAATATTTTAGAAAAATAGAGAATAATTGGAATTCCGTTTTGCGACAATTAAAAATCCAAAACTCTGAAATTGATTTTGGCGAGTATACGGTTGTCAGCATTATGATTCCTGATAAAGAAAATGAATTTTATGATGTGGACGTAGAGATCGTTTTTAAAAAAGATGAAAACATTATTTCTATAATCCTGAGTGACTTGAATGTTAGTGAAATAATTGAAATTTAAGATCCACTCATATAACAAATTTTGGAATTGAACAGCTTTAGCTTAAAAGAAATTTATTTAAATCTGAAGAAACTATTTGAGTTCTAAGGTAAATATTGATTAGAATCCTGAAATTTCACTTAACCATTTGTAATTCGTAATTTTCCTCATCACAAACCCAAACCCATGCCCAACCGCCGTTCCTTCTTAAAAAAATCTGCCGCTGTCATCAGCCTGAGCGCAGTGCCGGAATTAATTTATTCGGAGAATTTTAAAGCTGAAATTCACCGGGTAAAAAATTTATCTGCAGAAACTGTTGCACAGGACGAAGATTTCTGGCGCACGATCAAAGAAGCATATACCGCATCGGCAACCATCATCAATTTAAACAACGGCGGTGTGAGCCCTTCACCTAAGGTGGTGCAGGATGCACTGGACCGGTTTAATAAAATGGTGAATGAAGCGCCAAGTTATTTTATGTGGACGGTGCTGGATAAGGGAAGAGAAAATCTCCGCACCAAATTAGCGCAACTTGCAGGAGCAGAGGTGGACGAAATTGCCATCAACCGGAATACAACTGAAGCACTGGATAATATTATTTTCGGACTTGATTTTGAAAAAGGAGATGAGATCATTCTCACCAAACAGGATTATCCGAATATGATCAATGCATGGAAGCAAAGGGAAAAAAGAGACGGCATCATTTTAAAATGGGTGGAACTTGAATTACCAACGGAAGATGAAAATTATCTCATTAAAAAATATACAGAACAAATTACTTCAAAAACAAAACTCGTTCAGGTAAATCATCTTATCAACTGGACAGGCCATATCAATCCCGTACGAAAAATTGCAGATGCAATACATGTAAAAGGACCGGATGTGATGATAGACGGTGCACATACATTCGGGCATTTTGTTTTTAGTGTACCCGAACTCGGGGGAGATTATTACGGAACGAGTCTGCATAAATGGCTGAGCAGTTCAATCGGCAGCGGCATGCTCTGGATCAAAAAAGATAAAATAAAAAATGTCTGGCCGTTGATGGGTGCACCGGAAACAATGGACGTAAATAATATCCGCAAATTTGAAAATCTCGGCACACGGTCTTTCCCCATTGAATATTCCATTGCCAATGCAATTGATTTTCATCTGATGATCGGCAGTGGTAGAAAGGAAGCGAGATTGCGCTATTTAAAAAATTATTGGGTGAATCAGGTGAAAGACCTTCCGAAATTCAAATTAAATACTTCCCTCAATCCGGCATATTCATGTGCCATTGCAAATTTCAGAATTGAAGGAATGGAAGCGACGGATATTGCAGGAAAATTATTTACCGATCATTCCATTCACTGCGTTGCGATCAACTGGGAAAATATTCATGGTGTGCGTGTTGCCCCGCATGTGTATACTGCAGTTTCAGAATTAGATCTGCTTGCAGAAGCTATTAAGAAAATTCACGGTTAAAGTGATTTCAAAAATGCCATCGTATCAACATGATCGGCATAATCGGTTAAGCCCGGAAATTGTGTCTGGCCGAATTTTGTATTTCCTTCTGCAGAAGTAACCACACATTGCAGATCATCTGCAACCGCATTTATTTTTACATCCAGTTCTGTTCGGTCTGAATAATATTCATAATAAACGGATGCGAGGGGAGAAAATAATCCCGGCTGCTCCACCATCATGAAAAAATCATTGGCGAGATGCGGCGCCTGATTTAATAGTAAAAGCGCACGGTTATAGTCATAATTATTTTTGTATTTATTATTTTCCATCACATAATGAAAAGCATCCCAGATGCGGAATAATTTTTCAGGCTCGAAGAATTCAGGCATATAAATCTTCCCTACATTTCTGCAACCCAGCCCGTAATAATAAAAAACATCTTTTCCCAATGCATGTAAATCCTCTTCCGATTCATCACCGGTTAAAATTGCAACAGACGTTCTGTTTTTCCGGATGATATGCGGATATTTCCCGAAATAATATTCAAAATATCTTGCTGAATTATTACTTCCCGTTGCAATCACCGCGTCAAAATTTTCAAGCCGGTCCACAAATTCGATCTTCTCTTTTAATGAAGGATCAGTTTCCGCTAATTTGCCGAAGAGGTATGGAAATAAAAATTGATCTTTTGAACTCAGTTTAATTTTTGCCTTGTTTCCGCTTGCAAGAACAGAAATAATATCATGCATGCCGACAAATGGAATATTTCCTGCAAGCACCAATCCGATCGTTTTATTTTTTTCTTCCAATGGTTCATAAGCAGTAAGCCAGTTGCGGATATTTTCTTCATTGAAAAAATGCTCCCTGAAACTCTGTAGCATTAATTCTGTATGGAATTTGGTAAACCAGGGATTATAAGCTTCGGTTTTAGCAAGCAATGCATCCAGCTCTTCACCCGGTTGCAGGATTTCTCCCAGCCGACCGATCATTTCAACCCGCTTATTTAGAATCATTTTAAATTTTTCGTATTTTGGATTTCGAATTTTGAGTTATGCAGCTCATCATTCTATATTTGACCGCAAAATTAAAGAAAGACAAACTATGGCAATTCATATTACATCTGATTGTATCAACTGTGGCGCTTGTGAGCCCGAATGTCCGAATAATGCTATTTATGAAGGCGGCGTTGAATGGGCATTTGCCGATGGAACTACCGTGAAAGGAATGGTTACTTTGCTCGATGGTTCAACAATGGATGCAAATCAGAAAAATGCACCGGTCGCCGATGATATTTATTATATCGTTCCCGACAAATGCACCGAATGCCAGGGTTTCCACGAAGAACCGCAATGTGCGGCAGTTTGTCCGGTTGACTGCTGTCTTCCAGACCCTGATCATGTTGAAACACCCGAACAGTTGCTTGAGAAAAAAGCAAAACTGCATATCTGATACATTACTTCCGAAACGAAGCCTCCTGCAAAACAGGAGGCTTTTTTATTATTGACAACCAATATGTTTACACACGTATACCTGAGCGTTTTTATTTTGCGTTTATTTGCCTTAAAATTATACGATGTCTAAACGAATTGTTGCGGTGGTTTGCGGAGGGTTCACGGCAGAGCAAAATATTTCGATGCTGAGCGGTGAAGTTGTATTTACACATTTGAACCGCGAAAAATATGAACCTTATAAAGTTGTGATCAGTGAAAAAGGATGGCTGGTAGAATCGGAATCTGCAGCAGTTGATCTTGGTGATTTTAGTTTTACAAAAAACGGAAATAAAATCAAATTCGATTGCGTATTTAATGCGATTCACGGTTCACCCGGTGAAGATGGAAAAATTCAGGGATATCTGGACATGCTGCATGTGCCTTATACAAATTGCGGCGCTGCTTCATCTGCCATCACATTTAATAAATTCTGGACAAAAGAAATTGTTGAAGATCTCGTTCCTACAGCAAAGGGTACTCTTATCAAAAAAAACAAAGAAGATACCGGTGAATCGATTGCATTTATAAAATTATCCTATCAGTTGCCCGTATTTGTAAAACCGAATAATAACGGATCGAGTTATGGCATTTCCAAAATAAAAGATTTTGCAGACCTTGAAAATGCAATTAACGAAGCATTGAAATTTGATGATGAGGTTTTGGTGGAAGAAGGAATTCCCGGAACGGAAGTGACCTGCGGGTTATATGCTTACGGAGATAAAATTGAAGTGTTGCCGGTTTGTGAAATTGCCGTGAGCAAGCATGAATTTTTTGATTATACTGCAAAATACACAACCGGAGAATCGGATGAAATCATTCCTGCACGTATTGCGGATGCCGAAAAAGAATTGGTTGAAAATTATTCGGAAAAAATTTATCGCCGCCTGAATTGCAAAGGTGTTGTACGCATAGATTTTATTATCCGCAACGGACAACCGCATATGCTTGAGGTAAATACTGTTCCCGGCCTCAGTGAAAACAGCATCGTTCCCAAAATGGCAAGATCAGCCGGATATACACTCACCGCGTTTTTCGACCGTCTTATTGAATCAACCTGCAACTGATCCTAAAATAAAGGCATAAATTTGCCCGCTCATGGCTGCTCCGAAGCAAAAGAAAACAAACGAACCGAATATCTGGCGATTTTTCAGCAGTAAAACATTCTGGCTGAATATCGCTGTTGCGGCAGTCATATTTATCGGCATACTCTGGCTCACACTTTTGTTTCTGCAATCCTACTCAAGGCATGGCGAAAGTCAGACCGTTCCGAATGTGGTCGGGATGACAACACTGGAAGCAATGCAAAAGCTAAACAGTCTCGATCTCGAATATGCAGTGATGGATTCAACCTATGATCCCGGTAAGCGGCCGCTTTCTGTTATTAACCAGGATCCGATTCCCGATTCAAAAGTGAAGTCGGGGCGAAAAATTTACGTGACAGTGAATATGGCGAATCCCCCCGAAACAGAAGTGCCGTCTATAGAGATCGGAACAAGCCTGATAAGTGTCAGGGAAATATTGGAAAGCCGCGGCCTCCGTATGGGCGATATTATTTATAAACCATTCGAATACCGCGATGTGTATCTCGATATGTATCTCGATGGAACAAGTAAATCACTGAAACCGGGATCGAAAATCCCAAAAGGCTCGAGGATAGACCTTGTGATGGGAAATGGATTGGGAGATACCAAGATCGCCATCCCCGACTTTACAGGCCTTACGTACCAGGAAGCAATCAATTTGATTCAATTGAAAGAATTATCTGTCGGAACTGTAATTGCAACCGGTACAATTACCGACAGTTTGAATGCGTTTGTGTACAAGCAATATCCGGCATCCGACGACAGCAGAATGATGAATATCGGATCAATGGTTGACATCTGGATTTCGCAGGATCCGATGCCGGGGTCTGATCAGGATGACAATCCGGGTGATGACAGAGACTAAATTTGAATAGATTAAATTTAACGAATGAAATATACCTTACTTATTTTATTTCTGGGATTGAGTTGCGGGATGCTACAGGCGCAGGAATCACTTCATCCGTTAAAAAACAATCCGGTTCTAATTCGTGAATCAATGAAATTGCAGTCCGGTTCGCGTTCAGTTGCCGAAAACCGCGATACTTTATGTATACCTTTTCTCGACGATTTTTCTGATCCGCATATTTATCTCAACGAAACTTCTCCATCCTGCCTGGATTCAATTGATCATATTTCATCCGGTGTTTATCCGGCAGCATTATTCTGGGCCGACAGCAATGCATTTATTAATATTACCTATCCTACATTGCCACCAACATATGGAGTTGCAACACTGGACGGTATCAATAAAAAAGGCCAGCCGTATAATGAGACTTCAACATTCGGAATGGCAGATGTGCTCACTTCAAAACCCATTTATTTAAGTTCTATTGTTGATTCGGCGTATCTCAGTTTTTATTATCAGCCGGGAGGTTTGGGAAATTTTCCGGATGCGAATGATTCTTTGATTCTTGAATTTAAAAATGCATCCGGCGGATGGGACCATATCTGGCATAAATTAAATACCACGGGTGATGATGTGCAGCCATTTAAATTTGTAATTCTGCCGATTCAATCCGCATATCAATTCGATGGATTTCAATTCCGTTTCCGCAACTGGGCTTCAGTAAATGGAAATAATGATCACTGGCATATTGATTATGTTTTTTTAAACGACGACAGAACTTTTGATGATACATTATTCCGGGATGTTGCAATAATTTACCAGCCCGAACCATATTTAAAAAATTACCGTCAAATGCCATGGTCGCAATTTAAAGATCATCAGGAAGATGAATTAAATGATGAACACGGCGTATTCATGACAAATAATTACAATACAATTATCAATACTTCCTATCAATACGAAGCATTTGAAAAATATACGGGAGATGAAATTGTTGCACCTACTGCGCCGATCTCCATAAACTTCAGCCCTTTTTCAACCGAACTTACATCCTACAGCACATTTACAATTCCGAATGATGTCGCAAATTATGATAACGACAGTATGGTATTTTCACTGAAATATATTTTAAATCCGGCGAGCGATGTAAATCTCCGCAACGATACATTATTATTCGATCAGAAATTTTATAATTACTATGCTTACGATGATGGAACTGCTGAAAAATCTTATGCATTGGTTGGAACAGGATCGAAACTATCCATGCGGTTTCATACGAATGAGCCGGATACATTAAAAGAAGTTTATATTCACTGGGCGTATGAAGACGGCCCGAAAAGCAATCTGTTTTTCTCTTTGATTATCTGGGATGCAATTGATACAACACTTGCATCTGCATCTGAAAATATTATTTTCCAAAACGATTTCCTCACACCGCAATATGTTGATTCGGTGAATGGATTTTATGTTTATAAACTTGTTGATTTTCTCGGTAACCCGACTCCGGTTGTTGTTGACGGATATTTTTATGTGGGCTGGCTGCAATCGCAGGATGGATATCTAAATGTTGGTTTCGATGAAAATACAGATGCACACGACAATGTATTTTTCAATGTTGGTGGTGCATGGCAAAAATCGAATCTGCCCGGTGCAATCATGATTCGTCCGCAGGTTGGTGGAAATTATTCACTTTATTCAGGAATCGAAGAACCTGTAAGCGGCATCAAAGAAATTCATGTTTATCCGAATCCTGTAACCAATTTATTATCAGTAGATTTAAAACAGAATGCATTCAATTATAAGTACCAGATTTATGATCAGGCAGGAAGAATGGTTGATTCAGACAATCTGTTGAACAATACGATCAATGTTGCATCACTGCCTGCCGGATTTTATATTCTGAAATTACAAAATGCAGGAACAGGCGAATTATTTGTTTCGAAATTTGTTCACGAATAGTGAGGAGTTAAAAATCAGAATCAGGTAAACCGACAATCTAACTGGTTATGCAGTCAACCTGTTAGGTTGTCCGCAAATAAATAATAACTCATAACCAATAACTCATCACCAAAAACAAGAACCCGCAAAATGCCAGACATAACAGTTGAAGAATTAAAACGCCGGATGGATGCCGGAGAAGAATTATTTATTATAGATGTCCGTGAACCGCACGAATATGCCGAATTTAATATCGGCGCAATACATATTCCACTCGGCCAATTACCGATGCGTTTATGGGATTTTGATGAAAAGAAAGACGAAGAGGTAATTGTGCATTGCAAATCCGGTATGCGCAGCGCATCTGCGAAAGCCTTGCTCGAACAATCGGGATTTAAAAATGTGCGGAATTTAACCGGAGGAATGCTTGAATGGCAGAAGATGTTTCCGAAATAGAAAAAGCCGCTCAGAAGAAAATCATTTTTTTTGACGGTGTTTGCAATCTCTGTAATTTCAGTGTGCAAACGGTGATCCGCTTCGACAGAAAAAAAATATTTTATTTCGCTGCATTACAATCAGGATTCGCTGCAGATTTTTTTGCTGCGCAGAAATTCATTCCAAAATCCGATTCAATAATTTACTGGGATGGAGGCAGATTCTCTGAACAATCAACTGCTGCACTGAAGATCAGCGGCAAACTTTCCTTTCCGGTGAACTTGCTTTTATTTTTCATGATATTTCCGAAACCAGTCCGCGACTGGGGCTACCGTTTAATTGCCCGCTACCGGTATAAGTGGTTCGGAAGAAGAGAGTCATGCATGATCCCGACGGCCGAATTAAAAAGCCGGTTTCTGGGATAAGCAACAATCTTGTAGTTTAATTATTTTTACATAAAAGAATCTGTGCGGACAATTCTGATCATCTTATCACTTGCCTCATTATTGTTGTTCCTCACATTATGTACGAATCGCAATTCCACTGCTGAAGACAAATCACCTTATTTAAATCAAAATGATACTGTCCGGTATGTAGGCAAAGAAACCTGCAGACTTTGTCATTCGGATAAATACGAAACGTATATGCATACAGGTATGGGTTTGAGTTTCGACCATGCGACAAAAAATAAAAGCGCCGGTATTTATGATACACATGCAATTGTGTACGATAAGGCAAATGATTTTTATTATAAACCTTATTGGGAAAATGATTCATTGATGATCATGGAATTCAGAATTGAAAATGGGGATACAACGCATAAACGGATTCAGAAAATATCGTATATCATCGGAAGCGGCCAGCATACAAATTCGCATTTAATTGATATCAACGGATATATTTATCAGGCACCCATTACTTTCTATACACAAAAAAAACAATGGGATATGGCGCCGGGAATGGAAAATGGTTTCAGTTCCCGTTTTTCACGTGTGATTGAATTCGAATGTATGAATTGCCATAATGGTTTGCCAACAGCAGCGCAGGGCTCCATTAATAAATACCAGAAAATACAAACCGGAATTGATTGTGAAAGATGTCACGGCCCGGGAAGTTTGCATGTGGCAAGAGTGAGCAGTAATATGCTGGTGGACACGTCTAAAGAAATTGATTATTCAATTGTAAATCCGAAAAAACTTTCTGTTGCACTGCAGAATCAGTTATGCATGCGCTGCCATTTGCAGGGTATTACGGTTTTAAATGAGGGAGCAACATTTTTTGATTTTAAACCCGGAGATCAGATCAATGAACACTGGAATATTTTTCTGCCGCGATTCGACGGCAGGAACGATAAATTTTTAATGGCTTCACAGGCCGACAGATTATTGCAGTCAAAATGTTTTATCGAATCACAAAATCTTTCCTGCATTACTTGTCATAATCCGCACCTCACAGTAAAGCAAACACCGGCAGCACAATTTAATAAACCCTGCATCACATGTCACTCTCAAGGAAAAACAGAATGCACAGAAACAATTGCTGCAAGAAAAATAAATAACGACAATTGTTCGGGATGCCATATCATTAAATCAGGAAGCATTGATATTCCGCACGTATCTATTTCCGATCATAAAATTCAAATCCCCGGAAAAGAAAA
Source organism: uncultured Chitinophagales bacterium (assembly GCA_964463165.1). Taxonomy (GTDB): domain Bacteria; phylum Bacteroidota; class Bacteroidia; order Chitinophagales; family BACL12; genus UBA7236. The sequence continues at coordinate 80,852 of CAYXBK010000003.1, forward strand.
TGTGAAAGAGAATGGAAAATTTCTGGGATTAAAATGTCTGACTACTGATCAGCCCGCACCTGAAACAATGGCGGAAGGATATCTTATCTATTATGAAGCTTTTAATAAAGATGCGGGCCTGCTCGACAGTGCAAAATATTATCTCGGCAAATCTGATATGAAATCAGCTTATGCGAAAAAAATTAAAATACATTATTTCACCTTGTCGGAAAATGTAAATGAAATTATTCCGCTTGCCAATGAGCTCAAAAAGGAAGATCTCGATGCATGGACCGCCTACCGGATAGGAAATGCATATCAATTTAATAACAGAAATGAAGCAGATACGTATTTTCAAATTGCTGCTGATCTGGAACCTTTCAATCTGGATTACAGATATAAACTTGCCGCGAATCAATTGGAATTAAAGCAAAACGGCAAGGCGGAAATGCAACTGAAATTCATTCTGGAGCAAAATCCGGATTATGAACTTGCCTGGCTTTCGATGGCATTTATTCAATCGTATAAGGGAGATATGGCCGGAGCAGAGAATAGTTTGATCAATTGCATCAACCTGAATCCCGATCAATTGAATGCGAGGCTTAATCTTGCAAACCTCTACATAAATACAAGGCAAAAATCCCGTGCACGGGCAGTGATCGACTATCTGGAAGTACATTTTCCGGGCGATGCACAGGTGAAACTGCTCAATCAGCGGCTTAAATCAATATAAATTTTAATTTTGCGGGCACCGGCTTATGGCTTCATTCGGAAATCAGCTTAAAAATTTTTTTAAAAACCGCATCGATAAATTTGTTGCGAGGATGAAAACATCGAGCCTCCCGGGTTTTGATAAAATTCCGATTTACGATGTGGCAACATTTTTTTTAAAGGAGATAAAACGGGATCAATTACCGTTAAGATCATCTGCCATATCATTTAATTTCCTGCTGGCGATTTTTCCATCCATCATTTTTCTGTTTACACTTGTTGCATATATTCCGATCAACGGAATGAATAATGCAGAAAAAACCGCTTATATACAAAATGAAGTATTGAAACCACTCATGCCGGAAAGCGGCTATGAATTTATGGAAACAACAATCGGCGATATTATTTCAATTAAACGAGGTGGTTTGTTGTCCATCGGATTTTTACTTGCATTTTATTTTTCAACCAATGGGGTGCGCATGATGATGCTTGCATTTAATAAAGATCATCCGATTTATAAAAAACGTGGATTTTGGCGACGGCGTGGAGCATCCATCCGGCTTACATTTTATTTATTCGTTTTATTTATCGGATCGATACTCCTCATTATTACCGGCGACCATGTGATCGAATGGATCGGTAATAAAATTGCATGGCAGGATTCAACCGGATATTTCGTTCTGTCAGTTTTACAATGGATCATTATTCTCTTGTTATTTTTTACCGGTATTTCACTCATCTATTATTACGGCCCGTCGAAACACGATCGCTGGCGGTTTGTAACACCGGGCGCCACATTCGCTACGATATTATCCATCCTCGCATCCATCGGGTTTGCAAAATTTGTAAATAATTTCGGCAGATATAATGAAGTATATGGTTCAATTGCAACACTGATTGTATTAATGATCTGGCTGAATATAAATTCGCTCGTGCTGCTTGTTGGTTTTGAGATTAATAACAGTGTGGATATAAACCGCATTCTCCGGCAAAAGAAATCAGACGAACCATCTGTGCCTTAAAGTTAATTTCTGTTAAAGAAAGAATTGATTGTAACATTTCGGGAATTCAAACGCTTCAAAGACGAACATTCAAACTTTGAAGATGAAATATTTTTTTACCCTTATCAGCTGCTTGCTCATCTCTTCTGCAGGCTTCTCCAAAACAAATGCTGCTCTTTCCGGTACCGTGTCTGACCAAAAAAATATGCCCGTTTTCTGGGCATCAGTTGCTTTGTTAAATGCTGCAGACAGTTCACTGTATGATGCAACCGTAACCGACACAAGCGGCTATTTTGAATTTACTCAAATCGCTACCGGTAATTATATTTTGCGTATTTCGGGTATCGGATATAAAAATTATTACCAGGCGCTAAATTATATGGATGGGTCGGTTGCAGATCTTGGTTTGATCATTCTTTCGGATGATGAACAGCTATTGGATGAAGTGAAAATTCTCGCATTGAAACCAACCATTTCCAATAACGGTGATAAACTGATCATGAATATTGAGAACTCAGTTTTAAGTACCGGCGGAAATGCACTCGATGTAATTAAACGCACACCGGGTGTAACAGTAAATAATGAGGATCAGATTGTAATTAAAGGTAAACAAGGCGTGAACATCATGGTAAATGATAAGCAAATTTATCTGGCCGGAGATCAATTGGAGAATTATCTAAAAAATTTACCCGCAGATCAGATCGCACAAATCGAGCTGATCACAAATCCATCTGCAAAATATGATGCTGAAGGAAATGCAGGCATCATTAATATCGTATTGAAAAAAAATAAACTGGAAGGAATCAACGGAAGTATACAGGCATCTGCAGGAAAAGGTGAATTATGGACCTCTGAAGCCGGCGGGAACCTGAATTATATGCATAACGGACTGCGTATTTCTACCGGATATAATTATCGCAATGCGGGATATAAAGAAATTGTTGATATAGATAGGAATATTGCATTTGATGGTGGCATAACTCAAATTGCAGAACACAGTGAAATTATTAATAAAGGCCCGAACAATAATGCAAACCTGAGTATTGATTATGATGTAAATGAAAAAAATACAATCGGAATTTCAGCAAACGGATTTATTAATCATGATGATGGTGATGCAAATACATTTGCATCACTTACCGATGAGAATAATGCATTCCTGCTGGGAACGAATACAACGTCAACAACAGATGGTGATTATAGAAATTATGCATTGAACGGCTATTATCATTTAGATTTGGATACACTTGGATCAGATCTCACTGCCATTATGGACTATGCCTATTTTGACGGCAAATCGCTGAGCAATTTTGATACTTATTATTTAAATGAAGACGGATCTAATTCAGGAACGGCTTTATTTATTGAAAATGATAATCCCACTTCCGTTGTAATTCAATCTGCAAAAATTGATTATACCCATCCGTTTAAAAACAATTCAAACCTGGAAGCGGGAATTAAAAGCAGTTATGTTGTAACCGACAACGAAATCATTTCAAGTTATGATGCCGGCGACGGATGGATTTTAGATACAACACAAACAAATCATTTTGAATATTCGGAAATGATCAATGCCGGCTATCTGAATTTCTCGCATCAGTTCAAAAAAATTCAAATAAGCGGCGGGCTGCGTGTTGAACAAACAATTTCAAAAGGAAATTCTCTGACCCTTGATAATATAGTAGACAGAAATTATATTGATTTCTTTCCGTCATTTTCTGTAAATGATATGCTGAATGATAAACATATGCTTGGATTTACATACAGCAAACGCATCAACAGGCCAAGTTATGAAGATCTGAATCCTTTTATTTATTATCTCGATCCGTATGTTTTTGTGCAGGGAAATCCATATCTGCAGCCGGAGATCACGCATTCATTTGAACTCACTTACACTTATAAGCAGCAATATATGCTGAGTGCGAGTTACAGTAATACTTCGGATTTTATCATGCAGTTACTTTACCAGAACGACTCCACAAATACAACCTATCAAACTACCGATAATTTCGATCATTTCAATGTGTATGCACTCACTTTGTATACACCATTTGATATTTCAAAATGGTGCAATATCACACCGATGATCACGGCTTATAAATTATTGCAGAATACACTCTACGAAGGAACTGAATTTAATACCGATATATTTTCGTTTAATGCAAATCTTTCGGCCAAATTCCGTCTGCCTGAAAATTTCACAATCGAATTGTCAGGCCATTATGAAAATGCGGGTTACTGGGGAATCGTAAAATATGAAAGTATGTGGAACGCAGACATTGCCATCAAGAAAACATTGTGGAATGAAAAAGCAATTCTTTCTTTCAGTGCATCAGATATTTTCGGCACAAATAATTTTGAAGGGACATTTGGTGTAAATAATATTGATGCTTATGTTTTAAACGACAGCGATAACACACAATTGCGCCTGGGATTTCAATATCATTTCGGTCAGTCACAGCAACAGGGAAGAAACCATAGAAGCGGTAATGAAGAAGAAATGAATAGAGTGAAGATGGGAAACTGATTTAATTGCGAATTGCGGATTGAACAAAATTGCGAAATTAGAATACAACTTTATTTAGGATCTCTGAATTTTAAATTAAAATGATGTGAAACGATATTAAATCCTTTGTTGAGATATAAACGATGCGCATCATACCGGTGATGCCCGGAATCGAGTTGAACACCATCCAGATCTTTTTCTTTTGCAATATTAAAAATATAATCAAGCAATAAGCTGCCGTATCCTTTTCCGCGATATTCGGGTAAAGTGCCAAGGTCGTCGATATAAATAATATCTCCCGAAAAAAAATGCGTGATAAACCGGTAACCTGAAAATACAACGGCCACGTCATCATCTTCCGCATATATCATGTGATAGTCCTGCGCTTTCATTTTATGATAATATTCCAACAGGTTTTTTTCTGTAATATGCGGCCGCAATGATTGTATCACTTTGAGGCAATGCATTACTTTTTCATCTGAATCTGCAATGAGAACGGTATTCATAATTTCGATTTGAGTTGCTGGTATATATCCGGTTGATGAATTTCCATCATGCGTTCGGGGGCTTTTAATTCCTTAAATCCGAATTGTGCATATAATCCGTGGGCATCTCTGGTGCCGAGTGAAAACCTGCGGTATTGTTTTACAAATCCGAGGGCCATCACATATTTCATTAATTCCTTTGCAATCCCCTTACCCCTGAAAGGTTCAAGAACAAATACATCGGCGAGGTATCCGTAGGTCGCATAGTCGGTAACGATACGCCCGAATCCGATCTGTTCGGTATTGCGGTAGATGCCGATACAAAATGAATTTTCAATGGCTGTTTCCATGATTTCGAAGGGAATATCCTTCGCCCAATAACTTTCTTTTAAAAATGCATGGATTATTTCAGGCTGCAGCAATTGTTTGTCGCTGCTGATTTTAAATTCACCGAAATGATGTTCGATTATGCTGTTCAAGACATTCAAAATTCAAAAATAAAATGCAAAGTTTTTGAATTCACTTTAAACATTCTAATTTTGGCCCCGGAGAGATGGCAGAGCGGTCGATTGCGGCGGTCTTGAAAACCGTTGAGGTGAAAGCCTCCGGGGGTTCGAATCCCTCTCTCTCCGCCAGACAATTTTTTGATCCGCCGTCAGGCGGATTTTTTATTTCCGTTATGCGCCAGGCTCTGCCTGATGTGCATATAAGGAAATAAAAAATACGAACGGAGTGAGTGATCATAAAATTGATTGAAGGCCCCCGTCTCAGGGATCATAAAATAATCCCTCTCTCTCCACCACCCCAAAGCAGAAAATCCATCAGGGCTGGATTTTCGCTTTGGGGTGTTCTGCAGCAAGCGGCCGCAGGGAGTTCTGCATAGGACTTCTAAACATATTTTCACTTCAATTTTTTACTATTTTAGATTTGGCTGTTGAAGACATCAATCACAAATCGAATGGTGCGAAATGAACGCAACAAAAAATTACTGCAATATTTCTCACCTGCATGAGTTTTTCTTGGGTTCTATGCAGATTGAAAAAATAAGGCTACAATCTGGCAACAATCTCCTCCATCTGCCATCTTCTAATTATTTTCGTTTCTAAATCTTATCCAATGGCCAGATTAATTTTCGTATTTATTTTCATTTCTTCTATTTCTTTCGGACAAAAACAGGCGAAGCAATCTGCAAACCCTTCAATTCCGTTTGATACTGCATTGACAAATCAAGTATCGTTTCGCAATATCGGTCCGTGGCGTGGAGGAAGAAGTACTGCAGTTGCCGGAGATCCGGACAATAAGCAAGTGTTTTATTTCGGCAGTACGGGTGGTGGAGTATGGAAAACAATAGATGGTGGCCTCAACTGGAAAAATATTTCAGATGGATATTTCGGCGGTTCGATCGGATCAATTGCGGTAAGTAAATCCGATCCAACGGTTTTATATGTTGGCGGTGGTGAAAATACCGTGCGTGGAAACGTTTCTTCAGGCAGCGGTATGTGGAAATCGGAAAATGGAGGACGCACTTGGAAAAATACCGGCCTTTTGGATTCTCGCCATATCATGCGCCTTGTAATTCATCCGAAAAATCCGGATCTGGTTTATTGTGCTGCACTCGGCCATTTATACGGCCCGAATAATGAAAGGGGAATTTTCCGCACAAGAGACGGAGGTAAAACATGGGAGAAAATATTATTCGTAAATGATCACGTCGGTGCATGTGAACTCGTCATGGATCCAACGAATCCGGATATTTTACTGGCTACTTTCTGGAATGTGAAACGCACGCCATACAGTCTTGAAAGCGGCGGCGACGGATCGGGAATATATAAATCGACAGACGGTGGAAATACATGGAATGAAATAACAAAAAATCAGGGACTGCCGAAAGACACTATCGGGATTATCGGCATTACGATCGCACCATCAGACCCGAATACATATTATGCAATCATTGAATCAAAAACCGGTGGTGTATTTAAAAGTGAAGATGCAGGCAAAACATGGAATAAAATAAATACGGATAATAATTTACGCCAGCGTGCATGGTATTTTTCAAAAATTTTCTGTGATCCCCAGAATAAGGAGATCGTATATATTTTAAATGTTCAATTCTGGAAAAGTACAGACGGCGGAAAAACTTTTTCTGCAATAAATACACCGCATGGCGATCATCATAATTTATGGATCGATCCGGAAGACGGAAAAAGAATGATCATTGCAGATGATGGTGGTGCACAGATTTCATTTGACGGTGCAAATTCATGGAGCACATATTATAATCAGCCAACCGGCCAATTCTATAGGGTGAGCACCGACAATGACGTGCCATACAGAATTCTCGGAGCGCAGCAGGATAACAGTTCTGTGCGGATTTTTCATCAAAGTACAGATGGGCAGATCGATGCAAACGACTGGGAAAGCACCGCAGGTTTTGAAAGCGGATATATTGTTGCAGATCCTTTAAATCCGGATATTGTATATGGCGGAAATTATTCCGGATTTATCGGCTGCTTAAATCATATTACCGGTGATTCAAAAATAATTACCGTTTGGCCTGATGATCCGATCGGGCAGGGAGGAGAAAATTTAAAATATCGCTTTCAGTGGAATTTTCCTTTATTTTTTTCTCCGCACGATCCGAAAAAATTATATGCTGCAGGCAATGTGTTGTTTTATACAATTGACGGCGGACTTACGTGGAATCCGATTTCTCCCGACCTCACCACAAATGATAAATCAAAACAAAAAAAATCAGGCGGGATGATCACGAAGGATAATACAGGCGTTGAAATTTATTGCACCATTTTCACAGCAGCCGAATCTGCACTCGAAAAAGATTTGATTTATGCCGGAACGGATGACGGATTGTTGCATGTAACTAAAAACGGAGGACAAACATGGGAAAATATTACGCCGGCAGATCTGCCGCCTAATACAATGTTTAATTGCGTGGAGCCAGATCCGAATCAAAAAGGAAAATTATATTTTGCAGCAACCAGATATAAACTGGATGATTATGCACCGTATTTATATGTAACGGAAGATTATGGAAAAACATGGAAAAAAATCACAAACGGAATTCCGTCCGGCCATTTTACCCGCGTGATACGAGCAGATAAAAAACGTCCCGGTCTTTTATATTGTGGTACTGAGTACGGATTTTATATTTCTTACAATGATGGTGCAAACTGGTTTCCTCTCCAGAATAATCTACCATTCGTGCCGATCACGGATATCACAATCAAAGACAATGATCTTGTGCTTGCTACGCAGGGCAGGGGTTTCTGGATAATCGACGACCTTGCAGTTTTGCAGGCTGCCGATAAGCAGATCGCTAAAAATAATTTATATGTATTTCCGGTTCGCGATGTATATAATATCAACAGCAGTCAAAATACATCTCCCGTAAATGCAGGAACAAATCCGGCGCCTGGTGTTGTGGTGAATTATTACCTGAAAACAGATCCCGATACCACACATAAACTAACAATTGCATTATATGACGCTGCGCAGAAATTAATTAAAACCTATTCAGGGGATAATGCAAAAAGTGAATTGCAGATCCATCCGAAAAAAGGATTAAATCAATTCAACTGGAATTTCGATTATGCGCCTGCCGAAATAATTGAAGGTATGAATTTATGGAACGGAAACCCCGGATCACCAAAAGCGCCGCCGGGGAATTATTCTGCCGTAATTACATTCGGTAAAGATTCCATACGAACGGAATTCAACATATTACCCGATCCGAATCTTGCCGCAACAACTGCAGATTATAAAGCGCAATTTGATCTGCTAATGCAAATTCAAAATAAATTCAACGAGGCCCAGAAAGCTATCAAAGAGATCAGGTCGCTGAAAACGCAAATGAATGATTATATCACAAAACTCGGCACAAAAGCACCGCAATCTTTGAAAGACTCGATCGCATCTGTCAATAAACAATTAACTGAAATTGAAGAAGCTTTAAATGAAACAAGAAACACAAGCACGCAGGATATGCTGAATTATGGTATTAAACTGAATGATAAACTTGCCGGTTTGTATAATGTTGTTTCTGCAGGAAATTCACGGTCGTCAAAACAAAGTTATGAGGTGTATGATTATCTGGCAGGTGAAGTGGATAAACAACTGAGCAGGTTAAAGCAGATAAAATCTGATAAGATCACGGAAATAAATGATGCGATCCGTTCAGAAAAATTGCCTGCCATCATAACGGATTAAACAGTTTAACAATCGGGTGACGGAAATTTCAGCATCCTGATTTAATCTCGCATTCTAATGGAGCAAGCCTCATTTAATTCGTGGACGATCCTGTTTCTGATAGCAGCAGTGCAGGGATATTTTTTATCGGCGCTGCTCTTTTTCCACCGGAAAGGAAATAGCATTGCCAACACAACACTTGCACTTCTTATTCTGAGTTTCTCACTTCAAATGACATACTATGTGATGTTCTGGACCGGTTACAACAAGGTTTACCCCTGGATGAATTTCTGGGTCGAGCCATTGGTGTTTTTATCCGGCCCCCTTTTGTATTTTTATATTTATCAACTCGACAACCGGAAAAATCCGCAAAAAGCGGGATGGCATTTTCTTCCCGCAATATTAAATTTCATTTATCTGATTCCATTCATCCTGCGGAATCTTTTCGGAAGAATTGAATTGCTCCGCAATTATTTTTTTCTCCCGCTCTCTGATGCGATCCCTGTTATTTTTAATTTGTTTGTCTATTTGCAAATTGCCAGTCTGATAATTTATGGTGTGGTGATTTATAAATATCTCCTTACCGACAAACAGAATTTAAATTCTTATGCACTTGAAACAGAAAAGATCAAACACCGCTGGTTAAAACACATCACATTGTTATTTGCAGGATACGTTTTTGCATTTATTTCCTATTATATTTTAGCTTTCACAAAACTGATAAAGCCGGAATACGACTATATGATTTCCGGCTGCATGACAATTTTTATTTATACGGTCGGGTATATGGGATTCAAACAGCCTGAAATTTTTAATGAAGAATTTATTCCGGAACAAAATGCAAGTCCGCAACCCACAATTAAAATGCACCGCATCGAACCGGTTGAAAAGTACAGGCATTCTTCTCTTTCGTACGAAGCGGCGAAAGAAATTGCCGACAAGTTGATAAATATGATGTCGGCAGAAAAACCTTTTTTGGATAATACGCTTACGATCCGCCGGCTTGCGGATGAATTAAAAGTTTCAACGCATCAACTTTCACAGGCCATCAATGCGGTTTTGCATCAGTCCTATTCCGATCTGATGAATCAATACCGGATAGAGGAGGCGAAAAAATTATTGACGTCTCCCGACTATAAGGAAAAAATTCTTTCCATTGCATTTGATGTCGGCTATTCAAATAAAGCAACATTCAATATTGCCTTTAAGAAAATAACAGGCATGTCGCCTTCCGAATTCAGAAAAATTCAATTGCAAAAAGGCATTGCCTGAAAAAATCAGGTCAATTCTTATCGGATAAAACCAATTTTCATTTCTTCCTGCACATCTTGCGCAAAAAAATGATATGAAAAAGGCCTTAACCATTTTCGTTTTTTGCCTGCCGTTTTTAGTCCGGGCACAAATCTTTACTAAAATCACAGATACCGGCAACCCGATTGTGGCAGCCGCAGGTGCGGTTTCGGGATCATACCCCGGTTGCGCATGGATAGATTATAATAATGACGGATATCTTGACTTGTATTGGGTGCGGGGTGGATTATTTAAAAATAACGGAGACGGAAATTTTACAAAAATTACCGACAGCAATTTAAAAACTGATGCAGGATACGGAACAACATGGTCTGATTTTAATAATGACGGATGGATCGATTGCTTTATTTCAGGCGGCAATTCACGTGGGTCGTCGCTGCATAAAAATAACGGAGACGGTACCTTCACAAAAATCGTTACCGGTCCATTGCTTGATAGTCTTGCATTAAAAGGTTGGGGAAGTGCATTTGCAGATATAAATAATGATACGTATACGGATATCGTTATTGCCGCACCTTTCGGATTTGCAGGAATTACGGATGGCAATAAATTATTGCTCAACCAGGGAGATGAAAATTTTATACGCATCGATACTTCGATTATTTGTACCGGCACAGCGCCTTTTACTGTACCATCCTTCAGCGATTATGATATGGATGGAGATATGGATTGTTTTATCGGCAGCGGACCAGCAAATGGTACAATTGCACCGGATTATTTATATAAAAATCAATTCTTTGAAACAGGAATTGAAGGATTTTTTACAAGAATTACAACCGCACCAATTGGAACAGAATCAGTTGACGGGCAGATTTGGAACTGGATTGATTATGATAATGACGGGGATCTTGATGCCTACCTGACGAATTATGTCGGTTTGTCCGGCGGTATCGGCATGGCAAATAATTTATACCGGAATGATGGAGGCGTTTTCCTGAAAATGTCGGAAGGTGATGTGGGTCCGATAGTTTCTGATAAAGGATTAAGCCTTTCATCAGTCTGGGAAGATTTTGATAATGACGGTGATCTGGATTGTTATGTGACCAACGACGGATCAGCAAAATGCAAATATTATGAAAATAATAACGACGGCAGTTTTACGAGCATTTCAACCGAGCCGATCGTAACAGCAACTGCATCATTTTACGGTGCTACTGCAGGCGATTATGACCGCGACGGCGATATTGATCTGTTTGTTTCTGCAACAGGAACTGCAAAAGGGCTGTTTCAAAATAATTCTTCAACAAACGGAAACAGTTGGGTGAATTTTGAACTGGAAGGACGCGGGCCCGGAATAGTGATCGGATCGAACCGCTCTGCTATCGGTGCAAAAGTACATGCGAAAGCAAAAATAAATGGTGTCGATGTCTGGCAATTACGTGAAATTTCTGCACAAAATTCTTTTAACAGCTTGAACTCTTTACATGCGGAATTTGGATTTGGTGACGCAACAATTATTGATTCATTGATTATCGAATGGCCTTCCGGTTTGATTGATGCATGTTCCGATATTGCTTTGAATGCATTCTACCATGTTATGGAAGGCTTTTGCCCGCTTGAGCCGCTTGATATTCCGGCGATTGAAAATTTACATGCAATTTCAATTTATCCCAACCCTGCAAACGAAATAATATATATTGAATTTCAAAAAATGCCTGTCGAAAAAATGGAAATGGAATTAAGAGATATGACGGGAAGGATCATTTATTCAGATATCATTCATCATTCAGGTGATGATAAATTGTACGAATTACAAACTTATGATATACCCGCCGGTATGTATTTTATAGGAATTCGCTCCGGAACAGAAATGTGGAGCGAACTGATTGAAATAAATTGATCACAGCAATTCGAATCACGAGGACGATTCTTTCAAATCGTGGATCAGGTTATACTGTTTCATTTTGTTGTATAAAGTTTTTCTGTCCACGTTTAATAATTTAGCCGCTTTCGTTTTGTTGTAATTCACTTTTTTCAGAGTTTCATAAATCAACTGATATTCTGCATCAATTGCTGCTGTTTTCAAATTTGTTTCTTCAACTCTTGGAATTGAATTTTCTGCATCAGCGGGGAAATAAAATTTTTCTGAATAAGTTAATTCCTGCGGTATGGCACCTGGTTCGATCATATCAGTTTGGGTAAGCAATGTTGCCCGCTTGATCACATTATTCATCTCGCGTAAGTTACCCGGCCACGGATAATTCATAAAAACCTGCTCTACTTCAGGTGAAAATCCTTTTATTGTCCGGTTTAACTCTTTGCACGCTTTTTTCAGAAAGAAATCGGCAAAAAGCATAATATCAACATTCCGTTCGCGGATCGGCGGGATGGTGATGGAAAATTCGTTAAACCGGTGATACAGATCCTCTCTGAATTTTCCTTTCTTCACAGCCTCCCATAAATTTTCGTTTGAGGCGACAATAATTCTTACATCAATATCAATATCGCGGTTGCCGCCAATTCTCCGGATCTTTTTTTCCTGCAACACTCTGAGCAGCATTGCCTGGATCTCGTAAGAGAGATTAACAACTTCATCCAAAAATAATGTACCCCTGTTTGCGTATTCGAAATTTCCTGTTTTCTCTCCAATAGCTCCTGTAAAAGAACCTTTTTCATGGCCGAGCAATTCACTTGCCGCCAATTCTTTAGATAGAACGCCGCAATCAACAGCAACAAAAATTTCATTACTCCGCGGACTCATTTCATGAATTCGTTTTGCTGCCGCTTCTTTTCCTGTTCCGCTTTCACCGTTAATAATAATACTGTAATTCGTAGTGGCTACAAGATCGATCTGCCTGTAGAGATCTTCCGCTTCTTTACTTACTCCTTCAAAATAATCAGGAGAAGCATATTTCTTTTTTACTTTTTCGCCCTGTGCCTGATCTTTCTGTGGTAATTCGGTTCTCTCTTTCCCATGATTGTTGAAACGCTCACCTGCTTCCTTTACATTCAGCAGTACTTCATCAGGAAGAAGCGGTTTGGTAATATAATTAAATGCACCGGCTTTCATCACTTCCACGGCGATCCTGATATCAGAATAACCCGTGATGATTATAACCTGTGTGCGGAAATTAATTTCCTTTATTTTTTCAATCATTTTCGACCCGTCGTAATCACCGAGCCTGAAATCGCATAGTACAACACCATACGTATTTTTTTGAAGCAGGGTGATCGCAGAACTTCCTGAAAAGGCCGAATCAGCCTGGTATCCGTTTTTTATAAAAAAACGGCTCAACAGCATACAGGTATCGGCATCATCGTCAATAATGAGTATGCGCATAATTAAATTGTATTTGAGATGAACTTATTCATGATATCTACAATTTGCTGACTGGTAAAGGGTTTATTTATAAATGCATCAGCACCCAACACAATTGCCTGATTCTTTTCATCCTCAATTTCAAGTGAAGAAATCATAATTAATTTATTTTTTTTGTTCGGTTTGAAAAATTGAATCGAGTTGATACTGTTGCCATCTTTCAGATGCACATCCAGGAATACAAAATCAGGTAAAAATTCTAAAAAACTCAATTTACCTTCTTTAATTGAATTTGCAAAACTGGTTTTAATATTTATTTCCTTTAAAATTTTCATCAAAAGGATGCAAATATCTTTCTCATCATCAACGATCAACGCTTTCATTATTTAATATCGGCTGTGGTTTGTCGGGGCTGTAAGGTTTTACGGCAAGTATGACACCAAATTGAAAATTTGCTCTATCATCGTTGTATGCACGGATTTTGTAAAAATCTTTTCATTTTTAAGGACTGAACTGGGGCATTATTTCCCCAATTATTTCACATTTCTACAATAATAAACCGTGAATTATGCAAAAATTCAGGAAACCCGAATTAAATTAGATGGTATTAATCTTGCCATCTCCATCCTATGTCTTCCGGCCAACTTAAATTCGGGTTTGATAATTTAAACAGATGGTTTTTAAACCTGAAGGGCGGTGTTCTATTGGCGTCCGTTGTAATAATCGTTTGTTTCATATCAACAATTGTGATATTCAATAAATCGATTGCTGAAACCAAAGCAGTTGATCAAACCACAGATGTACAAAATGCACTCGAACAAACAGCATCCGGATTAAAAGATGTGCAGAATGGGATGCATGGATATTTGCTGACAGGTGATTCAACATTTCTTACACCTTATTTCAATATACACGATGTTGTCTGGTATAATTTTAATTCTGCTTACGTGCTTACGCAGGGAAATAAAATACAACAGGCACGGCTTGATTCACTGAAATATTATATCACCCGGCGTATTGCAGTTCTCGACAATTTATATGCGAATAAACAAATGCAGCCAGATGCTCCGCAAGACCAGCAATTGTTGCAGACCGGTAAAAGAAATATGCTGAAAGCTCTTTCCATTATTGATGAGATGAAGCATATAGAAGATGTGTACTACCAGGAAAGATATACAGCCGCAAAATCACATTTGCAAAATGCAAGAATTCTGATCACTTTGTTTTTAAGTATTTCGGTTATCGTTGCGATCACTTCGTTTTATGCACTTACAAAAAGCCAGCGTGAAATATCTGAACGTGAAATCAGGTACCGGAATTTATTTGATCAGAATAAAGAAATCATATTCACGCTGAATGAAGCGATGGATATTATTGAGATCAATCAAGCCGTATTCGAACACCTCGGCTATACCCAGAAAGAAATTCAGGAATCAGGCATCCTTTCAAAATTCAGCAGTAGTTCCAAAAGTGAAATCCTGGATTTAATTAAAACGGTGCATAGGGTAGACAATTATGAAGTGGAATTGATCACTGCGCAAAATGAAACCAAATTATTTTTGCTTGATCTGTTGTTAACCGATAAAGTGAAGGGGAATTATCAGGGATCGCTGTATGATATCAATTACAGGATAAAACTCGAGGAAGAACGTGTTTCTCTGGAGCGCTTCGCAAACGTTGGAAAAGTTGCCCGTGTAATTGCACATGAAGTGCGGAACCCGCTCACAAATATTCAGCTTTCGGTGAATGCTATGGAGAAAATAATAATAAACACCGAGGCGGATGAATATTTAAAGATCATTGATAAAAATGCATACAGAATAAACAATCTCATTTCGGAATTGCTTTCTTCGACCAAACTGACGGATTTTAATATAACAACCATTAAAATAAATCAATTAATAGAGGAAACACTGATCGCTGCGATGGATCGGATACAGCTGAATAAAATTACATTGGTGAAAATTTATGACCCAGATTTGTGTGAAGTAAAAGCGGACCCTGAGAAATTAAAAATTGCATTACTGAATTTGATCATGAACGGAATTGAGGCAATGGAATCAGGCGGTACTTTAAAAGTGGAAACAAAGAAGTCAAAAAACAATTGCATTGTAATTATAGAAGACACCGGAAAAGGTATTGATAAGGATGATCTGAAGAAAATATTTCAACCTTTCTTTACAACGAAATCCAACGGTACCGGGCTGGGCCTTGCAACAGCTCAGAATATAATTTTAAATCATGCCGGATCAGTTCATGTTGAAAGCTTCTCTTTGAAGGGAACAAAATTCACAGTGGTTTTAAAACTGGACTGATGTGCATGACGATTCTGCAGGTTGGGAAGATTCTTCCATAATTATACAAAAGAGGAAATACTTTCCGCAATTTTTATATCATAGAATTCTTCAAGCGTGTGATGGCACTTATGATTTTTTTGCTATAAACCTTTGATTTACGTGCACTTGAGCAAAACGTACATATTCCCCGGATAAGGAGAATAGTTTTTGTTGAATTTTTCTCTAATGGAATTCAATTGAACAGGTTAATCTAAAAATGAATTATTATGAAAAAGACAAGAGAACAACAAAAACCGGATGTGAAAAGGACTGAATTGAAAAAAAGGTCTGAAGAAAAAAATCCGGACAGAGAGCGGAATAAACGTGAGCAACCTGATCTGAAGGAAGAGGAACAGGATGAAGCGAAGGATTTACAAAATCAAATGAGCCGGGAAGAGCGTGATGCAAAGCATCACCCGGAGCCGGAAACTGACGAACACGACAGACGAGAAACAGAGGAAGTGGAAAGATTATGATTCCATACATGTTGAAGCATGTTGTGCGGCAGATTTTAAAACATATAAATGAATCAAGTATTAAAACAGGAGGAAAAATGGAAAAAATCAGAGAAATGACAACTTTGACTGAAGTGCTCGAAAAATTGCGTAAACAAAATTATGACAACGAGTTTTTGATGACGGATGCCGGGTTTACGGCAGGCAAAGGCAAAGCATATACACCTGATGAGTTGTTGATTATTAAGACTTACCGGTTTGAAGGTGATTCAAATCCATCGGATTCATGTGCATTGTATCTGATAGAAGCAAACGACGGGCTTATTGGTTATTCAATCGATGCATATGGTGCTTCGAGTAATCACGAGAATGATCATTTCGATGAATTTCTGAAAAGAATACCGATGCAGGATCGTGACCTGCAGGTAATTCCGGAATAGATTTTCAGGCTGTAATTAAAAAATAAAAGCATCTGAAATTTCAGATGCTTTTATTTTATCTGTGTTATTTATTTAATTGTTAACCGATTTTTCAGCTTCATGTGTTAAATCCAATTCCGGTTCTTCAGATTTGATTTTCTTCGATGTAAAATATTGAACGCCTTGTTGCAGAAAATAACCCAGCAGAGGTTTAAATAGTAATTGTTTTTTATGTTTAAGTACCTGGCGGCCGGCAATAAGAGGAACGGCGATTTTGAATATCTTACCTACAATTCCTGTTTTCCCTTCAGACTTTGAATTTTTCCCGCTCAGGAAATGCATTACACGGTTCACCGGCTGCATGATCTCTGCTGCTTTTCTGTAATACACCGCAAGATCATCTTCCTTTAAACTGATCTCATTGCGCAGCCTGGCTCTCTCGATACGCAATTGCACAAGGCTCTTCACATTTGAATTGTTGATCTCATTCATTGTCGTCGTTTGAAAAATCGGAAATAAATTTATCCGTAAGATTTGATTTGAAAGATTTGTTGATTGTATGAAAGAGGATCCCGATAAGCAGATAAAATCCACCCACACATATAAATCCAAGTGCATAATTATCGAATATTGCCCCGAGCCAGAATGCAAGAGCCGCAGAAGCAAACAAACAGAACAGGAGATAAAAAATCGCAATCATTCCTCCTGAAATAAATCCGGCCAATACCACTGAAATTTTTTCTGTAATATTTAAACGGATCAATTGTATCCGCAGGTTCAAATACGACTTAATATCTCCCGTCAAATCTTTATCCAAAGATTCTTCTGTTCTGTTTTGCCTGATTTCCATTACGAAACGCTTGATGTTTGTTTAGAATTTGCACTTGATGTCGCATTGCGTTTGATCGCATCTGCATCCTCATGATTTTTTTCAATAAAATCCAGAATACGCTGCTTTGCATCATCCTTCATGTCTCTCATTGCATAGGCAATCTTATCCTTCAATGAAGCACCTTTGTCTTTCAGGTCACTCACCTTTGATTTCAGTTCTGCAAATTCATCCAGTAATTTCTGACGCACGTCATCACTCACCTCATTTAATGTGTCAGTGATTTTTTTTCTGAGTTTACGGCTTTTTTCTGATGAAAGAAAATACCCGATTGCCACGCCGGCGCCAACACCTGCTAGCAGGATCAATGCTGTTTTTCCACTTTTCATAATTGTAGTTTTTTTAAAAATTAATAAATCAATTGTTCCCGTTTTCTTCACTTTCCAGTTCCGCGATTTTTGCCAGTTCAGTTTTGTTCTGATCAAAAATTTCAAGCAGGATGAGAAATGAAGTAAGCATTAACGGACCATACAGAATACCAAGAATTCCAAACAGGGGCAAACCAATCACAACTCCAATTATGGTAATGAGCGGATGTGTATTTGCGATTTTTTTTCCAAGTATCATTCTGATCACATTATCTATCGTGGTAACAAGTATATATCCGTATAAAATTATGCCAATGCCTGAAACATAATTTCCATTTGAAATTTCAATTATTCCTGCAGGCATAAAAATCAGTGGAGAACCAAACATGGGTATCATGGAAAGAAACCCGCTTACAACTCCCCAAAATAAAGGTTCGGGAATTCCGAAAATCAAAAAACCGATTCCCACGAGTGTGCCCTGCACGATGGCTATAAATCCCTGACCTAAAATATTTGAATAGGTGAGATTGCGTATTTCGTGTCCAATCCGTTTTGAATGTGATTTTTTGAAGGGGACATATTTCATTATTCCCCGTTCAAATGCTCTGAAATCGCGAATTGTAAAAAATAATGTGAAATACATCACAACAACCTGAATAAAAATAAATACTGCCTTATTCACTGCATTTGCAATCAGTTCACCTGCACCTTCTTTTAATTTATTTCCAAGGTCATTTATCAGATGCGGTTCATTTAAACGACTCGCGGCAAATGCATTGATGTTTTGAAATAACGCCTCTATTTGTTCCGGATGGTCATTGTAATAACCAATACGGTCGGTTATCATTTTAATGAGAAAGAAAAATGGCAATACCAGGCAGATAAAGGATGTGAACATGATAAGAATAGCGGCCAGTGCAGGCTTCCAGTGCCTTGATTCCTGCAGATAAATATTGAACGGCCGGAATATGACATAAATTATCACTGCACCAAGCAAACCCTGCACAATGCTGCCGAGCCCGAAAAAGATAGTTGCACCAAGCAGCACCAACAAAGAAAATATCATGATATTCCTTTGCTGCAATGAATAATTTCCAAGATTCATGAATGAACATAATAAAAAAAATGCGCCATTTGAAAAATTTAATAAAAACAGAATTCCGGCATTTTTATTTTCAAGAAAATGTGGAACATTCTCCTCAAAAATGGGGAGGAAATTACTGTATCTTTTACAATGGCATTGAATATTGACTTGCACTTTATATACAGTCGGATAATGCAAAAGCAAAGGCATCGTTTTTGAAATATGGATCATATTCATTTCACAATTAAAATTAATTCTTATGTTACGCTGGGCAGTCATCTTTTTTGTAGTTGCAATTGTTGCAGCTGTTTTCGGGTTTACCGGAATTGCCGCTGGTGCGGTATCAATAGCAAGAATATTATTCTGGATTTTTGTTGTGCTTTTCTTACTTTCTCTTATCGGCGGTTATTCCATCGGCAAAAAAGGAGAGTGATCATGAAATCGAAATTGTATTTGTTTGCACTTGTTCTGTTTTTAGCTTTAAATGCATGCAAAAACGGGAATGGTGAAAAACAGGACCCTGATAAAATGGATTCGGTGGTACAAAAACTCGATTCGATTACCGACAGTGTCGGACAGAAAATCAGAGATGTGAATGAGGGAGTGGAAAAGAGTATTGAGGAAATAGAGGACGGATCTTTAATAGACAGTATCCGGAAAAATCCGGTAATCAGATAATGCATGACATCTGTCATTTAAATTCAGGCAGATTATTCTGATCTTAAACCTCGTCAATTAATTTATTATGAAAGCAATTTGGAAGGGTGCAATCGCTTTCGGGCTTGTAAATATTCCGGTAAAACTTTTTAGTGCCGTCCAATCCTCTGCGCTGGATTTTGATATGCTTGACAGAAAGGATCATGCAAAAATCAAATATAAAAGGGTGAATGAGGATACCGGCCGTGAAGTTGATTGGGGAAATATCGTAAAAGGGTATTATTTGAAAGAACAATATGTTGTATTGGATGATGAAGACTTTGACGATGCCGCTCCTGAAAAAACAAAACTCATAGAAATAAATGAATTTGTAAATGAACGTGATATTTCTGCAATGTATTATGAACAACCATATTACATTGAACCGGAAAAAAACGGAAATAAAGCATATATTTTATTACGCACCGCTTTACAGAAATCAGGAAAAGTAGGTATCGGAACTTTCGTATTGCGCAATGCCGAAATACTTGCTGTTCTCAAGCCATATGATAAAATGATTGTGTTGCATAAAATCCGGTTTCCGGAAGAAATCCGCAGCGTGAGTGATTTCAGTATACCTTCTTCTGCCGACCTGAAACCAGCCGAATTAAAAATGGCCATGGCTCTGATCAAACAATATACAACGGTGTTTAAGCCTGCAAAATATAAAGACACGTATTCTACTGAATTAATGAAAATTATAAAACTGAAAGCAGCAGGAAAACGGGCAACCGTGAGAAAATTGCCGGTCGCCAAAACCAAAAGCAATGATTTAATGAGTCAGTTGAAAGCAAGTCTTCAAACAAAAAGGAAAGCGGGTTGATGCTGTCGCTGACGAAATGAAAGCAGAAAAAAAATTTGAAAACGACACCTGCACCAGGCGGTGTTCTGAAAAATCAAATATGGAAAATTCGTAGCAATTAATTGGAATTATGGGAAGACGGATTTTATTCTGCTGTGGGAAAAAAATCTTCCCGGGAAAATGATTTATAACTAATTAAAAAAAGATTATGTTTAGTAAAATAAAAATAGCAGGGCATCCCATTCATCCGATGTTGATTCCCTTTCCAATCGCATTTTATACAGCAACACTTGTTGGGTTCATCATCTTCAGTTCAAACGGTGATGTATTCTGGTATCGTGCTGCAGTAACTGCAAATATCGCCGGAGTTGCAATGGCTGTTTTAGCGGCTGTTCCCGGTATGCTTGATTTCATTAATATTCCGAAGGGGCAAACGAAAAAGACTGGCTGGAAACATATGCTCTGTAATGTCGCTGCACTATTTATTTTTTCAATGAATGCGATTATTTACGGAATGAAATGGGGGAGTAGCCAGGAAACACATATTGCGGGGCCGGTCATACTTTCATCTCTTGGTATGCTGCTTACAATTCTTGCTGGTTTTTTCGGTTGGGAAATGGTGCAAAAGCATCATGTTGGAATTGATCTCAAACCTGAGCAGAAAGCTATGGAACCTCAAAATGAACTTGACGCTGAAATGGAAAGGCGAAACGTATACTGATGTGCAATGATTCTCAAATAAGAAATAATTGAAGCCTATTCATTTATTATCTTTTTTGGTGTCGGTTTTATCTTCTTTATTTTTTTTATCAAAGATTTTGTCGAATAAACCTTGTTTGTCATTCTCCTCATTTTCAATACTGGTAATATTGATTTTATAATCAAGCGATGCATATAATGCCTTAATAAATGCATTGCGCAATGTTTCACCAACAAGTTTCCAAACATCAACGTCGGGGTTGTCTATTTTTCCTTCAAAATCAATTTCCGTTGCAAGCTGATCTTCCGGATGATTTTTAAATACCCAGGCACCAAAACCTATAAGACTCTCCCATAATTTTTCACCAACCGTTTCATTTTCTTTTTGCCAGTCCACCACATCAAGATCTTTTATGATCGGTTTTGCATATCCCTTTATTACATTATCTTTTGCAGCCGCTTCAGTATATACGCTGAAATCTCCTTTATTCACATCAAAATTTCCATATGCTTTTAAAAAATCATTGAACTTCGTCAGATCTGTATTTTTTACTTCAGCATTCATATCAAAGGTTGGTATTTTATTCAATGCATCGAGTCGCATATCCATTGTGGCTTTCCCGTTGTATAAATTTGCACTGCCCTTTACGGTCGACGGAAGCAGGACCGTATCATTTGTATTGTTTGAAAGATTTTCTGCAAGGATATGAATAGCGTCGGAATAAATGTCCACTTCAGGTGAGCTGCTGAAATCGCGATAATGAATTTCACCATTTATAATTTCAAAGCGGTTGATTTTTAGCGGCATTAAATCATCCACTACATCTTTCCAGTCTTTGTCGATATTTGTTTGTGATGTTTCTTCTGTAGGTCCTTTAACGTAATTCAGCACAGGATCCGAAACTTCAATTTCACCAACGAGGCCTCCATGAAACAATGCCTTCCATTCAACGGAAAGATCGATCACCCGGGCATAAAAAAACGGAACCGGAACCTTGCCGCCGGTTTTCTTCAATTCAATTTCTTTTATTTTATATGATCCTACGATCAATGCAAGATCAATATCTTTTACATGGCCGGTATAACCGTCAATATCGGCGAGTTTTTTATTTACATAATGTAATACAATGTATGGTAAGGCTATCCTGAATCCAATCAGCACCAATATTGTAATGAGTAAGATCCGTTTACGCCGTTTCCTGTGTATTTTTTTCTTTTCTTCACGTGGCTTATTATTTGAATGCATATTTAAATGATTATGTATTTATAATTTATACAATCCAAATACCACGAATGAAAAAAAATCATCTTGTTTCAACTTCCTTTTCATTTTTGAAAGAAACCTATACCCAATTCCGCAGCGACAGAGTTTTAAAATTAAGTGCCGCACTTGCATATTATACGGTCTTCTCTCTTCCGGCTTTATTTCTTATCATCATTTCACTTTCAGGTTTATTATTCGGAGAAGAAGCAGCAGCAGGAATTGTATTCAGTGAGCTCAACCAATTGATTGGTGCGAAAGCTGCTGCGGAAATTCAAAACGGAATTACCGAAATGCATGTATCCGGAAAATCTTATATCGGAACAATCATCGGCGGTGTTACATTACTTTTAAGCGCAGGCGGAATATTCGGAGAAATTCAGGATTCGATCAATCTGATATGGGGATTGCAGGCCAAGCCCAGGCGTGGCTTCGTTAAAATGCTCATCAACAGGATCATTTCATTTTCATTGGTGGCAAGCCTCGGATTTATTTTATTGGTTACGCTTATTATTAATGGGATCCTGGCGGCATTGCGCTTCCGGCTGGAAACGATTTTTCCGGATATGGCGGTTCAAATTATTTTTCTCATCGATTCTGCAATTCAGGTGATCATCATCACATTTTTATTTGCAATCATTTTTAAAGTATTGCCCGACGCAAAAATTAAATGGAGAGATGTAATGCGTGGCGCATTTTTTACCACCTTATTATTTATTGCCGGTAAATTTTTAATTACTTATCTCATCTCAAGAAATTCAGTTGCGGATGCATATGGAGCTGCAGGATCGGTATTGATCTTATTGCTATGGGTATATTATTCCTCGGTAATTCTTTATGCAGGTGCAGAATTTACCCAGGTGTATGCGATGCGCTATGGAAGCAGAATAACACCCAATAAATATGCGGTGTGGACAGAAGAGCAAAACGAAAGAATGAAAGCAGCAGGAAAAAATTCAATTGTTTAGGTATCGTTTTTGGTAATTTAAATAAAACAAAATTATGAATTCATTACTTTATATAATCGCAGTTATCCTTTTGATCGGCTGGTTAATCGGTGTCTTCGCTTACGATGCACCTTCAATAATTCATATTCTTTTAGTGCTTGCAGTGATCGCTATTTTAATGCGGGTCATTAAAGGCAAACCACCGGTTGCATAACTGCAATTTTTCCATTTGTGGTGTTGATACAGAAGCCGGAAAGGCCTTTCAGCATAATGCGGCTGTGTGTACCTCGTCTTATCCACGCTCTATGTAAAACAATTCCTTGAATTTTCTTACCTGAAACTTTGCATACTGCATAAAAACGGTTACATTCGTTGCCGTTCAAAAATCCCTCATTATCTTTTTAACCGTGGCGGGGGTAGCAACGGCACAGAATTGCAAAATTCTGTGCCTGAGGCTACCTTAAGAATCAAAACCTTTCTTCCTCCTTTTTATATTTGCCTTCAAATTCACGCATATGAAGTTTTTCATTATCGGGTGTATTGCTTTCATGCTGTCCGGCAGGCTTCCGCTCCAGGGGCAGGTGATCAATATCGAATCAGAACGCATCAAGACAGACACAACCGGTTGGGCAGGAAGTGCCGAGATCGGTTCGCATATTTATAAAAATAATTTCGTGCTTTATGATATCAGCTCAAATATTCATGTACAATATAAAACGAAGAAAAGTCTTTTTCTTCTGCTGAATAATATCAGTTTCATCAGCGTCGATAATCCGGGGTCGGAAGATACACCATTTGAAAATGCGGGTTTTCAGCATTTCAGATATAATTATAAAATTACAGACAGATTTGTGTGGGAAGCATTTTTACAGGGGCAATATAATGAAGCACTCGGCATCGACTGGCGATTTCTCGCCGGAACAGGCCCGCGATATAAATTGATCGGCACAGAAAAATTCCGTTTATATGCCGCTGCATTATATATGTTCGAACGGGAAAAAAATCCGGAAACAATTCCCGTTAATACAAACCGCATGAGCAGTTATATTTCATTTACCATCGCACCGAATGATAAATTTAATCTTGTAAGCACAACGTATTATCAGCCCGCACTTTCTGATTTTTCCGATTACCGCATCGCATCAACTACAAATTTAAAAGTCTATCTGAGCAAACGCTTTTACTGGAAATCAGATTACAATATTTTATTCGATACAGCACCTGCAGACGGAGTAGACCCGACGGTTTATTCTTTCGATAACGGGATCGGACTCGAGTTTTGAGTTTAGAGTTCTGGGTTCGAAGTTCTGAGCCCACCTGCCTGCAGCACATGGGCTGTGCGTCGGACGGCAGGTTCAGAGTTCAGAGTTCAGGGTTCGGAGTTCTGAGCCCGCCTGCCTGCAGCATATGGGCTGTGCGTCGGCCGGCAGGTTCAGGGTTCGGGGTTCAGGGTTCGGGGTTCCTGCGCAAGCTACTTTTGCATAAGCAAGACTGCCAACTGTGGACTGCCTACAGAAGACTGCGGACTGAAGACTGCCGACTGAAGACTGCGGACCGCCAACTGTGGACTGCCCACTGAAGACCGCCGACCGTTTACTACAATTCCTTCAACTCTTTCAATTTCATCAGGGCCTCAATCGGTGAGAGTGAATTAATATCAATTCCGTCAAGCAATTCTTTTATCTGCATCAATTTCGGATCATCCATGCTGAACATATTCAACTGGTAAGTTTGCTCTTTTATTTTCTGTAATTTATTTTTCAAATCCGCACCGATATGTTTTCCTTCCAGTTCTTTTAAAATATCATTTGCCCTGCTCACGATCTGCGGCGGCATACCAGCCATTTTCGCAACATGAATTCCGAAACTGTGTTTGCTTCCGCCTTTATTTAATTTGCGAAGAAATATTACTTTATTTCCTGCTTCTTTTGTACTCACATGATAATTATGAATCCTTTCGAATTTTGATTCCAATTCTATCAGTTCATGATAATGTGTGGCGAATAAAGTTTTTGCTTTTGCAGATGGATGTTCATGTAAATATTCGCATAAACTCCATGCAATCGAAATTCCGTCATACGTGGAAGTGCCTCTTCCGATTTCATCCAGTAAAATTAAACTGCGGCTCGATAAATTATTCATGATACTCGCCGTTTCATTCATCTCCACCATAAATGTGGATTCACCGCTTGAAATATTATCACTTGCACCAACACGGGTAAAAATTTTATCTACCAAACCGATATTTGCTTCTGCTGCCGGAACAAAACTTCCCATCTGCGCCATTAATACGATTAAAGCTGTTTGACGAAGCAAAGCAGATTTTCCCGCCATATTCGGACCTGTAATTATAATTACCTGTTGTTCATCCGTATCTAAAAAAATATCATTCGGAATATAAGGTTCGCCAATCGGTAAATGCTGTTCAATTACAGGATGACGCCCTTCCCTGATCATGATCGCATAATCTTCACTGATCGCCGGGCGGCGGTAATTAAACTGCATGGCATTATGCGCAAAGGTGAGCAGCACATCCAGCCTTGCAACAATGCTTGCATTTAATTGAATTTGCTGCACATATTCCGATAAGGAGAAAATCAATTTTTCAAAGATCTGCTGTTCTATGGCAAGTATTTTTTCTTCCGCTCCTAAGATTTTTTCTTCATATTCCTTTAACAGGGGTGTAATAAAACGTTCTCCGTTTGTAAGTGTTTGTTTGCGTATCCAATCACCGGGCACAACATCCTTATATTTATTTGTCACCTCCAGATAATATCCGAATACATTATTAAATCCGATCTTTAAACTTGGTATACCGGTGCGGAGAATTTCTTCCTGTTGCAATTTCAATAAAAAATCTTTTCCCGAATTACCGATCTCACGCAATTCATCCAGATCAGTATTTACACCTGATTTAATCACACCGCCTTTGTTTGCCAGTGCAGGTGCTTCTTCCAGAATTTCATTGTCGATTTTATGGCGGATAAGCTCACATAAATTGATCTGATCTCCCAGTTTTTTTAAATGCTCATTCGGCGATGCTATTAAAGAAGATTTTAATTCTATCAATGCATGCAGTGCACGGTTCAGCTGCAGTACTTCTCGCGGATTTATTTTTTGGAGAGAAACTTTTGAGATGAGGCGTTCCAGATCACCGATCGATTTTAGTGCTGCGGAAATAATTTTACTCAGGTCCTGATCTTTGATGAGGTCTTCCACCATATCAAGCCGGGCATCAATTGTTTTTTTATCTTTCAAAGGCATCACGAGCCAGCGTTTCAGCATACGTGTACCCATTGGCGTGGTGGAATGATCCAATACTTTCAGCAAACTCGATCCGTCTTCATTATTTGATTGAATTAATTCGAGATTGCGGATCGTGAACCGATCGAGCCATACATAATTTTCTTCCGTTAATCTTGAAATGGAAGTAATATGTCCGAGATTATTATGTTCGGTGTCGGCCAGGTAATGAATACTTGCACCTGCCGCAATAATGGCACATGCAAGTTCATCAATGCCATACCCTTTGAGTGATGTTGTGCCGAAATGCGTTAATAATTTTTCTGTCGTATAATCGGAAGTAAATATCCAGTCGTCGAGGCCATACACATAAAATTTATTTCCGAATAATTCCTTGAATTGTTTAACCTGATTTTTGGGTAAAATAATTTCAGATGGTTTTAAGCTGTGCAATAATTTTTCAATCAGTTCTGTTTTTCCCTGTGCGACGAAAAATTCCCCGGTCGACACATCGAGAAAACTGATCCCTGCAATTTCTTTATCGTAAAAATATCCGGCCAGATAATTATTGCTTTTCGTATCCAGCATTTTATCATTTGTGGCAACACCGGGTGTAATTAATTCGGTAACGCCACGCTTTACAATTGTTTTTACAAGCTTCGGATCTTCCAGTTGTTCGCAGATCGCGACACGGTATCCTGCCCTGACAAGTTTCGGCAGATATGCATCCAGGGCATGATACGGAAACCCGGCCAGTTCAACATGGCTTGCCGAACCGTTTGCCCTGCGTGTGAGCACGATGCCCAGCACTTTTGAAGTAACGATCGCATCCTGTGCAAAGGTCTCATAAAAATCACCCACCCTGAACAACAGCAGCGCATCCGGATACTTCGATTTGATGCGGTTGTACTGCCCCATCAGGGGCGTTTCTTTGATGGGTTTCATTGCGGCAAAGATAATTAGTTCCTTCTGGTGTTGATGCCATTTATTGCGAATTGAGTAATGCAAGTACGTTTAACCCTGAATCCGGATTTTGCAAACTTATGAGGATGCTTAAAATGTGAAATTGCCCTGGTTGAACTTCTCACCCGGTATAATTAATTTTATATCAGTTAAACCGGATAACAATTTTCAAATATGGATAAGCAATTAAGCAATGCAATTGATGAATTGACCAATAACGGGATTCGGATTAGCTTCGAAACTCTCATTATGCAATTATACCATACGGATGAGATAGATAATAATCTGATGGTGGAGTTAGGCAAGGCATATCCCGTTGATGCATTGACAGGTTTTTTATTTATTGTAAACAATATGCCGGACTTTGAAATTGGTTTGACATATTTCCTTGATCAGCTACCGACTCATACACCTGAAGATTATAAGGAAAAAACAATTTATAATAAATATCATTCGCTCAAACTTGAGACACACTTAATTCCGATTCGGTTGATTAAAAACTGGCTTCAGGAGAAACGAAATTATCGCCAGAATGAAAAATCCCGAAAATCTGAATTATTGCTTGTGAATTATAAAGAAAAATCCGCGTTAACAATTTCTGAATTCGAACAACTGAGTGAATATTTAAATCAGCATATTAACAACGGATTGCTTTCAATACCGGAAAATCTGATGGATGTATTTATTTTATACAACGGCATCATAGTTTACCAAAATTCGGAGTTGAAAAATTATTCATTAAAAATTCTGATTTCCCTGTAGAAAATGCTTTTTTTCTGAAACTGACAAATTCTTCAAAAGATGAAAAAACCCTGAATATATTTAAAAATGCGCTTTCTGGTTTTATGAACCAATGGGCATCTTATTTTTTGAAATTGCCAGACCCTCCAGACTATATCAATCAGGTTAAAAATAAAGCATACAGGCTTTTTAATCCACCGCAGCGAGATATGCCAATTATGAATGACCGGATGATGTATGAGAGAATAATCAATAAGCCCGATTACAAATTGGAAGATTTATACAGTGCAGCGGTTTATTATTTTTTAGATTGTCTGTTAAATAATAAACCCATGTAAATTTCCATTTTTGAGGCAGCGTTTCGGTAAATACTTTTGTCATGCATCAACCGCAAAGCTTCATCAACTAATCCTTCTGAGCTTTTTTGCAGAGAATTATTTTATTCCTGCCTGCTTCGTCCTGTTACCTGAGGCATCCAAGCATTTTTTAAAATGAGGATGTAAAATTTCTGCCTGACATGTTGAAATTACCTGTTCCCAAAATTTCTCTTTTCGTGGAAATGATTACACTAAAACATCCATTTATGGTTTAGGGAATTTACGAAATGACCTGAATTCGGGAATATTACTCTCAGGCATATTTTTTAGTTAAATAAGAGTTGAATATTTCAATTAAAAACTTAAAAATTAAATTTTATGGACAATACAAGAACGAAAAGTAATCGGACAGCAGCGAAAAAAAGCAGCATGAACGGTGTAAAATCGAAACAGAAAAATCAGGATACACCTATGCAGCATTCCCAGTTAATGAAATTATTTGAAGATGAGCTCAAGGATATTTACTGGGCCGAAAAAGCACTCACAAAGGCAATTCCGAAGATGATCAAAAAAGCAACTTCTGCCGAATTGGTGGATGCACTCACAAACCATCTCGAAGAAACAAATAACCAGGTATTGCGTGCAGAACAGGTGTTTGAATCGATCGGTAAAAAAGCAGTTGCGAAAAAATGCGAAGCCATGGCGGGTTTGATCAAAGAAGCCGAAGAAATTATGGCGGATACCGAAACAGGTGCCATGCGTGATGCAGGAATTATTTCTGCGGGACAAAAAGTGGAGCATTATGAAATTGCTTCTTACGGCACCTTGCGCCAGTTTGCCGAAACACTCGGTTTAACCGAAGCCGCGGATTTACTGGAAGAAACACTTGAAGAAGAAAAAGCTGCAGATGAAAAGCTGACCGAAGTTGCAGTAAGTGCGGTGAATGTGGATGCAAGTGAAGAGGAAGATGAAGAAGAGGATGATGAAGATGCTGAAGAAGAAGAAACCGATGATGAAGAATCAACCAATACGAAGGCGAAACCTTCAAAAAAATAAGGACAATTTGAACATGAAAATCCCTGTAGTTGTAAACTGCAGGGATTTTATTTAAAGCAATCCGCAACTTGTCGCAATCCACCCTGAAAAAGTCGTTTCGGCACAGTGCATTTCATAAAATGGCTTTGCATTTTTGCCTTCTCTGATGCGTTCGTGCATTCCTTATATTTGATAAAAAAAGGCATATGAAAAATAATATATATCCATGCATCTGGTTCGATGGCCACGCAAAACAGGCTGCAGGCCTTTACTGCACTGCTTTCGCAAATGCAAAGATCACAGCTGAAAACCCGATGGTGGTTGTGGTTGAAATAAGCGGACAAAAAATAATGCTCCTGAACGGCGGGCCGCAATTTCATCCAAATCCATCCATTTCATTTTATGTGGTTTGTGAAACGGAAAATGAAATTGATCAAGCATGGAATAAATTGTCGGAAGGCGGAAAAATATTAATGGAATTAAATAAATATCCATGGAGTGAAAAATACGGCTGGATTGAAGATAAATTCGGGGTGAGCTGGCAATTGGCGCTCGGAAAATTATCGGATGTCGGGCAAAAAATTTCTCCGTTATTCATGTTTGCAAATGCAGAAGCGGGAAAAGCAAAAGAAGCAATTGATCTGTATACATCGCTTTTTCATAATTCATCCACTGTCGGAATTTTAAATTATGGGCCGAATGATGGTAGCGTGGAAGGATATGTGATGCATGCACAATTTAAAATTGATGATTATGTGATGATGGCAATGGACAGTTCCGTAAAACATGCATTTGATTTTAATGAAGGAATTTCAATTGTGGTGGAATGTGAAAACCAGGAAGAGATTGATCATTTCTGGAATAATTTCACAAAGGAAGGCGAAGAAAGTATGTGCGGATGGCTGAAAGATAAATACGGTGTTTCGTGGCAGATTATTCCTGCGGTATTAAATAAGTTGATGAGTGATCCGGCACGTTCGCAAAGAGTGGTGCAGGCATTTTTGCAGATGAAAAAATTCGATATCGAAAAATTAGTAAATGCGTGAGTGTGTTCATGGATTCGCGTGTTCAGGTGTTCATGTTGTTTGCGAGTGATATTTGCGGCGATGGTGAAACATTTGGTTTTGATTTCTATTTTCATAAGAGAAAAGTTGCATTGAGATAAATTGAATAATCTGAAACCGGAAGTTCCGATTAAAAGTACATAGGCAATACTTTACATGAATTATAAAACAAAATAATATGAAAACATTAAAATTTGCTGTAAAAATCCAGGCGCCCGCCTCCAAAGTTTGGGAAATATTGTGGAATGATGATACCTATAGAAAATGGACAACCGTATTTCATGAAGGATCGCATGCTGTGAGCGATTGGCAGGAGGGAAGTAAAATTCTTTTCCTCGGCCCCGATGGCAAGGATGGTATGCACAGTATGATTGAAAAGAAAATTATAAATGAATGTATGGTCTTCAAACATCTCGGTGAAATAAAGAACGGCATCGAGACGGAATCTGATTGGGGAGAAGCGAGAGAACGGTATGATCTGGCGGAAGAAAACGGAACTACACAATTAACCGTTACGCTCGATTCGGTAGAAGCATTTCAGGATTATTTTTCCGATGTATTTCCAAAAGCACTGGATATAATAAAGCAGCTTTCAGAAATGAATTAAATGAATGGTCTTGCCTAAACCTGGCAGCCCAATCCTGACTTATTTATAAATTGCTTTAAATGGATCGTGGTGGATGATTGATTTAAGAAGCCGGATTTGAATATTATTTCCGGATTTTGTTATCTTTAATTACATGAAACACCCATCAATTATGCGCTACGGGTCTGCAGCGGCGGCCCTTGTCCTGCTCATCTCGATCTTCACTTATTCCGGAAATACAAATAATCAACCTGCCCAGAATATTTTGCCCCGTGACACAGAAGGAGAAGAGTTTTCACATGCACATCTTACCCCCGAATTAAAAAAACAATTTCTCTTCGATGCAAAATTGCGCATGCAAAAGGGCAATGTGAGAATGCAGAGAATGCAGGGTTTGAAAATAACCGGTGGCGAAGCAGATACATTCGCCGGTGGTTTGCTAACAGGTACCTGGGCAGAAGTGGGAAGTTATAATACAGCGGGCCGTGTCTGGGATGCAGAAATAGATTTTTCAACAAATGCTGTTTATGTATTTAGTCAGGGTGGTAATTTATGGAAAGGCGATTTTAACGGCGGCAACTGGGAAATCATCAACGATAATTTTAATATTCAGTCTGTTATTTTTTTGCGGAAAATCGGATCACGTTTAATTGCAGGAATTGATGCGCATTTATATGAATTCGGTGTGCAGGGATTTTATTATACGGATGATGAAGGTACAACATGGCAAACTGCTACAGGTTTGGAAAATGTGGATGCAACAGGAAATGTATTTGCAGTCACGATGCTGAATAATCCTGCACATACAATTTATTTACTTGCAACAGAATATGATGGAGCCGGAGATGAATTTGTTTCTCTTTACCGGAGTGATGATCTCGGCACCTCCTTTTCAAAAATAATCACATACGATTATCCGACTTACGGACATGAGGCACAATTTGCAATCTGGACGCCACGCTATGGAAAACCGGATTGTTATTTTGCGGAGAATTCGAATTTTTATAAGCTGGATGATACGGGTATGCCGCAATTCATCAGCACTGTTCCGACAACTGATAATAATTTGCGGTTGCTCACCGGTTATCAGAATGCAGATACAAATTATATTTATTTTGCAACAAGCAATTTATTTACCGGAGAAATCACATTTATTAATTCACATGATGGGGGTTCCACCTGGGAAAGTCCGATGAGTTTCACAACCGATTATGTTTTAAGAAACGGATTTGCATGTTCGGATAAAGCAGACAGACTTGTATTAGGCGGCATTAACTGTTATTACAGCGACAATGCCGGTGCAACATGGACAGAATTAAACGGCTGGCTCGATTATTATGATGATAAGGTCACGAATCTGCATGCAGATATCATAGTGCCTGAATCATTTATCGACACAGTAACCAGTGATAGAATTCAATTGATCGGCTGCGATGGCGGTTTATATAAAAGTTATGATGGATTCTCAACGGTTGAAAATATCAGCCTTGAAGGATTGCGCAATGCACAGTATTATGATGTATACACGTATCGTGAAGATCCTGAAATAATTTATGGCGGCGCACAGGATCAGGGATATCAGCGGACAGATACGGTTATTGATGATGCATATTATTTCGACCAGTTATTGCATGGTGATTACGGCACATTTACAAGTAGTGATGGCGGCCAGACAATTTGGTTTCAATATCCCGGACTTGTAACCACAATTTCGAATGCACCGGAAAGCGATATTGCAAAATATTATTCCTATCCGATAAGCAAATTATGGTTATGCCCGCTTGTTGCTGATCCAGCTGATAATGCCGGTTGCTGGATGGGGTATCGAGATCATTTATATCATTTGGAACGCACCGCAACGGTAATAACTGCAGACATCGGTGATTTTGATTTTTCGGAAGGATCGGATGCGGAGATCGGTGCAATAAATATTTCACCTGTGAATTCAAATTACAGATATGTGCTCACCACAAACGGGAAGTTTTTTTATTCAACTGATGGCGGAATTAACTGGACAAAAACACCCGCATTTACCGGTCCAAAAGTACCTTCAAATGCATATTGGTATAAATTAACTGGAACCGTAATTGTTCCTTCCAAAACAAATCCTGAAATTGTTTTTGTCGCCGGTGGTGAATCAGCAACAACTGCTGCAATTTATATGAGCAACGATCACGGACAAACATTTACTGAAATGAATGCCGGCATGCCGCCCACATTTATTTATGATATGGACGTGATTCCGGGCGATACTGTATTATTTGCGGCGACTGCATCAGGGCCATACACCTATTTAAAATCACAAAATGCCTGGTTCGATTTACTGGGCAATCATGCACCCGTTCAAATGTATCGGAGTGTGGATTATATCGATGAAATTAAAACCGCCCGCTTCGGCACGTACGGCCGCGGTATCTGGGATTTTAAAGCAGATATTGCAGATTATGTTTCCATTGCAGAATTAAATACACGGCAATTAAATATTTATCCAAACCCGGCAGCAAATCAAATTGCAATTTCCATCAGTCAAAATATTTCCCACGCCAAAATCCGCATTGTTGATTTGAATGGAAATACAATTTTGCAATTAAATGATCAATCGCTAAAATCAAATTCTTCTTTTCAAATTAAAATACCTGATCTTCCGGCAGGTAATTATTTTTTAATTGTGGAAAATGGGGATGAGAGGTTGGTGGAGAAGGTGGTGGTGATTTAGCGTGTTCGTGTGTTCATGTATTCAAGTGTTCACGTCTTTTGCGAGTGATTGCTCTATCGAAAAATAACCCATAGGAACGGTCATTGCGATCCGCCGCACGGTGGATCGCAATGACATGCACCATTTTATTTTAGCAATTCTGATTTTATTTACAACTGCAACAACAATCACTCAGTGCAATATTCCATAACAACATTGATTGCTGCATAATGATGGAAATATGTGGCTCAACAGAATTTGCAGAACCAACGGGAACAGAAGTAATTGAACTTAACGGATATCCGGGAACGCAGGGAAGAAAATCTGCAAATGCATTTTGCGCCGTTTGTAAATGATTCATAATTACGCTTTGAATACTCGCCGGCATCGGTGCAGGCTGACACATACGTGATGATGCCCATGCCTGTGCGGCACCCATATGAATGCCGACAATATAAAGCGACATTAATGTTGAACCGTTGCCGCAATCCAATTTTACCATTGCAACCGCGGCTTGAATTTCTTTAATCGTTGCTTCAATTTCTGCAACGGCCTGCACATTTGTGAGCGAAGGTAATTTTGCTTTCAGTGCATCAATTTTTTTCACATCATAAGGCACACATTTTACCATTTCAAGTGCAGCTTTTGCATTGCTGATTATCGCCTGCATATCTGCAATTGCACCCGCACTCATCGTAAGTGGTTCCGTCCCCGCACGCCCCCATGCAGAACCGAGTCCGCCGATGCCAGCATAAAAGGTACTCAGTTCTCTTCTGCATAAAGTGGAAGGAATACCTTGAACTGTATTAGTTGTATTAGTTGTGTTGGTTGAATTCGATCCGCTGTTTGAAACTGTAAATTGATATCTCGATTCCACTACGTATGAATTTTTAAAATAACTGCGCACTTCATAATTTCCTTCAGCCAATCCCGGGAACGGCATGCTGCCCGATTGTGCACCGTTTGTAAAGTACCAATAACTCGCCTGATCATCTTTGTAATTCACGGGAGCGATACCGATCCAGTCGTTCGGGTTACCCGGAAATCCTGAATAGTTCACAGTGATTTTTTCCATTACCGCATAATTATTTTTTTCGGTAATTGCTTTTACAATTGCATTCGGATCCGCATTCCCGACAGTGAATTTATATCTTGCACGAACGATATAATCATTATTAAAAAAACCACGCACTTCATATTCACCCGACGGCAATCCGCTGAATGTCATGGTGCCGCTTGTTTTTCCTTCCGTAAAAAACCATTGACTGCCCTGTTCATCTTTATAGGATGCCGGCACCACACCGATCCAGTCTTTCGGGTTGCCCGGAAATCCCGAATAATTTACAATGATATTTTCTCCCGGCGGGTATATTGGTTTTTGTGTACTTACGGTTTGCGAAAGAATTAAATCAGGAATTGAAATGCAAATTGCAATCAATAAAAGGAATGTGCTCTTTTTCATTGGATCGGGTTTTAATGCATATTAAAGATATTATTTTTCAGTTGGATTTAAAACCAGATGCCGGCAGGTTCTGCATGACATTTCGATTTTAATGAAATTCAACCTGTGGAGGAATAACTTTGGATTACATGAAGAAAGAAAAGTTTTAATATTAAGTAAATGCCATAAAAAACGACCCGTCATTGCGGACTTGATCCGCAATCTATTTATGGTTAAGATGCCGGATCGGGCCTGCCCGCCGGCGCAATAGTCAAGTGCTGCGGAAGGCGGGCCTGCCAGTGAAAAGACCGGAATTTGGCGCTGCTTTAAAAAAGTACCATAAATGGTGACAAGGAATTCAAATAATGTTGTATATCATTGTATCGGAAAGTTGAATTGCCAATTACCCGGTGCAAGGCAGCTTCAGCCGAGGTGATTTTTTATATTACTTGTATCATTTTTATTTCAGAATGAGTAACGAATAAAAATTTGGGTAGATTCGTAAATAGATTATTACGTAAATAAGATTATTACCAGTAATACTATGACCACAGTACAAACAAAATAGAATAGTGCTAAAAAAGACAGACAAAAACTAAATGACCGCAAACAAAAACGATATAAACAACCTTCACGGACTGGCACAATTTGTATTGTTTGTATCTTCTTATTTGCCTTTGTTCATTTTAATAATTGTTCGACAAGTTTCTGAAAACATTGACTTTTTAAATTACGCTGGCTTTTCACTTTTAAGTATAAAATTATTCGTTTTAAAATTTGGACTTTCTTCTATCCTAATTGTTGTTTCCATTATGGGTTTGTTGGGCTACTGGCTAACATTAGGAAACATTGAAGAAGTTGCAAAAAATGGAAATCCAATAAGCGTAGGAGATGTAAAAAATAAAAACAGTGAGGCCATTGGCTATATTGCAACATACATAATTCCTTTTCTGTTTCAGAGCTTTGATGGTTGGTATGAGTGCCTTTCAGTATTGTTTCTAATGGCAATTATTTATAGAATTTACATAAATTCATCTTTACTACTAATCAATCCTTTACTTAGTTTTAAGTTTGCGATTTATGAAATTGAATATGTAGAAAATGAAAAAAAGAAAAATGGCTTGATCATTTCACGGAACAAATATTTGCAGGACGATGCTGATATTAAAATCTATGAAATTGGGCATAAACTTTATTTCGCAACAGACAACAAATAACAACAATGATATTAGAAGAACTTTCAGAAAAATTGGAGAGCGTCAAAATTGATAACACTTTCCTATACTTTATAACAAGAGTATTAAAACCTGACACAAAGAAAACAAGTAAGGTATTGGACAAATTTTTATTCAAAGTTTATCAAATTGATGTTAACGATGAAATTCGTGAACACTTGTATTCATTGACAAAAGAGCAATTAGAATATTTATCGAAACGCAAAACAGAAGTGCACGAATACGATGTAATTACTGATGATACAGAGCAATTGTTTACTTATTCAATGACAAATAAAGCCATGTCATTTGCCGATGTGGTAAACAATCAATTAAAATCAAAGCCTCCCAAAATAAAAAGCCTCGAAGAAATAATTTCAGAAGAAGAACTCTGGGCTTATTGCGTTGGCTTTCATAATAAAGGAACTGACTGGATTTATACGTTCCGTAAAATCCTTTCGGGAAAAGTTGCAATTGACGAGAAAGATGGCAACAAAAGAAACGCGTTACAAAAAACTATCCGGACAATATTCAATTCTAAAAGCCAAAAACTCGAATTGATAGAAGGGGAAACTGTGAACCTTGACAAGCAAATAGATTGTATATTTTACGAAGACTCGTTTTATATTGCGAAGAAAACCCAGTTTGAACAAATCGTTGGACTTGAGGAGGAATTTAGGATACAAGCATCAGAAGTAATTGCAGAATTAGAAGCAACAAATATGATTGCTGGACTTGGTATTCTTTCTCGACAAATTGAGGTTAATCCTGCGATTCACAAAAAACTGGTAAGGCTATCTAAAATCGGCAACTACAAAGACCTTGACGAAAAGACAATAAAAAAAATGCAAAAGATTTGTAAGCAATATGGAGACAAATTGAAACTCAAAGACGGCAAACTATTTATTGAGGACGAAAGCGATATTGATCTTGCTTTGAAAATGTTGTCGGACTATTACAAACGTGGGGAAGTTTCGGGCAAAGCATACGGGACATTTGCGGGCAAACAACTGACAGTGACAGAAGAATAAACCAAAACACCAAGACCCAGCAACAATAGACGGACAGCACTTAGACAGACGAGAAAGCACTACAGGTAACAGCACATTTGCAATAGGCGGGGTTTGGTGCTCAGCAAGCAATTTTGAGGTTAAAGAAAGTGCAGTTTGCCGAATGAACATTTGCGGTAAAAATCCGGGCCATCGTAAATCTGCAAACCGTTTGCTGCATCCTTATTAGTCCCCTGCAAACTTGAAACTGTATCGCTTTGAAGGAACAATCAACGCTTTGGTTTTATTTTTTTGCCACCGCACAAAACACACTTTCATTGTATCCCTAGCCCACGACCCAACGCAGAAAAAAAATGAAAGAGTAATTTCTCCAACGCAATGTTAGAAGTTTACCAGTAAAATGATATTTAAGGGACATAATTTTGTAGATATTTAGCCGATGAATAAAAAGGAAATTCCAGACGGAGCAATTGAAATTGTCGCAAGACACATCAATGAACGGAACAACAGACCGTCTAAGATTCCTATTATCACAATTGACGGAGAAACAGAAACGCCACACTACTTTGAAATAATTCCTTTTGACCAAATTGATAATTCACCAGCAAGATTTTTTGCGATTGACGGGAGTTATAACAGTCAGGAATTCTACAATGGTTTGTCAATCGGAATTTACACAGCAGGTTATGTTTGTTATCACTTGGGAAAGCAACTCCGACTAAATGATTTAACCGACCCAGTTATATTAGGCAAAGGATATTATCCTCAAAATATATTAATTACCAACGACCAACACAGAGAGGCGATTTATGATGAGTTGATGGAATTAGAGCCAGTAAAAAAAATGTTGGAGTTTTTCGGAGCAGACGAAACCAAAGTTTTTGGCTTTGCCAAAGACATTGTTTGTTCTTCGCTTTCAAAACTCTTAAGTTTCTGTCAAGAAGCTTTGGAGTGGGCATTGGTTTATGAGATTTCAAATTTGCCAATCGTCCAAAAAGGCGATTTCATTTTGCGTGACGGAACTTTGCGTTCCAACAATATCAAGCAGGAGTATCTGGTAAAACTTGGGAAACATATTCATCAGAAAGGAATTTACATTGTTGCTATCACCAAGAACTCACCAATCAAACTTGAGTTGTCATCAACTTTCAAAAAAATTGACAGCTATTTACAGGATGACTACAAACCAAAGTATCCTTTCAAAACGACAAATCCAAGATGGCAAAAATTGTGTTGTTGGCTTGAAGTAGCAGACGATATTTTAATAGCTGCGTATCCCGAGGCAGGGCAGCGTAAAGATATGCAGGGAGGAAAAATTAAAAGTGTTACTAAGACAAGTATGTATGCGAAAAAAGGTTTGACAGGCGGCAGAGGTTGCGGAATTTTCTTTGTAGCACGACTTGACTATGTTGAGAAACTTCAAAATTATGATTGGGTGGTTGCCGACTTCAATATCTTTGATGTAATGCCAAACATTGAAAGCGGCAAGAACAAAAAAGATATTGAAACTATCAAACACATTTTCTTTGAACTCACACGACTTACACAGGAGCATTACATTTTAGGTTATCCGTTTCCGCTTGTAGAAGCACATAACTTCGTTACTTTGAAAAATGATTTTAAAGATGAAATAATGAAGCGAGTGAAGTATTCACTTTACAAAGAGCAGAGAATGGATAATGTTGATATTGAAAATTTATTTCTTGACATTCATAGTAGATTCTAAAATAAAACAAGATGAAAAAAATAGCATTGTTTAGTTCAGATGCAACATCTCTTTATAAAAAAGATGTTTTTAGAATTATGGGTTTGCAAAATGATTTTGTAATCCACTTCCGATATGGAATTGAACATTTGAGTATGAGCTTAGATGAATTCATAAAATTAAAGGGACAGTCCGTATTGATTTTCTTTACTTCTGGAAATGATTTGACAATTGCTGCTGCTAAAAGAAACTTAGTGAATACACCATTAAGGGAAGCGATAATAGTTGACGTAGTTGATTCACCCGACACTGGATTAGTCCATGTGTTTCTCAAACTGCAAGGATTTAAGAAATGTGATTTTCAATTTACCGCAGTTCAAAATCAACCGCCATTGAAGTGGGTTTCAGAACTTGAATTAACAAACGAAGTTGCTACAACATGGCACGAAAGAATTACTGCTATAAAAAATCAATTCGCCAATCAATTATTTTACAAGATTGAGTTATACAACAAAGACCACACTTCAGTTATTACACCTGAATATTCAACAGAACAAACAAACTCATTCTACAAACTCTCTGATGAAAGCGATTACATCATTGATATTTCCTTTTTTGATACAGCCGCAACCCAATCAACCACCTCACAGCAACTTGAAATAAGTTCGGAAGATAAGAACTCTTTAAAAGTAAATGCACCTCAAATAATTGATGTAGGAGCAAGACGCGACAACAGGAAGTATAATCTCTATACACAATCCTTAAGCACTGATAGTGTATACAGCTACTTAAACTTTAAAACAATACAGAATGGAGCAAGCACAAATCTTGACAACGATATTCAATTAGCATTTCAAATTGATAAGAATAAGATGAGAGCTTTTTTCTTTTCATTATACACAGTAATGGCTGCATTAAGTGTTGGTTACTCAAAATTGATTTCCGATAAATGGGACTTAAATGGTTCATTTGATTGTTCACTATTTTTCCATTCGCTTTTCGCTTTGTCATTGGGTTTATTTTCATTCTACAAACTTTATCAACTCTTCAATAAAAAATAATGGCAAACGACAGACACGATTTCGGTGTTCTTTACGGACAAAAAACAACTGAGGATGCTTTGTTGATTTACTCATCTTATGAGGACAGCAAAGCAAGTCCGCAGACAGGAGACTTTATTGTTTTGACACCAAGAGACGAAGACGGAAAAAAATTTCTTGCAAGAGTTGAAGCAGAAGTTTATGACGAAGATCCAATCTTTCGTTCACAGGATAAAACATTAGTAGCAGTTCACTATGCTAGAATTGCAGAACGAGAGCTTTCTGATAGAGACAAACAGAAAATGTTCAGCTATACTTATAAAGTAAAAATCCTTGGAACATTTACTTCAGACGGAACAGACTTCAATACAGCAGTTAGAAAACTTCCAACAGTATCATATCATGCAAGACACTTAACTCCGAGAGAATTCAACAACATTTTAAATCGGACAAATGAAAACGGTGTTCCAATCGGCAAACTTTGTATTGGTGATGATATTCAGAGAGAAAAAGAGTGGATTCTATTTGACACCGAGAAACTGAAGGAAAAGCGGACAATGGTATTTGCTCAATCAGGTTTCGGTAAAACAAATCTGATGAAAGTTTTAATTCACAATTCTTTCAACGACACAGGAACAGGTAAATTAATTTTTGACCTTAACGGAGAATATTTTTTGAGGAGTAATGTTCAAAAAACTTATGGCTTTGGAGACATCGATGATGCAAACATCAAAAACAATATGGTGGTTTATTCAGACAAACCAATTCCAAAAGTTTACGACAACAGGTTTGAGTTTGGCGAGAAAGTCAAAGTAAATTTTTCAAAAGATTTTACGGTAAATGATATTCTTGCAAATTCAGCAGGCATTACAACAGCAGGGAGAAACTTTCTAGAATACCTTGACAGTTTGCAAACTCAAAATGATGTAAAAGATTTTCTTTCTAAAATTTTCAATGAGCCAGACCCAAAAGAAGTTCGCAAGTTTGCACACCAAAAATTTTCATCCTATTTAGAATCGGAAAAGAAAAAATCAAAAGACGGAACGACTGGTGAGGAGTTGGATGTTTCACAAGCAAACAAGTCAATGTTAGGCGGAGTAATTCGTCAGATAAAAAGTTACGCAAGTATTCACGACAATTCTTCAACACTTGTTGAAACGGTTTTGACAAACCTTAAAAATAAAAAGACAGTTATTATTGACCTTTCGCTAAAAGACAATCTTGAATCAAGTTTAATTTCTACAGTTCTTGTCAAAAAACTTTTTGAAAACAATAAAGCGGAGTTTACAAAACTTGAAGAAGAACAATCAGAAATGTTTGAGCAACCGCCAGGAGTTATTAAGGCAACTATTTTTGTAGAGGAAGCACAAAATGTATTGTCAGAGGAATTTGTAAGAACAAATGCAAACCCTTTTGTAAGAGTTGCGAAAGAAGGGAGAAAGTTCGGACTTGGTTTGGTTGCAATTACCCAAAGACCTTCTGCAATTTCAGAGGAGATTCGTTCCCAAGCGGAAAATTTTTTCGTGATGCACATGGGAAATTCTAAAGACATTAAAGCACTTGTTGAGAGTAACATCAATTACGATGGAGTGATTTCAAAATTCATTCAGTCTGAAACAATTTCGGGAAACTTGTATATGGTTTCAGCGAAACAATCGTTTGCAATCCCATTGCGTGTAATGTGGTTTGAGAAAATGGTAAGAGATAAAATTTACGCTGCTTCCAAATTTTCAGAGAAAGAATTTCCCGAACTATACACAAAATAAACAATGGCAGCTTCAGCACTTATACTACCAAATAATTTCACCGAGAAGAAAATCAAACAGACAGGATTAACAAAACCAGTCAAAGAAATTCCTATTGAAGAACAAGTAGTAAATAGTATCAGACGAGACCTTGAAAGATTAAATTGGAAATTCAAACTTCCAACAAAGAAAAACGCTTACCCGACTTTAGTTCCACCTGAGATTTACGATAAAGAAACTATTAAAAAATCAATGGCTTTTAAGCGTGATGAAATAATTGCGAAGCACAGAGTTTGGATTGATAAGAACATAGAGTTTGCAAGAAAAAATCTTGCAAGTGGAATTGATGTTTTGAATTCAGAGATTGACCCAATCATTGAAGTTTGTGAAACTGAAAAACAACATCGCCTATTCAGAATGTTGCGCTACTGCTGGAGTTCACCTTACAGTGAATATGTAGGCAGGCGAATTAAACTTATCATTCGTGACGGTGCATTGCCAAACAAACCAGTAATAGGAATTGCAGCTTTAGGAAGTCCAATCATTCACATCCCAGAGAGAGATGATTTTATTGGATGGGATAAGGATACAAGAACGAGGAATTTGATTTACACTATGGATGCTTACATAATTGGAGCATTGCCGCCTTACAATTATTTGCTTGGTGGCAAACTCATTTCATATATACTTGCATCAAACGAAGTAAGAGAGATTTACAGAAAGAAATATAAAAACCATATCACTTTAAAAGAGAAAAGAAAGGCAAACAAACTTGTCGGAATTTTTACAACAAGTTTATACGGCAACAGTTCGCAATACAACAGAATCAAATTCAATGATGAGTTGCTTTACAAACCAATCGGACAGACAAAAGGATTTGGAACATTGCATTTAAGTGAGGAAACAATTCAACTGATGATTAAATTTCTCAAATCAAAAGGCGTTGAAGTAGGACACAAATTTGGTGATGGACCAAGTTGGGTAATGCGTGTGATAAGAAGCGCAGGAGACCTTTTAGGTTTTGACAGCAACTTTCTTTTAAAACATTCTTTTAGACGAAACATTTATTTCGTTCCATTGGCAAAAGAGTATAAAGCATTTTTGAACGGAGAAACTAAACAACCACACTTCAACAACTATTCTAAAAAGGATCTTGTTGAGTTTTGGAAAAACCGTTGGCTTGAAAACAGAAGAATGAATCCTGATGTGATTAAGAATGTTCTTGACTTTAATTCGAATGACTTCTACATCTAAAGTCAACATTTCAAGCATTTTTTTTAATAGAGTATTTTTCTCTCCTAATTAAATAACCCTCCTAAAATATCCTGTCCCTATCTTCCTCCTTAATTTATGATCCACCCGAAATTTGGAAAAACGCTGGAAGGAGCGAGGCTTGAGCGCATTAGAAAATCTCCCAAATATAAAAAAGGGAAATTCGATAACCAGCATTTCACACCTCAGCTTACGGAAGGGACATCTGTTTCTAAAATGATGTATGAACTCTTCAATCAATGCCGCCGGAATAAATTCTATTGACTTGTAATCAATAAATAAGATTGATTTTAATCAAACAAGAATCTTCACATATGGAATACTGTAAATACCATCGTAGCCTTGTTGCCTATAGGCGTAGAATATAAAAAATCACTGGTATCGAGGTGGTGATTATTCTGATAAAATTCTATATAGTAAACACCATCACCATATCCGTAATAAGCAAGCACCTCATTGATATTGGTGCATTTGCTGAAAATATGATCGATCCTGAAAATAGCATTCCATCTGTAAAATGCATATTGAACGCCTCCGGGAAAATTAATTACTTCTGCGCCAGGGAATAATTCAGGATGATCCGGATCATATAAATAGGCTTTCGTAGTACTGATCCGGCATGAAATATTTGTGGTATCTGTTACCCCGGCTGAAGGCAAAACCACATTTTGTAATTTATTGATTTTATTATGTCCGGTTTCAAACCAATTATATGGTTCACCCGCATCACAGGTTGTTAAGGAAGCGGGCACGATAACCTGCCCGAATGCAGCAAAAGAAAATAAAATAAACAATAGGAGTAAACAGGTTTTCATAATCAATTGTTTAAAAAAACAGAACGGTATTGTAAATATAATCGAAATATTCCGGCGAGGGTAGAAGTTTACAGGCCGGACATCGGATGAAACCGGATTATGTTTTGTTCACTATCCAAATGATGTAAAGCCTGTTCAACCAATTGAAATCAATATCAAAACATATCGGCGAAAAGAATTGAAATTCACTTTGATTGAAAAATAATTTTCAGAAAAGAATAAACAGTTGAAATATAGGCTTTGTGCCTTTGTGGGAAATTACAATATCCCCTCCCTATCTTCGTCCTTTAATCTGAAGAAAAGTTATGTTTGAAAAATACGGAAAAGCACCTGCAGGCAAAAGACTTGAGCGGATAAAGAAATCACCGAATTATAAAAAAGGCAAATTCGACAACCAGCATTTTACCCCGCAGCTTACGGAAGGCACATCTGTTCCGAAAATGATGTATGAATTCTTTTTTAAGAAAAATAAAAGGAGAATTCCGGTTGGAGTGATTCCATCTGTTAAAACGGATTTAGTAAATCTCCCGGCAAATGAAAATGTGTTGGTATGGTTTGGGCACTCTTCGTATTTTATGCAGGTA
The DNA here is from genome assembly GCA_964463165.1 of uncultured Chitinophagales bacterium. GTDB lineage: Bacteria > Bacteroidota > Bacteroidia > Chitinophagales > BACL12 > UBA7236. The sequence continues at coordinate 125,676 of CAYXBK010000003.1, forward strand.
GATGGAAAGAAATTTTTAATTGATCCTGTTTTCAGCGGTAATGCATCGCCTATCCCCAACACAATAAAATCATTTAAAGGATCTGATGTTTATGCAGCAAATGATTTTCCGGAAATTGATTTTCTCATCATGACACATGATCATTACGATCATATGGATTATGATACATTGATGAAAATCAAACCGAAAATTAAGAAAATAATTACCGGCCTCGGCGTGGGTTCGCATTTTGAATATTGGGGATTTAAACCTGAAATCATCACCGAGCTCGACTGGTATGATAAAACGGATCTGCAAAACGGATTTATGTTAACAGCAACACCTGCACGCCATTTTTCCGGAAGGGCATTTTCAAGAAATAATACATTGTGGATGAGCCTTGTTTTAAAAACACCTTCTTTCAATTTATACCTTGGCGGCGACAGCGGATATGACACGCATTATGCAGAGATCGGAAATCAGTTCGGGCCCTTTGATCTCGCCATTCTCGACAACGGTCAGTTTGATATAAAATGGAAATATATTCACAATCATCCGCCTGAAGTTTTACAGGCTGCAAAAGATCTGAAGGCCAAAAGATTATTGCCTGTGCATTCATCTAAATTTCCACTCTCAAATCATGCCTGGGATCATCCGCTCAAAACAATTACAGAATTAAATGAATCATCTTCATCTCCAATAAATATTATTACACCGATGATAGGAGAGAAGGTGTTGTTGGGAGAAGAGCAAACGTTTATTAAATGGTGGGAGGAAATTAATTAGCAAATTAGCCGATTAGCTGATGGGAAGGGAATGATTAGCTGATTAGCCGATTAGCTGATGGGCAATTTACTTGAGTGGTAAAATAGATGTAAGTGTACCAATGTAACAATTTACCAATGGGATTTATTTGGAGGATGGGTTTAATTGGTACATTTGCATATTGGTAAATTAGTTAACAGATTAGCTGATGGGCTTTTTACTTGAGTGGTTAAATTTATTTCTTCGTCGATTTACTGATTGACTTATTAGTTGAGTGGCAAAATATATCTCTCGTTGATTTGCTGATTAGCTGAGCCGGTGCTAGATAAATCTCCTGCAAATTTTCAGACAATCATAAAAAACTTTTGTGACCTTTTGTTTCTCTTGTGGTTTTAAATTCCCGTGACTGATTAGTCCGAATGGCAATCGGAAAGCAGATTGACTTTTATCTCGTTGACCGATCCATTATTATTTTTTCTTCATCACTTATTTATCGGCTGCCTGCAATCAACCAACAATTCTTAAATTGCAACAAAAAATAATTATGAAAACATATTTTCTTACGGGCATGCTCCTGTTAGCAGCAATAACCACCACTCTCGCCCAAACAAATACATTCCCTACAACCGGCAGTGCAGGTATTGGAACGATCACGCCGGATGCTTCAGCAATTCTGGAAATGCAAAGCAGCTCAAAAGGAATTTTAATTCCACGTATGACAAAAGCGCAACGTACTGCTATTGTTGCACCTGCAACGGGCCTGCTTATCTACCAGACAAATTCACAACCCGGCTTTTATTTTTATGACGGCAGCGGATGGAAATCACTTAAATCGCAAACCTATTCTGCCGGCACAGGTATCAGCATAGCAGGCAATGTAATTTCAAATACATCGCCCGATGTTCCGATCACCATAACAGGTACAGGAAATTCAACAGTAACCGGCAGCTATCCGAATTTTAATATTTATTCAGCAGATGGATTATGGGATACAACTTCTTCGAATATTTTCAATACAAATTCCGGTAACGTCGGCATCGGTATAAATGCACCTTTATTTAAACTTGATGTAAACGGAGATTTAAACCTTGCCGATTCTAAATATATTTATTTAAACGGAATTAAATCATTCTCTTCAAACAGTACAAATGTTTTTGCGGGAAAATATGCAGGCAATGGAATTACAACCGGTACTACAAATACTGCATTCGGTTATGAAGCAATGAAATCCAATACTTCAGGAACAAGAAATATCGCGATCGGATATCAGGCTTTTTATTCCAATGTCTCAAGTGGTGTGGGAAATATTGCTATCGGATATCAGTCGCAATATTCGATTGCAGGTACTGCATTATATAATGTGGCCATCGGAAGTTCAAGTTTATATGCAAATACAAACGGCAGTCAAAATACGACAGTTGGTAATGGCGGCCTGCGTTCAAATACCTATGGTGAATATAATTCTGCGATAGGTTATGATGTGATGTATTATAATACAACAGGAAATGAAAATGCGGCATTTGGTTCGGAGGCTTTATATCATAATGAAACGGGCAGTAAAAATATTGCCATTGGTAAAAGCGCATTGTATTCAAGTGTTTCGGGTGATTATAATGTTGCAGTGGGACATTGGTCAATGAATGATAATTCAACGGGAGATGAAAATATAGCAGCAGGCGCCTTTGCTTTGTCAAATAATACGACCGGAAACAAAAATGTGGGTGTTGGCTATTCAGCAGGTGATCAGGGTGGAAATAATACGAATTGCACGTATATCGGATACGAAGCATCCAATTCAACTTATACCGATTATACAAATTCAACAGCAATCGGAAATGCAACGAAAGTCACATCTTCAAATCATGTGCGTGTCGGAAATTTATTTGTTACCTCAATCGGTGGATTTCAGGGATGGACAAATATTTCTGATCAAAGATTTAAAAAAGATATTGAGCAAAATGTGCCGGGGCTTGAATTTATAAATTTACTGCAACCGGTTACCTATCATCTGGATATTGACGGACTCAGTCAGTATTTAGGAGTTGATGAAAATGCAAGTGATGAAAAATCAGCTGAAACAAGCAAGAAAATAGTTTATACAGGATTTATTGCGCAGGATGTTGAAGCAGCGGCAAAAAAAATAGGTTATGATTTCAGCGGGGTGGATGCACCTGATAATGAAAATGATATTTATGGTTTGCGCTATGCAGAATTTACTGTTCCACTTGTGAAAGCCGTGCAGGAATTGAGTGTTATGAATACTGAAAAAGATGCACAGTTGGCTTATCTCGATGAACGCATTCGGAAGCTGGAATCATATATTTTTTCAAGTGAGAATAAACCCGTTCAGGAAATAAAACTCGGCAATCAAAACAGCTCAGCACGTTTGGATCAGAATATTCCGAATCCGTTTAATGGCAAAACGGTGATCAATTATTTTGTTCCTGAAACAATTTCTAAAGCTCAAATCAGAATCACATCTCAAAACGGGACTGAATTAATTGTTTCTGATGTCCAGACAGGCTCGGGTATTTTACAAATTGATGCATCGCTTATTGCAACAGGAATTTATTTTTATTCTTTAATTGCTGATGGCGTTGTTGTGGATACGAAACAGATGGTGCTGGCGAAATGATGAAATGATAATATGCGAATGTGCCAATGTGCACATGGCTTACCCGTAAGTTGTGCTCATTGGTACATTGGTAAATTGGTCCATTGGGTTTACGCCGCAACTCTCTGACCCAGCAATATCATTACTCCATCGCCAGTAGCTTCTGCACGATGTAATGTGCCGGCAGGAATTTCGATGAAATCTCCTTCCTTATAAAAATGCGTTTCGCCATTCCATGCAATTTTGCAATTTCCCTGCAGCATAAACAGCCTTTCAAGATGGTCATCATGAATTTCTTCCACATAAGCGCCTTTTTCCGCCCATGCAATATAAGTGACGAGTGTATTTGTTTTTACAAATTCGATCATCATTAATTTTTCACCGGTATCGGGTTTGAATATTTTATGATCGATGAGGTACGACCACCATTCGTCGGCATTTGTTTGCGGAGATAAAAGAGGAGGTAATTTAAATTTATCTGCATCAGCTTGTGCGATAGAATCAAAAATATTTCTTAAAACATGCGAAGAGGGTTGTTTATTTTCTGAAACGCCATATGTTTCAAGTGCATGTAAAATAATTTCATATTCTTTTCTTAAAGCTTCATCAATCGGCAATAAAGATTCGATCAGTGCATTTTCATCGGCAGAAGTTCCACCGATGGCATATAATTCGAGCAGGCCTGATTCGATGATCTCTTTTGCTGTCATTGCCTGTAAGTTTTCAAAGTGGATTTTATTATTTGTCTGATCTCGTCTTCTGTTGTATTAAATTCATTTGCTGCTTCGGCCGGAGTGGCGCCATTACAAATGATCATTTCCAAAACCTGCTCTTCCATAGTTACGGCATTTCTGCTGAGATGGTTTTTTACGGGTTTATAATAATGCCGGGCTGTAAGTATGAACCAGGAAAATGGCAAATGTGTAACTGTTGTTTTCGTTAAAAAACGATAGGCATTTGCATATATTTTAACAAATATTTCTTCTGCATTTTTTTCATCCGCTGATTTTCGCAAAACGATACCGTACAATGCATCAGCGTACAACGCATATAAATTCCGGATGGCTCGAAGAGAATCGCTTCGAAAACCGGTGATTTGCACCCCGTTATCTGAACCGTCGAACAGCTGGCTCTCCATACCTGTAAAGATACTCTGATTCCTACAAAGGTTTTTGTGCTGTTACCGAAATAGTAATTTTGTGAAGGCAAAACAACCGCATACCGTTATGAAGCTGTTTATTAAAAATATGGTTTGTAACCGTTGCATCATGATCGTGCAGCAGGAATTTGAAAAATTGAATTTAGATCCGGTTGCAATCCGGCTGGGTGAAGTGGATATGCCCGGAGATATTTCGGAGCAGCAAAAAGAAACATTAAAACAAAATCTTTCAAATGTCGGATTTGAACTCATCAACGATAAAAGAGGGCGAATTATCGAGCAGGTAAAATCGGCAATTATTTCATTGGTGCAGGATAAAAATGCATCAACAGAACAAAACCTGTCTGATTATCTCAGCAAACACCTGCATATGGAATATTCCTATCTCAGTACATTATTTTCTGAAGTGGAAGGTATCACAATAGAAAAATTTTATATACTTCAAAAAACGGAAAGAGTGAAGGAATTGTTAATGTATGATGAATTATCACTCAGTGAAATTGCATTTCAATTACATTACAGCAGTGTGGCACATCTCTCGGCCCAGTTTAAAAAAGTGACCGGTTTTACACCTTCGTATTTCAGGCAATTAAAAGAAAAGAAACGAAAACCGCTCGATCAGGTTGAAATGATATAAATCAAACCAAAGATTATATAAGAGCTGCGCCTTAATTGCAATCTAATTTTGCTTCATAAAAATTACAATTATGATGCATACTTACAAAATTACCGGCATGACCTGCGAGGGTTGTTCAAAAACTGTGAAGGAATATCTTTTATCAGTTGACGGCATTACAGATGTCTATATTGATCTTGCACAAAATACGGCAACTATTACAATGCAAAGACATATTCCTGTAGCAACCTTACAGGATGCGCTTAAAAACAGCAAATATGGGATTGAGGAAACTGAGGTAAAATCACAAACCGTATTTGCAGAAACGGAAGCTGAGAAAATAACAATAAAAACGTTTCTTCCTGTTTTTTTGATTTTCGGTTATATTCTGCTTGCCACTATTTTGGTGCAATGGAAATCAGGCGGATTTGATCTCATGATTTGGATGCAGGATTTTATGGCCGGGTTTTTCCTCACGTTCTCATTTTTTAAATTGCTTGATGTGCCCGCTTTTGCTATGAGCTATATGAGTTATGATATAGTAGCCAAAAAATGGTACCGGTATGGATATATTTACCCGTTCATTGAGTTGGGACTTGGAATTTTATTTTTACTTTCCATAAATCCATTTGCCGTAAATTTGTTTACGCTTTTCATCATGTCGGTGAGCATTATCGGTGTGATACAAAGCATGCTCACAAAGAGAAAATTTCAATGTGCCTGCCTTGGCGCCGTTTTTAAATTGCCACTCAGTAAAATCACGTTATTTGAAGACGGGCTGATGATCCTTATGGCTGCCATTTCTTTATTCATGATTTAAATTGAAGATGATGAAGTCTATTAAACCGCATATTCTGTTTTTTTTCATACTGTCCTTCACGGCTGCAAAAGCGCAGGATACAACAATGCAACATATGCATCACGAAACAATGCAAATGGACCGCATGATGAAGATGCCGATGCATTCGAATTTTTCGTCGGAACTGCCGATGCAAATTGATGGCTCCGGAACGGCGTGGTTACCGGAAGAAACACCCATGCACATGTATATGCTTCCTTCAGCGCATTGGCAATTTATGGTGCATGGAAATATTTTCTTCCGTTATACTTCGCAGAATTTTAATCATCCGGAAAAAAAAGGAAGCAACGCACAAGTGGATGCACCAAATATGTTTATGCTGATGGGAAGCAGAAAAATAAAAACAAAAGGTTTGTTTTCATTTTCAACGATGTTTTCACTTGATCCGCTTACGGTTACTGAAAAGGGATATCCTTTATTATTTCAGACCGGAGAAGTTTATGAAAATTTACCGTTGGTGGATATTCAACATCCGCATGATTTGATTGCCGGATTATCTTTATCCTATACGCAGCAAATAAATTCAAATTCTGATGTATATCTGTATATCGGATATCCCGGTGAGCCTGCATTGGGGCCTTCCAATTTCATGCACAGGTTTTCAGCATTTAATAATCCGGATGCACCATTGTCGCATCACTGGCAGGATGCAACGCATATTAGTTTCGGTGTTGCAACCATCGGGTACCGCATTCTGAAATTCAAAGCTGAGATATCTTCATTTACAGGTCGTGAACCGGATGATAACAGGTATAATTTAGATAAACCAACATTCGACAGTTATGCTTACCGGTTGAGTTATAATCCGGATATGCGCTGGTCGATTCAATTTTCGCAGGGCTATTTAAACAGTCCGGAAAAATTACACCCCGGGGAAAATGTTTTCAGAACAACTGCATCTGCCATGTATGTGGATCAAATCAATGATAAAAAAATATTTGCCGCAACATTTGTTTATGGTTCCAATGCAATAAGGGATTTACCGCTTCAAAATTCATTTCTGTTGGAAGCAAATTACCGCTTGGATAAATTTTCGCCCTATATGCGATTTGAATGGGTCGAGAAACCAGCGGAGGAACTGAATATTACATCTGAAAAAGAAATTGCATCTATACGCAGTGTTACGGGTGGTGTAAATTATGTATTTGTAAATATTGCATCAACTGAATTTTCTATTGGTAGCCAGATATCTGTTGGATTGATAGATGCAAGCCTCAGAGATGCTTATGGAAATTTTCCGCTTTCAGGCCAGATCTATTTAAAAATCAATCCTGGAGAAATGATGCATATGTAAATCAAAGCAAGGAAGTAAAAATTATGACTTTAGATATTATCTCCGAAGTTCTGCAACCATAATTCCTTTGCTTTTTTGCGGGTATCTTCTGCTTCTGGTGCATTATCTATCACCTCATTTGCTTCCTGAAGTTTATTATATCTTTCAAGTGCAAGAGCAAGGTTAACGTATAAAACCGCATCGTATGGTTTCAGGTGGATTGAATTTCTGTAACAATTAATTGATTTTTCATACATGCCTTTTTTAAAATAAAGTATGCCGAGTTCATTCCAATTCAAATAATCTGCGTTATTTATTTTAAGTGCTTTTTCGTATGAGGCAATTGAATTTTCATACTGCATATCCAGGTTTTGCGATAATGCAAGATTAGTTAAATAAATCCAGTTTTCAGGTTCAAGTTCCAATGCTTTTTTATAATAGTCAATTGCATTGGGGTGGTCACCTTTTTTGAAATAAATTAATCCGACTGAATTAAAAGTGCCGGCCTTTGCCAGGTTTTTCTCGATTACTTCATTATAGGCTGCAAGTGCTTCATCTGCATGTCCCATTTTATTTTGAACAAATCCGATATTTTCTATATATACAGGCTCGGCAGGATCTTTTTTTGATGCTTTTCTATAGCATTCAATTGCATTTTCAGGTTGATTATTATTATAATAGAAATTACCGAGTTTGTTATCTGCGTTTCCTGTTATGTCGAATTCGGCAGCCAGTTTAAATGCTTCTTCCGCTGCGGTTATATTTCCCAGTTCCTGATACGCCAGCCCCTTGTTATCGTAATAAACAACTTCATTTTTATTTAATTGAATGGCGAGATCATAACTATTAATTGCATTTTCCCATTCCTTTAATTTAAAATAAAAGTTGCCGAGTACATTCCAGCCAGATGCTGAATTAGAGAGTTCAGCATATAACCTGTAAAATTCAACTGCTTTACTGTTTTCCGATTTTTTTGCATATTGGTCGCCACTGCTCTGATAAGCAGCAGCAAGATTATCTGTGTAAATCTGGATACGGTTATTTATTTTAATTGCTTCTTTGTATTGGTTAGCAGCAGTTTCAAATTCTCTAAAATAATAATAGATATTTCCTTTGAGATTAAATACCTGATCTTGTAAATCAGGCCTTAACTTCATACAAATTTCACATTCTGCAAGTGCTTCTTCCAATTGCTCATTTGTTTTATAAAAATTTGCAAGACCTTCATGTGCTTCATAATTCTCATTATTTAGTTTAACTGCCCGCGTGAAGTAACCAAGTACGTTTTCATCGTGGTGGTCCTGCAATAAAACATAACCGGTATCAAGCATTGCAGCACTGTAGGCGGGTTCAAGATCAACTGCTTTCTGATACCAAAATGCTGCTTGTACATTAGATTTTTCGCTAAAATAGCCATATGCGATATCACGATAACTATTATATAAATTCATGTCTTTAAAACATGAAATACCGGACGGAGTTACTTGTGTTGATCTCACATTTTTAAACCAAAGCCTGTCGTATACAGCGGATAATAATTTTTCCATTTCATCTGCATGGGCATTCATATATTCCGAATTTGCATGAAGTGAGATGAGCCGTCTCAGCGAATCACTTTGCAGGAAGTTCATTTTAAATGCATCAAGAAATGATAACTCCGCAAGTTTGGATTGTTGTTCGGCTAGATAGGTGTCACCTATTGCTATAAATAAATAATAATCATTTGGATTTGCGCTTATCAATTGCGATAGCCTGTTTCTGGCTTCTACCGGGTTGCCGGCTTTAGTTAAATATTCCGCCTGTGTTTTTAAGGTCTGATAATTATCGGGAAATAATTTAAACGCCTCAGTAAGATGTTTTTCAGCAAGTGTAAAATCACCAAGGTAAAACATGGCGATTTGTGCGAGAATTGTTTCGGCATTTGCACGTATTTTAGGGGCCAGTTTGTGATTTGATGCAATTGAGACAAAAATCGACCGGGTATCTATCCAGCGATTGTCTCTCATTGCAAACAAAATATTTTCATAATACCGGATCAAGGTATTATCGGTTTCCCATTTGGAACGATGCACGATTAATAAACTAATTAAACTATCATGGAGATATACGGCAGCCTCTGCAAAAATCTGATCCCAATTATCAGACACCGAATTATCGCCTTTACTGAGTGATGCCTCTAATGTATCAATAAAATTTCCATACAATTTAAGATAATAGGCTTCACGCAGATCGTTAAGTAAACCAAGGTTTATAGGAGATTCAAATTTAATCTGATCGATTAACATTAGTTCCCAATTTTCAAAGGGGTTATCCGGATCTATTTGTTCCCTTACTGTTTCAAGCAGATCAGCAATCTGGCGCATCTGAATACCTTCTGTATTTGCAGCTTTATTATATGCATCGGCAAATATTTTTTTCAGATCGTCTTTAGTGAACATTGTATTTCTTGTTTAATTAAATTGTACGGGTTGGGTCATTATGTTTCAACGGCTCAATTAATTTATCCTTATCGGGTTTATTCGGCCGGGCTGATTTATTTTCATTTGTTTGATTGTTGCTCGCTTCAGAAAATTGCTTCGGATCTACTTTATCAATCTTGGTATTTGTTTGTTTATCGGCCCCGGTTTCGAATTCTGGTTCCAATATTTGTACGGGCTCATCAGTTGAAATAAATAATACCGGGCTGCCAAATGAATTTGTCACATATGATTGGTCTTCAACATTATAATCTTTTCCAAGATAATCACGACCATCTGTTACTGCTTGTGCCACATCATTTACCATCAGGAGAGATTTATAAAATTGCATAAAGAAAGCACTTGATGAAGGTTCATCAATTTCATTTTGCATTCCGATCACAGCAGGGATATTTAATTTGCAGAATTCATATGCCACGCCTCTCAAATCATTTTTATCTCTACCGATTTTTGCACTATCGCATGCTTGCAGGCATAGAATTGACGGCTGCCGGATCTTTAATTTATCTTTATGAAATAATGCTGCGAATTTTTTATCTTCACGCCATTCCGCCAGTCCTGTTTCACTGTTTTTAACAACGATATATCCTATCTCATCTTCAAACATTGCATGCCCGATATAATGAATAATATAGGCAGGTTCATGTCCGTATTTCGATTCCCAGATTTGATATTGATTCTGGATTTGAGGTATGATTTCACCTACATGCGGATTTATTAAAAAATGAAATTCAATTGGATAGGGATAGTTGTCCGGGTCGGTTTTGGGTAAGTTTTGCAGTGACATTAAAGAAGACTTAATATTAATAAACTCTTCAGATCGTATGTTAATAATAGGTTTAGCGTTTTTATTTCCTTCAAAATTTGCGATCACGATCACAAGTAATTGTCTGCTGTCTGGTGGCGGAACCGGATTTTTTTTAAAGCGTCTTATAAGTTGAAAGCCGCTCAATTTATCTGCGCCGAGATAAAGTGATTCAATTATGTTTGGCAGTGTATCACGCAATTGATATCGGGTATACTCCCACGGCAACATGGCAACTTTTGAATCATAATCAAAATCAAGAAAAATCCGGCAACCTAATTTCCCTGCATTGTTTTTTTGGTCCACCATGCGCTCGGCTTCGATCATAATCTGATTCCGGTGGTTATTATTGTCATCTGTTTTTTTGCCAAATAATATTTTAGCAAGCATTTCTCCAAGTAATTCATAATCCTGTTTTTCAAAAAGCGGAGCATCAGACTTCAGAAGATTTAACACTTTGTGAAACACCATCGAAATACCAAGTTCAATTCTCAAGTTGTTTGGTTTGGATTCATCAAAACCTGTTTCGAAGGGTACTTTTGCAGGAAATCTAATATCCCGTTTTTCTTCTTTTTCGAGAAACAGTGTATTGTCCTTAATATTAATACTGATATTCAAAAATTTATTTTCGTTCATATTCAAATTTACATCGCGTCAATTTTAGCATCTAATTCGGACCAAAAATCTTTTTTGATTGATTTTGATTTTCCAAAAGTTAAATCTGGTTTCATTAATTTTTTTACCGTGTTAAAGTATTCAACGGCAATTTTTTCCGCCTGAGCCGGCGAAAGATCAGGGCTATTTTCTAATTCTATGTTCAAAGCTTTAAACATTGAGTTAAGTATTTTTTTGAATTCGTCAGATGGGTCGTTTATCCTTACCTGCTCCAGAATATTTTTGTAACTTTTATTAAATGGTAATGTGTCGTAATCGGTGCGCTCTTTTGTGCACATTACACTGAACAGCATATATTCTTCGTTTGTAAATTTATCTGCAGATTCAGAATTATTGCCGTAATATAATTGCCGGCCTTTTACAAAAAATAGTTTTGGATCATATTGGACATCAGATTTAATTGCAACAAAATAACCGGGTGAAAATTGATCGTTTGCATCTATATCAAATTCAATACGGAATCCGAACAGAGGCTCCAGTTCTTTGGAATCCAGTAATTTATCTACACCTTTTATTATTACTTTCGACCCCTTCAGATAATTACCTACCAATGTAGAAATATTTTCATTGAAAATACTTGTGACACTCTGAATAAATTCTAGTGTATCCTTCAGATAATCTTTATTTATAGATTTGCATAAAGCCATGCTGATTACAATCCTGCCACCTCTGAATGGATGAGTTCCTGCTACTTTTGTATCCTTGAATAACATACCATCATCCGTTTCCTTCATACCGCCTTGGGTTAAATTCCGCCCGACTATAAAAGGATTTTCAATTTCCTGATCACCATAAATATAATTTGTAAGACATAGAACGGTTGGCTCAAATTCAGTGAGCCATTGTCTTTTAGATTGGAGGTACATCTCGTTCAAACGAACGGTAAAATAATTTTCATTTCGAATAAAAGTTTTATCCAGATATTCTTCCTGCTCTGTATTTGCTGCAGGAATTGACAGTAATTGTGGAACTTTTGAAGGAGTGCTCTGCAGACTGCTAAAAAATTGTTTTAATCCCATGGTTTATTTTTTTTTTAAATTAATGAACAAATATTTCCGGAATGATTGAAATTAATTGGCTTGTTTTACAATTGTATTAAAATCTTCGGATAACAGCAAGTATTTACTCAGAGAATTGCTTAAAATACCCATTAATAGTGACGGACTTGTAAGATTTAATGAATTAACGGCGTTTTTGCACAGTTCATTCGACACGTCAGGTTCCAGCGTACTATCGCTATGGAGCGGTTACCGCAGCCTTTTGTGAGCAATGAAAATGCAGGCTGATTTATTTTACGTGTTTACGCACTTCCGGTGCCACCTTTGTTCCGAACAATTCAATTGATTTTAACATTGCTTTATGCGGTATGCTTCCGACACTCATTTGAGCAAGAAAACGTGTATTGCCGAATAATTCATATTCATATAAAATTTTATCGGTCACTTCCTGCGGGCTGCCTACCAATAAAGAACCTTCCGGTGAACGCATTGCATCAAATTGCGGCCTGGTAATAGGCGACCAGCCGCGTTCTTTTCCAATCTTCGACATAATATAAGCATAGGAAGGGAAGAAAATATCTGCAGCCTCCTTCGAAGTTTCTGCAAGAAATACATGTGAATTAATTCCCACCTGTAATTGAGCGGGATCAAATCCGGCTTTTTTCGATGTGCTTCGGTATAATTGAATGAGTGGTGCAAATCTGTCGGGGTAACCGCCTATGATTGCGAGTGCAAGCGGTAAATTTAATTTTGCAGCCCGAATAATTGATTCCGGTGTTCCGCCAATTGCAATCCAGATGGGTAATTTTTGCTGGTAGGGCCTCGGATAAATAGGCAGATTATTTATTGCAGGCCTGTGTTCACCTTTCCAGGTGATTTTTTCTGATTCATTTATTTTGATGAGTAATTCAAGTTTTTCTTCAAACAGTGCATCATAATCTTTTAAATCATAACCGAACAATGGAAATGATTCGATAAATGATCCTCTTCCCGCCATAATTTCCGCCCGCCCTTCCGATAAAAGATCCAGTGTGGCAAATTGCTGGAATACGCGGACCGGATCGTCGGAACTTAACACAGTAACCGCACTTGATAATTTAATTTTTTTTGTCCTTGCAGCAGCTGCGGCTAACACAGTTGCCGGTGTGGAAACCGCATATTCTTCACGGTGATGTTCACCTATTGCAAACACATCCAAACCCACCTGTTCGGCAAGTTCGATTTCCTCAAGTAAATTATGCAGCCTTTCGTGTGCGCTGATTGTTTTACCGGTTGCTGGATCCGGCGTCATATCGGCAAATGTGTAAATCCCTAATTCCATATAAAATATTTAGTGCACAACTTTTTTCAGTATCATTTGGTTCTTGAAATAAATTGCAATATTTATTTTTTTAATGCTAGCAGTGCAGCAAGCACATCCGGATCGTCTATGTTTTTGATACGATATAATCCTTCATATCCCCATAATTCATACGCAAGATAAGCTTTAATTAAGTTTTGAATTTCGGGCTTTGCATGCAAAAAGTCGTCGTCAGTGTAATTAATCCGCTCCTCTTCAGGAAGAAGGTTTTCTTTTTCAGGTACCAGTTTTTTCAGTTCCGCATATAATTTCTCAGTCTGATTAAACTGTTGCATCAGTTCATCCGGATTGCGGTATGAACTAAATTCATGTATATGATCGGCATAATAAGCAAATGCAAGACTCTGCAGATAATTCCTGTCGAGCAGTGCACGCAGCACAATATCATGAGATGCAGTATCCTCCGGAATAAAAATATCAGGATGAATCCCCCATGTATCATCCTTGAAGATAGCAGAAACATTTGCTGAATTGATCGCAGCCTGTTCAAAATCATCAAAATATGTTTGTGAACCCGTTGTATAGGGGCGTTGTATGCAGCGTCCGTTTGGCGTATAATATTTCGACACGGTTAATTTTAAAGCGGTAACAGAATCGGATAATGTATACATTTTCTGAATCAATCCTTTGCCATAAGTTCTTGTTCCGATCACGACAGCTCTTTTCTGATCCTGCAAGGCACCCGTCAGGATTTCGCCGGAACTTGCCGTTTCACCATTTACAAGTACCACCATCTTGCCTGTTTCAAATAATCCTTCATTCGTAGCATAATATTCAGATCGCGGTGAATGAAACCCTTCTGTATACACTATTAATTTATTTTCGCTTAAAAATTCATCGGCAATTTTTCGTGCAACTTCAAAATAACCGCCGAAATTATTTCTTAGATCAAGAATGAGATTTTTCATGCCTGCATTTTTTAATTGTTGCAGTGCATTGTGCATTTCTGCGTTGCCATTTTCAATAAAACCGGTGAGGCGGATATAACCTGTAATATTGTCGAGCATATATGCAGCCTCAATACTTTTTATACGGATCTGATCCCGAATCAGAATAAATTCATTTGCTTGTTTTGTTTGGCCGTTGAGAAGTAAAATTTTTACCTGTGCATCTTTCTTACCCCGCAAAAGAGGAAATATATCATCCATTTGCAAATTTTTACCTGCTATGGATTGTGTATCAATTGCAAGAATTTTATCGCCAGGTTTTAACCCGGCCTTTTCGGCAGGCCCTCCTTCGATAATTTGCACGATCGTAACAGTATCTCTGAGGATATTAAAAACAAGGCCTACTCCACCAAACGTGCCTCCCATGTCTTCCTGAAAATACCGGTATTCTTCTTCCGTAAAATAATAGGAATGCGGATCAAGCGAAACAAGTAATTTATTTATCGTTTCAGGTTCGTTGAGATATGCATTTACCATTTCACGGATCAATGAATCAATATGCACACTATCGAGATACCGGTTGTTAATGAGATTTCTTATTTCACCTATCTTCCCTTCATAGGAAATATTTTGAGCTGATATTGTTTGTGAAAGAAATAACCACAAAACAAGAAAATACATACATAAGCGGATCAATTTCATGCAAAATTGTATTTTGATTAAATACCTGAATTTGAATTTTAAAGATATTGCATTTTATTTATGAATTTTACAATGAATTGAATTTTATGTTGTTCAGAGAAGCCGTTTCTGCTGATATTGAAGAAATGCATGCATTGCGTTTAGCGGTGAAAGAAAATGTTTTGGTAACACATGCACTTGTGAGCCGTACGCATTATGTAAAATATCTTTTTGAAGATGGCAAAGGCTGGGTTTGCGTGGATGCTGAACGTATTACAGGGTTTGCAATTGTCGACCTGAAGGGAAAGAGTGTGTGGGCGTTGTTTGTTTTACCGGAATATGAAGGAAAGGGTATTGGAAAAAAATTGCAACGCACGATGCTGGAATGGTATTTTAATCAAACGCAGGAAACATTAACACTCAGCACTGCAAGTCATACAAGGGCTGAACAATTCTATACTGCAACAGGATGGAAAAAATGTGAATTACTGCCGAATGGTGAAGTGAAATTTGAATTGGATTTTCAATCATGGAAAAAATTTGCCGGTAATTAATACTATCCGTGTCCTCATAATTTCCGTTCTAAAATATTGACAAAAGAATATCCCATCCCGAATCCCACCCATGGGCAGCGATCGTATACCCAATGCAAATCCTGATATCTGGTACTCAGCATATCGTAACCGCCCATAATTCCCAATTGAAAATTTCTGCTGAATAAAAAACAAATTCCCAATGAAATTGTGAGAACATCTGTATTTATAAGGTCGTTGGTAAGCCCCATCGTTGAAAAACTATCAATCTGCACACCAATTGTCCCCGCATTTAATAATACACCGATTGAGAGATTTTCATTCCCTTCCCAAGGTGCATAATAACCAAGGCCGACACCAAGATTTTTATTTAATTCCCAATCAAAAAAAGATTGCGGAAATGCACGCACTTTTATCGGCAATGTTGTAACAGAAAACGAGAAATATCTTTTACTTACTTCAATTGCATTGCAATCGAAAATTACTTTATCGAGAAGAAAAAGATGATCTGTTAATGTATCAATAAATTTAATTATATACTGTGCATTTTGGGGTTTCAGCACTTTGAATTTGCAGTAACCCGGCAAGACGGTATAGGTTGTTGCGGGTTGAAAATTGATATCTGCCTGCAGATACTGGAAGGAGACATTGAAATAATAATATTTTTCATAATTCACATGCATTTCATCACATAGGGTTGTTTGTGCATTTATTTTTCCAGTGAGAGTCTGCAGAACGAAGAAGAGCGGGATCAGAATGCGCTGAAACATTTTCCGGATTTGAATGATAAAATTGAGATGAAAAACCCCTGCCAAATTGCAAGGCAGGGGTCCATTTCCGGCTTTGGCCTGGTCTTCTCAATTAACCAGCGAAGCATCTTTTAATGATATTTCTTTATCCAGCCGGATATTTCGATAACTTGAAAAACTTATAAGGAAATGGATATTTGAAAGGCAGGGATTTGTTGCAAGCAATTCCTAAACGGCAACTGCAGGCTGATTATTATAATGACCGGGAAAATGAGGATGATATAAAAACGAATTCCGGATTAGGAGGAGAGATGACAAGTATGTATTTTCGGCGAATAAATACATCGTATGCCAAAAATATATCTCCTTGTATTCGTATTATTTATTGCTGCATGTACGAATAAAAAAAATACAATTGTTGAGGACACCGGTTCGGATGCCGCATATCCAAAAGGTAAATTATTTATAATCGGTGGTGGAGATCGTGGCGACAGTTTAATGATGGATATGATTAAAGCTTCAGGATGGGAGCAGGGCGATTTGATAACGGCCATCACATTGCCGAGCGGCTGGGGCGACAGTGCATATATCTGGTTGAATACCGATTTTAAAAGACTCACCGGGCAGAATTGTGTGAAATTTGATTCAACAGCTGTATTTGTTCCGGAAAAAATTGATTCTTTGCGCAGATCAAAAATTATTTTTATTTCCGGAGGTGACCAGAATGTAATGATGAAATGGATAAAAGGATCAGAAGTGAAAAAAGCGATTCAGGAAGCGTATAAAAACGGCGCTACGATCGGCGGCACAAGCGCCGGTGCAAGTATCATGAGTGAGCATATGATAACAGGCAATGGATTGGTAGACACGGTTTATGCATCAACATTTGATAAAATATGGAAAGGAAATCTGGAACTGGCTGAAGGTTTGGGTTTGCTGGATTCAGTAATTATTGATCAGCATTTTATTGCACGCAGCAGGTATAACAGGTTATTTTCCGCAATCATCGAACATCCCGGTTTTCAATGTATCGGAATAAATGAAGCAACTGCAATTCTTGTGGATGGTGATTCTGCAAAAGTGATCGGTGAAAGCCAGGTATTTGAAATTTCAAAACCGGCTGTTGTGCAAACAAATGATGATACGCTTTTATCTGCGAAACAAATTCAGGTTTCGATTTATTTGCCTGGTGAAAAGTTCCGGATTAAAAAATAAAGCACATTATTTAACAACCGCAACCGGGCTCGCGGGTTTAAAAAATTTCCGCACAAAAGCGACCATCTGGTGTTCGGTCATATATGCCGAATTTTTTACGGTAATGGATATACCGTTGAACTTTTTATTCTTTAACAGGAAATTATTCAATTCATTTTTCGCTTCAGTAGGTCCGAATAATAATATTTCATCACAATCCGCCAGTCGTTTTTCCAGGTCTTTGTAATAGGAATGCAATTCATTTTGTTTGATATGATGTTTTGTGACCTCTCTGTTTGAGCCGAATAAATTCTGATATACGCTGATATCGCTTTTCTGCCCCCTTATGCGCAAATGCCTTACATACGGGCTGTGAATCGTGGTTATCTGAACGGCGCCTTCATGAAGCATAATCAGTTTGGCTTTCGAATGATCGAGCCATACACCGGTTCGTTTGAGTAACATAATTTCTTTTTTGTAAATATCGGCTTATGGCAGACTAAAAAAAATGATGCATGTCATCTGTACGGCCGGAAGTATCAATCTTCAAGGTGTTTGAGAAACCACGCTTTTAAATAAATTGGTCCTGCTTCTGAAATTTGTTTGTGTAATCTGGCTTTTTCGTTTTTTGATTTGAATGGTGCCAGTTTCATCAGTGAACTTAAATATTTGCAAAAATCGGAGAATAGGGTTGTAACTCTTTCGTCTGCATTCGTTTTGTTATACAGAATAAAATGACGAAAACTTTCCAGATAGGAAGCTAAAACTTCCCAATCCTTTTTTTCAAAATAGATGAGGCACTGAAGAGTCCGCATTTCATATTTAATAAGAATGTTTTCGGTTTCCACTTTTGTAAGCTGCCCGTGAGCAGCGTCGATTTCATTTTTATAAAAATACAACCAGGCCTTGCATAAATATTCTATTGATGAAGTGACCGACGGATGAAGATACTGGCTGTTTTGTTTTATGAGTTTTTCTGCATAAGCAATTTTATTCATTTGCAAGGCATTCATAAATGCATTAAACAATGTCGCATACGATAAGCCCTTATTTTCTTTCCAGAGTTTATCATTCATTTTGATTTCAGAAAGTTCGAAGAGTTCCGCCTGCCAGGATTCGGCCGTATGGAGTTTATCATTTGCATGGTCCAGCAATCCGATGAGAATATTTTCGTGGTTTTTTTTATGTATGACATTTTTATTTTTGCTGAATAATTTTTTGGCTGCAAAATACATTTCATCATCCTGGTTCATGATCATTTTCACCTGTAAATAATATATTTCTGTTACGATACTGCTGAATGGCTGTAAGGCTTCATATAACTCCAGGAAAACCGTGATCCGTTTCGTATCGATTACATTCCCGCTGCTTTTACAGGCTTTCATATAATTGAGAAAGGAATGAAATATTTTGGCTAATGCCCATTCCGATGCTACACGATAAGTAGGGGCATTTTTCATTACATCATTTGAGGCATTGATCCGGTTCCTGTTATTTAAGATCGACAGCAAAATCGTTGCATCATTTATCCAGATGTTTGACCGTAATTTCTCAATTTCTTCATAGCCGATTTTTTCAATTTCTGATTTCGTTTTAGTGAGTACTTTTTCTGCAAGTTCGTTAAGTTGCCTGTCTGTAAATGCCCTTGTGAGGTATTGTTGTTTCATGGTATTTTCTTTTACCATGTATTCGTATGCAAGAAATTCCTGCACAAGCTCCAGAAAATCTGAACATAAATTGCGGTAAGAGGGGTCATTAAATTTTGCAGACTTTGTTACAAGCCTGAAAATTTTTTCTTTTCCGGCATTTGTAATATTAAAATCTCCCAAATAAGGTGTGAGCAAATTATAAAATTTTATAAACTTCTCATTCTTGTTAAAGTAGGGAGAGGCAATAAAATCTCCCAACGATCGCCATTCCGATTTTGAAAAGGTCCGAAGGACACGTTGCAGATTCGTATTTTCCACCTGCCAAAATTAGTTTTTAACAGCTACAATACGGAAAATTTCTACTTGCGAAGGATGGGCCTTTACCGTTTTTTTACACTTTACGGGATTATAACCCTGTCAGTCTGTGATGAAGGAACCTTCAAGTATATAAATTTTCCGGTTTCATATGCCGGGTTTGAAATACCTGCATGCGAGCAATTGCGTGCAGGTTATTTTTTATAAGAATAATCAAATATTTTATAATTAACTAAATGCGATTTTAAAGTGATGGTTAATAAATTCAAGCTACAACTGCGAAATTTTCTACTTGTTTCATCTTGAGGTTTTATGTCCCTTTGCTTCAATAAAACCTGTCATATGAAACAATTATACAAATACCTCATGCCTGCACTGATCGTGGTTTCACTTTATTCTTCAAGAGTTATGGCTCAATGGAGCGGAAACCCTGATGAACCCTTGGCAATTTGTAGTTATTCATCCAATCAAACGAACCCCCAAATTATTGCGGATGGTTCAGAAGGATTTTTTATTTTCTGGCTCGACAACCGCAATACGAATATTGCAATTTATGGCCAGCATTTAAATAAAAACGGTATGGCTTTATGGGAAGAGAACGGAAGGGCAATTTTTGATAATCCGGCAATTAATTACACACGTGTAAATGCATTATTGAACAACGACAATGATATTTTAATAACCTGGCAATCGGCCTCTGCGGGTGGTTTCGAAGATACTTTGTATGCGGCCAAACTAAATTCAGATGGTGATTTGTTGTGGCCGGCGCCTGTTAAAATCGCCGGAAATAATATTTCTGAAGGAGGTGGTTACTGGGGACCTGTTGAATCTGATATGATTGAAATTGGGAATAATTATTATTTCGGAATTGTAACAACCGGTTATGGATTTGTGTTTTTATCCATTAATAAACTTGGTGACGACGGATCCTTACCCTGGGGTTATAATGGTTATCAATTACCTGATATAATATCCGCCGGTAATATAAAATTATTACCCGATGGCGCAGGCGGATGTTTTATGAAATGGGATTATTATCATAGTTATTTACAGAGATTTGATGAGGATGGTAATTTATTGTGGGGAACACCCACAGATGTGAACAGTTGCACTTCGGGAGCCGGAGGTACTTATGCGGGCTTTCCTTATTTTTTAATTGAATCGGATGGTGCCGGTGGTATTATGTCCGCATGGTCGTCATTGGATGATGATATTTATGCTGCCGATATTGATGCAGATGGAGCGCCGGTTTTTGATGATGGTTGCATACCTGTTTATGTGGATGCCTATGCACAGGAAGAAATATCATTTTCAAAATCCGGTGATAATTATTATTTGGGATGGGTTGATTCACGTCCAGATGCCTCCGGAATATATATGCAAAAATTTAATCAGGATGGTGAAATACAATGGGCGGAAGAATTATACGTGGAAGATACTTCATTTTATATCCCTGTGATCAAATCAATCACAACAACCGAAGGAGATATTGCAATTTTTTATCAGGCAGCCGGTGCTTTTTATGCGCAAAAGATTCACCCCGATGGAACTACCGAATGGGCGCAACCAATTGAAGTTTTATCGGATTATTTTCAGCCTTTTTACACGCATTATGAATTGCAAACATCAGAAAATGGAAATGTGATTGGAGTTGCTGAAACAGTTTCGATATCCGGTGATCAAAATGTATATGCATTTAATTTGAATTTTTCCGGTGGAGATACAATTCATGAAGATACATCCGGAACAGCAATTCGCTCATTTGAAGAACAAATTAATTTATATCCGAATCCGGCAGACCAGTTCGTTCAGGTTGAGCAATCAACACAAAATGAATTGCGGTTTGAAGTATACGACCTCAGTGGAAAATGTATATTGAATGATGAATTTGCCGGGTCTGAAAAAATTGACCTTTCAAACGTGAAAAATGGAATGTATTTTATTCATTTTAAATATGCAGAAAGAGATGAAATACAAAAGTTAATTGTGATTCATAATTCCAGGTATTAATTAATTCCTGACAAATTCAAAACCGGATAACTCTCCTTTGGAGATAATCAAACGCATTATTTTTGATTAAAGCATACTTGCTTTCAGGTACATATATTTTATTGATATCCGGAATATGGAGTCAACAGCTTTATAAAATATTTATAGAACATCTGCAAAAAATACCTGTACACTTTTCATTACTGATCGGTGTACAGGATTTTATGCAAGCGTTTTTATGTTCACTTGTTTTTATTTCATTGCATAGGCAACCATTTCATCAAGATTCATATCTGCTCCTTCTTTCCATGCTTTGTTGAATTCGGTTTCCTCTGTTTGTTGTTTCAGCTGATTAATTGCATCTGTGATGATAGCCTGCAGATCATCCCAAACCGGAAGGTGTGTTGTATTGCGCAGAAAATTAACAGCACCAAGCAGAGTGATGGCATGTATAAATTTGCTTTCAATCATTGAAACTAATGCCCAGATTTCCAGCGACCAAGCGAGTGCTTCATAGAAATGTAAACTCTGGCTCAATAAAATGCTTTCACGCAGATAATTTTTTGCATCTGTATTTTTTTCCATTGCTTCGGCAAGAGCAAAACCACTCAGACAAATGATCACTGAAATTTCATTCTGATCTTTTTTTGCAAGAGCAATACTTTCTTTATAATATTCTTTTGCCTCTTCCAGTTTGCCGCCCACATAAATGGAATTTCTTCCCAGCCCGCTCAAGGCAAGACTGATGCCTGTTGTCATTCCGATCTTTTTATATTTTTCAAGACTGATCTTTAAATCGCGTTCTGATTTTTCATAATCTTTTAAGATCGTTGCAACCACACCAGAAATAAGCAGTGCTGTTGCTACGAGTTCATCATCTTCCTGTGAACGAATCAGATCAAGATTTTTTGCAAGAGATTCCTGATACATATTGAAATCAAGTTGCAGAAAGGCCATGATACCGACATTTGTTGCAAGTATGGAAAATTGTTTGGGGTCAAGCGCTATATTTTCTTCCTGGTAGATTTCCCATGTTTTTTTCAGCCAGGTATATCCTTCTTTTGTATGTGCATTTACCCACCAGAACAACCAGAGATTCCATGAAATACTGATCAGCATTTTCACATCTTTCGTTTCAAGTAAAAATTCCATTACCTGACGGATATTCGGTTGTTCCTTTTCGAGATGGATCAATGCTTCGCTTTGATCGATTTTGTTTTTCTGTAATTTTAATTCGTGCAGGCAATTGTGGTAATATGTTGCCTGTATTTTTTTAAAAGCCTGAAGTTTATTTTGTTCCTCAAGTTTTTCGATTGCAAATTCTCGAACGCTTTCCAGAATTTGAAAACGCACATGCGCATCTTCATCCTGTTTTTTGATCAGGCTTTTATTTAAAAGCGCATCAAGCAATCCATATGTATCGTTGTGCAGAATTCCTTCCATCGCCTCAATACTTTCAAGCATGGCACCACCGTTGAACAAACTGATGTATAACAACAGATCCTGCTCCGAACGATTAAGCAAATCAAAACTCCATTCGATTGTATTGCGGATTGTTTTTTGTCTGTCAGGAATATCTCTGAAATTACCTTTGAGTACATCAAGACGGTGATCTAATTTCTGCAATAATAATTGCGGGCTCATCATATTAATCTGTCCGGCTGCAAGTTCGATCGCAAGGGGTAAGCCTTCAAGGCGGTGGCAAATTTGAAAAATTGTTTCTTTGTTCTGTTCATTTAATTCAAATGAATCGCGGATTGATTTTGCACGTTTAACAAATAATTCAATTGCAGGTGGATACAAAACATCATCGCCGTTGTTTGTTTCAGTGAAACTGTCACGCAAGGCAGGCACGGCAAAAACCTGTTCAAATGAAAGTGCCAGGCGTTCGCGGGATGTTACGATTATTTTCATATGCGGTGCTGCCATTAAGAGATCATCTACCAATGCTGCTGCATCGATTACCTGTTCAAAATTGTCGAGAACCAGTAATAAATTTTTATCACGCAAAAATAATTTCAGGCTGTCGAGCATATTTCCCGAGCCGATCTTAATTCCGAGGTGATAACAAATTGTTTCTGCAACAAGTGAAGCGTCTTTCACCGGTGCGAGGGGAATAAACGCAACTCCATCTTTAAAATATTCCTGCATTGTTCTTGCACCTTCAATTGCAAGCCTTGTTTTACCGATACCGCCCGGCCCTGCCAATGTGATTAATCTGGTATCGGAACTGCTCAGTACTTTCTTCATTTCCTGCATGCAATGCTCGCGGCCGATCAGGGCATTTGGTGCTGCAGGTAAGGTGTAAAATGTTTTTGTTTCAGAAACTTTATTCTGAACCGACATATTGAATCTTTCAGTGAGCAGCACTGCAAGATCGTTGATGATTAAATTTCCAAGATCGTTTACATCCGTAAATGTTTTGTAGGAAACTTTATCGTCCTGCTGTATTTTATGTAATAACTGTGTTAATCGTTCTTCTCTCGGTTCAGTGCTTTTTTTAATATATATCAGCTTAGGTAAATCACCGGATAAATTATATTCATCTTCCAAGCCGGAAACGGTCTCTCCCGGAGCGATCCATCCGTAACGATTCCAATATATCCCCACAAAGATCTGGCTCTGTGCTAAGTACTCACGGTATAATTCTCTCGGTGCATGCGGCCTTGCGCCTAATTCAAATAATACAGGAATTAAATGTATATTCTGAATTGCATTCTTTACTGCATTGCGCTCTTCTGCAAGTTCCTGAAGTGTTGAACTCACAAATACTCTGAGTCGTTGATCCGGAGTTAAGATAGTTGATTGTAACGGTTGCATAATTTAGTGGTTGAGTGGTTGATTTAATAATTCATTACCAGGATACCGGCGAAAAATAGGTCGGATATTCATCAGATGGATCGAAACGGATCACAAGATATTCCTTTCCGTAGTCGTCGGTTTCAAATGTATAATAGTATGTTGTTTCGGTTAATTCGCTGTCGAGTGCATCTCTTTCGAAATTATATTGCGGTGTGCAATTATAAAATCCGCGGAAATTTCCGGATGCCGGATGAACAGTAAATTGTCCTTCAGTACTCCAGTCAACTGTTCCTTCATAATATGAAAATGCTTCCGTGCGGCAGCCATAATAATTTGCTACGCTGATAAAATACATTTCATATTCTCCGTTGTCTTTAAAATCAAATGCAATAGTCATTTCAAAAGGATTTCCCTGGTAACTGCCGTCGTACCCCCAATAATCTGCCATGGCAAATGTGCCGTATTGCCATTGTCCTACCATTTCGTCCGGAACATTTGCATTTGCAAACGGATCTTTTTTACAGGATATAAGTGCAAGTGCACTGACGAAAATTAAAATTGTTTTTTTCATAATTGTAGTTTTTGTTTTTAATGATGTGATTGTTTGATGCTGTAAAATTGCATTAGTGCAATACATAATAGAAGCAGTTCCGGATGAACTGTAATTTTTGCAGAATGAATTGATGAAATTGAATGCATAAAAAAACCTGCAGGTTTGCACACTGCAGGTTTGATTTTCGAACTGACTATAACAAATTTATTTCACCACCTGAAATACAGATGTGGTAGTACCATTTTTGGTGAAAGCTGTCAATAAATAACTGCCGCTACGGATACTTGCAGGGAGATGGATTATATGAGTGTAATTTGAAGAGTTCATCTCTTCCTGATAAATAACTCTGCCGTTCATATCCGTGATCATCAGCAATTGTAAATCATCAGAAGCTGCATTCATTTCGATCTGAATCTGATCAACTGCCGGATTCGGATATAATCTGATTTCCTTTATTGCAGATACAGGATTACTTATTGCAGAAGCAATATCAACTGTAATTTTCATCAGCATAAAATCCGAATAATCATCCTGATCCACACTCCCGCATGCGATCACTGACGCATCGTCTGAAATTACAATTGAACGCAAAGTAAGTGCACCTAAGTCCGGGTCAGGTGTGATGATGCCGTCTGTGCCGAATGTATTGTCCACTAAACCATTTTTATTCAGACGGATAAATGCTGCATTTCCATCACGCACTCCGCATAATACTATTTTATTATCGGGTTGAACTGTTACATCATTTATCAGATCTGCTGCAGCCGCAGAATTTATATAGCTGACGCCAGCAGTTCCGAATGTGGGATCCAGGATTCCGAATTTATCAATACGTGCGATCATATGCTGATCGATCGCTCCCGAATGATGATTACCTGCCAAAATAAAACTGCTGTCGCTTTGCATTGCCATACCAAAACATTTATCAGCAGTACTTCCGGAGCCGATTGTCATTTTGCCGTCGATACTGAAGGTTGGATCGAGCAGGCCATTTTCAAAATATCTTGCTGCTGCGAAATAAAAACTGCCGGGTCCGGAATAACCGGAAACAACAATTTTTTTGTCAGCCTGCAACAACAGCGAATAAATAATATCCTGTGAAGTTGAAAAATCTGTATACACAAAACCATCGTTGCCGAAATCTTCATCAAACGATCCGTTGGAAAGAAAACGAACAAGTAAAAAATCATCCGTTCCGTATTTATAAGAACTTCCGGCAACAAGAATTTTACCGTCAGGCTGGATCACGACATCGTTGAAATCATCGAATTGTGCACTTAGATCCAATTTAATAAATCCTGTTCCTCCAAAACCTGTATCAATTGTACCGTCGCTGTTAAATCTTGCGATCGCCGGATCCGTATAATAATTGTTGTCATAATTTCCGACAAGAACAATTTTGCCGTCTTCCTGCACTGCCATCGCTTTTACAAGACAATGAAATGTGCTGAATTCGATCGTTGCATTTCCATTTTCGCCAAATGATTCATCAACCGAACCATCCGAATTAAAGCGGCTTACCATAAATTCATAATGACTTCCCGCCATTGAGTTGCCTGCAACGAGAATATCACCATCAGGTAATACAACTAAATCGGTAGCATCGTCAAATTTGCCGTTGATATCGCTTGACGCAATACCATCTTCACCAAAACTAAGATCGATACCGGAAGTTTGTGCAAATGCATTTGCAGTGGAACAAATCATTGCTGCGGTTAATAAGTAGTTAAAGATTTTCATATCATTTTTTTTATTTGTTTAATATTAATGATGCAAAAATGATATGATATAAATCCCGGTTAAAGGCTATTCGGATGAAGTGTAAATTTTGGGTGATGAATTGTTCGGTAAGAATAAATCAATGTACCAATGTATCAATTTACCAATGTATCAATGTATCAATGTACCAATTTACCGATTTACCGATGTGCCAATGGAAATAATGTAAGGTAAGGGAGGGTGCTTTTGGATATAGCAATAAATGAAGGTATGCGTAAACAAAAGTAAATACCAATCATAAATAATTGAATGAAAAAATGTCCTTCAACCAATTTGCATATTGGTACAATTGTAAATTGGTACGTTATGATCTTTCTATACCCGCCAATTTACTCTATTGCCTACTTCCCCATCCATTCTTTAAATTCGGAAACTTTTTCCCTGCTTACCAGTGCTTCTTTATCGATACCGGGTTGCAGATATAATTTCAGCCGGTTGCCAAAATAATCGTGAATCTGATCAATGCTTTTTACAGATACCAGAAATGCCCGGTTGATCCTGTAAAATTGTTGCGGATCGATCATTTTTTCAATTTCATCCATTGTATAATCGATCACGTATTTTTTATCATCAAATGTTTTGAAAAAGTTGATACGATCATCGCTGAAGAAATAGGCGATCTGATCTACTTCAACGGAAATTAATTTTTGCAGATGTTTTACCAGGAAACGTTTTCTATATTCCTTGTTTTGCATTGTTTGCTGTAATTCTTTCACAAGCGTACTCACGTTTAACGACTGGTCTGTTGCGCCGGTATAAACTTTTTTCAGCGATTTGAATTTACCGAGAGCTGCTTCCATATCTTCTTTCTGTATGGGTTTCAGCAGATAATCAATACTGTTTACTTTAAATGCTTTCAGTGCATATTCGTCGTAGCTTGTTGTAAAAATTACGGGGCTTTTCACTTCCACGAGGTTAAATATCTCAAAGCTCTGCCCGTCTGCCAGTTCGATATCCATCAGGATAAGATCCGGTTGCGTATTGTGTTGCAGCCAATCAACCGCTGATGCTATGCTGTCTGCCGTTCCTACAACAACAATTGCCGGATCAACGGCAAGCAGTGTTTTTTGTAATTTTTTTACTGCGAGTTCTTCGTCTTCAACAATAAAAATTTGCATATTAATAATTTGGTCTTTATTGAATAATTAATTTGTGTTCAGTGTAAAACTATGTGTTGTCCGGTTTTGATTTTATTACATTCGGATGAACTGTTGTTTTGTTTTTATCAGATGTAATAGCCTTCAGCTGAATTGCACAATATGTTAAGCAATGAGCGGTAAGGTTACAATAAACTGACCGGCGGTTTCCTCAATCAGAACATCGTTTCTGTTGAGCAACCTGTATTTTTCACTTATATTCTTTAATCCGATCCCTGTTGATTCGGTTGTTTTTATTTTTTTATTCAGATTATTTTCAATTTTTAAATATCCCTGTTCGGTTGTGCTGATCGTAACATGTACAGGTTGTGTTTTGCTTACGATATTATGCTTCACCGCATTTTCAACCAAAAGCTGAAGGCTCAGAGAAGGCAAAAAGAGGTCTTTGTATTTTGCATTGATCTCAGTCGTCATGCCGAAAGCCTCTCCATGCCGTGTTTTCAAAAGTTTGTAATACGATTTAATGAATTGCATTTCCTGGTCGAGGGTGCTCATGCCGCTTTCATTATTCCGCAGCAAATAGCGGTATACTTTGCTTAATTCATCCAGAAATTTTTCCGCCTGCACTTTATCTTCTGAAATAAGGGATGACAATGTATTAAAGCAATTAAAAAGAAAATGCGGATTTACTTTTTGTTTGAGGTTATCAAATTCCTGTTCGAGCTGCAGCTGTTCGATCAATTGTGTTTCGGCTGCTGCATCTTTGTATTTGTCGATTATATAAATTACTTCCCAAAGCGATTCGAAAATAATATTCACTGTAAGTCCAACGAGGTAACCATATTGCAGGTCGTTCTTCTGAATTGTATATCCGCCGATATGCGCCCATTTGAATACGAAAAAGATCAGCAATACGGAAGGCGTCATGATGAGCAGATTCACAGCCAGTTTAAAAATTACCCGTTTATAGGTCACTTCTAGTGAGGGGTATTTTTTGCGAAGAAAAAAATCATAAAGGGAATGGAGCCGCCAGGATGTATAGCCGATGAAATAAATAACTACATAACCAATTACCCACAGGTTCCATTCATGAAATAATCTCTTATCAAACATGATAAAGAGCAATGCAAACGTGATAAATGGCATGGAGAGCCAGAAACCGATTACCTGAAATTTTGGGGCCTTTGGTAATTTCATATCTCAATTTCTTTTTTATGAAACAGCGGAAGTACAATGATGCGTTCACCGTTTTCTTCCTGCACACGAATTTCTTTTGAATTGAGAAGGCGATATTTATTTAATAAATTGTCCAGTCCTTCATCCATGTTTAAATTCTGCACAATGATTTTTTCATGCAATGTATGTTTGATGATCAATTCATTTTTCAGACTATAATCGATTTGAATTGTGAGTGGTTCTTTTTTGCTTAATGCGTTCGTGTAAATAATATTTTCAAGTATCACCTGCATGCTCAATGGCGGAATGAACTGGTGCATGGCTTCTTTCGTGAGGTTTACTGCGGTATTGATGGCGTTGCCGAAGCGTGCTTTTGTGAGATATAAATAAGATTGGGCAAATTTCATTTCATCAACGATCGGCACTAAATATTCATCATCGCCACGCAATAAATACCGATGCACTTTTGTCATTTCATCGAGAAATTTTTCAGCTTCGGTTTCATTTTCTTCAATTAATCCCGATAAAGTATTGAAACAATTAAATAAAAAATGCGGGTTGATCTGTCCTTTCAATCCAAGTAATTTACTTTTCTGGTAAGAGTTTTTCAGTTTTTCCCCTTCGGCGAGTGAAGCTTTCCAGTTTTCCCAGTTTGCCATTCCTTCATTTATAAAAGTGATCACTGTACTCATAACACAACCATATAAAATGGTGAGCCATAGCATATGCGGCAAAGGATCGCATGCAATATATTTTAAATGATCAAAAACATAATATGCTCCGTGCATCGCACCGATATTCAACAAATAAAATACAGGGAGCATAACAATGATGCGCTTGAATAAATCGCCTGCACCCGGAATTCTTTTTTGAATTAAAACGGCAACTGTGCCGAAAATAGCGTAAATGATAAAGAAGTAAATAATGCTTGAGAGAAAGGTTGCGCCGAAAACGCCGAATGATTTAAAAATGCATGACCCGAAAATGATCAGGTTCATAAAGAAAATATATGGCCCCACCACCCAGATGAAAACGATCGGTTCCTTGCGGCTATAGCGCTTGATTGCCATAGTACGAAGGTATCAAAAGCCCTGTTCTTGCCCTGACAGGCCCTGCTGAACCGTTAAAAATCCGGATGAATTGTCAAAAAACCTGTATGAATTGTAAAAAATGCAGGCTTAAGAAGCTTGCTTATAAAATACTTTTCAGGATCTTGAATTTGATCGAGTGCAATTTCTGGTCACCCGGGTTTTCAAGAGTAAGCGTATCCAGAATTTTTTCCACCTGCGGTTTTGTGAGATAGGAATATGTGAGTTTTCCTTTCTTCTTCTTATTGAGAGGAAAATATTTCTTATCCAATATTTCGACATCGAGATAATTTTCGAGCCGGTGAATATTAGCAGCAACGGTTTTAATATTGGTTTTTAAATAAGGAAATTCGTCGAAAGGCGAATCTCTTCTGCCGATTGCAAACATCGGGAATGCATATAAACCGGTGATATATTCTTTTCCTGTTTCAATATCCTTCGACTGAATGAAAACAACATCAACATATTTCAGATCTTCCGGCTTCGGTTTAGTTTCCGCCAGTTGGTATAAAAATCCCTGATATACACCGGTTGTTTCATGATTTACGCCGTTGTGAGCGTAATTGAGAGCGCTGTATAATGCTTCATTATCGGGGTTATGTTCGCTTTTATCAAGATCATCCTGTGTAGGTCTGTCCTGCCATTTATTTGAATTCCAGTCGGTACGGGTAAGGATGCCGTAATACCGTTCCATTGTATTTTTTTTTGCCGTACTCATTCGTTTCAGTAAGTTTCTTGTAAAAGGGTTGTGAGCATTCTTCAGGGAAGAAACAGAATGTCTAAAGGTAAGATAAATTATTTAAACCGCCTTTAGCGACCCGATGCTGCTCAGAGGAATGTTTTGAGCACCGCAGCAATATCATCCATTTTATGGGCTTCTTCCTGCGTGGGAGATTTGCTTTCGAGTTGGATCAATATTCCGCTGTCCCAATGATAACGCAGAATGAATGGCACTCCCTGGTAGAAGTAATTCCAAGATAAGGTATTGAAATTATCAGTTTTCTTGTTGTAACGAATAGCCAGAATTGTTTCCAGCCGTTTTGCAAGTTGATAAAAACCTTGTGTATTTCTTCCGTTACCAAAGTCGATCTGACTTATACCGGAGGTGTTTTTTACGATCTGAAAGTCCAAAAAAATAAATTTAGATGAAGGAAATTGGTTCGCGAATCCCGAAATTACGAATATATTACGACAATTCTGATGAAATTATCGCTTCCGTATGAAAATAAAAAAAAGGCAACCGTCTGGCTGCCTTAAAATCTTCTTCGCAGTTCAATAGCGATTGTTGTTGCTATATGATTTATTGTCGTATGGCTTGCGGTCTGTTTGCGGTTTTGCAACTGAAACAGAGATCATTTTATTATGCACCGAACTGTTGTTTAATCCGTCGATTGCATTTTGACCCGCGTCGGGCATTTCAACGAAACCGAAGCCGCGTGATTGCCCTGTGAATTTGTCGTTAATGATTTTTGCTGAAGAAACTTCACCGTATTGTTCGAATAAGAGGCGAAGATCGTCACTGGTGAGCGAATAGCTCAAACCTGAAACATAGATGTTCATTTAGTAAATAATTTAAAATGTTAATTAGTATAGATGAGTTTCAGACTGACGATAGAAGAAAATTCAAATAGAATACCCGCAACGGAAGAGCTAATAACTCAATAATGATTAAAGATACAGAAAAAAACCGGAAATGGTTCAGACGAAATTCGAAACAGGGTTTTATTTCACCCAATTCAAAATTATCTCATTCATTCCCGACGCTTCCCTGGCCGAGACAATCGAGCATGAATGCATACATCAATGCAATTTCTTTCAGGCTTTCAAATCTACCTGAATTTCCACCATGCCCTGCATCCATATTTATTTTCAGATATAATTTATTCTGATCGGTTTTCATATAGCGCAATTTTGCAACCCATTTTGCCGGTTCAAAATATTGGACCTGCGAATCATTCAAACCTGTTGTAACCAGCATATTCGGATAGGCTTTTTTCTCCACATTATCATACGGCGAATAACTGATCATATAATCATATTGTTCTTTTATTTTCGGATTTCCCCATTCCTGCCATTCAAATGTGGTAAGCGGAATTGTTTCATCTTCCATGGTTGTCATCACGTCCACAAATGGTACATCTGCAATAATTCCATTATACAGGTCGGGGCGGAAATTTGCAATTGCACCCATTAACAAACCGCCGGCACTTCCGCCGTTTGCAAATAATTTATCCTTTGCAACAAAATTGTTCTGAATCAAATATTCACTGCAATCAATAAAATCGTAAAATGTATTTTTCTTATGCATCATTTTTCCGTCTTCGTACCATTCGCCTCCCATTTCCTGTCCGCCGCGGATATGTGTGTTCGCATAAATAAAACCGCGGTCGAGCAGACTAAATATATTCGAATCAAAATAATCTTCATTGCTGTATCCGTATGATCCGTAACCGTAAATAAATCCGGGTGCTGTTCCGTTTTTCTGATATGTATCTTTGCGGTAAACAATTGTCATCGGTACAATTTTTCCATCGCGGGCCGGTACCATAATGCGTTCGGTTGCATATTTTGATTTATCATATCCGCTCGGAATTTCTTCCTGCTTCATTAATTGTGCTGAAGCGGTTTCAATATGATAGTCGAACGTTGAATAAGGCGTGATAAGAGATGCATATTCGTACCTGATGGTGTTGCTGTTGTATTCCGGATTATAACCAAGCGTGGCATAATATGCGGGTTCATCGAATTTAATCTTTACTGTTTTACCATTTGGTTTAAGGATATTTAATTCAGTTAATCCGTTGGTGCTTTCTTCCGCAACCATAAAATCTTTAAAAAACTGAACATTCACTAAAAAAACATCTGCACAGTGTGGCAGAATATCTCGCCAGTTTTCTTTTCCGGGTGATTGCAATGGTGCTGCAACCAGCCTGTAATTTTTTGCTTTATCATTTGTTTTGATCAGCAACTGATCGCCTTCCGCATGATCAACCGAATAGATCACATTTGATTCGAGTGCCTGAACAAGTTTCATTTCACCGGGATTTGCAGCAGAGGTGATATAGGTTTTATTTGCATCAGTCCGCTCGCAATCTATCAATAAAAATTTTTCACTTCTTGATTTATATAAATACAGATCGAGTGTTTCATCATCTTCCTGCAACAATAATTTATCGTCTTCCTGTTTGGTACCGATCTGATGCGATTTGATCTGAAAAACACGCAGCGTTTCTTTATCAGGCACGGCATAAATAATTGTATTGCCGTCTGCCGACCATTCGCATCCGTTGCGGGTATCTTTAATTACATCTTTCAACCAGGTATTTGTTGCAAGATCTTTTATTTTGATCGAATAAAAATTTCTTCCTTTCACATCCATCACCACACATGCTTTCGATTGATCCGGACTCATTTCAATATAGAAATTGAAATAGCTTTCATTTTTACCTAATTCATTTCCGTCTGCAATAATTTCTTCTGCGGCATCCAGTGAAGATTTTTTGCGGCAATACACGGGATATTCTCCGCCCTCCACATATCTTACATAATAGTAATAATCACCTTTTTTATATGGAACGGAGTTTTCATCTTCTTTCACCCGACCTCTCAATTCGTTGAATAATTTTGTCTGAAGCGGAATGGTATGTTCCATTGATGATTTTAAATATGCATTTTCCGCTTTCAGATAATCAATTACTTTTTTATCGTCGCGGTTTTTCATCCAATAATAATAATCTACACGTACTTCACCGTTTGCTCCATGAATTTCGTGTGCAATGCGATCTGCAGTCGGAGGTTGCTGACTGGTTTGGGCAAATATTCCTTGTAAAAAGAGGATACTGATAATGAAGATTGAATTGCGTTTCATTCTGATGCGATTTTGCACTAAAAATACTGCATTGTCACATATTTGTGTTACATAGGTGATAATGAGGAACTTCTTGTTTTTTTGTTATTTTAGCCCGACCAAATTATCTATGTATGAGAAAATTTTTACTCTTAACCGTATTCAGTTTTATTTCTTTTGCGGCCTTCTCACAATTCAAAACAATCACCGGAAGGGTAACTGATGGTGATTCGGAAGAACCGCTTACAGGTGTTACTGTGAAGGTGGATGGTACTGATGCGGGTACTATTACAGATTTCAATGGTTATTATACAGTCCTCGTACCGCAGTCAAGCGGCGCATTGGTATTTTCTTTTGTCGGTTACAAAACACAGAAAATTGAAATAGGTACTTTGACAGTAATAAACGTGGTACTTGAAGCCGACCAGAAATTATTGGATGAAGTTGTTGTTGTGGGATATGGAACCCAGATCAAAACGCAGGTAACGGGCAGTATCAGTTCGGTGAATGGCGAACAGCTTGAACATATTCCCGTAACTTCAGTTGAACAGGCTCTGCAGGGAAAGGCTGCCGGTGTTTTCATTGAGGCAAATAACGGGAAAGTTGGTTCCGATATAAAAATTCGAATTCGCGGTTCATCATCCATCAACGCAAGCAACCAGCCTTTGATCGTTGTAGATGGTATTCCCATTAATACGGTAGCCGTCAACGATTATTACAATCTGTATTTAAATCCTTTGAATGATATTGATTTTAACAATATCGCTTCCGTTGAAATATTAAAGGATGCTTCAGCTTCAGCGATCTACGGATCACGTGGAGCAAACGGCGTTATCCTCATCACCACGAAACGCGGACAGGAAGGTGCGGCAAAAATCACGATTGATCATCAGCAGGGTTGGAGCGATCCTACCGGTCTCCGTGAATTCATGAATGCAAAAGAATATGTTTCCTACTATACACAGGCTGCGATCAATGCCGGTGAATATGATTTTGAAAATGGCATCAGCGGCTATGCAACTGTTGAAGAATCAATTGCAGATTATCTCGATGATGTAACAAAAAAATTCGACCGTCTTGCAGGTTATTCGGATTATACGATCGGCGGTATTAATACAGACTGGCAAGCACTTGCTTTTCAGGATGCGCAATCTTATCAAACAGATGTATCTGTTTCCGGCGGTACTGATAAAATGCAGTATTATACAAGTTTCGGTTATTCCAACCAGGATGGAATCATGATCGGCAATCATGGTGACAGGCTTAGTACGCAAACAAATCTTGATGCACAACTCACCAAAAAATTAAAATTCGGATTATCACTTACATTAAGCAGATATGTAAATAATGATATTCCTGATGACAATTCATTTTCAACACCCTTGCAAATTGTAGCGCAGGCGCCAATCACACCGCCGATTGATACGGCAACGGGTGAATATTATGATCAGCCCACTACATTATATTATAATCCGCTGATCGAAGTTGATAATGTAGATTTTGAGAGTACGACATTCAGAACAATTTCGAATTTATCAGCAGAATATCAGATCATTCCTTCTTTAGCACTGCGTGCAGAAGCGGGTGGCGATTTTACAAACCATATGCAATCAAGATACTATGGAAGTAAAAGTGAAGTTGGTCAAAGTGTAGGCGGATACGCTACAAATTATAATGCAGGCGTGCAGAATTTTGACACGAAATTATTGCTCATCTACACGAAAGATTTTAATGCACATACTGTCGGATTTACTGGTGGAACGGAGTATCAGAAATATGATGACTGGTGGAATACAGTAGAAGGACAGGGTTTCCCGAATGATAAATTGCAAACACTTGCAAGCGCATCAGAAATTACTTTGGGATCAGCAGAAATCAGTTATTACAGATTTTTATCTTATCTCGGCCGTCTTGAATATGATTACAACGATACATATATCGTGGACATAACAGGAAGGTATGACGGATCATCACGTTTCGGTGAAAACAACAGATACGGTTTCTTTCCTTCCATTGCTGCAGGCTGGGTAATGACCAACGAAGCATTTATGAAAGACAGCAAAGGAATCAGTTTCTTTAAAATAAGAGCAAGTTACGGTCTCACAGGAAATGCAGGCATCGGTAATTTCGATTATAAGGGCTTATATGCAATTGGTGCATATAACGGAACACCTGCGCTGTATCCAAGCACAATTGCAAACCCGGATCTTACATGGGAAAAAACTTCGCAGTTTGATGCAGGTATAGATTACGGATTTTTTAACGACAGATTAAACGGACAAATTGATGTGTATGTAAAAAATACAACAGATATTTTATTGGATGTACCGGTTCCTGCAACAACAGGCTATGCCACACAAACACAAAACGTTGGTAAACTCGAAAATAAAGGATTTGAATTTGTGCTGAATTACGATATCCTCGTCGGTAAATTAAAATGGACAACAAGTCTGAATTATGCAATGAACAGAAATAAAGTAACTGAACTTGCAAACGATCAGACATTAATTGATAACGGCGGCTCTGATTTTATGAATGTTGTAATGGTTGGTCAGCCGATCGGCGTATTTTATGGTGCTGAATATGCAGGTGTTGATCCTGAGAACGGCGACGGCCTGTATTATTTAAATGATGGATCAGGCGGTACCACAAACGATTTTAACCTTGCAAATTATGTTGTGATCGGTGATCCGAATCCTGATTTTATCGCAGGAATGATAAATAATTTCAGTTATAAAAATCTCAGCCTCGACGTTGTATTGCAATCCGTTTATGGAAATGATGTCCACATGTCGGGAGATTACTGGATGAGTTCAAATGCAAGCCAGTGGGATAATCAGACTGTTGATCAGCTTGATGCATGGCAGCAACCGGGCGATGTAACCGATGTGCCTGAAAACCGATTATTATTTGAGAACGGAACACAGGCACGTTCAAGCAGATGGTTGAGTGATGGTTCTTATTTAAGGGTGAAAACCGTTACACTCGGCTATAATTTCTCCAGGAAATTTAATCAGCGTTTATCATTATCGTCCAGCAAATTTTATATTTCAGCATATAATCTTGCTACTGTTACAAATTACAGAGGTTGGGATCCGGAAGTTTCTTCCGATTCATTTACCGATAATATTTATTACGGTATTGATTTTTACAGTGCACCTCAGCCACGCACAATTGTATTTGGAATCAGTCTTGAATTATAATTAATTAAACGAAGAAATTAAATCAGCCTTATTAAACTGACGAATATGAAAGCAAAATACTATATACCAACTCTCTTACTCACCGGATCGCTCATTGCGCTCAATTCCTGTCAGGACCTCCTCGAGCTTGAGCCTGCGCAGAGCCTGAGCAATGAAACTGCACTCGACAATGAAGAAGGTGTTAAACAAACCTTAAACGGTGCATATGATCTTTTATCTGCATCTTCTTTTATTGGTGGTGAATTAATGCGCAATGCAGAATTATATGGCGGTGAAGGAGAAATTGTTTGGGTAGGAACATATACTGCACCACGTGAAATATTCCTTCGTGATATCATTGTAAACAATGCCGATGTGGAAGGTTTATGGGATATCTGTTATGAGACAATGAATACAGTGAACAACGTACTCAATGCACTTGATGTTGTTGAAGAGGACAAAGAAACCGTTCAGGGAGAAGCACTGGCAATCAGAGGATGGTGCTTATTTGAACTCACAAGAAATTTCGGCCAGCAATATGAACCGGGTATGGAAAACACACAGTTAGGCGTTCCGATCATCTTAACACCAACTCTTAATTTCGGAGATAATACCGATGTTGCACGAAGTACTGTTGAAGAATGTTATGCCCAGGTAATTGATGATCTCACACTTGCCGAAAGTTTATTACCGGAAAATAATGATGAGAAAATAAATAAACATATGGCCTCTGCATTGCTTGCCCGTGTGTATTTGCAAAAAGGTGATTATGCTGCTGCAAGGGATGCTGCCGACAGAGTGATCAGTTCAAATGATTATGATCTGCTAGCCAATTTTGCAGATGTATTTGCACAGGACGATAATACAAATGAAGATATTTTTTCAGTACAGATTTCGGAGCAGGATGGCAATAATGCAATGAATGATTATTGGACAATCAATGATTACGGCGGACGCGGCGATATAGAAATTGAAGATGCACATTATAATTTATATGATACTGCGGATGTAAGGGGAGATATGTTTTTTGAAGATGCAGGAATCCGGTATACAAGTAAATTCAATAATGAATTCGGAAACCTCACAGTGATACGTCTTGCGGAAATGTATCTGATCCGTGCAGAATGCAACGAACGCCTTGGAACCGCAACAGGTGCATCGCCGGTTGATGATTATAATGCAGTGCATACTCGTGCAGGACTGGAAGCTGCCGGCTCTGTTTCACTCGATGATATTTTATTCGAAAGAAGGCTCGAACTTGCATTTGAAGGATTAAAGATCTGGGATATCAAGCGCCTGCATGAAATGATCGGAACAATGAATTATAATGATCCGAAACTCATCTATCCGGTTCCGCAGGCAGAAATTGATATTAATCCAAGCCTCGAACAAAATCCGGGATATTAAATGCATGCATCCATGAATCATAAATTCATAAGGTTATCTCTTTTACTCGGTTTTGCTTTCTTATTTTCAGGTTGCCCGGTTGGAATTGATTATCCTGCGGGATATCCCGGCAAAGAAAAAATTGACAGGGAATTGATCGGCACATGGTTTAATGATCAGGACGAGCCTGCAGTGAAAGAAGTGCGCATTTCTAAAGTTGACGAGTATTCAATGCATGCAGAAGTAACGCAACAAGGTTCAATGTATTCGCTTGATGCTACTGAATTAACCGGCTGGTGCACGGAAATAGGAAATATGAAATTTGTTTACTGGCAACCGAATTCAAACACCGACCTTCAATTTTATTTATATGCTTACAAGATTGAAAATGGTAAACTTATAACATATGATGTGAGTTTGCTCGACGGCGGTGTAGATGCCGTTACATCTGTTGAAAATTACAGATCACAGATTGAAAGGTCTCTTAAAAAAACGGAATGTCTTACTGATACAACTTATTGGCAGAGGAAATAAAATAAAAAAGCCCGAAGCATTTGCTCCGGGCTTTTTTATTTTATTTAAAATCTTGCAACAAAACCAACCTGCATCGGCGATTTTGCAATTCCCACTTCTCCATATACACCAAAATTTTCAGTAAAGAACATGCGTGCGCCAATTGTAAAATCAAGACCGAAATGATTGAATCCATTTAAATCTGTCGGATTATAATTCGGATCGCCACTTGTATAACTATAATTTGCATTCCGGTAACCAAGTCCGATACCTGCATAGGGATCAAAATTTGTACTGTTTCCGAAATGGAAATTAAATCGTGCTAATGCACTGTAAGATTTATAAGTGAAGGAGGTATTGTAAAAAATGCTGTCTGCTTCCGTGCCGGAAGTGAGGTAGGAGGCCTTTCCATATGAATAGGCGAAGTTCATTCCGAAACCAACCGTCTCATTGATCATATATTCAAATTTGCCGTACACAGGGCCGACAAAACCGGTTGAAACATTTTGCCCTTCAACAACATTGAAAACGGTTTTTGTAAGTGAGGGAAACCCATATCCTGCTGATATGGCCATATTACCGGGCTGCATAATTTGAGCCCGTAAATCTCCGGAAGACATAATCAGGCAGATTACACCAAGTGTGAATAATTTCATTCCTTTCATAACAATGATTTGCTGTCATGAATTTCAACTTACGTGCCATAGATTTAAAACGCCGTTGACTCGGGAATGACGTCGAGGTATTCCTCGATCTTCAATTCTGAATTTTTATCTTTTTCTTTTTCCAGGCAGGAAATGAAATCGGATTTGGAATACCATATCTCCCTGTTGAAAAACGAAAGAAAATGATGGGTTTCCTGATTGTAAAAAGCAAATGCTGTTCTGTCTTCATTTAATACCGTTGTCAGATCGATATACTTTATCATATTTTATCATTTAGTAGTCAGGAAAGATTGCGTGATGATATGATCATTAAAAATCAGCGAAATATACTTTGTCCCGGTAATTTCATTACTCAGTTGTAAATTGGAGATCGTTTCTTCTCCGTTCAGAAAATAATTTTTCTTCTCCATTAATATTCCGGAGCTGTTCCGTATTAAAATAATTACATCTCCATAAATCGGTTTGTTGAATCGGATATTGATTATTCCGTTGGAGGGATTTGGAAACACAATTAATTCTTTATACCCAACCAGATCCATTACCGCGGAACCAACCGTGTCGCATTTGGTATAAAACGTATCAGATACGGAAGTGACTTCAGATAATTCATCGCAAATGGATGTAATATTAAATTCATAACCGGTACATGTATCCAATGCATAAAGACTTGCAATTGAGTCGCCAAATACACTTACGGCATACCAGATTGTATCGTCTAACTTTCGGTAATTCACAACATATTCCATTGCCGGCGTTCCCGCTGACCACACAATATCAGTACTGGTAAAAGATGTTTCTATTGCGTAAAATGAACTTACCGGAATACATTCCTGGTTGAACTTCATTTGTGCATTTAAAAATGTAACCGGAAGTGAGAGAAAAATTAACAGGTATAAATATTTCATAAATTCTTTTTAGCAACACTGCTTCAATTGACGTACCATTGGCATTAGCAGCGTATTTGCAGGCATTTGTATATTGGAAAAGTAGAAAACCTGCCTCAGTCTGAATAATTCGTTGCCCAAAAATCATCTGCTTTCTTATTCTTTTTGAAAGCGGATGTTTCGAATGGATGCAACACTCAAATAGAAAAGAAGATGATTTATTTCGGAAATAACAATTCAAGTTTTGCATGGCGATAATCAAAGATTTTTTTCACTTTGCGATGCACAAATAATTTCCCGGCGATCCACCCGAAAAAAGATTTGCCTATTTCGTATCGCACTATATCTTTCATTAGTACACCTCCCTCCACAGCATGAAACAGATGCTGGTGCTGCCATATTTTATATGGCCCTTTTATTTGTTCATCTGTAAACGTAAATGGTTCATCAACACCTGTAATTTTTGTTACCCAGTTGAATTTTAAAAAGGGCAGGGGAGAGACATGATAGGAAATCAGTAAACCTGTATATATTTTTTCGGGTACTGCTGATTTTATTTTGAAATGCATATCTGCAGGTGTAATTAAATTCAGATTTGCAGGAGACGAAAAAAATGCCCATGCCTGCTCAATTGACACCGGTAGAAATTGTTCAGTTTTTAATTCTTTCATAGAAATGCGAAACACGAATTTACAAATGTTGTTCATTTTCGGAATTGTCGTGTGTGCACCAACGGCAATTGGATCAGAAAGTTAATTGACCTGTTGCTGACAAACCTTAACGCAGTATGCGGGCTCGTTTAACTGTTATTTAAAAATGCCGCATTAAGTTTGAATTGCAAAATAAAGCTGCAGCATTTTTTGCATCACAAATTCTTGTGAGGGGATTATTTTATCTAAACCTTAAATAAATTTATTATGAAAAAGAATTATTTACTTATGTACTTTTTTGCTGCATGCATTTTTATTTCATCCGGATTGGCTGCCCAGTGGTGCGTGCCGGAAACCGCTATACCCTATGCTGCAAGTATGCCCGGCATCACGCATGTTGTCCTGAATACGTTGGACAGAAGTTCGTCGGATCTTGAAAATTACCCGAACAACAGTTATGTACTGGCAGATGAAACCACAACATTGCTGAAAGGAACAAATTATGAAATGACGATCGCATTTACGGTTGATGCCGCGATTTGTCCGGATATGAATTTACGGGTATGGATCGATCTGGATCAAAACGGTTCATTTGATGATATCGGTGAAACTGTTTTGAGTGCTGATCATATTTCACCAAATGAATTTACTGATGCATTTGTATTGCCGGATTACACTTTGACCGGAACAACAAGAATGCGGGTAACGGCAAAAATGTCCAGCCTCGGCGGACATAGTTTACCAACGCCTTGCGATATTCCGCACGACCCGTTCGGCTATCATGGTGAATTTGAAGATTATAATATTACGATCAGCGAGTCAACTTCAATTATTGAAGCAAATGAACAGGAGTTGCATGCATCGGTGTATCCGAATCCTGCAAATGCGTTCATTACAATTGCCTGGGAAAGTCTTCAGACAGAATCATGCAATGTGATCATTTCCGGATTAAATGGTGATAAGATCATGGAGTTAAATGAAAACACATTGGAAACAAATCATATGCTGATGTACGCTACTTCGGATCTCGCTCCCGGAATTTATTTTGTTGTCATAAATACCGGTGGAAAATCCACACATGTAAAATTTATTGTGCTTTGATTATTTATGGATGTTACAAAGCGGCATAGGAATTTTTACTTTGCCGCTTTTTAAATGATCGTATCATGTTTTCGTTTTCTTTCAGGCTGATTTTATTTTTTGTTTTGATGATTTTTATTTCATGCAGACATGACCCGCTACCGGATCCATGCTCGCAAATAACAGTGAGTTATCGGAATGATATTGCGCCGCTCATTTTGGAATCCTGCACATTTGTTGGTTGCCATTGGCCGAATGCACCGATAGGTAATCTTGCAGATTATGATGTACTGAAAGAAAAAATTGACAGTGGTTTATTTAATATTATGGTAATTGAACTGAAACTTATGCCGCCGGGGGATCCTTTAAGTGATGAAGATTATTTCATGCTGAAATGCTGGCTCGAAGCAGGTGCTGAAGAAAATTAGATTTGTCAAATCAAAAAAAAACAGCGGGAGTTACCCCGCTGTCCTACATACAATCATCACAGCCTAGCCCTTCACGAACTTCTGCAAATGTAGCAAATTATTTTCATTCACCATGATAAAATAAATTCCATCTGAAAGTTCTGAAACCTGTATAGCTATTTTTGTTTCTGCGGAATTTATTTCCATCACTTTATCTCCCAATGCATTCAGAATTTGAATCCTTGAAATTTCTGATGATTGAATATTTTTTATTAATACGAGTTCATTTTGCACAGGATTAGGGAAAATTGAAAAATAATTGCTTTCAATTTCATTAAGTGCAACAAGTCCTTCATCGATCGCTTCATTACAATTATCATCCACACCATTTAAAATTTCTGTTGCACCGGGATAAATTGCGCCATTTGAATCATCGCAATCGGTATTTGCATCTGAATATCCTTCAGGTAACGTACAAGCCAACGTTGTGGAAAGTGCAGTTCCGAAACCATCTTCATCCACATCAGCATAATAAGTATTCATTACACCTTCATCAATATTACTGTCGCAATTGTCGTCAATTGAATTACAAATTTCTGTAGCGCCCGGATTTACACTGCTGTTTGCATCATCGCAATCTCCTGCAGCATCCACATATCCAAAAGGAGCGGGGCAATCGATCAGTGAAATATCCGGATCTCCAAATCCGTCGCCATCAACATCCAGATAATAAGTCGCGATGATGCCTTCATCGATATTTCCATCACAATTATCATCGATATCGTTGCAAATTTCATCGGCACCAGCATATACAAACGGATCAAGGTCATTGCAATCCAGATTATTTAAAACATATCCCGGATAATCGGTGCACGTATTTCTTGAAACCGCGTTATCTCCATATCCGTCACCATCTGCATCCGCATAATGCATTACCGGATTTTCACAGGCAACTTTTATGATCCAGAAATCATATTCGCCATAATTGGGAGTATATTTTTCGAGCCCTTCAGCAGAAGTGGATTCACCGCAAATTGCAAAACTGTTATCAGAGGTTTGCATGATTGTCCGTGGCAGGTCAACACCATAACCACCGAGGTTTGTCTGCCAAATAATTTCACCTGTTTCCTGATCCAGTTTTTTTAGCCAATAATCCCAATCCCAGCTTTCTTCGATCTGATCACCTGAAACCGGAGAAAATGAACCGCTTCCCATAAAATAATTTCCATCACTCATCACATAGGCGCATTCCAGTCTGTCGCCCATATCACCACCAATTGTATTCTGCCAGATAATATTACCATCTGTATCGAGTTTTACTGCCCAGCCATCCTGCATTCCTATAATTGGTTCTGTAACATCACCACTCATATCTGAAGAAGTAAATCCGGCAAGAATGAAATTCCCTTCGTTGTCTTCATGCATATCAAATAATTCATCCACATCATTGCCACCATATGATCGCTCCCAAACAATATTTCCGCCATCATCCAGTTTAAGTACCCAATAATCTTCAATACCTAAAATTGGTGATGCGTGATCAAAATCGGTTGATTCTGATGTGCCGCCGCAAATAAATCCTCCGCCATCCAGTTCAACAATCGCATGCAATCTGTCTTCACCGGATCCGCCTATTGTATTTTGCCATACGAGATTTCCATCCGCATCAAGCTTAAAGACAAAGAAATCAAATCCGCCAAGATTTGCTTCCGTTTTATTTCCTGAAATTCCGGAATTGGAAAATCCGCCGAAAACATATCCGCCATCGGTTAATTGATGCAAAGTAAAAATATAATCATCCTGATCACCGCCAACCGTAGTTTGCCATACAATATTTCCATCCGCATCTGTTTTAATTACCCAGCAGTCGCGTTCACCGAGATTTGGTGCGGTTTTATTTCCGTCGGTGAATGACTCGCTCCAACCTCCCAATATATAGCCGCCGTCTGCAGTTGGCTCGGCACGGTACATCTGATCTCTTAAAGTACCACCATAGGATTTTTCCCATTCAAGGTTTCCGAAAATATCAAGTTTGACAAGATAATAATCA
Organism: uncultured Chitinophagales bacterium; assembly: GCA_964463165.1. Taxonomy (GTDB): domain Bacteria; phylum Bacteroidota; class Bacteroidia; order Chitinophagales; family BACL12; genus UBA7236. The sequence goes on from CAYXBK010000003.1 coordinate 170,412, forward strand.
TATTGTCCGTTGCTTGGCGCAAGCTTATTTCCGGATACACCTGATTCTGAAAACCCGCCGCAAATAAATCCACCATCGGTAGTTTCAGCAATTGTGCGGCATTCATCCCAGCCTAATCCACCGATATTAAATTCCCATTCAATGCCCGGGGCCTGCGCATTTGCTCCGGCGATAAATGCGCAGAAACAAACAGAAAGTAGAATTTTTTTCATAGCTGTTATTTTGTGTATAAATATAAAAATTTTTTAAATACAGGCTTACTGTTAAAAACTTTTCGCTCAATTTTTTTCTGCAGATACCATTCTTTCTTTTCCCTGTATATCTTTTTTAATTTGAATATTTTTTAAACCGGTAAGCGATACAATTGAGTAAATCACTTCTCCTTTATTCTCAGGAATTTCAAAAAATAATCTGCCGTGCGGGAGTAATTGTGTAAATGCAAATTCACTTATTTTTCTGTAAAAGATCAAAGGCTCATCTTTGTTTCCGAATAAAGCAAGATGGGGTTCATGATCAAAAACATTTTTATGCAGGGATGTTGCATCCGCCGGATCAACATATGGAGGATTACTCACAATTATATCCATTTGCGGTAATTGCAGAGGGCTGTTGTTTAAAATATCCAAATGCAGAAAATGAATTTCCGTACCATGGCGAAACGCATTTTGCTGCGCAATGTGCAATGCCTGATCGGAGATGTCAATACTGTATACATGCGCATGCGGCAACTCATTTTTTAAAATCACCGGAATGCAACCTGAACCGGTTCCAATATCAAGAATATGCGGATCAGTTTTTTTATTTTTTTCTAAAATCAATTCTATCAATTCTTCAGTCTCAGGCCGAGGGATCAAAACATCCGGATTGACAATAAATTTTTTTCCGTAAAACCATGCTTCACCCAAAACATATTGAATGGGTTCGTTGTTTCGCAAACGGACAGATGCCTGCTGTAATATTTGAATTTGTTCATTGTTTAATTCAACATTATTGCGCACAAATAATTTTCCGAATAATTCTTCACAGAGATAAACCGCAATATTCTGCGCTTCCCGTTCATCATAAACATGCAGCAGGTTTGTTTTTAGTTGACCGATATAAGAAGCAATACGCACCAGGATGCAAAACTAAAATGATGCATCAGATTATTTAGCTTTGCCGTGATGAATTTTGATGAGCTGATGATGCAACGCTGCCTGACACTTGCCTCCCGCGGGGCAGGAAATGTTGCGCCAAACCCGATGGTGGGTGCTGTTCTTGTGCATGGCCAAAATATCATCGGCGAAGGGTATCATCAGTTGTTTGGTTCTGCCCATGCTGAAATAAATGCAATTGATGCGGTAAAAGATGAGCACAGGCATTTAATACCCTCATCCATCTTATATGTAAATCTTGAACCCTGCAATCACACGGGAAAAACACCGCCGTGCACATCTCGCATATTAAAGGAAGGAATTAAAAAACTTGTGATCGGATTACGTGACCCGAACCCGATCGTGAGCGGAAGCGGAATTGTGAAATTAAGGGAGAATGGAATTGAAGTAATTGAAAATGTTTTGCCGGATGCATGCAGGCGGCTCAATAAATATTATTACACATATCACGAATTAAAACGCCCTTATTTTACGATCAAATGGGCGCAGTCGTCCGATCATTTTGTTGCTGCACTTTCGGGAAAACCGGTGCGGCTCACAAATCAGGATGCGGATATACTTGTGCATAAATGGCGGGCTGAACATGCTGCAATTCTTGTCGGCGGAAAAACAATTTTAACTGATGATCCGCTTCTGACGGTGCGCAACTGGCCCGGAAAAAATCCAGTGCGAATCGTGCTGAATTCAGGTGATGAATTCAGTTCTGTGCTGCGTATTTTTAATCAGGATGCAGAAACGATTTTATTTAATTATGCGGTTGATGCCGTTGAAGGGCATGTGCATAAAATTAAATTACATGCTGAAGAACAATTATTGCCACAGGTAACAAATCATTTATACCGCATGGGAATCAACAGTGTACTTGTGGAAGGCGGACCTAAAACAATTCAAAAATTTATAGATGCGAAATTATGGGATGCAGCTAAAATATTTATCTCATCGCATATCCTGCAGGAGGGAATTCCTGCGCCTGATATGCCGGGACGTATCGTGCAAACTGAAACAATTTTTGATAATTTACTCATCACAACAGAACCTGCATGATTTATCTGTTTTTAAGTATTTTAACATCCACACTTATTTTTATCGTATTTAAAATAATTGCCCGGAATAAAATAAATACGCTGCAGGCAATTGTTGTAAATTATATTGTTTGTGTTGCAGTTGGAATGCTTTCGCAGGGAGATATGCCATCACCGGCAGAAATGATACATGCTCCCTGGTTTATTCCCGCTGTGTTGATGGGATCCTTATTTATTTCTGTATTTTATGTTACGGCACTCACAGTAAAATACAGCGGAATGGCAGTAGCTTCAATTGCAAATAAATTATCGCTTATCATTCCCGCCACCCTTGCATTTTTTTTATACGGCGATTCCGTAACGCTATTGAAGATCTCAGGAATTTTGGCAGCAATGGTTGCTGTTGTGCTGGCATCCTATAAAAAAGAAACCGCGGCATCTCAAAATAATTTGCGCTATATCATTTTCCCTGCTCTCGTTCTGACTGGCAGCGGAATTGTGGATGCTTCGGCCAAATATTGCCAGGAAACCTATCTTGATGCGGCTTCATTTAATTTATTTCTCATCACCGTATTCGGCACTGCAGCATGTTCTGGAATTGTGATCCTTACGATCAGATATTTCAGAAACCGGGAATTGATCGCCATGCGGAATGTTGCGCACGGAATTATGCTCGGTATTCCGAATTACGGGTCCATGTATTTTCTCATTGCCGCACTTAATCACCCAATGTGGGCAGACTCATCGACCTTTTTCCCGTTGAATAATATCAGTATTGTTATTACCACTGCAATTTGCGGATGGATTATTTTTAAAGAAAAATTAACCGGCTTAAATTTGATCGGGATCGTTTTGGCGATCGCATCAATTTTCATGATCTCGTTTGGGAAATGGGGTTGAAGAAAAACCCATATATTGAATAAAATAAAATGCTGGACGAACGCAACGCAACGAAATTTGTAAACAGGAAATATTTTCCTTTTATGCTGGCAGGGGTGTTATGTGCTGTGACACTTATTTTAAATACATTTTTTTATATCGTAAAGAAAAACGATTTGATCGTTAGTATTGCGGGCATTGAAATCCTTCTGTATATGATCATGAATTGTGTGGCGGGCCTATTGGTTGAAAAGATCAAACCCTATTTTAAATTAACCGTTTATGCATTTCTTTTAAATTTCATCCTTATCGCAGTGCACAGTTATCTTCTTCTTGGCAGCGGACTTGCGGCATACCGCGAATACAGCCCGATCCTGGAAGCTTTTATTTTTAGTTTCTTCGGATCATTTATATTAGTGGCACTGATCAGGAATGTTGTAAGTTTTCTTAAAGAATAAAAGAGTTTAAATTTACAGTCCGACATACATACACACACAACTAACCAAATAATTATGCGCATTCATATTTTTGTTACCGGCGGCACCTTCGACAAGGAATACGATGAGATCAAGGGCCAGCTGTATTTCAACAATACACATTTACCTGAATTGTTAAACCTCGGAAGATGTACTGCCGATGTGGATGTAGAAACGCTTATGATGCTCGACAGTTTGCATATGACAGATGCCGACAGGAATAAAATTGTTGAAAGTTGCAGGGATTGTGAAAACACAAGAATTGTGATCACGCACGGAACTGATACTATGGTAGAAACGGCGGGAAAAATAGCAGAAGCAAAAATTCCGAAAACCATAGTACTCACAGGAGCAATGATTCCATATAAATTCGGAAGCTCAGACGGGTTATTTAATTTGGGTTGCGCAATGGCATATGTGCAAACTCTTGAGCACGGTGTATATATTACAATGAATGGGAAATGCTTTAACTGGAATCATGTAAAAAAGAATAAGCTCACCGGTTATTTCGAAGAGAAATAAAAAAAGCTACCCGCTGCTGCAGATAGCTTTATAAAAATGAATTAAAATTTAATTGATAATTCCCTGCTGCCATAAGATCGCAGCTGTAAGTACGATCAATGAGATCACCCAAATAAATAATTGGTTGAGTCTTTTATATTTTTTCAGATTGCGCAAAACTTCGCGATGTTTGAAAAGACGTTCAATTGCCTGTTCCGTTCTGATAAAACTGGTTTCATTTTTAACTACATAATCATACGCTCCTGCTGTCATACATTCGATGGCAACGTCAATTTTATCCTGGCCTGAAATCATAATCACATCTGTCTCATCATAATTCCTGCGAATATGTTCGAGGATCTGAATGCCGTTGCGTGCAGATTTATCAACTGTATTCAAATGGTAATCGAGGATCACGATAGAAGGTTTTTTATCCATATTATCGTTGCATTCCTCACCTGTTTTGTATTTGAAAATTGTAAAGTTGGGATATTTTGCTTTCAGATGATCCTCCATCATTTGCGCATGCATCGGTTCATCATCAACAATAAAGACAATTTCATTCTTCATAGAATTGGGTTTTTTTGCAATATTAAGATAATTTTTGAATAACTTCTGTAAGCTCCGCAAATGCCTTATTACAGCCCGTTTCAACGGTATCGATGAGTGCGGCAATTGTATCGGGATTCTTTCCTTCACCCGCATATTCCTCTATGCGGAGTATTTGTTCTTTCAGTGAATCAATGCCCATATAGGCCAATTGCGGTTTCAGGCTATGTGCGGTTGTGCGCAAATTGTTCCAGTCTGCCGAGGCATGTTGTTGTTTCATTGTCGCTATGCTAACGGGAGCCAGGTTCAAAAACATCTGTATGTATTTGGCCATTTTAGCGGTGTCGTTTTTTGTAAAATTCTCAAGAAATGCGAGATTGATCATTTGATAGGACATAATTGATTTTATTTATTGATGACTTTAGAAATTTTATCAAGTAATTCGTCGGTTGAAAATGGTTTCCCTACAAAATCATTCATACCACTTTCAAAACATTTATCTACTTCGGCTTTAATCACACTTGCAGTAATTGCAATGATCGGAATGGAATTAATTTTTGCCTCCGGATTTTTTCTGATCATTCTTGTCGCCTCATGGCCATCCATTTCCGGCATTTGAATATCCATTAATATAAGATCATACTCTTTTTTCTGCACCATTTCAACCGCTTCTTTTCCATTTTTCGCAAGATCGATCTGCACACCTTCAATCGCATCCTGAATAGAATCAATCGCCACCATCTGATTAAATTCATTGTCTTCAGCAAGCAGAATTGAAATATTTTTCAGTTGCGCATTATCATGCATAACCGGTGTTTCCAATTCTTCTGTTCTTGCATTGTTTTTCTGAATTCCGTAATGCAGGATGAATGAAAATACAGAACCTTTCCCGGTCGCACTTTCCACGTGTATGGTGCCGCCCTGCAATTCCACTAATTTTTTACAAATCGCAAGCCCAAGGCCGGTGCCTCCGAATTTCCTTGTCGTGCTGCTCGATTCCTGCGTAAACATATTAAAAATATAATCCAGTTTATCGGGTGCGATACCGATACCCGTATCGGCGATTTCAAATTTCAGTTTTACATGATCGTTCGTTTTTTCAACTGCGTTTATTTTGATGGATACAGTTCCATGTTCTGTAAATTTCACCGCATTGCCTGCCAGATTCAGCAGGACTTGATTTAGCCTGTACGGGTCGCCGATAATTTTTAAAGGTACCTCATCACCGATCTTATAATCAAGTGCAAGTCCTTTTTCATCCGCATTTAATTTAATGGTTGTATAAACTGTTTTGATTTGTTCTGAAAGGTCAAATCCGATTGATTCGAAATTTATTTTACCGGCTTCGATTTTTGAAAGATCGAGAATATCGTTGATAATGATGAGCAGGTTATCTGACGATTGTTTGATGGCATTCAGATATTTTAACTGATCTTCTCTAGGCGATTTATCCAGTAATAATCTCGTCATTCCCATGATTGCATTCATCGGCGTACGGATCTCATGACTCATGTTTGCAAGAAATTGTTCCTTCGCTTTTTCAGAATGTTCGGCCCTTGATTTTTCTTCTTCAAGTTCTTTTATTTTTTCGCGGACACGTTCACGTAAAATGCGCTGGCCATCGGCGGCTCTCCTGATTTGTTTGCGGACAATATACTGAATGATCAATATTACCACAATTATTGTTGCAATATAGATCACCCATTCTCCCCAGGTAGGAGGGATCATCAGGATACCGGTTTGCAAATTAATTTCCCTGTGCATATTTTGATATCTTTTGCATGAGGTCTTCCGTTTCAAATGGTTTTGAAATAAAATCCGTCATACCGCTTTCATAACATTTATCCACTTCACTTTTAATAACACTTGCCGTCATGGCGACGATCGGTATGCTGCTTTTTTGTTTGTCGGGCAGCAGGCGTATTTCTCTCGATGTTTCATAACCATCCATTACAGGCATTTGCACATCCATTAAAATAAGTGAATAGTTTTTATCCTTTAATTTTTCCAATGCAATTTTACCGTTTTCGGCAACATCAATTTTTGCATTTGAAAAATAAGATTCAATACTATCTATCGCCACCATCTGATTAAATGCATTGTCCTCAACAAGCAATATTTTGAGATCGGTTTTCAATACCGCATCATTTACCACAACTTTCTGTTTATTATCGATCGCCAATGCCGGATCGCCTGTTGCGAAAGGAATTTCCACATGAAATTCTGAACCTTTCCCCAATTCACTGGTCACATTAATTTTTCCTCCTGCAAGGTCAACCAGTTTTTTTGAAATGCTCAACCCAAGTCCGGTGCCGCCAAATTTACGTGTTGTTGCTTTATCTGCCTGTGAAAAACTTTCAAAAATTCCCGCAAGTTTATCGTTTGCAATTCCCACACCGGTGTCTTTCACAATAAATGAAATGATCTGGCGATCAGCTTTCTCACCTGATAATTTACAAATTACCTGCACACTTCCTGTTTCGGTAAATTTGATCGCATTGCCGGTGAGGTTTATTAAAATCTGATTTAATCGCACAGGATCCCCAATCACACATTCTGGAATTGCATCATCAATCACAATTGAAAAATCAAGCCCTTTTTCATCCGATTTAAATTTCATGATCTCTTCCAGGTTATTCAGCAGATTGCGAAAAATAAAAGGTACTTCTTCAAGTTCCATTTTTCCGGCATCAATTTTTGAAAGATCCAGAATATCATTTATGATCACCAATAAATTATCCGATGATTGCCGTATCGCACGCAAATATCTTTTTTGTGATTCCTTCGGATCCTTGTCGATGAGCAGGCGTGTCATACCCATGATAGCATTCATCGGTGTACGGATCTCATGACTCATATTCGCCAGAAATTCTTCTTTTGCTTTTTCAGATTGTTCTGCCCGCAATGCCGCTTCTTCCGCTTTTAATTTTTGCTGTTGTAATTCCGAAGTGCGTTCTTCAATTAAAACTTCAAGTTGTTTTGCACGGTTGCGCAATCTTTTATTTCTCCAGAAATAGATAAACCAGATAATAAAGATCCCCGCAAGACCCGCAGTGATTTTAAATGCCAATGTTGCCCAGAAAGGAGTTAAAATAGTGAATGCAAATGTTGCCGGTTCACTCCAGATGCCTGCTGCGTTTGCGGCTTTTACTTTAAATGTATAATTGCCCGGCGGGAGGTTGGAATAGGTAATGGTTGTATTGCTCCCTTGTTGCTGCCAGTCGTCGTCAAACCCTTCCAGCATTACCTGATAATTTATTTTTTCGGGAATTGCAAAAATCAATGCGGCAAAATCGAAGGATAAATGATTTTTATTATAGGGCAATTTTAAATGAACCGGGAATTGATTCCAGAACATCAATGTGTCGGCATATTCTGAAAAATCCGCTTTCTCATAAAAGAGACGGATATCTTTTAATTCAACAAGTGGTTTTGTTGCATTATCAAAATCTTCATCCGGATTATAGCGGAATAAACCATCCACGGTACCAAACCAAATATGTCCGTCGCTATCGCTGAATATGGATGAGAGATTATTTTTAATTCCTGTGAATCCGTCGAATTCACCATAATGTTTGCGGACCACCGCACCGCTATCGCTGAAAATTAATTTGTCGACTCCGCTTGCAAGGCCGATCCATAAATTCCCCTGCTGATCAAATTGAAGCGAATGCACGGCATTGGAACTGAGAATATCATTTTCCGAATAATGCGAAAATGACTCGCCGTCGAAACTGCATACACCGCCTTCTTCGCTCCCGAACCAAATTAATCCGCCGGGGCCTTCAGTGATTGTTGAAATATTATCGTTGATCAATCCGCTTTCAAAATAGGAGTAGGGTGTAAACGTATTTCCGTCAAATTTCTGAATTCCTTTTCCATGTGTTGCGATCCAGATATTGTTTTTTGAATCTTTATAGAGGAAATTAATTTGATCTGAAACAAGGCTGTCGTTTTCCGAATAAGTTCTGACGAATTTTTTATTCCAGATGTAGATGCCATTCGACTCTGTTGCAACCCATAAATTGTTGTCCTTATCTTTTGTTAATGATCGTATGATGGCAGCATCCGGAATTTCCGGAATTCTGAATTGCTGCAGGGCGCCGTTGCAGATCAGTAAATTATTATTTTCATCGGCCATATAAATTTCTTTTTGGCGGTCATTATAAATTGCAGTTATTTCAGAATTCGAAATATAGTTTTTTGCAGGAATCGGAGTCTCAATAAATTTATTTTCTGCCGGGTTTAATTCGATCTGCCTGATTCCTTTTGTTGTGCCGACAAGATATTTATTACCTGTTTTCGTTATGCCCGTGATATACTCATTATTGAGTGAAGCGATATTATTGAAATTGGAAAATGCACCATCCACGAAAACATATAATCCGTGGTAGGCCGTGCCGATCCAGATATTTCCTTCACGGTCCTGCAGAAGGCTTGTTGCAGGTTCATCCGGTTGTTCGTTGCTGAGTGGAAATAATACACGGTGGTCGGAAGCATTTTCTGCATCGGTAAATTCTTTTTTGATAAGATATAATCCTGAATAAGTTGCGATCCATTTATTGCCGCGTGCATCGATGATCGATTTAAATGCTTTTGGCCCGCCTGCCCTGAAAAAATTTTGAAGTGTGAGATCTTTGTTTTTGCTTTCGGCAACAATTGAATCGCCTTTTAATTTGTATAAATTCGGATAGGTGTAGATCAATATCGCTCCCGTGCTGTCTGAAAATATTTTATCCGCTTTTTTTAATCCGTTGTTGTATTGCGTGAATTCCTTTCCGTTATATTTTGTAATCCCGTTTGATTCGGTGCCGAACCATATATTTCCCTGTTTATCTTCAAATATGCAATTGATCCAGTTATCGCCAAGGCCGTTTTTTTTTCTGTAAGATGTAAATTCTTTTCCGTCAAATTTTGAAACGCCCCCGTCGTCGGTGCCGATCCAAATATAACCTCTGCTGTCCTGCAAAATTGCGGTTACAGAAATACCTGCAAGGCCTTCTTCAATACTGTAATTGCGCAGGTAGTATTGTTGTGAAAATGCATTTGAATAAAAAAACTGGAAAGAAATAAAGAAAGCGGAATAATAAAATGCCCTTGTGATCCTTTTCATTTCTATGGTATGCGCTTCTTTATTTTAAACTCGAACCGGCTGTCGTGTTCCGGTATATAACTTTTTTCGCGATAAATTACCTGATCGTTTTGATCAATGCTTACAAATGTAGTTAATCTTGTCCCATAATTATCGCTTTTTATAAACATGGAAGACAATATTTTTTCAAGTTTAAAATCAGCTCCTGTTGAAGGTAATTGATCATCCGGTGCCGGTGTTTCATTATGCAATGCATCGATAAGCATATCTTCATTTACGTTGCCGTTGCCGGTTAATTTTTCGAAATTGGTTTTGCTTTCCGTCAGTTTTTTCCAGGGGGTATCGAGAAATGCATTGCTTAATCCGTATATGCCCGGATATAATTGCTGCAGTCGCTCACTGATATTTGAGAAATAAAATAATTCTTCCGTATTTCCATAGATCAGATTAAAACCGTTATACAATTTTCCCTGTGTGCGGAGAAACCTGTGCATTTCCTCCAACGGCATTTCATTATTTAAAAATCTGCTTACGATTTGCCCCCGTGACGGAACATTTGTTTTAATATTTTTCAGATCGCGGTAATTTGTCAATGCTGCGAAATTTCCATCACGGGAAATACCCATCCACGTACCGCCGTCCTGCAAATCTTTTCCCGCAAGAATATTTGTGTCCCACCAATGTAATTTTTGAGTTGGCCGCTGATAAAATTCGTCGCGGTTTCCAACCAGAATTAATTTATATGCAGGATGATGGTGAAAGGAGAAATTAATTAAACACATTTAGAAATGCGAATTGCGGATTTTAAATAGCGAATTGAAAATAGAAGCGTTTTTTTCAGTACCTGATACTTTCTACCTGATACTTGAAGCATTTTTACTGTAAAACCGGCTGTTGATTTTTTTCGCCGCCATTCCCTTCAATTTTTTTGATTGCACGGTTTGCACGTTTGCGGGCAAGATTCTTTTTAAATGCAAACCATTTCTGGTCGAACATTTTCCGCATCAGGTCGTCGAATTTTCTTTGCACCGTAACACTGTATAATCCTTTCCATTTCAACCTGAGGGTCGGAGCAATTGTGCGGACAGACAATCCGTAACCGCCTTCAAGATATTCGATATGATGCCAGTAACCGCTCGGCATAAATAACGTATCACCGTATTCGAGAACCCCGGTCATCCCTTTGGCATATTTCAATCCGGGATAGTTTTCAAAATCCGGATGATCGATATCTACGGTTGTGTGTACATTAAAAGGTAAACGATATAATAATTCGGATTGGCTCGGTGGAAATAATACAACACGTTTCAGGCCTTCGAATTGTGTGAGAAACACATTGCTCATATCAATATCCTGATGCATGCGGGTAATTGAATTTTTCGGACCGAAAAACATGAATGGCAATTTGATATAACCTGTTGTGATTTCCGGATATTCGAAATCTTTTATGAGTTCCGGTTTTAATTTAAATACAGGAAATAAAAACAGCCGCAGATCTGTAGGTTCTGTTTCGATGAGGTGTAAATATTCATCGAAACGCATTTTTTTTGTCGGTACGGAGAGTGTCTGACTCGGATCGGCCTGTGTTGAACTGTATAAACCCACTTCAATAGAACCCATCGATTCTTTGAAGAATTCATAATTCCATTTTTTGTAAGCGGGATATTGTTTCCACAAGCCTCTCAGAATTACAGGCTTTTGCGTGCGCATATAATTCTTTTCAAATTCACTTCTCGTAATTGTGGTGCCGTCAACAATTGGGATCGGGGTATTGATATCAAGTTGCATAGGCTACAGTTTAGGTTTGCAAATTTATAGCACAATTTTTCACGGTGCCGATGACAATCATCAAATTTACGTTAATAAGTTACACTTTCCCGTTTTTACTGATTTTAAATTCCGCTTGTGATTTTTAAGTTCACATACTTAAAATCTGTATTTCGGTTCTTCTGTTATTCGCTTTTCCCTGGTCCGTTTCGTTTGTATCAACAGGTTTTGTTTCGCCGAAACCTTTATACGTTATCCGTGCATCCGGGATGCCGTGCTGCACGATAAAATTTTTGACACTTAATGCCCTGTCGAGTGATAATTTCAGATTGACGGCGTCGCTGCCGACATTATCGGTATGTCCGTTTACCTGAACCTTCATGGTCGGGTTTTTCTCCATCAGATCCACCACTTTTTGCAATTCGGTTTGCGATTCAGGGCGCAATTCGGCAGACGCTGTTTCAAAGAAAATATTTTTCAGCGTAAGGATCTCGCCGGCTTTTACAGGCTGCAAATTTACGTTGATAATAAAGGGTTGATCGGGAAGCGCATCTTTCAGGCTGAAATTCTCCGAATGAAACAAATAACCTTCCCTCTGGACAAAAAGCGCATAATCTTTTCCAATCGGCAGTACTACGAGGAAGGTCCCGTTTTTAGAATCGGATGTTGAATTTGATATTGTGGTTTCGGCATTGATGTCTACGAGCTGCACTCCGGCTTCAAGTGGTAAACCCGTTGAGGCATCTGTTACGATTGCTTTTACGTAACTCACGGGTTCGGCGGTTGCTTCCTCTGGCAACTGAAACGAGTAAATATCCAGCTGGCCGGGTGCATTTCCACGGTCACTCGAATAATATGCTGTTTTGCCATCTGCCGAAACCGCCAATGTGATTTCTTTATTTTTTGTATTGATCGGGTAACCCAGGTTCACGGGTTTGCCCCAGTGGCCGGTTTCATCCATTCTCGAATAAAATAAATCCGAGCCGCCCATGCCGGGATGGCCGTCGCTTGAGAAATACAAGGTTTTTCCGTCAGGGTGAATAAAAGGGCATTGCTCGGAATTTGGTGTATTGATTTCGGCGCCGAGATTTACAGGTGCTTCCCAATAGCCGTCGTCACCGCGTTTTGCCATCCATAAATCATAACTTCCCAAACCGCCGGGGCGTGAACTGCTGTAAAACAAATAATTGCCGTCGGCAGAAACCGAAGGCTGTGAATCCCAGTCAGCCGAATTAATAATACGACCGCAGTTTTCAGGTATGGTCCATTCTTTACCTACCCGGTATGAATAATAAATATCGCAGCTACCGTATCCGTTTTCCAGATTATCGCACATCGTATAAAAAAGATAGCGCCCGTCGGCCGAAATATTCTGCGCTCCTTCATTCAGTTTTGTATTAACCGGTGCGCCCATGCTTTTTGCCGGTGTCCAGTCCCCATTTTCGAAAAAAGAAATATAAAAATCTTCATTATCGATCGGTTGTTTTGATCCATAGCCCAGATCCATCTGATCTTTTATCCTCCGTGTGATCACCATGATGCTTCCATCCACCGAAACCGAAGGAAAATATTCCGGGTCGCCGGAATTTATATTGTCGCCCATATTCACCGGTTCGAAATCAACCGGGTGTTTGACAGCTTCTTTTGCAAAAGCATAATTTGTTTGCAGGCGCAGCAATCTTTTTCTCACCTCGCCTTTGATATCCGGATTTTGTAGAAAAATGCTGATATGCTCATAGGCATCATCATAATGTCCCATATTTGCTTCCACTTCAGCAATTTTAGAATACACACCCATATCAAATTCAGGATTGAGTTCGATCACTTTGCTGTAAGCATCCACCGCCATCGAATCATTTTTTGAATTCTTATACGCATCGCCGAGATAATACCAGCCGGTAATGAAATTCGGTTCTTCCTCAACCGCTTTTTGAAAGGAGAGCAACGCCATCGGCAATTGCTGCGACATGGCGAAATTCACACCGTCGTTCAGCAATTTCACTGCTTTTTTTGAAGCGGTTTGCTCGGTGACATATTGCTGATTAAATGCAAAATTGGAAATGATGCAGAGAAACAGAAAGAATATAATTTTTTTCATGCGCAGTCAGCTTGGTTAATAACGTAATGTGAAGGTAGGATTATTTTAAATCTGATGAAGTATTTCCAAAAAATGCACAGCAGATCCTGCAATAAAAAAACCTCCGCAGTTTCCTGCAGAGGTTCTTAAATGGGTTTCAAAAATATTATTTCAGAATATCTTCTGCTGATTTATGATGATGTTCTTTTTTATGCATGTCGATTGCAATAGCAGATGCAATGAATACGGATGAATATGTTCCGAATGCAATACCTACAACCATCGCAAATGCAAATCCCTGAATATTATCTGTTCCGAATATTAAAATAGATAATACGGATAATAATGTAACACCTGAAGTGATCACCGTCCGGCTCAAAGTCTGATTAATTGCATGATTGAATATTTCGATCACGGTTCCTGATTTTGATTCACGCATGAATTCGCGGATCCTGTCGAATACCACCACGGTATCCATAATGGAATATCCGATAATGGTGAGGATGGCCGCGACAAATGTTTCATCGATATGCAGCGTGAAAGGCAATGCATTTTTCAAAATGGAAAACATCGCAAGTGTCATAAATGCATCATGTATCAAAGCGACAACGGCGCCTAAACCAAATTGCCATCTGCGGAATCGCAACACGATATAAATAAATGTGCAAAGCAATGCAATGCCGATTGCCCATAACGCTTTCGATTTAATTTCTTCAGCCATGGTAGGCTCCACTTTCATCTGACTTTCCTTATATGTCGCATCCCATGTTTTATAGTCCGGTTTTGTGCTGTAAAATCCGATGAGATTATCGTAGAGTGTATGCGTTGCAATACTGTCGGCATTTTCATCCGTACTTCCGATCATATACGTTGTTGTGATCTTCAATTTATCGGAGCTGCTGAATGTTTTCACCTGCACTGCATTATCAAAATCTTTTGACAATTTATCACGCACAATTTCCGCATCTATCGGTTGTTCGAATTTCACAGTATAGGATCTTCCTCCCTGGAATTCGACACCGTAATTAAATCCGGACGTCATAATAAATACAATACTTAATACAGTGAGCGCTGCAGAAAATATATAACCGTATTTTCTGTTTTGCATGAATTTGAAATTCACATGTTTGAATGCGCCTTTCGTGAAATTGGTATAATAACGAATCGGTTTTTCTGTTTTTGCCATCCAGTCGAGAATTAACCGGCTGATGAAAATTGCAGTGAATAAAGAGAATACGATACCGATCATTAATACGATAGCAAAACCTTTGATCGCACCTGAACCGAATTCGTTCAGGATGATACCGATGATAAATGTTGTTACGTGTGAGTCGATGATAGCAGAATAGGAATGTGTATATCCGTCGGCAATGGCTTTCACCATGCTTTTCCCTTTACCGAGCTCCTCCCTTACCCGTTCATAAATGATTACGTTGGCATCCACCGCCATACCCATTGTGAGCACCAAACCTGCAATACCCGGGAGTGTGAGGGTAGCACCGATTGATGCGAGCACACCGAAAATGAAAAATATATTCGCCATCAATGCGATATCGGCGATCAAACCGGCTGTGCTATAATACAATGCCATGAAAATAATTACCAGTAATAAACCGGCAACCATGGAGATCACACCTGTTTTAATTGATTCGGCTCCGAGTGAAGGGCCTACAATATCTTCCTGAATAATTCTCGAAGGCACAGGCAATTTACCAACCTCGAGAATAGAAGAAAGCAATTCTGCATCTTCAATTGAAAAATCTCCGGAGATGGATGAACGTCCGCCTGAAATCGCTTCATTCACTGCAGGAGCTGAATAAATTTTATTGTCGAGTGCAATAGCGATAAAATCGCGTGTTTTAGCTGCGTCTTCCGTAATTCTTTTCCATTCCTGTGCACCTTCAAGGTTCATCGACATGGAAATTTCAATTCCACCGGTCATTTGATTTCTTTCAGGTGATGCGCTTTTAATTACTGATCCGTCGAGAAGAGGTGCATCATCATCCGGACGCAGTTTCACAGCATACAACTGAAAGGTTTTGGTTTCTTTATAAGGTTTTGCGCCGAGCATGAAACGCAATTCTGTCGGAAATGCAGCAAGCACTTCATCAGTGCGTAAATACCGCATTAATTCCATTGTATCCTTTTCACCTACAGACCCGATGGCTGCAGGATCAACTCTTTCTTTAAGGAGTCGTGCAAGAGGACCTGTTGCTGCATCCTCAGACTGGCCGGCATTTGTTGTATCGTTATCGTCGGCGGCAAGTAATGCATCAATATTTGAAGTATCAATTGTTTTGCTTGTATCCTCAACTGCAGCCGTTTTGTTAGTGTCCATCGCCATTTCGGGAGATGCTGCAGCTGTATCCGCACCTGCTTCAATTGCGAGAAGCACATTATTCGCCTGGTTGATCGAACCGGTCAGCTCTTCATAATGCCATACTCTCCAGAATTCGAGATTTGCGGTTGATTGCAAAAGTTCTCTGGCACGCTTCGGATTATCCACACCCGGCAACTCGACCATGATACGGCCTGTATTCGCCTGGAGGGTAACATAAGGAGACGAAACGCCAAAGCGGTCGATCCTTTCTTTTAATCTTGTATAGGTTGAATTGATCCCTTCACTTGCCTGATTCGACAACCATGATTTCACTTCATCATTTGATGCCGTCATTGAAAGATCTTCAGCAACATCACTTGAGTGAAACATCGGTGCAAGGTTTGAACCCGGGTTTGACTGCGAATAGTAGGTAACGAACAAATCGATGAGCTCTCCGTTTCCTGCTGCTTCTTCAGCCCTGGCTTTATCAAGAGCTGCAAGCATTTTCGGATTTTTGGGTTCGTTGCAGAGCTGCTTTACCAGGTCGTATTTACTCACTTCGAGTACCACGCTCATACCACCTTGAAGATCCAGTCCCAGATTGAGGGAACGTTTCTTTACATCTTCATAATTGTATTTAACGATACCGATATTGTAAATATCTTTTTCAGCATTTTGAGCGATGTATTCACTTTTGAGTGAAGCGATCTCATCTATCCGCTGCTCACCTTTTAAAGTAGGGTCAACTTTTGTTTCTGCATATTTCTGGGCTGCTTTTTCATGTCCGGATGCTACCCAGGTAAACGACAATTGGTATAAACTGACGATCAGTAATGCTGCTAAGAAGAACTTAACGAGGCCTTTTCCCTGCATAATTTTGGAAGATTGGTTGTTACTTTTAGTAAAATAAAAATTGCCTGCTGCGCAAGCGGGTGCAAATATAGGGAATGGAAGTTAGAGTAAGAAGATTGGGCGTGGGGTTCGGGGATGGGAGTTCTGAGTTCGGGGTTCAGAGTTCTGAGTTCAGAGTTCGGGGTTCTGAGTTCTGAGTTCAGAGTTCGGGGTTTTGAGTTCGGGATTCGGCTTTTATTGTATGAGGGTATATCCAACTCAGAACTCTGAACAAAAAAAAGCCATTGAAAAAATCAATGGCCTTTTTTGAAATTATATTTTGAATTCATCTTTAACTAAAAAACTCATTCCGATTTAATTATTTTTTCGGTTGCGATGACCTCACCGTTATTTTTCAGGTTGACAAAATAAATTCCCGAAGGAAATTCATTGCCGAAAATAATTTTGTTTTCACCCGCAATAAGTGCGGTTGATTTTAAAATTCTACCTGTAATGTCTGAAATTTCCATTGCAGTGTTATCATTTAATATTTCAACGGAAATTATTGTTTGATTTAAAAATGGATTTGGTGCGATCTGCATTGCATTCTCTGCAGAAATATCATCAATTGCATTGCAAAGATTTGCGGTGATATACGCATCAGTTGTTTTTGCATCAGAGCCGAAATCATTTGTTACAGTTAATGTAACAGCATAGGTGCCGGGCGTATTATAAACAACAGTTGGATTTTGTAATGCAGATGTGGCTGGTGTGCCGCCGGTAAATTCCCAGCTCCATGCACTTGCACCAACTGAAACATCTTCAAAATGTACTGTAAGTGCTGCGCAACCGGAAGTAATATCCGAAGTAAATTCTGCAGAGGGTGCTGCATTCACATCGTCTGTTACAACAAAATGATCAAATCCGCATTCAACCAAATGTCCTGTGGCAGACTGATCGGCAGTATAAATTTCGATCGTCATATTTGCAGTGAGATCGATATAATTATTTACATCAATTGTAACAGGCATCCACATGCTTTCATCATCTGATGAATTATCAATTTCATCAACAAACACTTTGTCGATTCCATTGCTGATAAAAACTTTTAAACTATCGTTTGGAGTTCCTGCACCTCCGCCGTTATAAAACCATCTTTCATAACTTATTTGCGGATTGAGATATGTGCTAAGATCAAAAACAGGGGATGTTAAAACGGATGTACCGTTATCTACATCATCACCTCCCGGGCCGCCGGTTGGATCATTTCCGGTAACAAATGCGTAGGTGCCGTAATCGTCATCCACATCTTCATTTGCATTTGAAATTTCCGCACCTGAATAGGTAGCTTCCGGAATTGCACGTTCCCATATTCCTGCATCAGCTGATCCGCCTGCAGACCAGTCGTTATCAAAAATAAAATCATCGTAATACCCTCTTTCAATTGTGATAGTATAAATTCCACCCGGTTCAATATCGAGGTCATCTTTATTTGTGATATACCCCCATTTACCGGCATATAACGAATAGGTATCATCATAAACGGAAGGGAAAGCAAAATTTCCGTCTGCATCGCATACTCCCACGAAAGAATATGAAGCATTTTCAAATAATACATCTGCATTTGCCACACCGGTTCCTGTTGCGCCGTCAATTACTTTTCCTGTTATCGCGATTGTAGGCAATGGTTCGAGTTCAACATCCAATACAACGGTATTTCCATTTGTGAGCGGAACGCCTGTAATAGTTTGCGGTAAATAAAAACCGGGTTTGCTGAAAGTAATATCATATGTTGCCGCTTCGTAATATCCTGTATTGTATTTTCCAACCACATCAGTTGTTGTTTCAACGCCGGGTACTGCAGTGATATCTACAGATACATCAAAAATGGGAGCGCCTGTGCTCGCATCTGTTACTGTTCCTTCAAGATAACATGCCTGAATATAAGTAGGCCCAAGAACAAATAATCCCTGCTCCATATCACCTGCAATAATATTTCCTGATGGTAAAAACGGCCATGAACCCCAGCAACCGTTGAATCCGTCGCCTGCCAAAGGTGAAGTATCATACCAGCCGGTTTTAATTAAATTATCAGGATGCGTTGCGTCGGTTATGATCACACCATCGCGGTAATATGCAGTCACTAAAAAATTTCCGAGCACCATTGTATTGTGCGGAATTGAATTTGTACCGGGATTTGCCCTGAACTGATCCAATTCTTTAATATCCGTCAGGTCCGAAACATCATAAGCAGCTACAGTAGCATTTGTTACTTCATCAGTCGTAAATAAATATTTTGCATCATCAGATAACCATGTATTATGTGTGAAATTAAATGGAGTAGTTTGAACAGCTAAAAGTACAGGGCTTGATTTATCTGAAATATCCCAAACAGAAAATTGTCCTTCATAAATATTTCCTGCCCACAGTGTATCACCTCGCACAAATCCGTCATGTATATACCAGTCGGTTACTTCTCCGACAAAAACGGGATTCATCGGATCGGCATTTGCGTCAAAAATTTCATCACCGCCACCGCCTTTATTTGAACCGAAAATATGAATGAAACCATTTTCATCTGCATGAACCGTATGGCCCGATGAAAGTCCGATACCACCATCTGTGAAATTCACACTCACACTGCCCGGTAAACCTGAAAGATCGATACATAATAATCCGCCGCCACCTTCCGTAACAACATATGCATAATGATCCCACACCCGCACTTCACGCCAGATACTGTTAATGCCGTCGACAAACTGCACTTCAACGGGATCTGCCGGGTCGGTAACGTCAACAATTGAAGTTCCGTCTTCTGTTCCCACAATTGCATATTCATTGCCTGCGCCATCTGCGTATCCGCATAAATTGGAAAGCTGATCAGCATACTCAAGATGACCGAGTAATTCGATATTTACCTGTGCGTTTGATTGAACCGTAAGGAAAAAAAGAATGGAGAGGAGGAGAGGGGTATACTTTTTTTGCATAAAATGTATTGAATTTGTACAGATCAAAGGTAGAGAAAATTAAGAGGAAGTGGTTATGGGATATGTCAGGGGGATGTCACGAGTATTGCGAAATGCGAATTGTGAAATGCGAATTGGGGTTCGATAAACTCATCCGACATTTAAGTATTGAATTGAACGAAAGATTGCGAAATGCGAATTGTGGTTCGACAAGCTCACCATGACATTTATTTATTAAAAGCCAACCCATACAGTTTGTCACCCTGAGCATGTCGAAGGGCTTTTGTTTAAATATCTGTTTAAATCCGTTACATCTGTGTCATACGTGTTCCCCTTTTTCCTCTAGAAACTCCTTCATCGGCTCCCAATAAAAATCGATCCAGCCTTTTTCATAATCCGCATTTAAACCCAGTGGTATTTTTTCATGGCTGAATTTCAACAATGTTTTATTTTTTGTTTGCGGAATAAATTCAAAAGTGATTAGTGAGAAATAATTTTCAGGCATTTCGGAAGCATGCCATTCCTGGACAATTTTTTTTCCTTTGACAAGCTCAATGTTTTTTCCGGTGATATAATTATCATAGGCAGAAAATTTTCCGCCTTTACGGTTTGTAATTTTTGCATCTGCACCTGTGAATGCTGCATGTTTTTTTTCATCCATCAGCAGATCATATAATTGATCAGCAGTTGCGTTGAAGATGATTTCCTGTTTGAAAGAAATAGTTTTCATGATTGAGTGTTCGTGTGCCCGAGTGCCCGCCTGCCGCAGCACATGCGCCTTGCGTCGGCCGGCAGGTTCGTGTATTTCCGCCGTACGGCGGATTCACGTCGTTTTCGGATGATGGGTTTAATCCGTTGATTTAATAACGATTAAGAAATTAAAATTAGACATTGTTTAAAATATTTGGGTAGTGAGTATTGAGTATTAGGTATAGGGTAGTGAGTAAAATATCAGGCGTCAGCCACTCACCACTCACCGCTCACCACTCACCACTCCTCACTCATCTTCACGCTTTCCGATGCTTCAATCCGCATGTATCAATTCCGAATATTGCATAAAGCGGGCAGTAAGAGAATAAACTTGTAATTAAAAATACACCGCCGAAAATCAATAATATTAAACCTGCAGTGCCGGTTACAAATCCGCCGAAATATAAAACTGCAAATACCACAGCCAGAATAATCCTGATTACTTTGTCTGCTGAACCCATATTCTTTTTCATAATTGTTTTGTTTAACTGATAAATTGAATAAGCAAGGCAATTCCTGTTGCCATTGCGATGCAGATGAAACAAACCAAAATGAATTTTATGATTTTTTTCCGCTGCATCATAAATCAAAATTAGAATACGGCGGAAAGCGGGTTAGTGACCGCAGTCACATCAGTCAAGGACTTTTATACCACCCTTCATTTGCACGAGATGGCCGTCATCTTCCAGTTTTTTTATTGTGCGTGTGATCACTTCACGTGAGGTTGCAAGATCTTCAGCTATTTCGCGGTGAGAAATTTCAAGTAATTTGCGATCGGTGATGCGGGCACGTTCCTGCAGATATTTTAAAAGGCGCATATCGAGTTTATCAAAAATCAATTCACCGATGGTTTCGATCATATCGGTATAACGCAAATTAAATTGTTTGAAAAACAATTGGTTGAGCGACGGGTACTGAACCATCCATTTTTTCACTTCGTCGAGCGGTAATAATAATATTTCTGTCAGGTCTTCTGTATAGGCCGAAATTTTACTCGGCTCATTATCGAAACTCACTGAGAACGACATGATACAACTTTGCGTGGGCTGGATATAATATAAAAGTATTTCTTTGTCGCCGTGACTTGTCGTTACTTTTATCAGTCCATCCACAACGAGCGGAATTGTTTTAATGAATTGTCCTTCCCGCACAATTTGTTGCTGCGGCGGAATTGTAACATGCGCCGATTTTGAAATAATTGCTTCAACCAATGCATCTTCCAGAAAGGGAAGAAGGTTTTTGAGTTTTGTATTTAATGTTTGATCCATATTTGTAAGAGGCTGCTGGCTGCTGGCAGCTGGCTACTAGCTGCTAACTACTAACTACTAGCTACTAGCTACTAGCTACTAGCACCTTTAACAACATTTAACCCCTAAAAATAAATCCTCAAAAACATAGCTTCTAATTTTAAGCGAAAATAAAGTCTATGAGAAAATTTACTTATGCATATGTACTAATAGTTGCAATTCTTTTCTGGAACAGAATTGTAACCGGACAAATTACAACACCGCCATCAGGTGATAATCAGAAATCAACGGTTACACAATATATGGGACTGGCAAGTGTAACGGTGAATTACAGTTCGCCGAATGTGCATGCCCCGGATGGAACCGATCGGGCAGGTCATATCTGGGGAGAACTCGTTCCTTACGGTTTATCAAATCTTGCCTTCGGATTATCCACTGAAGATCATCCTTCACCTTGGCGTGCAGGTGCAAATGAAAACACGACCATCAGTTTTTCACATGATATGAAAATTGAGGGGAAAGACATTAAAGCAGGAACGTATGGATTGCATATGATTCCGGGAAAAGAAATATGGACAATTATTCTCTCCAACAATTCAAATGCATGGGGTAGTTTTTATTATGAAGCAAAAGACGATGCATTGCGATTTGAGGTTACACCAAAAATAGCTCCGTATACTGAATGGCTCACCTATGAATTTTCTGATCGTGAATTAGCTTCCTGCACACTGGAATTAAAATGGGAAAATTTAAGCATACCGATGCATGTTGAAGTGCCGGAAATAACAGAATTATATTATCAGAAAATAAAAGGTGAACTGGAAGGAACACCTATCGGCTTTGGTTATCAGGGTTGGGTGGATGGTGCAAATTATCTCGCTCAAAATAAATATAAACTGGATGAAGCATTAAAATGGGCGGACAATGCATTGGCCGGACAATTTTACAGTGCAAAGAATTTTATTACGATGAGCACAAAAGCAAATGTCCTGAATGCAATGGGAAAAACAACGGAAGCGGATGCATTGATGAAAGAAGCTGTTTCAGATCCGACTGCATCTGCAATGGATGTGCATTTTTATGCGAGGGGATTGCAGGCCCAAAATAAAAATAAAGAAGCCCTGGAAATATTTTTAATTAATTATAAAAATCATCCTGATCAGGTTGTAACAAGTTTAGGACTGGCAAGAGGATATTCTGCCAACGGCGATTATAAAAATGCAATTAAATACGCAAAAATCGCTTTAACAATGAACCCTGATCCGCAGATGAAAAAAACATTGGAAGATGGGATGAAGAAATTGGAAGAAGGGAAGGATTTTAATTGATGGCCGCTGGCTTCTGGCTACTGGCCGCTGGCTGCAACTTGCCAGAAGCTAGCAGCCAGCAGCTAGTGGCTTGTTCTCATTCCTTCACGATTTTATCGATCTGAATTAATTTATTAGTGAGATCAGATATTTCGATAATATAAATACCCGGTAAATAATTTTTGAAATTGATATTTACCTGCTTAATAAAATTACCCGAAGCAATTATTTGCCCCTGAATGGTTTGAATTTTATAACTTAATTCTGAATTATTACTGCTTTGCAGAGTTAAATTATCAATTACGGGATTTGGGTAGACGGTAATTTTATTTTCTTTAATTATATTATTTATTGCTGTGCCCAATGTATCGCATTCACTGCCGGCTAATGCGCCGAGATTGTAGTTGGGCATGTTGGGGAGACCGAAAATCACTTTTTTGCCAACCAGGGAAATATTATTGGTATCCAAATCACAAGATAGCCCAGGTAAGTCTGGAAAATTAATGACGGATAAATTCATATTGTAAACCGAATAAACGGAATCTGATGGACCGGAATAAGGGGTAGCTATATAAATTTTATGATCCGGCCCCTCCTGAATTTGGCCAACTACATAATTGGGAATATTTGTTTCATAAATCAAAATCCATTCACCAAAATCAACTCCATCCTCAATTAAATTCAATTGGTATAGTTGCTTCTCCCAAGTAGAGATATATGCAAAATTTTTATTCGGTGAAAACGCAAGTGAATACGATCTACCTCCTGATGGAAAGGGAGTTGTAAATGTCAGACAATTCTCCAATTCTCCGTTACAACGATTAAAATCAAAAATGTTAAGAGTATCATAGGAACCACCCATAATTTTATCGCCATCTGTAGAACTTTCTAGTTCACCATATTGATCAATCGAACCAAAATAACCTGTGCCTATTGCTTGTGAATAAGGACCGTAAATACCATTGGTGGTAAGTAAAAATTTATAAAAATTATTTGATTCACGTTCGTGACCTATTACCCACCAATCTGCACCATTTCCATGTTTAACACCACATAATTTTTCTGTTAGTTGTGGTGCAAGTAAAATATTGCTCTTTGAAATAACCGATCCCATCCCGAAATTTCGAGAAATGTCAACAATTGAAAATATTAATCCGGGATCCGAAGCAAAGGGAGACAGTGAGAACACATAATATAAAGAATCACTGCCGGGTTGAGGGATTATCAATGATCCTTGTGTGCAGCTTGTTATGTCGAATTCACCTAAATAATTTTCATATAATGAGTCGCCATTTTCCATAACGAAATGATTCTTGTTCCAAATTGTTATTCCGTCGGTATAAAATAATAAATTACCATCTTCATCTGAAATGCTAGCCGATGATTCGATAGAATTAATTGCAGTTTCATACGGTGTGATTTCACCATCTTCAAATTTTAAACCTACATGATCTCCAAATACCCAATTTGCATCAAATTGAGCAAATGCATTGCAGCGCAATAGTACTGCAATGCATGTTAAACAAATCCTTATCAACGTTGAATTATTAATTTTTCGCTTGACCAAATTTTATCATTTGTTTTTAAAGTTACAAAAATTTAAAATTGAACCGCATTAAAAACAAAAAAGCCGGCAAAATTTGCCGGCTTTACTTTATCTGAAATATTTTTTATCTCACTGCAATTTTCATTTTTGCAAATGTATCATCTTTAATAGAAGAGAGTGCTTTTAAATATGCAGGATCTTCCTGGTTTACAATTACCCAATAGGCTTCGAAATTATAAAGGTCACGTGCAATAACTGCTTTAATTGTGAGGCCTAATTTTTCTTCGCATTGTTTGAATTGTTCTTCATTCATTTTCACACTGTCGCTTTCTGCATAAGCAAAGAAATCACTCCATACTTTTTCATCTACCTGGAATCCTTTATTAAATGCAAACACATCTTTATATTGTTTTAAAAGATTGTCGCGGGTTTTATTTACGTAAGTGAGTGCGAATTGATTTACAACACCTTTACCCACAACTTCTGCATAATAATCTGTTGCCCATGATGTGTCGAGCGGAATAAATACATCCGGCATAATTCCACCGCCGCCATAAACCGTGCGCTTACCGTTTGTAAAATATTTTAATGAATCAGGATAATGATAAGATGTATCGGAAAATAATTCACCGTCGCGGAAACGCTCATTTAATTCGGAATGATATTGATCGATTCCACCTTCATATGATTTTTGAATAGATCTTCCGGACGGCGTATAATATCTTGAAACAGTCAATCGCAAAGCCGAACCATCAGGCAATGTAAATGGTCGTTGCACCAGTCCTTTTCCAAAACTTCTTCTGCCGATCACCAATGCACGATCCCAATCCTGTAAAGCACCTGTTACAATTTCACTTGCAGATGCAGAGCCTTCGTCTATCATCACAATTACTTTTCCATCCTGCATGCCGCCGCCACCTGTTGAATAAGCATCCTGACGCGGATAAGCACGTCCTTCTGTATAAACGATTAATTTTTTTTCAGGGAGGAATTCATTCGCCATATCTATCGCAGCATTTAAATAACCGCCGCCGTTTCCACGCAAATCGAGAATCAGGTTTTTCATACCCTGTTCTTTCAATTCTTTTTCTGCCTGGCGGAATTCATCTGTGGTTGTTGCTGCGAATTTGCTCACACGGATATATCCTGTTGTAGGGTCGGCCATATATTTTGCATCGATACTGTATAATGGAATTACATCGCGGGTGATTTTAAATTCAAGGCGTTTTTTCGCACCTTTTCTTTCTATGTAAACAGTTACATCTGTTCCTTTTTTTCCGCGGAGCCGGTCTGTTACACCTGTATTTGTCATCCCGATACCTGCAACATTTTCTTCGTTGATCTGCACAATTTTATCTCCTGCCATTAAACCTACTTTTTCAGAAGGTCCGCCGGAAATTACATTCACAACAATGATGGTATCTTTTAATAAATTGAACTGAATACCCACACCTTCGAAATTTCCTTCGAGCGGTTCGTTGGCATCTTCCAGTTCTTCGGCAGTAAAATAAATAGAGTGGGGGTCGAGTTCGGAAAGCACCTGAATAATGGCATCTTCCACCAATTTGCCGGCATCAACGCCATCCATATAACGGCTGTCGACGATCGAAAGAAAGCGGTCGAATTTTTCGGCGGCTTCCGATTCTGTTAATTTCTGCTCTTCAGTTTTGGTTTCTGTAACACTTGTCTGGGCAGAAATACTTTGCAGCGTGAGGAATGCAGCTGCCACAAATACGAATTGAAATAACTTCATGTTTATCTGATTTCTTTGATGATGCAAAATTAAACGCTAAACTATATGATTTCATTCTTAAACGATATTCATACCAGATTTGGTTTCAATTAACAAAGTTTAACTGGGAGCTGCTGGCTACTGACCACTGGCTGCTGGCTACTCGATCACAATTCCTGACTCTTGACTCCTGACTCGTATTTTTACATCGCAATGCGCAATAAGGCTATCGGCTTCATGCTACTTTCCACCATACTGTTTGCATTCATGAATGTATTGGTGAAAATGCTGGATGCTATTCCATCCTATGAAGTGGTGATGTTCCGTTCCGTGATTTCATTTCTCATTTCGGGATATTTATTGTGGAAGATGAACATAAATCCATTTAAGGCAAAACCGCGATGGATTTTAATTGGCAGAGGCGTGGCCGGATCCTTATCGCTGATGGTGTTTTTTTATACGTTGCAAAAATTACCGCTTGCAACGTCGGTTACGATCGCTTATTTATCTCCCATCTTCACAATTTTATTTGCATCGTTTTTATTGAAAGAAAAAATTAACTGGAGACAATGGATGTTTTTCCTGATTTCGTTTATCGGCATTTTAATGATCAACGGAATAAAAAAAGATGAATCAACCGGCTTGATCTTATTGGGATTAACAGGTGCTGCATTTTCCGGGCTTGCCTATAATGCGTTGCGCAGTTCCGCTGCATTTGTTCCAGCCATGGTAATGGTATTTTATTTACCACTCTTAACAATTCCGATGGTGGCGCCATTTTGTATTTCAAATTTCGTACTGCCGAAAGGAATTGAATGGGTGTATTTAATAGCGATGGGATTGGTTACACAATTTGCACAATTATATATGACGAAAGCATACCAGATGGAAAAAGCAGGAAGCATTGCAAATTATTCTTATCTCGGAATTGTGTATGCATTGTTTTTCGGATGGGCGGTATTTCATGAACATTATAATTTAATTGCGATCATCGGCATGATCACCGTAGTTGCAGGAATTTTATTGAATTTCCTGTATGTGAACAGAGTTACTTCCGCCAAAAGATTTATGGCTTATTTCCGGGGATTTCCGGGGATTTGATGTGGCCAGAACTTTTGTTTAAAAGATAAATATTAAACCACATTCGGGCCTGCCTGCTTTTCGCAGGTTTAAAACCACCGAACGGGTTATAATGAATCTGATTTATAAAAAAGATTTATTGTTTGATAAAAATTTGTTTCACACTGCTGTTGCCGTCGGTAATTTCTGCATAATATGCAGCCGGTGAAAGTCCTGCTACAGGAAGGATAAATTTGTTCAAACCTTTTTCAAGTTGAATGGCAGATGATTTTAATAAAATTCCATTCGAAGAATAAATATTTAATTTGCCGGCACCTGAATAATTTGTTGAATAGCTGATCGTAATTTCAGATGTGGCAGGATTTGGTGCGATGCTCATCATTGCATTCGCATTTCTTGTTAATGCAATTACGTTTGAATATGCAAAACTCTGATTCAGATCAACCATTTTTAAACGGTAATAAGTTGTGAGTGCTTTTGGATTTTTATCGAGTAGCTGATAATTTTTTTCAGAGGTGGAATTTCCTGCCGCATTTAAAGTACCGATCTCCGAAAACTGAATTGCATCTGCAGAACTTTCTACAATAAAATAAGCGCTGTTCTGTTCGTTGTCGGTAATCCAGCTTAATAAATTTCCGCTTGTAATAATATCACCTGTGAAATCCAATATTTCAAGCGGGAGAATTGCACCGGCGCCATCTACTACGCCATGGATGCGATAAACTGTTGAAGAAATTGCTGCATTAATGCCGGCAATCGTAAAATTGTTCGGGCATGTTTCATATCCGGGAGAAAAAAACGGAGAAGGAGATGTCATCACCAAAATATTATTCGGATAACCTGCATCTGCAAACCATCTTAATGCACCAAGCCATGTAGAGGAATAAAACGGACATTCTGCTTCAAGCACAGGACCGGGATCTGATACAATTGTGTACGAATAACTCGCTGCAGTTCCTGTTGCAAACCATTCAACCGATAACTGACAATTGGTTGTCATCTGATCGAGAATTCCATCTGCAGGAGAAAAAGGATTTGCGAGAATCGTTGTTCCGGCAATACCATCCGGATCAGTTCCCACATCACAATACATCACGGTGCCGAGCATATCAATTGTTCCCGGCTGCACATAACCGATAATATTAGAAGAAGCTGCAGAACTTGTATTGATTTGAAACGGTTCTTCGCCATCTAAAAATGTTGATTGCACACCTACCGGGTAATAATAATTTGCAGTTCCTGTTACACCACGCCTGAATTTTCCTTCGATATAATTATTTGCGCCGCTGGTTGCATAACCGCTGATGGATGTTGCAGAAGTATTTCTCAGAAATAATTCATAGGCATACAAAGAACCATTATTTCCATGCGAAGAAATATCAGTTCTGATAATTCCGTTTGATTCAAATTGAATACTTCCGGAAGAATTTACATTCACATTTGCATTTAAGGATACGAGTTGCCCGGCTGCAGATTTATCAATTTTCAAATCATAAAACTGATTGGTTGTTCCCACGAGCCCGTTCATGGTTCCTTTGATAATTTGTGCAGTACCGCCGGTAAATCTTTCTATTCCGGTCGAAACATACGATCCGAATGCAGCGGGATAATTTTCCCAGTCGCCGGTTAATTCAATTTCACCTGCATCATTTTGAATTTCTCCACCGTTATTTGAAATATATCCGTTTACATACAATGTCGGCATTGCACCTGAAACTCCGTCCACATATATTTCTTTACCGGTTGTATTTCCTTCCACATACAATTGCCCGAATGCCGGAGGCAACAGTGAAATGAAAATGAGTATGCCGGTGAATTGTTTCATTTATTTAACGGGCTTACATGTTTTCAAGATTTGTAATCATGAATTCGATCTCTGCAATTTTTTTCTCTTTTGTGATTGCAGATATATGCGTATCAGAATTGATCAGTTCAATACCTTTTTTCAGACGGTCAATGATGAGATCTTTATGATCTCTGATTTGTTTCTCAAGAGATTCTGACTGATCATGAATTTCCTTTAAATAAATTGCCTGATCTTCAGCACTCACCCATAAAGCAGTTAATAATTCTCCGAGAGATAATTTTCCGTTTTCATTCCATTCGTCTCTTCCGGGTATGGATGGCAAATGCCGGTAATCGGCAAGGAATTTTTTTAATTCATTTAAAGTGAGATGACGGTAAGTATAACAATTTGTCATATCTTCTTCTTTCACTTTCCCGTCGAAATATTCATCAAAAACAAAATCACTCAGAAGTGAATTATCATCATATACACTTTCAGCAGTTACACTTCCCGGGCCATGATTTGTTGCGCCGTAAAATAATGTCGGATTTCCAACCACAAGTGCATCCGTAAATTTATAATAAGTATCAACTCCGGTAACAGCAATTGCACCTGTTGTTCCAAATCTTGTCACAGGCCTGCTTGTTGATGCCTGTGGTGAAAATGCACCGGTGCAAATTGTAGGTGTAAGATCGGCAAAATAACCATAAGCTGAATTATATGCATAACCATTATCAAGCTGCACAACGCATCCCGAAAGGATGGCTAAAATATTATTGTTCCAGCAAACTTCAACGCATAAATTTGAAGTGCCGTCCCAGTAAAATGGAGATGCAAGTGTGTAATCATTATTTCCCGCCAATAAAGTATAACTGGCGGTTGTATAAACTGAAGTTAAACCTGTTTCATAACCCGTTAAAGAAGTTGTAGCGGTATTTTTCATTTTAATTTCCAGGTTTGCTATTGTGTACACTCCCGGAGCAATTACAATAAATCCAACCATGGTAATATTTCCGGAGCATAATCCTGCCGCAGTTAATTCCGATGCACGATATAATAATTGTGTTCTGTCGCCACCCCACCATGTATTGAACGGGCTTGCAAGATAATTTGGCATTCCATAACCTGTTGCAGGATTTGATCCTTCAAATACTCCCACAGTAACCGGAGATGTACAACCTGAATAAGCGGTATAATCACCGTTATTGGATGATTCGCTGTTTTCAATTTTAATATAAGCCGGTGTTGATGTTCTTCCTTCATGATATCCGGAAGTGGAATTCCATCTTATTGTGCCGGGAACCGGTGTTGCAGCGGCGCCGCTTCCTCGAATAATAATTGCGCCGTTGATATCCAGTTTTTCCTGTGGTGTTGATGTGCCGATCCCAACATTTCCCTGCGCAAATACAATTGCAGGAAGTATGGTAAGAATAAAAAATACGATGTGAATGCGGCGGTTCATTTTTTTAATCAGCTTAATTTTTTTTCAAGTCTTCTATTAATAACAACAGCTCATATATTTTTTGTTGTTTTGTTTCCGCAGGCATTTGTTCATCCTGCTGAATGAATTTTATTTCTTCTGCATATGCCTGTGCCAGCGGATCGGTTGCCATGGCAATTAAATTTTCCATGGATGTTATTTGTTCATGTAATTCTTTAATATATAATGCATGTGTTTCGTATGTAACCCACAATTCAGTTGCTAATTTTCCGACCGAAGACTGCCCTTTTAATTTCCATTCTTCTCTTCCTGTCATGGTTGGCAAATGCCTGTGTGTTTCCATGTAATTGATCATATCTTCCAGAGCAAATTGCTGATAGTCTTTATATTTTTCTGCATCATCGGGATGCAATGTGCCGTCGAAATAAGTATCAAATACATAATCACTCAACTGAATATTTTCGTCGTACACCGATTCTGCCGTTAATGTACCCGGTCCATGATGTACATAAGGTGCAGGTAAAACAGGATTACCCACAACTACTCCTTTTTCATAATATAAATAATCATCAATTCCGGTGATTGCTCCTGCTGTATTTCCGGTAAGATATACGACAGGCCTTGCCGTTGAAACACCCGATGCTGCAGCAATTACACATCCTGCTCCGGTTGCAGCCTGTGCATAGCGTGTACCATTAAATCCCACAGGTGAGGTCCAGTCAACATTTGTATTTGTTGAACCGGTTGAATTATCGTAACAGATTTCAATTAAAAGATTTGAAGCACCATCCCATGTAAAAGGTGTTGAAAGCACGAATGTGTTTAATCCGGTTGCAATCGAAAAAGATGCAGGCCCGTAAACGGTAGATAAACTGGTTTCCCATGCTGTTCCAACAAGTGATGTTGTTGTTGTGAGTTTCATTTTAATTGTAAATCCGTTTATTGCACCAGGAGAACCGATCGTTACAACATTCCATGCTGCTTCAGTAATATTGCCGGCACATAACCCCCATGCGAGTAATTCGGATCCGAGATATAAATATTGAGCACGCTTATCTGAATATTGCGTTGCAAAAGGTGTTTCATTTGGGCCGGTACTTGTTCCGGTGATGGCGCCGATATTTACGTTTGTAATATAGCCGCAGGAAAGTCCGGTATAATCTCCGTTGTATAAATATTCATTATAATTTTCAGTTGCTGCCCACGTGCCGGTTGATAAATATCCGTCGTGATAGCCTGTTGCAGAATTGTATTTAATTGTTCCTGCAACCGGTGTAGCCATTGCTGCATTACCACTCACAATAACAGCACCGTTCACATCCAGTTTTTCAATCGGTGTGTTTGTGCCGATACCAACTTCACCTTGTGCGAATATGTTTGCTGTGAATGTTGTTGCTGCGATTAATAATACTATTCGTAAATAAACTTTCAAATAATCTATTGGTCTGTGATTAATTTATTTAAATCCTGTTGTAATGTTTCAAGTCGCTGATTTAATTCGAGGAGATATAAAATTTGTGTTTCGGAAGTTGCCCAGAGTTGCGTACTCAATGTACCGGTTGAAAATGTGCCGGATGCATTCCATTCTGATCTTCCGTAAATTGTGGGGAGATGTCTGTTGTCGATGATATATCGGATCATTTCATCAATTGATAATAATTGATAACCGGCATGTGCCGTTGCATCTTCTTCATTTAATGTACCGTCGAAATATGCATCAAAAATATAATCGCTTAATTGTGTATTGTCATCGTAAATTGCTTCACCGGTAATTGTGCCGGGCCCATGATGTTCGTATGGAGATGGAATAACGGGGCTGCCGAGTATAATTCCTTTTGAAAAATAATAATAATTATTTGCTGTGAGGTATGTTCCGTATGTTAAACCTGTTAATCTGATAACGGGTCTGTTTACGGAAGTGACCGGGCTTGTAAACGAAACGCAGGGTGTAAGAGAAGTACCTGTTTTATATGTTGTTTTATTATATCCTCCTGAATTATCAATTTGCACGAAAGAACTTAATCCTGTTGTTGTATTATTATAACATATTTCAATTACCAAATTGCTTGTGCCGTCCCAATAAAATGGTGTTGTAAGTGTAAAATCATTATTGCCAAGTACAACAGTAATTGAAGATGGTCCGTACACAGAAGTAACTCCTGTTTCCCATGAAGTGGTGAGCGAAGTAGTAGAAGTGTTTTTCATGCCGATGGCATATTCACTGTACGATGCAGCGCCCAATGTTGTAACAATAAATCCGACAGATGTGATATTGCCTGCACAAAATCCTGCGGTTGTTAATTCAGAAGCTTTAATTAAATATTGAATTTTTTTATCGGCTGTTGTTTTGTAAAACGGTGATTCAGTTGTTGCAGTTGTAACATATGTTCCAACTGTTGTGCTGAGTGCAGCGCCACATCCTGTACTAGCGTATGTGCCGGATACATAATCATAATCATTTTCTTCTTTTCTCCATTCACCGGAACCAAGCCATCCTTCGTGCCAGCCAACTGTTGTATTATATTGTATTGTTCCTGTAGCAGGTGTTGGGGAAGTTGCTTCACTTCTGATTATTAAAGCGCCGTTTACATCAAGTTTTTCCTGTGGAGTAGTTGTGCCAATACCAACTTCACCCTGTCCAAAAGCTGCGCTGAAGGATAGAATAAATAACAATAAAAGCTGTGTCAGAAGAAGAGCTCTTCTCATTTAAGTCGCAAAATCTATTCAAATTTAAACCTTCTGCCGGATTTTCAAATTTTTTATACAAGTTTTTTCCTCACATTTTATTGGCAACAAAAAGTTTTATTTGATGCATAAAAAGCAATTTACTGTAAAATCATTGCAGTTCTAGTTATATGGATTTTTTTAGTAATTGAAATCAAGATTCCGGGAAATTTTTTCAGAAAAAATTTTGAAAATCAATCTGAAGATTTTTAGATTTCAGAAGTTTTCACGGATTGCGACCCTGTGAAAACAATTTACGACTCTATTATTTTCATCAAACTACTATTTTTTATGACACACCTTTTCACAGCTATGCACATTCCCCGTGTCCGCATCCGAACATCCGGACTATTTATTTTCTACCTGCTGTTATTCCTTGGATTTCGATCCTATGGTCAGGTGAACAGCTACATTTTTTCTCAATCCTCAGGTACTTATACTGAGATCGTGGGCGGAACCGTAGTTGCAACAGCAACAGTCGGAGGCACAGGAGCTGCTTCCCTTGATGATGTGATTTATAATGTTCCATCCGGAACAATTCCATTCACATTTAATTTCAGTGGCGGCGGATATACCGGCCTGAATATTTCATCGAACGGATTTATCACATTTGGCGCAACAGCACCAACCACAACAACCTATACGTTCATATCGGCTACTACCGCATATAGTTCTGCAATTGGTGCGGTGGGAAGAGATATTCAGGGTCTGGTTCTCGCAGGAACGCTTGGTGAGATCAGATATGAAACAATAGGTGTTGCACCAAACCGGACATTTGTAATTCAATGGAAAAATTTCAGAAAATTCAATGCAGCCGGAGATAATATTAATTTCCAGATACGCCTCAACGAAGCAGGAGGTGTTGCCTCAGCTCAAACTGCTGAACTTGCTTATGGATCATTTGTATTAAATGCAACTTCAACAACTGTTCAGGTTGGATTGAGAGGATCCGTAAATACAGATTATAACGACAGGACAACAACAACAAACTGGGCAGCTACAACAGCCGGCCTGTCGAATGCTGCAAATTGTACGATGTCGAATACCGTATTTCCGGCTTCAGGCCAGGTATTCACATTTGCTCCGCCGGTTGCATGTACTGGTACTCCTGATGCGGGATCTGCATCACCTGCCACATTTTCTACATGTTCAGGTTCAACAACTGTTTTAACCGCTTCAGGTTATACTACTGGAGCTTCAGGCTTTGTTTTCCAATGGGAAGAATCTCCTGATGGAATTGGGGGCTGGACAAACGTTGTTGGCGGAACTGGCGCAAATACTTCTTCTTATACAACAACAACATTACCAATTGGCAATAAATATTACAGATGCCGCTACACTTGTACGGCATCAGGATTAGATGATATAACAAATGTTTGTACCATCACGGGCACAAACTGTAATGTAGACTTTGATGTAACCTGGTCTTCCGGTGCTTCTTACAGTTCCATTATGGGAACAGGTACAAACTACGCATGGTCATCAAGTTCAAATGACGACAACACATCACCTGCCGTATCACTTGCAGGAACCACATTTACTTATGCAGGACAAACAATTACAGGTATGAAAGCCTGCACAAACGGCTGGCTTACCTTAAATACCGCGGTTACTTCAACTACCTATCAAAATCAAATCGGCGCATCAACCGTAACAATGTGTGTCGCACCATTCTGGGAAGATCTTGTTACCCCGGAAAATAATCTTGGTACAGGTACTATTGCCACACTGAACAATCACATGAAATATAAAATTGATGGTACGCTTGGAAGCGGAACAGCAATTATTACGCTCGAATGGTATGCAATGGAAACATTCCAGAATGCAGGTCCAAATCTGAATTTCCAGGTGAAATTGTATGAATCAGGAAATGTGATTGAATTTATTTATGGAATCATGCAGGGCTTTGATGGTACCATCAGTGGTGCAGGGGCTCCGTATTCTTATTCCTATTCTGTCGGCCTCAACGGTCAAACCGTAAATGCCTTACCGGTTTCAGGTCAGGTGATGGCAATGCAGACTGAGAATACAAGAAATTTCAGTTATACATCCGCACAAATTGCAAATAAAGGCGTCAATAAATTGACAAAAATGCCCGAGTGTTATTCAAAACTAACCTTCACTCCGGGAACTTATACACCATATGCAGGAGGTGGCGGTGCTCCGGTGAATGATGATCCGGGCGGAGCCGTTGTTTTAACAGCTCTTGCATCACCTCCCGCTGATCTTTGCGGAACATATTATACATCTTACGGAGCAACCGCTTCACCATATACAGTATGTTCAGGAACAGCAGATGATGATGTATGGTTTAAATTCACATGCATCAATCCGACCACAACAATTGAAGTTGTTTCTTCCGGCGGATACGATGCAGTAGTGGAAGTTTTAGACGCTTCACTTAGCCCGTTAACTCCAGCTTCATGCACAGATCTGCAGGGTGAGGGAAGAA
Organism: uncultured Chitinophagales bacterium; assembly: GCA_964463165.1. Taxonomy (GTDB): domain Bacteria; phylum Bacteroidota; class Bacteroidia; order Chitinophagales; family BACL12; genus UBA7236. The sequence continues at coordinate 206,111 of CAYXBK010000003.1, forward strand.
AAGAAACAATTGCTTTAACAGGCCTTACATTCGGAGCCGACTATTATGTGCGTGTGTACCATAAACATGGCGGAACTCAGGCAACAGCTACAGCAACAGTTTCGGGGGGTGCTGTTACATCCATCACATTAAATCCGGGTAGTTCAGGATATATGAACGGATTTTACGGCGGAGCAGGTAATACGGCTTCTCCAAATATTGTTATTTCCGGTGGTGGCGGTACAAATGCCGTTGCAACCGTAAATACTTCAGGAACCGATGCTGCACCTGGCGCAGTAACATCCATCACATTAAATTCTGGCGGTTCAGGTTATACTTCAACACCAACCGTTACAATTGCGCCTCCGGGCGCAGGTATTTCCGGCGATTTTTCAATTGTAGTATTTGCAACACCAGTTGCTCCTGCAAATGATGATTGTGCAACGGCTATTATGCTCACTGAAGAAGCTGGTTCTTGCACACCAGTATCTGGTTCAACAGCAGGCGGATCACCTTCAGTTGGTCCCGCAGTATGTACAGGCACAGCTGATGATGACGTATGGTATGCATTTGTTGCAACAGATGTACAGGCAATTGTTACTGTTCAGAGTGGAGCAGGATTTAATGCAACTGTTCAGGCTTCTAGTGGTTCATGCGGATCACTTACTTCAATTGGTTGTGTGAATGCCACAGCAACAGGCGGCCTTGAAACACTTTATCTCAGCGGCCTTACAACAGGTGCTACCTATTATGTAAGAGTGTATCACAATAACGCAGGTGCAGGAAGTGGTGCGTTTACAATTTGTGTATATAATCCGGTTCCATCCTGTACTTCTTATTTAAGTCCTGCCGACGGAGCAGTTGATGTATTTACAAGTCCGACATTAACATGGAATGCTGCAACTTATGCAACAAGCTATGATGTATATCTCGGCACACCAACACCATCGTTCGTTGCCAATGTTGCAACAACTTCATATGCACCGGCTTTACTTGCATCAGGCACTGTTTATCAATGGCAGATTGTTCCAAAAAGTAATGCAGGCGCAGCAGTTGGTTGTACTACAATATGGAGTTTCACAACTGTAGCAGACTGCGCTGGAACACCAGCTGCAGCAGCAGCTACATCAACAGCTTCCAATGTATGTTCGAACCTTACAACATTTACTTTGAATGCGGTAGGAAGTTCAACAGACGGTGGCGTAACCTACCAGTGGCAACGTGACAATGGTGGTGGTTATGTTGATATTCCGGGTGCAACATCACTTGCTTATGTTGCAACTGAAAGCGAAACAAATACTTATCAGTGCGTAATTACATGTACTGCGAGCGGGTTATCATCAGTTACCGTTCCACCGGTCACAGTTACATTCAATACCTCACCTCCGGGATCAACAATGGGATCTGCAATTGTAATTCCATCGTTGCCATATTCAACATCCGGAAATAACCTTTCATCAAATTGCTATACCAGCACTTATGCGGGTTTAAATGCACAGTCATCACCTGAAAACTGGTATACCTATACACCAACTTGCAACGGAACAATTTTCATCGACGTTTGCGATCCGACAAGCACATTCGATTCATATATCCATTGGCTTGATAATACCGGAACACAAATAGCCTATGATGACGATGACGAACCTGTTGGATGTCCTTACGGATTTTCATCTTCTCTTCCCGACCCGACATACACAAGTATCACACTTGTAGCCGGTCAAACATATTATATTGTAGTGGAAGGATTCTCAACAGACGAAGGAAATTATAATCTTACCGTTTCCGAATCAAGTTCATTCTCTACATTCTATGCTGATGTGGATGGTGACGGTTTTGGAGATCTATTAAATACAACTTCGGTATGTGATGGAATTGCACCGGTTGGATATGTTGGAAATTTTGATGATTGTAATGATGGTGATGCAGCTGTTAATCCGATTGCAACTGAAGTTTGTAATGGTTATGATGATGACTGCGATGCATTAAGTGATGATGCAGATCCTGGCGTAATCGGTTTATCTACATGGTATGCGGATAATGATGGAGATGGATTTGGAAATGCAGCAGTATCAACAAATGCATGTTTCCCTCCGGTAGGTTATACCGATAATCCGGATGATTGTGATGATGAAGCAGCAACAACAAACCCGGGTGCAGATGAAATTTGCGGAAATGGTGCAGATGATAATTGCGACGGAACAATTGACGAAGGAACTGTATTCGAAACCTATTATGCAGATACAGATGATGACGGTTACGGTGATGCAGCAAGTTCAATCAGTGCATGCGACGGATTACCTGCAGGTTATTCAACAGATAATACAGATTGCGACGATACACATGCAACGGTTTACCCTGGTGCACCGGAAATTTGCGATGGTTTGGATAATGATTGCGATGCCGAATATGACGAAGGTGTTGTTAGTGCATCTATTTCGCCAACACCAGCCGCATCGGTTTGTAAAGATGATTTCTTCACTATGACTGCAAACGCAGGAGCAGGTTATACATATCAGTGGTTTAAAAACGGTAATATTATTCTTGGTGCAACAAACCAGTTATATGATGCTACCAAACAAGGATATTATCAGGTGCAGGTTACAACTGCAGAAGGATGTTTTGCAATTTCTTCCGCAACATATCTCACCGTAAATCCAAAACCAAATGCAACGATTTCTGCTCCGCTCGGAACAAGTTTATGCACGACAGTTAAATTAAAAGTAACGCAAAACGTTGCATACTCTTATCAATGGTATCGTGAAGGTTCGCCAATTGCAGGTGCAACAGCATATCTGCATACGGCAACATTACCGGGTTCTTATTATTGTATCGTTACTGCAACAGCAACAGGATGCTTCAGACAAAGTGCAACCTTGGTTGTTACTGCTTGTAAAGAAGGTGAAGCAATTGTTTCTGCAGATCAGATCTCAATTTATCCGAATCCAACAGATCAGATATTTACAATTGATCTGAATGTGAGCGGAACTGATGCAGTTGATGCAATAATTAAAGTATATGATATTACCGGTAAAATAATTCTTGAACAAAACGGTGAAGTAATCAATGGCCATCTGAATGAACAGGTCGAATTAAATGATCAGATTCCGGGTGGTATTTATTCTGTTAAAGTGTTGGTTGGAAATAAAGAAATGAATAAAAATATAGTGATAGCTAAATAACAGGGTGAATTAAAAGTAAAACGGTCCTGTAGCATAATGCTGCAGGGCCGTTTTTATTAAATCGTTTGTTCCTTTTTAATTAGTTTGTCATGCGTCCTGTCTACTAATTCTGATCCCGCAAGCCAAAACCATAAAATAAAAATCAATCCATTAAAAATCATTTCGACATCAGACCCGACATGTTTGGAAATGCGATGATAGTTGTCGGATATTGAAAATATGAAGGTGATTGAAAAAATACTAAAAGCAATAAAACCATAAATAAACAAAAGCTTTTTTCTTACTTCAATATCGAGGATAAACCTTTTATACAGTTCAAAAAATGAAATCATGGCTAAACCAGAAATCACCGGACCTATAGCTAATCCTGCAAATTCAAGTGACCAGGTAACCATAAAACCAAAACAATATATGAACCACGAAAAAAGGGCGAAAGAAAAAACCATGATGGGCCTTATTGTTATTTGAAATAAACTGAAAGCAACTGCAACAATGGTAAATAATAAGCCAGGTACGAGATGGGTGAATTGAATACTTATGCCAAGAAAATTAATGTCAATAAAATATGTATAATAAAAGTTAAAAAATAAATAGGACGATGCAATGCCTGAAAAAAGAAATAAAAACTTCCACAAAATTTTGCTTCGTTTCATTGATTCAGTTTCAATTAGCTGCCATATTCAAATGCCCCCATTTCAGTTTTTACCGTTACTTTCTTTTTATCTGAAGCCTCAACATAACCGATCAGCTGCGCATCAATTTCAAATTGTTTGGAGATGGAAATTATTTCCTCCGCAGTTTTTTCATCCGTATAAATTTCCAGGCGTTGGCCCATATTAAATACACGGTACATTTCCTTCCAGTCCGTTTTACTTTCTTCCTGAATTAATTTGAAAAGCGGCGGCGTATTAAATAAATTATTTTTTACAATATGCACATCATCTGCGAAATGCAGCACTTTTGTCAGTCCGCCTCCCGAACAATGAATGATTCCGTCAATTTCATTTTTATATTGCGAAAGAATTGCTTTCAAAACCGGTAAATAGGTTCTGGTAGGAGATAAAACCAATTTACCGATATCCGTATTTATCCCATCTGCCTGATCTGTAACTTTTTTTGTCCCGGTGTAGATTACATTTTTATCTATTGCAGGATTATAACTTTCAGGATATTTTTCGGCATATATATTTGAAAATACATCATGTCTTGCAGATGTTAATCCATTACTTCCCATGCCGCCATTATAGGCGTCTTCATAATTGGATTTCCCGTAACTTGCCAGGCCCACAATCACATTTCCGGGTTTGATATTATTAATTACCAGATCTGCTTTTTTTAATCTTGCAAATGCAGTAATGCCGACATCAATTGTGCGGACAATATCACCTACATCAGCAGTTTCTCCTCCCGCATGGTGAATCGAAATTCCAAAATCATGCATACGCCCGATAAAATCCATCGTTCCTTCGATCACATATTTCAATACTTCGCCGGGTATAAGTGATTTGTTGCGGCCAATTGTAGATGAAATGATGATATCATCAACGGCACCAACGCATGCCATATCATCGAGATTCATAACGAGGGCATCCTGCGCAATTCCTTTCCAGACATCCAGATCTCCCGTTTCCTTCCAGTAAATATAGGCGAGTGAAGTTTTTGTGCCCGCCGTATCAGCATGCATGATATTGCAAAACTGCGGGTCTCCGCCTGCAAAATCAGGCAGGATTTTACAAAATGCTTTTGGAAACAAGCCCTTATCCAGTTTTTCTATCGCCTGATGTACTTCTTCTTTTTGAGATGAAACGCCACGCAGGCCATACTTGTCAACGCTCATGCTGCAAAATTACGCATTCGCAGTTAGGGTGAGCTGATATACCATCAAACATTATCAATTTGGATATTTAATAATATCTTAATGATTTCTTCACAGGATTCACCTTATCCTCTTTTTATTTTTATGCTTCGCTTAAATTTGCCTTCGGGAGAATTTAAGCTATGCCACGGAAAAAGAATAAAAAATCGTTGAAAGTCAAATTTATACATCGCGATATCAGCTGGTTGTCTTTTAACGAGCGTGTGTTGCAGGAAGCGGAAGATAAAAATGTGCCCTTGAATGAACGTGTGCGGTTTCTCGGTATTTTTTCAAATAATCAGGATGAGTTTTTCAGAGTGCGTGTTGCTACGCTGCGACGCCTTGCCAAAGTAAATAAAGCACAGATCAAAAAATTAGAAGAGGATCCGGCCAAGATTTTAAATCAGATTCAAAAACGGGTGCTTGTGCTCAAAAACAGATTCGACAATGCGTATCTGCATATTGTCGAAGAATTGAAAAAAGAAAAGATCCATATTTTAAATGAAAAGGAGATCAGTACGGAACAGGGCGACCTGATCAAAAATTATTTTAATGAAACAGTGCGCCAGGGTTTGTTTCCGATCATGCTCGATAATCAGAAAAAAATCCCTCTGCTCAACGATAAATCCATTTATCTCGCGGTGCGTATTACTAAAAAAGATAAACCGCAGGCAACACGTTATTCATTAATTGAAGTACCGGAAGCGATCACACGTTTTTTCCTGTTACCTGGTGAAGGGGATAAAAAATTCATCATTTTGCTCGATGATATTATCCGTTATAATCTCAGTTCGATCTATTATATTTTTAATTACGACCATATCGAGGCATATACAATTAAGATCACCCGCGATGCAGAACTTGAACTCGATCAGGATCTTTCACAAAGTTTACTCGAGCTGGTGGCAAAAAGTTTGAAACGCCGCACAAAAGGTGAAACAACACGCTTTATTTATGATGCGGAAATGCCGGAAGAAATGCTGCAATTTTTTGCAAAGAAAATGAAGTTGCAGAGAAATGATGCAATTATTCCCGGAGCACGCTATCATAATTTTAAAGATTTTATGAAATTTCCTGATTTAGGAAAACCGCATTTGCGTTTTGCTGACCAGCACCCGCTGAATCATCCTTTATTAAGTACGAATTCGAGTATCACAAGCGTGTTGCGGCAAAAAGATATATTACTGCATTTACCGTATCAGAGTTTTCATCATATCATCGATTTACTGAGAGAGGCCGCAATTAATCCGAATGTTACGCAAATTCATATGACCTTATATCGTGTTGCGCAACATTCAAATGTTGTGATGAGTTTGATCAACGCTGCAAGAAATGGTAAACAGGTGGTGGTGGTAATGGAATTAAAAGCAAGATTTGATGAAGAAAATAATATCTACTGGGCGAATCGTTTACAGGAAGAAGGTGTAACGGTTTTATTCGGCGCAAATACATTGAAAGTGCATTCCAAATTATGCCTGATCACACATAACCATGAAGGAAAAAACGTGCATTATGCAATTGTGGGAACAGGAAATTTTAACGAGAACACAGCCAGAGTATATACGGATCTGTTTTTACTTACATCCAATCCCGCTATTACAAAAGAGGTAAAGAAAATATTTTCTTTTTTTGAAAATACATTTGATGTAGGGAAATATAAAAACCTGCTCATCGCACCTGTGAATTTACGCAAACGCATGAAAGAACTGATCTCCCGCGAAATAAAAAATGCGAAGGAGGGCAAGCCTGCATTTATTTCAATGAAAGTAAATAACCTGGTGGATAAGGAGATCATAAAAAAATTATATGACGCAAGTAATGCGGGTGTAAAGATCAGGCTTATCGTGCGGGCAACATGCTCGCTTGTGCCGGGTGTGGCGGGATTAAGTGAAAATATTCAGGCGGTAAGTATCCTCGACCGCTATCTCGAACACCCGCGGATCTATTGGTTTCACAATAACGGAAAGGAAGAAATATATATCGGTTCAGCTGACATGATGGAACGCAATATGGATTTCAGAGTGGAGGTGCTGGTGAATATCCTTCATAAGGAAATCAGAGCACAATTGAAAGAAATATTTGAATTGCAATGGAAAGATAATGTGAAAGCAAGAACATTATTATTCGGGCATTTAAATGAATATATCGTGCGGAATAAAACAAAGGAAACAGTTCAGAGCCAGCTTGCACTTTATGAGTATTTCAAAAAGTATTTTGAGAATAATATTGTTCAGACGGAAACTATAAAAAAATAAGAAGTGAAATTTGCAGCTATAGATATCGGAAGTAATGCGATCAGATTATTAATTGAGAATGTTTTTGAAACACCTGCCGGGCCGGTCTTTCATAAAGACAGCCTCATTCGTGTACCTGTGCGTTTGGGGGAGGAAGCTTTTACGGACAAAAAATTTTCACAGGAAAAAATAGATCTGGTGGTGAAAGCAATGATCGCCATGAAACACCTGATTGATATACATAAGGTGACTGCATATAAAGTTTGTGCAACATCTGCAATGCGTGAAGCTGAAAACAGTTTTGAAATTGTGGATCGGGTGAAAATGGAAACCGGCATGCACATTCAAATCATCAGCGGTGATAAAGAAGGAAAAACAATTCTTGAATTACCTCTTGAACAATACGGATTGAACCCGAAAGATTATTTCCTCTATATTGATGTAGGCGGAGGAAGTACCGAACTTGCATTTTTTGGAAACAATCAGTTGATTCAAAACAGGTCATTTCCGATCGGAACATTGCGATTGCTCAACGATCAGGTAAATGAAAATGAATGGAAGGAAATGATGACATGGATCAAAAAATATAAACCGCAAAATTTTGAATTGAATGTGCTTGGTGTTGGCGGGAATATCAACCACGTGATGAAGAATTATGGAAAAACAGGAAAAAGCTTTTTAAATCTTTCCACTTTGAAACGCATCATGGTGTATATTGATGGCCTGAGTATGGGTGAACGTGTACGGAACCTGGGACTCAAACCCGATCGTGCAGATGTGATCGTGCCGGCACTGCGTATATATATTCATGTGATGAAATGGACGTCTACGGATAAAATATTTGTGCCGAAACAGGGATTAAGCGATGCAATCATTTCCGAACTGTTTCATGAATGGAGTAAAAAACCTGTTGTTGCCTGAAATCTTTTCTTTCTGATTTTCTTCCTTTGCCGATTCTGATTTAATTTGCATACCAATGCAATTCAGAACAGAATTTCCAATCGTTCCACTTCAGGACAAATTAAAATACGGGTCAAAAATAATATGCATCGGTTCCTGCTTTTCGGAAGAAATAGGAGGCAGGCTGATGGATTTAAAATTTCATACGTTGTTAAATCCATCGGGTATTATTTATAACCCGGTTTCTCTTGCAAATGAATTGAATTATTATTGCGGCAACCTGCAGTTTAATCCGGAGGAAGTATTTCATTCAACCGGTTTATTCCGGCATTTCGATTTTCACAGCCGGCTGGCAGACCCCGATAAACAAATTGCAATAGATAAAATTAATTCTGCAATTCATAACGGTAAAACATTTTTATCCGATGCAACACATCTTGTTGTTACATTCGGAACATCCATCGTTTACATTTCGGAACAAGGGAAAATAGTTGCAAACAATCATAAAGTTCCTGCAGGGAAATTTAAAAAATCCAGACTAACTGTTTCTGAAATTGTAACCGTCTGGAGCAATTTACGCAACGCACTTTTTAAATTATATCCCCAACTTCAAATTCTGTTTACACTCAGTCCTGTAAGGCATATCAGAGACGGGATGATTGAAAATCAAATCAGTAAATCAACCTTATATCTCGCAATACAATCATTGCTCGAATTTCCGCAAACATATTATTTTCCATCGTATGAATTAATGCTCGACGATTTAAGAGATTATCGTTTTTATAAACAGGACCTCATCCATCCGAATGAAACGGCTGTAGATTATATTTTTGATAAATTCAGTATTGCGTGTATGGATGCTGCTGCATACCCGGTTATGGAAACAATTCGTGAAATTCAATCTGCAAAAAAGCACAAGCTGTTTTTTCCCGATTCGGAGGAAACTAAATTATTTAAGCAGCAAATGCTGCTGAAAACCAAAGCACTGCAGGAAAAATACAATGCGCTTGATCTGGAGGACGAGATAAAATATTTCAGCAGTTAATCTGCCGCTTGCAATAAAATGATGCTGTGTATTCGAATCAAATTTCAGGCTGATCTTCCGTTGATTTGGATATGAGTGTTTCAGGCAATTCCTTTTTTGCTTTTGCACCCAGCTCTTTCATTTTTTCGAATTGAGAAATAATATTTCCCCTTCCTTCTGTAAGTTGATTGACGGCGTCCTGATAACTTTTATTGGAACGGCCGATATGGATGCCGACCTCACGCAAACTTTCAATAAAGCTTGCGAATTTATCATAGAGCAAGCCGCTGCGATCAGCAATTTCAATTGCATGTTTACTTTGTTTATCCCGTTTCCACAGATCGGCGATCAAACGCACAGCAGATAATAAACTGGAAGGGCTCACAATTACGATTCCTTTATTGTAAGCATATTGCCAGAGGTCGGGTGCGTTATAATTTGCGGCATAATTCGCAGATTCGATCGGCACAAACATTAAAACAAAATCGAGTGAACCGGTCCCGATCAGGGTTTCATAATTTTTTCTGCTCAATAGATCAATATGCGAATAAACAGAATCAACATGTTGTTTTAAATATCTTTTTTGATCGTCCGGGTCTTCCGCAGCAGTAAATTTTTCATAAGCGGTGAGGGAAACTTTTGAATCGATGATTATTTTGCGGTTGTCGGGTAGACCCACAACAAAATCCGGTTTCATCAGATTGCCGTCCGCATCTCTGAATGTTTCCTGTTTAAAATATTCGCGGCCATTTGTGAGCCCCGATTTTTCCAAAATACTTTCCAGTATCATCTCACCCCAGTCGCCCTGTGTTTTCGTATCACCTTTTAATGCTTTGGTGAGATTTTTTGCATCGTCGCTTAATTTCTGATTGAGATCGTATAATTTCCCGATCTCATTTTTCAGCGAAAATCTTTCCTTGCTTTCGTTCACATACACTTCTTCCACTTTCTGTTTAAAGTTTTTAATATCAAGGCCTAGCGGTTCTAATAATTGCTTGAGATTTGTCTGATTTTGTTCTGTGAATTTTTTGCTTTTATCATCCAGAATTTCATTCGCCAGTACTTTAAACTGGTTTGTGAATTTCTCACCCAGATTCTCTATTTCTTTGCGTAACGTTTCTTCTTTTTCAATGAGGTTAAGATTTGTATTTTTTAATTCAGCGATCTGTATTTCTGATTTATTTAATTCAGCTTGTCTGGAAGAAATATCATTTTTTAAAGTGGATAGTTCATTTTGATAATCAATAATATCCTTTTGGAAAATTTCATGAGAAGTTTTCAGGCTGATATAATTTGCATTCAGTTCATCATACGTTTTCCGGTCGACGAGGTTTTTCCCAAAACTTGATTTTGCGTAAAGCCAGGCGATCACGGCACCTATGATTATTCCAACTAACACATATATTAGTAAATCCATTTATTTAAAATTTAGGTTGAAATTACATAAAATTGAAAATATCTATTCTTTGGTATTGAATCAAATTTCAGCTTCACTATAAACGTTTTTTTGGGACCAGATATTACGAAATGTATAGCTTAAGGAATATTTGCAATCGATGGTATCCAAGGACGATATTTTGTTTCTGTTATGTCTCGCTTCCTTACGAAAAATATGAATTTAAACTGAATTGAAAATTTATAATAATTCATTTGATCATATAAGTTGTAAGGAACGATGTATGTGGCTTTTACCACCTTATTATTTTTTCTAATTAAAGACTCACTAATTTCGTTAAAAAATAAATCATTTAATGTATTCCTCAGCTTTGTAATATCACTCCAATCCTTCATTTCCTGATTATATAAATACTCACCTCCTTTTCCAATTTGAATATCAACAGTGCGTGTGTCTGAAATCCCAAAATAAATATTACAATTTAAATTCTCTTTTGAAATAAGCCGAATATCTAAATCTTGATGTTTGAACTCCAGTTTACTCAGTGTTTCGTCTATATGTATGTCTGGGATCTGATTTATAAAATAAAATATTTCTCCCAGGATGAGCGATCTGTTGATTTCAGTGTCAGGTTTTTCAATTAAAAGAAAATCTTTGATTTTATTTTTAAGTAAGGACATTTTATAATCGGTAATACCTGTGAAGTAAAATTACAAGTTAAAAAAATAGGTTAATCAATTTTGAGGGATTTTGCAGGGGTGGATGAGACGCTGGAATGCCGACCTCAGCATTTATGAGTGCTGCTCCGCCTATCGGCGGATACCACGCAATTTAAATTCAAGAATAAATTTATTTTGGGAATTGAGTCGCAATAAACTTCCTGATATATTCTCTTCCATGCCCTGACTTTAATTGTTTTTCTCTTGCCATGGCAGATTTTTTATCAGGATATTTTTCCGAAAATAGAATAACCCATGGCCTGAATTTTAAAGTATAACCTTTGATTGCATGGTTGTGCTCAAATAATCTTCTTTCTAAATCAGAAGAATAGCCGATATAAATCTTATCGGAAGAAGGGGAGTAAATTACATAAACAAAAAACATAAGTAAGGGGTTAAAATGTTAAAATTGGAACGGCAGTCTCGGTTCAACTTCCCGACCTCAGCATTATGAGTGTTGCTCCGCCTTTTCGGCGGATACCACGCCTAATTGCTTTGTAGCGGGGGGGAGGCTCGAACTCCCGACCTCAGCATTATGAGTGCTGCTCCGCCTTTTCGGCGGATACCACGCCTAATTGCTTTGTAGCGGGGGGGAGGCTCGAACTCCCGACCTCAGCATTATGAGTGCTGCGCTCTAACCAACTGAGCTACCACGCCTTTAAGGCCGGCAAAGATAATTCAAACAGGTCTTTTGTAAAAGATTTTCAGAATAATGCGCCGGTATAAATTTCATCCAGCCTCATTAGTTGTTTTGGGCGTATCCCTTTTTCGGTTTCCTGCAATGTACAGCATTCGTTCACTGCATCGTGTTCAAAGAAGAGTATATAATCTTTTTTAAGCGCTTCATTGAGGAATACTTCTTTTTCTTTCAGTGTGATCAGCGGCCGCACATCATATCCCATCACATAGGCAAGCGGAATATGCGCATAAGACGGCATCAGATCAGCCATATAAACAATTGTTTTGCCCTGGTATTTAATAACAGGCAACATCATGGCTTCCGTATGGCCATATACCCAAATCGTAGAAAAACCGCGAAACAGATCTTCATCTTCATTTAGAAAGCGCACAACACCATGCTGCTGCAATGGAATGAAATTTTCTTTCAGGAAGGATGCTTTTTCGCGGGAGTTGGGATTTGTTGCCCATGCCCATTGTCTTTCATTGCTCCAGTACCGTGCATTCGGGAATGTTGGAACAAGTTTCCCTTTTTCATCCAATTTCACTGCACCACCACAATGATCGAAATGTAAATGTGTGAGAAAAACATCCGTAATATCTTCAGGCAGAATATTTTTCGCTTTCAGTGACGACAGCAGCGTGTTTTCTCCATGCGGTTCATAATGACTGAAAAATTTTGCATCCTGCTTGTTACCCATGCCGCAATCGATCAGTATCACTTTCCCTTCTGCTATCACCAGTAAACAGCGCATGCTCCAGGTGCACAAATTATTTTCATCCGCCGGCACAAGTTTGTTCCATATTTTTTTCGGGACCACGCCAAACATGGCGCCTCCATCAAGTTTGAAATAGCCTGTATCGATTGAATGGATTTGCATATTGTTTACAAATATAAGTGGAAAGTGTTAACGTGCCCGCCTGCCTGCAGCACATGCGCCTGGCGTCGGCCGGCAGGCCCGGGTGTTCAGGTGTTCACGTGTTCATGTCAGTTGCGAAAGATGCTTCGCACATCATATTTCGCTTTTGATCTGCAGAATTAAAGGCTTTCAATAAATTATAGGCCAAGCTTTCGTTTTACTTAGTTCCGAAAAGTTTCTGCCAGAAAGTTCTTATGGTTTTTGGTAAAATGGATCTAACTATATTTTGTTTTTGTGCATTCTGAACAGCTTGGAATTTATTAACAACTGTTTCAGTCGGGAGACCAAGTGAGCGAGTAGCATTATAAGCAACTAAATAATCTTTATGATTGCGATAAGTATGAAATAGTTCTGTAATTCGCTCGTCTTTAAAATCCGGTAAATAATATAACAAGTCAATCAGCGCAAATTCATTGGTTATTGTTGGCATTGTTTCAAGAACAATCTCCTTCATTTTAAAGTCATGCGTTATTTGAAAAATAGAATGAGCAATTGTCACCTTCATGGCTCCATCACTTTTTCCCAGTAAATTAATTAAGGTCGAAATTGATTCTTTCGATTTGATATGACCAAGTCCAACGATGGGCCAGCTGTCACCCAGGCTCGCAGCTTTAATAAGTTCAACTTCTGCTATTTTAAGTTCTTCGTTTGACAGATTATCAAGAAGGTACAACGGAACACCGTCTTTTCTTTGCGCCCATGTATTTGCTTCCAAATACTCCTTTCTAAAGATATCTAAGTTTGCTGTAATTTTCACAAAATGTGTTCGCAATCAACATTCTAATTTATGAAAAAGATTGATACCAAGCAATCCTCTTATTGCCTTTCACGGCCATGATCACTCCGTAATTCTTTTTATTGTATATCCATTTATGCCTGATTAAAACATTTACAACAAATCCCCACCAAAAGAATTGATTGATGCGGCGGAATTTATATTTAAATCCGTATTGATGTAATAATTCGATAATTAATTCATGGTCCGGCCGCCCGTCAATAGTACCCGATGCATCATATCTCCCTGCTATAATTGTGAGTGCGATATTTTTTGATTGAGATAATATATTATGCATACCTTTTAATGTGGCATACTCGGCGCCATTAATAGTTAAATTGATATGCCCGATTTTTTCAATTTTTATTTTCAGGTCGGAAACAATATTATCAAGTGTTGTCAATTCCACCTGCGTATCAGCTTTATTTAATGTTACGGTCATGTCAATGCCGATATTTCCCAGCTGATTCCAGCTTGCTTTTTCGCCAAAATAAAATATCGTTTCACCGGTTGTGGAGTACAATGCTTTTTGAACAAGCTGAATATTTATTTTTTTGCGATGTATAATTTCATTTGCGATGCGATGATTTTCCGGATCAGGATCAATACCGATGATCAAACTTTGATTCCGAGTTTTTTTCTGCATTAAAAATAAATCGGAAGTAACCGGCGCACTCATATCAAATCCTGCCTGAATACCAATCTCACCTTTTTTTAATGCAGGGAATTTTAATCGAGCATCAATCGCCGTAAATAAATTCCAGAATATTTTTTTTAGTGTAGAAATAATCATAACAACCTGGTAGAATATGAACAAAGATAAGATGCGTGAAGACTGCCGACTGCCAACTGAAGACTGTGGACTTTTAAATAAGCTTTGCTCTCAACGACGCCATCTTTAACGCAGTCACCGCCGCTTCATCACCTTTATTACCAAGTGAGCCACCTGCACGGTCAATTGCCTGTTCCATATTTTCAGTTGTAAGCACACCGAAAATTACCGGGGTGGAATAATCCAGACTGAGCATCATAATTCCATGCGACACAGCAGATGCAATATATTCATCGTGTTTGGTTTCGCCTTTAATGATACAACCCAGACAAATCACCGCATCGAATTCCTGCGATTCCAATAATAATTCAGCAGCCTGCGGTAATTCAAAACTGCCGGGCACATAAACGCTAACGATATTTTCTTTTGCCGTTTTGTGTTTTGTAAGTGTTTTAACGCAACCGTTGTATAGTGATTCGGTAATTTCTTTATTCCATTCGGAGATCACAATGCCGATGCGAAACGGCTCGCCCGACGGAACGGATTCTTCACGATAAACGGAGAGATGCTGATGACGTGACGCCATTATTTTGTTGCACCGAGTTTGGTTTCGGCGTATGCAATATCCACATCAATATTTTGTCCTTCAGACGAAAGCGGATATTCCTTTTTGATTTTTTTATACATTTCCAGTGCGCCTTTCATGTCATTTTGTTCAGACAGGAGATCGCCGGCAAGTTTATAATAAAACGGACTTTGAATATTGTTTTTTGCTTTTTCTCCTGCAAGTTTATATTCTGATATCGCCTTTTTAAAATCCTGTTTTTCAGCATAAGCATGCCCGAGTAATTCATGTGTTTTACCGGCAACTTCATCTGTTGCGGGTTTATATTTTTCAAGGCATTTAATTGCGTTGTCAAAATCTTTTTTCTTCAGATAAATCACACCCGCATAATAATTTGCAAGATTACCTGTCGGCGTATTGCCGTATTTATCAATAATGCTCAGGAAACCCATATGTGTTCCATCGCCATTCAATGCAAGATCAACCGAGTCGATACTGAAATATTTTTGCGCAGGTGCGATACTGTTTTGTGCGGTAAGAATGCGGGGCTCGAGATATAATTTTTTATAACCGAAATAACCACCGATCGCAACAATAATTACAACCAGAGCACCAATGATCACGTTGCGGTTTTTTAAGAAAAAATTCTCAACCTGCACGTAGGTGTCTTTTTTTACCGGCTCTTCAGTAGTTGTTTTTTTAATTTCTGACATATTGAATTTTGATTAGTCTTTTAAAAATGGATAGTCCTGCTGTAAATAAATGTCTTCATAAATTGCATCATCGGCAGGCAATGGTGATTCTTCTGCAAATTTTACACAAGCATCGATCTCGGCTTCTATCTTTTCATTGATATCGTCGATCTCTTTTTGTGTTGCGTATTTTTTTTCAAGTATTTTTTGCACTGTTGTTTCAAGCGGATCACGCATTTTATATTCCTCAACTTCCTCTTTTGTTCTGTATTTTGCGGGATCACTCATGCTATGGCCGCGGTAACGGTAAGTTCTGATTTCTAAAAATGTGGGACCTTCTCCATTCCTTGCTTTTTCAACTGCTTCGTAAATCGCATTATGCACTGTTTCGGGCTGCATTCCATCCACGGGATAAGAAGGCATATCGTAGGCATAACCGATTTTATACATATCGAGCTGATTCGTCGACCTTTCAAGTGAAGTTCCCATTGCATAGCCGTTGTTCTCACAAATAAAAACAACCGGTAATTTCCAGAGCATGGCCATATTAAAAGTTTCATGCACCGAACCCTGACGAACTGCTCCGTCTCCGAAATAACATAAACACACATTGCCGGTGCCTTTAAATTGTTCGGCAAATGCAATTCCGGCACCCATCGGAATTTGAGCACCTACGATACCGTGCCCGCCAAAAAAATAATGTTGTTTGGAGAAGAAATGCATCGAACCGCCTTTTCCCTGCGTTGAACCGGTTACTTTACCGAATAATTCTGCCATGGCAGCATCGCATGAAATTCCTTTTGCAATGGCAAGGCCATGATCGCGGTAGGCCGTAATGATCGGGTCTTCCTGGCGGATTGCGGAAATTGTGCCGGCAGCTACTGCTTCCTGGCCGATATATAAATGACAAAATCCGCGGATCTTCTGCATCCCGTAAAGCTGCCCGGCCTTCTCTTCAAAGCGACGCATACGGTACATCAGCGTATACCAGTCGAGGTAGGTTTCTTTTGTTATTTTTGAGCGATCGAGTGTTGCTTCTGCCAGCATCATTAATATTTCGCTTTTTAGCGACGAGGCGCAAAGTTAAGTAAACAGATACAGAATTTAAACCGACGTGTTTCTCACATCTTTAAAACTCCTCAACTTCAAAAATTACCGGCAGGCAGCATTTCAGTTTAAAGCAAAATTTATTCTGATCAACGGGCCCAATGGATCGGGCAAAACCAACCTGATCGACGCCATTTACTACCTCTGTTTATGCAGGAGCTATTTTACGAGGTCCGATAATTTATCGCCTCTGCATGGAGAAAACTTTTTCAGGCTGGATGGAGATTTTACAAATGACGAGAACTTTACCATCACATGTAAATTCCAAAACAATAAAAAGGAGTTCTTCATCAACAATACACCTTACGACAGGCTGAGCGATCATATCGGCAGGATTCCGGTTGTGATGGTAGCACCGGATGATATCGGCATCATCAACGATGGCAGTGAGGAACGACGGAGATTTTTGGATGCGGCACTTTCTCAGCACGATCATCATTATCTGCGCCAGCTCATCATTTACAATAAGGTGCTGCAACAGCGCAACGCAGCTTTAAAGCGGTTTTATGAGGAGAAGAGAATGGATGATGCGCTGCTGGGAGTTTTAAATCATCAGCTTGCCACGGCTGGCAATGAGATACATGCCATCAGGAAAAATTATATATTGCGTTTTGCTGAAATTTTTAAGAAACACTATGTTGCGATCAGCGGTCAAAAGGAATCACCTGAAATCGTATATGAATCGCAATTGCAGCATACCGACCTGCTCCATTTGCTTTTGCATAATGTTAAAGTTGACCTCGAAGCACAGCGCACTAGTTTTGGGATACATAAAGATGACCTTGTTTTTTCTCTCGACGGGTTTTTATTGAAGGAAACAGGTTCGCAGGGACAGATCAAATCTTTTTTGATTGCCTTAAAACTTGCTCAATTTGAAATGATCAGGAACGCAACCGGCAAACAACCTGTTTTATTACTGGATGATATTTTTGAGAAGCTGGATAAAAACCGTTTGCATGTTTTATTTAATATGCTGACAGGGAGTGATTTCGGACAGATATTTATCACGGACGCTGATGAAGAACGTTCGAGAGGGTTTTTTGAAGAAGCATATATTGATTACGATCAACTGACAATTGATAACAAACAATTTGACTAATTTTAGAAAATGGAGAGGAAGCGTGATAATCAAATGAGCCTGAAGGATGCAATTAGCGGTTTTATGAAAACATTCAGGCTGGAAGGGAAAGTGCAGGAAGTGCAGATCAGGGAAAAATGGGAAGAAGTAATGGGAAAAACAATATCGCATTACACAACAAATATCTGGTTGCGTGATGGTGTGCTCACAATTGTTTTGAATTCAGCGCCTTTAAAACAGGATCTGATGTTCCAGAAAGAATCCATTCAAAAACGGCTGAATGATGAACTGGGGCAATATGCCGTAAAAGAAATTATCATCAGGTAATACACAGCATGTGAAGAAATAGGATTGATGTAAAATACGTTTTAAGATAAATTTGAATTATGAATCCGGAAATAATAAAGGAAGCCCAGGAAAAAAAATTAATACAGGATTATGGAGCATATACACCTGAAGATGCGAAAGTCTGGGAGATATTATTCGACCGGCAAATGGCATTGTTGAAAGATCGGGCCGCTGAAGTTTTTATGCAGGGGATCGAGGCGATCCATTTTACGGCCGACCGTATTCCGAAATTTGATGAATTTAATATCCGCCTCGAAACATTAACAGGATGGAATGCTGTTGTTGTTGAAGGACTGATCGAAAACAAAGAATTCTTTGAATTATTAAAAAACAGAAAATTCCCCGCAAGTACATGGCTGCGGAAAATGGAACAACTCGATTATCTCGAAGAACCCGATATGTTTCATGATGTATTCGGACATTTACCGTTGCTCACCAATAAAACTTATTGTGCTTATTTATACGGATTAAGTAAAATTGCTTTGAGTTATATCGATAATCCGATTGCAGTTGAATTGATTTCAAGAATTTACTGGTTCACGGTTGAATTCGGTTTGATCCGGGACAATGGTTTATTGCGCATTTATGGTTCCGGTATTTTATCATCAACGGGTGAAAGCGTTTATTGTGTGAAATCCGGAATACCTTCCAAACGGGTTGATTATAATGTTGAAAAAATTCTCGACACACCGTATATCATCGATAAATTCCAGGAAACCTATTTTGTAATTGATACCTGCCTCGATTTATTTGAAAGCTTACCCGATATCGAACAGGGAATTATAAAAAGAATTGAACATCCGGATTTGTTTGTAGGGAAGGTGGGATGATTACTACCCGAAGTAAATTCATGTGCGACGGAGAATTGCAATCAGTTTTATCCGTTAAATCCGTGTCATCGGTGTTCCCTTTTATTTAATTTTGACCTATGCTTTTCACTTCTATTCCGCTAGCCGAACGCCTGCGCCCAAAAAACTTAAATGAGTTTATCGGTCAGCAACATTTAGTGGGCGAGGGGCAAGTGATCAGAAAAATGATTGAAAGCGGGAGATTGGTTTCAATGATTTTCTGGGGACCACCGGGAGTAGGAAAAACCACGCTTGCAAATATTATTGCAAATGCCGCTGATTTGCCTTTTTTTTCGTTGAGTGCCGTATCAGCAGGTGTGAAAGATGTGAAGGAAATTATTCAGAAAGCAAAAGCTTCCGGAAAAATTGTTTTGTTTATTGATGAGATTCATCGTTTCAATAAAGCGCAACAAGATTCTTTATTAGGTGCCGTTGAAAAAGGATTAATTATTTTGATCGGTGCAACAACCGAAAATCCTTCCTTCGAAGTAATTAATGCGTTATTGTCGCGGTGCCAGGTTTATGTGTTAAAAGAATTTACAAAAGAAGATCTCCTCCAATTAATTCAGCGTGCAATTGCCGAAGATGAAATTTTAAGCAGGAGAAAAATAATTATAAAAGAAAATGATGCTTTGTTGAGATTGAGCGGTGGAGATGCAAGAAAATTATTAAATCTGCTTGAATTAATTAATGAATCAATTTCAAATGATCCGATTGAGATCACTGATGGCCTTGTCATTCAACTCGCACAGAAAAAAATTGCACAATACGATAAAGATGGTGAACTGCATTATGATATTATTTCTGCATTTATAAAAAGCATGCGTGGATCTGATCCGAATGCTTCACTTTATTATCTGGCAAGAATGGTGGAAGCAGGGGAAGATCCGAAATTCATTGCACGCAGAATGCTGATCTTAGCAAGTGAAGATATCGGCAATGCAAACCCGAATGCATTATTACTGGCAACAAGTTGTTTTCAGGCAGTAACGATGCTGGGTTATCCCGAATGCAGATTAACTCTTGCGCAAACGGTCGTTTATCTCGCCACATCTCCGAAAAGCAATGCATCCTATATTGCTTTGCAGAATGCGATGCAGGTTGTAAGAGAAACAGGTGATCTGCCTGTACCGCTCGCAATCAGAAATGCTCCAACGAAATTGATGAAGGAATTAAATTACGGTAAGGATTATCAGTATGCGCATGATTTCGAAAATAATTTTATCCAAATGGAATTCATGCCGGAAGCAATTAAAGGCAGAAAATTTTTTGAACCGGGCGATAATCAAAGAGAAAATGAAATCAGAAAATTTTTAAAGGAAAGATGGGGGAAGAAATACGATTATTAGAATGAGGTGTTTGGAAGGTCTTCTGTCTTCGGTACACAGTCCGCAGTCCGCAGTCCACAGTCCACAGTCGACAGTCGGCTGACGCAAAAATAGCTGGCGCATCAACCTGCCGGCCGACGCACAGCCCCGATAGCTATCGGGGTGCAGGAGGCAGGCGGGCACTGAACACAGAACCCAGAACTCAGAACCCAGAACTCTGAACTCTGAACTCAGAACCCAAAACTCTTAAAACCCTTTAAACTTTTCTACCTTCATACTTCTAACTTCTAACTTCACACCATGACCCAGCCATACGAAGATAAACTTTGGAAGATCGCACAAAAGCGTGTTTCATTCCGCCGACATTTAATGGTTTATATTTTAGTGAATATTGCCTTGATCGTAATCTGGTATCTGAGCCGCGATACCGAAAAACCAAGAACAGCAACTTCCTTCTGGTTTTTATATCCTTTATGTGGTTGGGGAATCGGATTGGTTTTACATTATTGGAATGCATACCACGATGATGATACATCCGTTGACAAAGAATACAGGAAATTAAAGCAACGGATGGAAAATAAAAATTCAACAGAATCAAATTCCGTTGATACGATTCCGGAAAATAAAAACTGAAATCAATCCCACCGGTTTTTCATAAACCCAATATCTGATGCTGCAGGATATAAGTAAATGCTCCTGCAAAATATCCGAGCAAAGCAAGCAAACTGATTTTTTTCAAGTACCAGAAAAAAGAAATCTTTTCCATACCCATCGCTGCAACGCCGGCTGCAGATCCGATAATTAGCGCACTGCCGCCTGTTCCGGTTGTATACGCAAGAAATTCCCAGAAATAATGATCGGTGGGATATTGTTGCATATCAAACATACCTTGTGTTGCTGCGACCAACGGCACATTATCAATAATGGATGAAACAAGCCCGAATGTCATTGCAATCATGTTATCGTTTTTCAGAGTTGTTGTGAGCCATGCAGAGAGATGAGAAAGTATTTCAGTGGATTGCATCGCGGCAATACTGATCAATATGCCGAGGAAAAATAATATACTGGGGGTATCAATTTTACGCAATGCATACACTACGGAAAGCGGGTGTTTATCTGCTTCATCTTTATCGCCATGAATTATTTCAGTGATCACCCATAAAATTCCGAGCCCGATCAGAATTCCCATAAATGGTGGTAAATGTGTAATGGTTTTAAAAACAGGAACGAGGATCAAAACAAGTACACCCGAAGAAAATACGATCAGTTGTTGTCGTTCGGAAAGTGTTTTTTTTTCTTTTATTTTATTTTCGGCAGGCTGCTGAATTTTTCCTTTTAACCTGAATGAAAGATAAATCAATGGTGCAAGCAAACAAATCATGCTCGGCACAATCAGTTTTAAAATAATATTCAATGCCGTGATCTGTCCGCCGATCCAAAGCATTGTGGTAGTTACATCTCCGATTGGTGACCATGCGCCGCCGGCATTCGCCGCAATCACAATTATTCCCGCAAAAAATAATTTGTCATTTTTATCCTCTATCAATTTTCTCAAAAGTGAAATCATGACAATCGTGGTTGTCAGGTTGTCTAAAATTGCTGAAAGAAAAAATGTGATGAATGCAATGATCCATAAAAGTTTTCTTTTATCGGTCTGATGAATGCGCTCAGTAATTAAATCAAATCCGTTATGCGCATCGATAAGCTCCACAATTGTCATTGCACCTAAAAGAAAAAATAATATCCCGGATAATTCACCAAGATGATGTGTGAGTGCTTCACTTACAAAATGCGGATCAGGAGCAAACAGAATATAAACTGTCCAGCATAAAACACCAGTTATTAAAGCAGTAGCTGCTTTATTGATTTTAATTACATGCTCTAGCGCAATGGCAAGATAACCGAGAATAAAAATTACAATGATGGTTGATGTCATCTGTTTAATTTAAATACGCATGAAAAAATATGCAGCAGCTGATATTATTTTTTATCTTTTAAAAAATTTCCGGCCTGTTTATTAAACTCCTCTGATTTGTTTCTCGGGATCGACAAGCTCTTCCAGCTATCTTTCCGGTACATTCTGCATAGATAAACAATCTGGCCCACATGATAGGGATAATGTGCCAGTTGTCGGTTCACTGCATCAATAACCGTATGTGCTTCACCTCGTATATAAATTGTTTTGTCCAAATCTTCAACACGCAATTGATCGATGATGGAAAAACAACAAGCCCAACCCTTTTCCCAAAATTCCAATAATTCAGTTCTGGAAAGTTTACTGTCTTCGAATTCACTGTCACGATGGCGCCATTCTTTTTCGCCGTCGGTTGTGTAAAAGTCAGTCCACCGGCTTAACATATTTCCAGCTATATGCTGCATAATGATTGCGATACTGTTACTTTCTTCATCGGCCTGTTTGTGAAAAGCACTATCACCGATCTGTTCACATGCCTTATCTGCAAGGCCTTTATAGTAGTGAAACAAACGTTTCACCGATTGGATATATACCTCAGTCATGATAAGGCAAATTTACTTCGCTTGCACGTTTTGGCTATTAGATTTTCCTAACTTGTCAGTTAATATGAAAGATTTGCAAGTAAACTGAAATTTTGTCCCGAACTTTGCGCCTCTTATTCATTTAAACCGTCGGGGCACAATTTCTGACAAGGCGGCGATAGAATCTTATTCTAAATTCATTCATTTCAAAAATCTAAAAACATACGAGCTATATGGCAAAATCAAAATTGAGTATTAAGCCGCTTGCAGACAGAGTTGTGGTACAACCGGCTGCAGCTGAAACAAAAACCAAAGGTGGAATCATTATTCCTGATACTGCAAAAGAAAAACCCCAAAAAGGAACGATCGTAGCAGCAGGTCCGGGCAAGAAAGATGAACCCGTTACGGTAAAAGTGGGTGATTCAGTTCTCTATGGAAAATACTCAGGTACTGAGATCAATATCGATGGACAGGAATACCTCATCATGCGTGAATCTGACATTTTTGCAATATTGTAAGTCAGTCCTCAGTTGACAGTTCACAGTCGGCAGTCGGCTAACGCGAAAGTAGATGGCGCAGCAACCAAGAACTCAGAACTCAGAACTCAGAACTCAGAACCCTGAACCCTGAACTCAGAACCCAGAACTCAAAACTCAGAACAAAATCAACAAACTAACCTAACAACAAAATAACTATGGCTAAGATTATAAAATTTGACACAGAAGCCCGTGAGAAATTAAAAGCGGGTGTTGATGCGTTGGCGAACGCAGTAAAAGTTACACTCGGACCAAAAGGCCGGAATGTGGTAATTGAAAAAAAATATGGCGCACCGAATGTTACCAAAGATGGTGTAACGGTTGCAAAAGAAATTGAACTGGAAGACCCGATCGAAAATATGGGTGCACAGATGGTGAAAGAAGTTGCCAGTAAAACAAGTGATGTTGCCGGCGACGGAACAACAACTGCAACTGTTCTTGCCCAGGCAATTATGGCAGCCGGATTAAAAAATGTTGCCGCCGGTGCAAATCCGATGGATTTAAAACGCGGTATCGATAAAGCAGTTGAAGCGATCGTAACTGAATTGAAAAAAATGTCGCAGAACGTTGGCAACGACAATAAAAAAATTGAACAGGTTGCTGCAATTTCTGCAAACAATGATACGGAGATTGGAAAATTAATTGCCGATGCAATGGCGAAAGTTTCAAAAGACGGTGTGATCACGGTTGAAGAAGCAAAAGGTACTGAAACGTACAGCGATGTTGTGGAAGGTATGCAATTCGACCGCGGATATTTATCTGCTTATTTTATTACCAATGCAGATGAAATGGAAGCGGATATGGATCGTCCGTATATTTTGATCTACGACAAAAAGATCAGTGCAATGAAAGACCTTCTTCCGATTCTGGAAAAAGTTGCACAACAAGGTTCTCAATTATTAATTATTGCTGAAGATGTTGACGGTGAAGCATTGGCAACATTGGTTGTAAATAAAATCCGCGGTACAATTAAAGTGTGTGCAGTAAAAGCGCCGGGCTTCGGCGACAGAAGAAAAGAAATGTTGCAGGATATTGCAGTATTAACAGGTGGCACCGTGATCAGCGAAGAACAGGGTTATAAACTTGAAAATGCCGACCTCACTTATTTAGGCCGTGCAGAAAGAATTACAGTTGATAAAGACAATACAACAATTGTAAACGGAAAAGGTAAAAAAGAAGATATCAAAGCTCGTATCAGCGAAATTAAATCACAGATCGAAAAAACAACTTCAGATTACGATCGTGAAAAATTACAGGAACGCCTTGCAAAATTAAGCGGTGGTGTTGCGGTATTATATATCGGCGCAGCAACTGAAGTTGCAATGAAAGAAAAGAAAGACCGTGTGGATGATGCATTGCATGCAACACGTGCTGCTGTTGAAGAAGGAATTGTTGCGGGTGGTGGCGTTGCCTATATCCGTGCAATTGATGTGCTTGATAAATTAAAAGTGGTGAATGATGATGAACGCATTGGAGTTGAAATAATTAAACGTGCACTCGAAGAACCAATCAGAACAATTGTTGCAAATGCAGGAATTGAAGGTTCAATTGTTGTTCAGAAAGTGAAAGAAGGAAAAGCTGATTTCGGCTTTAATGCAAGAACTGAAAAATACGAGAATTTATTGAAAGCGGGTGTAATTGATCCTGTGAAAGTAACTCGTGTTGCTTTAGAAAATGCTGCTTCAATCGCCGGATTATTATTGACAACCGAATGCACTATCGTAGATAAACCTGAGAAGAAAGAAATGCCGATGGGTGGCGGAATGCCGGGCGGAATGGATGGAATGATGTAAGCTGGTAGCAAGTATCAGGTAGCAAGTATCAAGGAGCCTGCACCAGAAAATTAAACAAATCCCTGCTTCGAAAGAGGCGGGGATTTTTGATTTATGATACCTGGCGATTAATTTTATTCAAAAGTCCTGCATGCGCTTTATACTCCTCTGTTTTTTACTTCTCGTTGCTCTGCGCTTTTCAGCTCAAACATTTTGTAAATCCTACGGCGATTCTGGAATTGAATATGCCGGTAAAATGATTACAACTTCGGATAAAGGATTTTTATTAACCGGAAATACAAATTCCTGGTCGGGAGAATTTATGGATGATTTTGTTTTAAAGCTTGACTCGGCAGGAAATATACAATGGTCAACAATAATTTATACAGCAATGGAAGATTTAGGGAAATCGGCGGTTGAATTAGCGGACGGGTCTTATATTATTTCCGGTTCAACCTACACCGATTCAAAGGGATATGATATTTCCTTTATTCATGTAAACCATGATGGAGATTTATTGAATGCCACCTATTTTGGCGATGAATTATATAATTGGGGGAATAAAATCATCACCACTTCGGATAATGGTTTTGCAATTGCCGGTTATTCAGATACTGCCGGCGCTGCATTAATTACTTTTCAACCCCTGATTATGAAATTAAATGCAGCAGGGGAAATTGAATGGGCAAAAAGATTTTCTGTTTGTGCCGATTGCAGCGGCGAAGCTTTGGATATAATACAATTGCAGGACGAAAGTTATATCGTCACCGGATATATTTCTACCGGCTTTGCAGTAACAACTACGGATATGTTCCTTGCTAAATTTAATGCATCAGGTGATTTGCAATGGCTGAACAGATCGGGGAAAAATGATAAATATGAATCCGGAAATTCCATCATCAAATCAACAGGCAATGGATTTATTGTTGCCGGAACAAGTGTGGATGCAACATATGATATTTATCTCGCAAAAATTAATGATGAAGGAATTACAACAGATCAAAAAATAATTGATAATAGTACTGGAGAAACAGCGGCGCAAATTATTAAAACTAATGATAATCAATATGCGATCGGTGGAACCAGAATGACAGGTGATGATGACCATTATCTGATCAAACTCGATACATCACTGCAGATTATTTTTACTGCGCTGGCTGGTAATGAGGAAATTGAAAACACGACTTCAATTGTACAAACTCAGGATGATCATTTTGTTTTGTATGGGCACTCAATTCCTGCAGGCGGTTTCGCGGATGATTTATATCTTTTGCAATTTGATGCGGAAGGAAATAATTGTTGCCGAAACGACAGCGGCGGAATTGTATCAGACTATACCGGTGTATCTTCGGTGGGAGGATTTGATTTTCCCGTTTCATTTACCAGCACATCCGGTGCAGACTATTTTAATGGAGGAGAAGAAATAATTTTTTGCGAGGATACAATTCCCAAAGACACCATAATTCAAAATATTTATTCGGGCCTGTCAAACGACTTTCTGAAAATATTTCCTAACCCAAGCTCCGGAATATTTTCAATTGAATTTTTAAAAGATGGGCTGTCTCCAGATAAAATTATAATCAGGGATGCGATGCAAAGAATTATTTATGAAGAGGAAAAATTGTTCTTTGGAAATTCTCCTCTCAAAATTGACTTCAGCAATTTCCCTGATGGTGTTTATTTTGTAAATATGATTAGTGACGGAGTTTCATATAAGGCTACTTTAATACATTCGGATGCGCACTGATTAATTTATTCGTAAATTTGATTTCATGTACCGCCGGATACGCTCCTCCCTGCTTCTCTGTTTTCTTTTGATTTCATTTGCATGTAGTGCCCAGGTTGCGTTTACCGATTCAAATTTACCTATCGTTAAAATTTATACCGGTGGTGCGGAAATTATTGATGCGGTAAAGAAAACCTGCGATATGGAAATTATCTGGAATGAAGCAGGAGAAAGAAATTACATTACAGATCTTCCAAATAATTATAACGGCAAAATCGGAATTGAAATCAGAGGTTCAACATCACAGCAATATCCGAAAAAATCATATGGTCTGGAAACAAGAGATACCGCCGGCATCAGATTAAATGTATCGTTGCTCGGCATGCCTGCAGAAAATGACTGGATCTTATACGGCGCTTATCCCGATAAAACATTAATGCGCAATGAGATCACTTTTCATTTATTTTCAAGAATGCAGGATTGGTCGCCGCGATTTGTTTATTGCGAATTATTAATCGATGATGAATATATGGGTGTTTATTCTTTAGTGGAAAGAGTAAAAAATGATAAACACCGGGTTGATATTGCCAACCTTGATTCAAATGATATCGCAGGCGATTCATTAACGGGCGGTTATATTATCAAGATCGATAAATTAACGGGAAGCAGCACAACAACATGGACATCACCATATCAGTATAAACTTTTGTATTTATATCATGATCCCGAAGACATTGAATTAACATTAGAACAAAAAGCATTTATTAAAAATTATGTAACTGATTTTGAAAATGTTGTTTACAGCCCCGGCTTCACTGATCCGGTTTTCGGTTACCGTGGATATATTGATGTAAATTCTTTTATTGATTTTTTTCTGATGCAGGAATTAGGAAGAACTGTAGACGGATATCGTTCGAGCAGTTTCATGTACAAAGACAAAGGAGAAAAATTATGTGCAGGCCCCATGTGGGATTTTAATCTATCGTATGGCAACGCCGATTATTGCGAAGCTTTCGATACAACGGGCTGGCAATATAATTTTGCAGTAGTGTGCGATTATTTCACTACCGAACCACCTGAATGGTGGCCGCGGTTTCTGGAGGATTCGTCCTATGTGCGGCAAATGAAATGCAGATGGGAAGATTTGCGCTCAGGCATTTTACATACCGATTCAATTAATGCATGGATCGACTCTGTTGCAGCTTTACTCGATGAATCACAAACCAGAAATTTCATGCAGTGGGATATTCTTGGTGAATATGTCAACTGGAATTATTTTGTGGGAGATACTTATGAAGAGGAAATTGATTATTTGAAATGGTGGTTCAAAGCACGCATGTCGTGGATGGATGAAAACCTGCCGGGTGCTTGTCCTGATCTTGTTGCAGATTCAACTTATCACGATGGTTTTGACCCGGTTGAAACTGCGATCAACAATATTCAACCAATTTATACTACAGTTTATCCAAATCCATTTTCTTCTTCAGCAACCTTCGCTTACGATAGCCGCGACCAGTCTGCAAAACAATTGATCATTTCAGATTTATTGGGTTTGGAAGTGGCGAGATATGTTATTCCTGCCGGCAAACAATCGGTAATTATTGAAAGCGCCGGGCTTGCAAACGGCATTTATATTTATCAGTTCATAGATGGATTTGTAAAACTTGGTTCCGGCAGAATTGTAATCAGCAGGTAAACCACTTGAACGGAATGTGCATTAATTGGTGGATTAATTATTTTCCATTTCTCAAATTTCCGTTATTATTGCAGTACCAAAATGTACAACTATGGCAAAAGGTAAAAATGTAAAAAAAGAAACAAAGAAAAAGCCTGAAAAAACAAAGAAGGAAAAGAAAGCAGAAAAAATTGCTAAAAAATCTAAATAAGGAATTCCTTCTTTATGAAAACTAAAAAAGCGGTCCGCCATTTGGCAGACCGCTTTTGTTTTTATTGGAATGAGTTGTTTAAACTGTTCTTGGCCTTCTCTTAAATCTCGAATAATTTTTATTCGGCCGGTTCGAAGAACTGTTATTTCCATTATAAGATTTTGTTACCGGCTTATTCTCAAATTGCGAACGGCGCATTTCCGATTCACTCATTTCGAACGGATGATCGTTAATTACAGGAATTGCTTTACCCGTTAATTTCTGAATATCACGCAAATATGCTTTCTCTTCTGCATCGCAAAATGAAATTGCGATTCCGGATGCACCTGCTCTGCCTGTGCGGCCAATGCGGTGCACGTAGGTTTCAGCAATATTCGGAATTTCATAATTGATCACGTGCGATAATTCCTCAAGATCAATTCCTCTCGCAGCAATATCCGTTGCAACCAGTATTCTTGTTTTTTTCAGCTTGAAATTATTGAGCGCATTTTGTCTTGCATTCTGTGATTTGTTACCGTGAATCGCTTCCGCTTTAATTCCGGCTTTATGCAGATCACGGCATAATTTATCGGCACCATGTTTTGTGCGGGTAAATACAAGCGCATTTGTGATGGTATCATCTTTCAAAAGAAAATCAAGAAGATTTCTTTTTTGTGCTTTTGAAACGAAATAAACCGATTGCTCGATAATTTCTACTGTGGATGATACAGGTGTTACCGTAACTTTTGCTGCATCATGTAAAAGTGAATGTGCAAGCGATGCAATTTCAGGAGGCATGGTTGCTGAAAAAAACAGCGTTTGTTTTTTAACAGGCAATTTTGCCACGATCTTTTTTACATCATGAATAAATCCCATGTCGAGCATGCGATCTGCTTCATCCAAAACAAAATGCTGAATCCTGTCTAATCGCACAAATCCCTGATTCATTAAATCAAGTAAACGCCCGGGTGTGGCGATCAATACATCAACGCCTCTGCGCAATTGTTGCGTTTGTGAAAATTGTGATACACCGCCAAATACAACAGTATGATTTAAACCCGTGTATTTTCCATAAGCCGTAAAACTTTCACCGATCTGGATGGCAAGTTCACGTGTAGGTGTAAGCACGAGTGCTTTAATTGCCCGCGGACCGTTTTGCTGATTTTGTTTTTGATTGTATAATAATTGAATGATCGGAATTGCAAATGCTGCAGTTTTTCCTGTTCCTGTCTGGGCACAGCCTAAAAGGTCTCTGCCCGTTAATAAAATTGGAATTGCTTCCGATTGGATAGGAGTAGGCGTGGTATAGCCCTCCTGTTTCAGAGCCTTTAGTACAGGCTCAATAAGTCCTAATTTGTCGAACGACATAATAAAAAAATGAATTTATATAAGGTGGGAAAACTTTACAGATACAAAGTCAACTCAGGTTGACATGCAGTGTTCTTCTCTAATTATTTAACTGCCTTATGGTTTTAATTAAATGCTTTACCCGGTTTTTCATTTTCCATCTGAACACATTTCTGAAAATAGCACCGGCTCAGCAATACAGTGCAAATATACAGTTATAATCCGGAATAGGTTCATTTTCCGTAAAATCAATCCTGCCCATAACAGATTTTACTGCTATTTATTTCCGTTATAATCAACCCTGTGGCATGTTTCCTTCTTATCGGCGGAATGTTATAATTTTACCCTTCTATCAACCGTTTTTCAAAAATGAAAGTAATTTTCAAAGTCATGATCATCACATTTTCTCTTACCTTAATTGCAGCCTGCAATAAAAAGGAAGATGTTCACAACCCGAAAACACCTGAACATGTACAACCGAAATTTGTGAAAGAAGGCGAACTTACTTTTCTCAAACCGGATGGAAGTGCGATCGTGAAAATCAATATTGAACTTGCACTTACAGAAGCAGAACAGGAACAGGGATTAATGAACCGCTCATTTATGAGTAACGACCAGGGAATGTTGTTTGTGTTTGATAAGGATGAGCCACGCGGATTCTGGATGCGCAATACAATCATTCCGCTTGACATCATGTATGTAAATTCCAAAATGGAGATCATTCACATTGCTGAAAATACGGAGCCTTTTTCCGAAAAAAGTATTCCTTCTCAAGGCCCTGCAAAATATGTGATTGAAGTGAATGCGGGTTTCTCAGCCCAATATTCAATTACAAAAGGTGTGAAGGTTGCTTACACTGAAATGTAATTTTAATATTTGTTAAGACCGAACCTTTCGGCATGATTCAGGCTTAACTTAGCAAGATGAAATTCCTGATCGGGATACTATTGCTTTCCATATCTGCGCAAAAAATACAGGCACAGAATTATTCCGTTAAATCATTTGAAGAATTTGAACAGTTCATTGCCAATCAAAACGATACGCTTTACATCATTAATTTCTGGGCAACCTGGTGCAAACCCTGTATTGAAGAAATTCCGAATTTCGAAAAGGTAAACAGTGAAAATAAAAATGTAAAAGTGATATTGGTTTCACTTGATGGCCAGACTGTCTGGGAAAAATCATTACAACCTTTTTTAACTAATAATAATATTCAATCCACCGTCTGGGTTTTACCAGACAGGAAACCAATCGACTGGATCGACAGGATTGATAACCGCTGGCAGGGATCTGTGCCAGGCACTTTATTTTTAAATAATGCTGCGGGAATAAAAATATTTGAAGAACATCCTTTCACCTACGAACAACTTTTGGAAAAAATCAAATCAATTCAATCTTAAAAATTAAAAACTATGAATCTTCTCCTTTCAATTGTATCCATGTTCATATTAAACACACATCCTGCACCTGCCGGTTATGCAGTTGGAGATAAAGTGGAAAATTTTTCACTCACAAATACTGTGGATGGCAAACAGGTTGCATTAAATGATTATTTAAATAAAAACGGCGTGATCGTGGTTTTTACCTGCAATCATTGCCCGTATGCAAAAGCGTATGAAAGCCGCATCATGGATCTCGATAAAAAATATGCATCAGCTGGTTATCCGGTTTTGGCAATCAATTCAAATGATCCTGTTGCCGAACCAAGCGATTCTCCCGATCAAATGAAAAAACGTGCTGCAGAAATGAATTATTCATTTCCTTATTTATTTGATGAAACACAAAATATCGCAAAAGCATTTGGAGCAACAAGAACGCCGCATGTATTTCTTCTCCAAAAAACTTCAACCGGTTTTGTAGTAAGTTATATCGGTGCGATTGATGATAATACGTACGAAATTTCCGCGGTGCAAAATAAATATGTTGAAAGTGCAATCACTTCTCTTCAAAATCATGAACAACCAAATCCGAATTTTACGAAGGCGATTGGGTGTACGATTAAGTGGAAAGAATAGAGTCAGGAGTCAAGAGCCAAGAGTCAGGATGCGTTTATCTTAGATTTTTAATTTATTCTTAAAGCGGTAAATCATTTTCTGTAGGGCAATGATTTTTCCAGACAGATCTACAAATATTAATTCATCAATGTATGACAAATTCTTGGAAATAATTATTTGAGTTTCTAATTCAAAACATGATCCTAGAGCAATTGAAAGAAAATGATTAAAATCTTTATCTGAATTCCGTCCAGAACCTTCCGCGATATTTGAAGGAATGGAAACGGCGCTTCTTCTCATCTGATTACTAAGTCCAAATAATTCTTCTTTTGGAAATGATTTTGTGTTTTGGTAAATCAAAGTAGAAAGAGAAATGCTTTGATTCCAGATTTTCATTTTTTTGTAGTTATGCATACCTAGGGGTTTAGATATCAAAAATAATATTTATCCAAAGCCCTTATCTAAAATAAATGCTTATTTTATAGATTAACCCATCCTGACTCTTGGCTCTTGACTCCTGGCTCTTAAAGAAACTCCACATCCATACTAAACCGATCACCCATCAAATAATGCAATCCCGCTTCAACGGAAAGATCTTCATAAATACCTTCGTATAATGTGCGGATGATGGGGCAGGAAATTTTATAATAATTGGCGAGGCCATTTGCAATTTTAATTGTATTTACACCTTCGGCAACTTCTTCCATGGTGTTTAAAATATCATTTATTTTTTCTCCTTTTGCCAACCGGTAACCAACTGTATAATTTCTGCTGGTAGGTGAGGAGCAGGTTGCGATAATATCACCGATTCCCGCTAATCCTAAAAATGATTTTTCCTCAGCGCCGAAATGCTTGCTGAGATGAATGATTTCCGCAAGACCTTTTGTAATAAATAATGCTTTTGCATTTTCTCCAAGTCCAAGGCCGCTTACAATTCCGGAACCGATGGCGAGAATATTTTTTAATACACCGCTTAATTCAACACCTTTGATATCATGACTTCCGTATACCAGAAATCGTGAACTCTTTAATGCGCTTTGCCCTTCACGGATCACTTCATCAAATCTGCTTGCAATAACAGTTGCAGCCGGTAATTCATGCATCATCTCCTTTGCAAGATTCGGCCCGGCCATACAACCGATTTTCACAACCGCACTTTCATTGCGGATCACTTCACTCATGCTTAATACTCTGTCGCGAACGATCTTGGCTTTTTTATTTAATTTTTTTTCGCCCTTCTTTTTTAAAGTCAATCCTTTCGTGCCGTGAATTAAAATATGATCGGGACGTAAATACGGCGACATGCTCCGGATCATTTCTTTAAAATTATTTGAAGGGATAACCGGGAAAATCAGGTAGCATTCTTCTGCAATTTTTTTCAGGTCATTTGTCGGGGTAATATTTTTATGTAGTGTTTGTCCGGTTGAGGTATTTGTGCGGATCATTTCTTCCACATATTCCGGACGACGGGAGTATAGATAAACATTCCTGTTTTCTGCAAGCAGATTGGCAACCACGGTTCCAAAACTCCCTGCACCAATAACACCGACAGATTCTTTTTTAAACATGTTTTTCCAATCCGAATCCTTCTAACCGGTTATGATAAAAAAGCAGCACTTTCATATCCTGACACTTCACATCTCCGTTTTTTAAAAAACGCAGCGGCCGTTTCGCATGATAAACACCCATTTTTTTAATTCCATAACGCACAATTTCTGCAGGGTCGCCTTCTATCAGCGGGCTGATTCTTATTTTTTGTTTACCGGCCATTTTAATTAATTCTTTTTGCAGTCCGGCAACGGCATGTGTCATTTCATCAAAATGCAGGGTTCTGAATTCTTCAGGTATGCGCAGGATAGAATAAATATCATCTTCCGGATTTTTTTTCTGAAATAATTTAAATGCAATAAATGCGACAAGATTTTCAGGCATCACAACCGTATTTGTATGAAATGCCTCAATAATATTTTCACTCAGCATTTTTGTGTAAACACTGTCGCGTTGTGTATCGTATTTTAATTCGCCTTTTAATTTAAAATAATCGCGGATATCAATTTCATTTCCATTGCTGTCGAAACTTTTTCCTTCTGCATCAACCGGATTGCCGAAAATATCCATACATTTTCCGAATGCAATGGTGAAATCACCATCTGCCGTAAAAAAGCGCAGCATGAATTTGATCAGTTTATAACTGGATGAATATTTATCACCCGGCACATAATATCTTTCCTTTCCTACATTTTTTAAATATTCGTCGATCAAAGCGGGCGCTTCCAATACAAATCCATAATTCAATGTGATGGGCATCACATAGATTTTTTTGAAATTCTCACCACCTGAATCAATAATTAATCTTCTTTGCGCATCGAGTGCCGTTCCAAGTAATCCTAATTTTAATTGTGATTCAACATGCCCTGATCGCGAACGTGTTCCGCCCGGAAAAAATAAACTATGTCCGCCTTTCATGATCACCTGCGTGGAAAATGTTTTCAATGCTTCGAGATAAACAGAGTTCTTTTTTCTGCGATCCACTTTATACGCACCCAATCTGTTCATGAAAAATGCGAGAAAACGAACGGAAAATAAATTTAATCCGGCACCATAGAAAAATGAGGGTAAACCGATGGCAGAAATTGCCCAGCCAACTGTGATGGAGTCGATATTGCTCGAATGAGTCGGAACGGCGATGAGGATATTATCTTTTGCCAGTTCGCGGGCCTGATCAATCTCACCGACGAGGTTAATACTTTTTAATAAACTTTTTTTATTTCCTATTACTCTTCTGAAAGCCCTGCTGTTGGACGAATTCAATAATCTGTTGAATGCAAAAGGAACAAACCGCTCAGCAAAATTATAAGTGCGCTTGCTGAAATTACCAGTAATCTCTTTCACATATCTGCGGATGATTTCGCGGAGCAATTCACTCTCTTCTGTTGTTTTATTATTTGCCCTGGCTTCGAGTTCAACCAGTTTATTTTTTACTTTATTCCAGAATTCTTTATCGTCGGTGGGATCTGTTTTCCATGCCCGGCTGTCGAGCCTTATTTTTTCGAGATAAACCGCTTTTGCAATTTCATTATGCAGATCTTCTTCGGTTTTATTTTTGGCGAGGATATTCTGCAATGTTTCTTCCACAATTTCTTCCATCACCCTCGCCTTATCCTTACTGATCTTCGCGATCGGCCATTCGTCAATATCCTGGATGATCCGCTTATAAGGGTGCTCTAAACCGTTATTTGTTGTTTCCGACATTGGTGCAAATATAGCTACTGGCTACTAGCTGCTGGCTACTGGCCGTTTTTGAACCTCGCAGTTGGCAGTAGGCGATTGCCCTATCCGGTTCACAGATTTAGTTATCAAACCAGAAATTCAAAGCGTAGAAACATTTTCAATTCGCAATTTTGTCACTTCGCACTTCGCAATTCCTATAAATTGAACTTATGCCCGTAAATTTGTATTTGGTTACTAGATCTAGTTAATGGCCAGGAGCCAGTGGCTAGATGCCAGCAGCCATTTTGGGGTTGACAGGAATTGACAGCATCGTTCATTGACAGGTAAGCATGCAGAGCATTGTGCGTTGGCTCTTTAATCTCAATACACGACAACAATTTTAAATGGCGAGTCTAACTTCGCTATGGCTGCCTAATTCTAGGTAATTAGAAAGCTGTCGTTCTCCTGTTTGTCTGCTCTACTCGGGCAGGAAGAACGTCACAATGTTGAGCTGGCTGCGCAATATTCCGGTGCGTGGTGAGAAAAAGGAAATAAGAGCGGTCTTCAGGTAAGCAGTTTCACCCTGACCGTTACGAAAATCAAGAAATTGCTAAGCATGTAGAAAGCTTGCTAATGCCTTGTCTGGACGTGGGTTCAAATCCCACCAACTCCACTTGATGGGACAGGTTGCGATTTTTCGCAGCCTTTTTTATTGTTAAACCTCCAAAATCCACAGCTGTCAAAGAAAGCAGACGAAGGAGTTCGCTTTCTTTTGTAGTTCGATATGTTCCATTTTCAAAAATGAGTTTTTCAGGGAATATCGAACTCAGAAGTTTTTGTTTAGTTTCAAGATCAGCAGTTTCATAATATTTTTTCAAGTTGGATAACACGGAACATCCGTATTTCATGTACTCCATAAAATCTGAGTCTGTTGCCTGCAAATCTGATAATTGCTCCTTCAATTCATTTTCCTCTTTTTTGAAGGATTCTTTAAGTCGTATATAAGAATCTTTTTCTAACTCATCATTTATATATTTCTTTTCAGTTTTGAGCAACGCAGAACTCACTTGTTTGATTTCGTTTTTCAGATTCTGTATTTCTTTTTCTCTGTCCGTATCTTCTTTTTTAAATGTTTCTTCAATAATTTGCAAATACAGTTCAGCTATTTCCGGCTTAAATGAAAAACTATTCAACCATACTGAAAATGAATTATGAATAATATCAGTTCTCACTCTTATTTTACAACCATCCTGGCAGTGGTAGTAATAATATTTACCTCCGGTTCCAGTTGATCCGCTACCAGTCCACGTTTTTCCACAATCCGGACAAACCAAAAATCCCCGTAATGGTAGAAAATCAGATTTAGTCGATGTCTTAAATCTGATTTTCTTCTTGCCATCCAATACATTTTGAACACGATCAAAAATTTCTTCTGAAACAATCGGCTCATGGATACCCACTACAATTTCTTCCGGCTCATCCTTATACGCTTTTACTGTGACCTTGCCACAATAAACAGGATTTTTGAGCCGATGCCAGAAATTGTTTTTGGAACAGACCAGACCTTTTTTATTCAATTTTCTACGAACTTCTTCTACAGAATACGCACCGGTTGCTATAGATTCAAAGGCTTCAGCAATGAGAGGGGCAATTTCACTTTTCACAAGAAGCGGTTTTCGATTCTCATCATATTTAAATTTATAACCAAGCGGAGGTGTAACTATCCATTTGCCCTCTTTCATTGCCCGTCTTATACCGCTTCTTATGTTCATAGATCGTCTGTCATTTTCAACTTCCGGTGCGGTGAGGTAGAAGTTCAGCATCAACTTATTTTCAGGAATGCTCAAGTCTATTGGCTGTTCGACTGCATCAATAATAACGTTGAGCTTTTCAAATGTGCGGAGCATATTTAAAGCATCTGTCGCATTCCGTGAAAACCTGTCCCATTTCAAAATAAGAAGACGGTCTACTATCCGTTTATTGTGCCTGACAAATTCAAGCAATTTTTTGAATTCAGGGCGGTCAAATGTTTTTGCAGAATAGTCATCTTGATAGTGCTTGATGATTTCATAATTTTTCAAGGAACAATATTTTTGAAGCCGATCTAATTGATCTCGCAAACTATATCCTTTAGCCTGTTCGTCTGAACTTACCCGAGTGTAGATGATTACCTTTTCCATTTTTCTGTTTTATTTTTTTGTGTTGCTCGCATTCGAAAAGCGCGAGTTGGTTGAGGAAATTCATGATGATTTTTACCTCAGCATCAGAATAATTTCTGCCATGTGAAGATAGTACTTTTTTGCACTTTTCAAACGAAATCATTTCAAAAATTTTGAAAATAAATGCTTCATTTTAATTCGAGAATGGAGTTTAAAATGTATTGGAAATTCGGAGCTACAAAAACCGTTTAATGCATTTGCCAGATTGCCTCTCGTCATGGCGATTTTTAATCTTTCATTTACGAGACGCAATCTGGGCGGGAGACCCGCAGCCCTTAAATTTCTGTATCATCAGCGTCAGCTTCGCTGTCAGAATTATTTGTTTCATCGCCTGCTTCACTTTCAATTTCAATTTCTCTTTCATATTCTTGATCCCTATCAATAGATTTTGATTCACGTAAATCAGAAATTTCTTGTAATTCTTTTCCTTCTATTTCAGCTTGTTTTTCAAATGCATCAAGCTTGTCTGCATAATCGAGAGTTTTAAATCTGTAATGCCTACCCTCTGTATCTTCAATTCCATATAGTTTACCTCCTCTGTTGTATGGCTCATATCCTTCGGATTTCATTTTTGAAAGAAAATCATCCAATGATTTTGACTTTTCATAGGCAACTTCCATTTTATCCAAAAGTTCTTGTTTTCGAGAAAGTCTCCCTTCACCGTCTTGAAGTTGTTGAGCTTTTTTTTTGGAACGTGTTTTAAGTGATTTACCATGTTCGGGTAAGCTATGGATGAGGTCTGGGTATTTTTCTTTCTGGTATGCATCAAGAGCAATCTTTAATTCAAGAAATTCTTTTTTCGAAATCCTGTTTGATTCACCTGTCAGATATTTTGTTCCCGACTGAATAATATGTAAATGAATATGATCCTTATCATGGTGTGAGGTTGCAAGAAAAATATTATCCTTGCCCCGTAGTTCAACATATTTTTTCGAAATGTCTTTTAATAGTGTTTTAGTGATATGTTCTTTGTCCCTATTTGAAAACGAAAGCACTGTGTGATAGAGCTTAATATTGTCTTTTCTTCTTCGGATTCGTAATGCTTCATTTGCATCTATTTCTTTTGCCCATCCTTCTTTTGAGCGGGAGCGCATATTATGTTTTAATACAGGTTGTATTTTTTCACCCTTTTCTTGTTTGAAAAGATAATTTACCAGCTGCAGGGTATTGCTTCTCCGTGTCAGGCTTTTGAGAATCACTCATAAGGTATTTATGTATTGGAGCAGCCGGAACTTGTTTCCCTCATTCTTTTGAATATAAATTTTAATACATTCTTCCAATGATTGAGGGTTGTGCAGGAGGGGAAGAATTTCTCTTTCAAGCTCGTAAATCTTTTGAAGGATTATCTTTCCATCCAGAGTGTTTATTTTTTCTTCATCAATTAATTCCTGAATAGAGTTGTAATTCATTGAAAGTAATTGTGTGATCTTTCTTACCTCCATACTATCAGGAACAATAAATAACGTATTGATGTAAGCAAATACTGCCATCTTAATAAATGCAGTTCGACTTATTTTATGATTCTTTGCAGCTTTGGAGAGTATTTTAAGTTCATCACTATTCAGTGAGATTGTGAATTCTTTTTCCTTTTTCCGTTTCTCATTTCTCCAATTGCGTTTGTATTCACTCCAATATTCCTTCCTCGCATTTTGAATTTCCTCATGACTGCCATTTTCCAATACACCTTTTGATTGGAGATAAGTATAAATATTACTTTTCGATTTAACCTTTCGTTTCATCGCTTACATCAATTAATGGAGGTGTATCGAACGGTAATTTATTTTCAGGCTCATAGGGAGGGGTTTCAGTGAGCGTTTTTAATTTACTGTTTTTATAAAATGGATGGAGCGCTGCATGAATCGGAGGCTTATTACCAATGAGAATAATTCCTTTGTCAGTCATCCTGATTTCATCCGTCGTCATTAATTGTCGGAGTTTTGTATTTCCTGTTTTCTCATCTTCGTATTCGAATTTTCCGAGTACAGTTTCAAGCATTCTGCATGTTTCAATCGGTTGCCCGGGTAAATACACTTTTGCGTAACAGTTAGCAGAAATATTCTTTGCTTCATATATTCCATATATATGTTCGATAATTGCGTAATCTTGATAGATACATAATATACCACCTCTATTTTTACGAATATTGGATATGGTTACCGAAAGGGAGGGTAAATACATCGATCCCGCCTCATCCAATAAAAAGAAAATGCTGTTTTGTTTTATATTAGGAATGCTGACTAATATTTCATTAAAAAATTGTTGAAAGAATAATGAAGAAAGCGCTCCGTAGTAGTGCATATCGGGAACTGAATTATTTATGAATAAAGCAATTTTCTTCTCTCTAAACTCTGAAAAATCTATTGTATCAATGGACGTAATTTTTGCAATTGTTTCATCTGTCCATAATGACAGTGCAGCTTTTGCTGTTGCCACGATACTCATTAATGTCTTATCGCCGTAGGCGATAAATGCCTTGTATTCGGAAAGGAATTTTTCATTCTTAGTCCTGACGATCAATTTATCAATTTTTTCAGGATTACCGGCAAATACATTTATTAAATAAAGCACGTTATATAATGTCCTATGTTCCGGCTTCGCATAAAAAATTAAATAGCGAATAAAAAATGAGAGCAGGTTCTCAGCGCTTTTATTAAAGAATTGATCACCCTTAGATTCACCAAGGGAATTTCTGATGAGAAGAGAAGATAATTTCTGAATGTCTGAAACGCTGTTGCATCGTTTCAGGGGGTTAAAACATTCAGAAAGAATGCTATTGTAATCCAGCACTTTTATAATAAATCCAAATAGCTTCAATATCCCACTTGTCAGTTTGCGTAATTCACCAGACGGGTCGTTAATAACAAGAGAAGATTTTCCGCGCATCATATACAAAATGGAATTTATTAATATTGTAGAACTCTTCCCTGATCCCGAGCCTCCTAGCACGAGGCAGTTTTTATAGCTCTCTTCAATCGATAACGAAAATTTCCCTGTGAGACAAAATCCGGTATCTTTTCTTTGCAGAATATTTCGGACAGAAATAAAATCGGCAGTATATTCTGTTTTGCGTTTTGGTTGAATAAACGATGTAATAAACTCAAACAAAATGGTAATTATTCCAGCAACCAGTGAAAATAGTAGTTCAAAAATAGCGGTGATGATCTTTATCATTTCGTAATCATTTTTTCAATTGTTTCACCTGTTTTTAAAAGAATCATTCCGGCAATCTTGCAGAGCCATGCGAATGCAATTGCACAGAGTTTCAACAGAGAAATAAATAAATTTTTAACAACATCTAATAAGGTGCTACCAATAGAACGAGACATAATAATTAATTTTAAGAAAGTAAGAGCAACGCCTTTTTTAAAGGCTGCCGCTAATAGTGACATTTGCGCCGTAGGACTCGAAGAGAGATTTGTAGAAATTAGATACGATTTCAAATCGTTCGCTATCTGTGCGGTTGAGTGGCTTGTATATTATATATATGTGAATACCCGATAAATCCTGCAAGGGGTATTTTTCAATAAATTGCTTCTGAAGTATTTCAGGATTATTTTCTAACAACCGAAAAGTTGCAGGGTCATAAAAATTTGCAAGACTGCTATTTTCGATTCCATCAGTACAAACAATTAATTGTTTAATTTCTGCTTTTGACAGGCTTAACCTGTTTAATTCCTCAACCATTGATTTAAATATCACAGAACCGTCTTTATTGCTTTTCCCAGAGTCTAATTGTGCCAATGACTTTTTAATTTTTTCAAAATAACTTTCTATTTCCTTTTTTCGCCGATAATCATTTCCCAAAAGAGTATTTTCCACTTTCTCAATCTCGAATTCTTCCACTGCATGAAATCCGCTTTCCGTAATTGGTTGTATTCTTGCCCTTTCACCATTATTAATATTCTCCGCCGTAACACTTATTGCCATAAATTCATCAAATGAAATATGGATAAAGTAATCTTCGGTTTGATCTAATAGAATGGAGGTATCTTGTGTTATA
Organism: uncultured Chitinophagales bacterium; assembly: GCA_964463165.1. Lineage (GTDB taxonomy): Bacteria > Bacteroidota > Bacteroidia > Chitinophagales > BACL12 > UBA7236. The sequence continues at coordinate 247,676 of CAYXBK010000003.1, forward strand.
GTCTCTGATCCGCAAGAAGAAAAATACACTGCCGATAACCCGATCAGCAGTGTATAAATTATATTACTCAATTTCATGGTCTTTCGATTTTTGAAGTGAGCAATCCTTTAACAGGTACTTTGCCTCCCTTTAATTCAAACTCTTTCAGACACATGGCATTGATACGTTCTTTTTCTTTGTCCAAAGAAATAAGTAATTCATCCCTATACTTTCTGAATGATTCAAGTTTCTGCCTGCATTCATTTATTCTTTCTTCCTCTTTTCGCAAAGCACTTAATAATTTTTCTTTATCCTGTTTCAGTGTATTGAGTTGCTTTTTCTTCTCCCGTAGGTTGTTATATGCCAGCCTTTCTTCCTTAGCGGGAAGTTTCATTGAAGCGATAATAAGGGCAACCGCAAAAAAGAAAAGATTAAAGCACATCCATAAAAAAGGTGAGTTTGCAAATGAATGCTCATCGCCTAAATAAGTCCGGCGTAAAATTCCGAGCATGTAAAAAACAATACCTCCTCCAACCAATCCGCCGGCAAACCATATCCGTTTTGTTATTGCTGAAGTAGGAGAACCAATTTTTGCTCCTATTGCATGAGCAGCAAATGAAAGTGAGGCAGCAACGGCAATGGACAAAAGAATTGCAGCAAGCAGACTACCGGTGATTACCTGAAAACTTGGATGGTTGCTTGCTGCATCAACAGTGCAGAGAGAAATAATGGCAACACTTACCCAGATTAACTTATTCCAGTCGTAAGTGAGTTTTGTCCGCTTAATGTCAACTTCCAATCCGGATATTTTCCGCTCGATTTGTGTTGTCTGTTCTGCTGTGGCATTTTGTAATCCTTCAAGGTTTGATTGGTTGCTTTCTTCTGCAAGTTTGTCAATTTCCGGATTAAGTGTTTTTGCTACTTCTTCTTTTAAAACTTCTGTCTCCGCAGCAACTTCATTTAATATGCTCTGCGGATCAGAAACATTTTGTGAAATAGCAATGCCGACATCTTCTTTTGCATTGTCATTAATGTCGGAAATTTTTGTTTTGAGATGGCGTTCGAGTACCTTGACCCAAATACCAAAAAGGCGAGAATTCTTGAAATTCATAATAGGCGAGATTTAATTGTTAAATAAAAAATGAAAAGAGTTTAAAAAGCCTGCGAGATCGGAGGTGACCCCGCAGGGTTGGAAGGAGAGAAAAAACAGACTAATGAACTGTAGAACACACTTCAAACAATTCGTCTGCTGTATTACTTTTTCACATTGGTGTTTTTTACTCTTGAGCCATTCTGGCTTACGCCATTCTTTGTGATTTTACTTTCTTCAGATCCAGGATGGTTGTAATAACCGAAACGCTGGTAGTGAGCCCAGGCTACATAATACGGATCACCACCGATTTCAATAATCCTTTCTTCCAAAGAAAGTGGGATGTCGTTTTTATTTTTCATCCTTCGAATTTTCATGCTTGCAGATTTCCTCATTGATTTCGTTCCATTCCTGAACCGAGACAAATGAAGCTGCTTCGAAATACTCGTCTGGCGAAATTGATTGCCACCATGCGACCCCCTTTTCTGTTTCAGGGGCAGTTTGAGATTTGTCTGAATTTTCCATACATGCCATTTATTTGTTATTGATAATTTCCGTGTGATCCGTGTTTGGATTTTCCCAACTGCCAAACCTAGCGATGAAGGTGTCGGAGTCGGCCAATCGCGTGCAGTCCATGAGATTCCGGGTGCGATCAGCATCGGTAAGAGCATCCCAAGAGATAGGAACCGGATTTTGTAACAGACCTTTCGGCAAAGCCTTGTTTTTCAAGCGTTTTTTCTGTTTCATGCCACGAATGTTTAAGGCACGGCATCTGCAAGGTGAGAAGGAGGTTGCTTTTTTGGGCGAGAAGTGTAAAATTCCTTTGTGAAGGGTATTTTTAACCTTTCGTTTGAGATCCGGGTTTCTGCCAAGAAAATGTCCCGGTCTCAGGTAACAACCGGCTCCACCTTGTGGCGCCGGCTTTTTTTAAGAACGATGATTAAGGAAGCCGGCTCTGAAGCCGTGATTGTAAAATTAATCAAAATTTCCTATTTGCCAAAATTACCTGACAATTTATTTTCATATTGAGTAGTTAATGCCAATTCAAATATACGATAAATTTAAAGACTTGGAGTCAGTTATATGAGACCTGAGAGGGTGCCTGCTTCCAAATCTAATGTGAGAGTTCTGTCAAACGAAAACTTGATCTTACGCTGATATGCTACAAAGGAGACTAAATTGCGAGCTTTCCTATCATTCAGCACCGAAGCGATGCTTTGCCTGTTAAGGTTGTTAGACCCTGACGGAATTTCATCAATAAAGAGAAGAAAGGGGTCTACGATAGTAGCAATGAGAAGCGACAATCGCCAAGCCTCATTGATATCAAGTTCAAAGGGATTATAGTCTAAGTCCTGGGGAAGTGAAAAACTTTCATATGTTTCCCGTTTGAATTTTTTTCCTGCGATTGCTTCGGCAAATCTTATTTCACCTTCTATGCTGTTTTTGATAAACTGCAATTGATTGATCTGAGTGATATAATAAGCCATATGGATTCGCTTTCGGCTTTTCAGTTCAACTATTTTTTTTCCGCAAATTTCAATAGTGCCCTGACTCGGTTTTAGCAAACCACATAAAAGGCGACCAATTGTTGATTTACCTGTTCCATTATCTCCGACTAGCATAATATTATTACTCGGCAAAAATGTATCCGAGTAATCAGTGAGAATCTTTTCTCCCGAATTTGAATAACAGAAGCTCAGATTTTTTAAATGGACATTATTCATAGTTTGTATTCAAAGAAATTATGCTATCGGATATTTCAGTAAACTCATGCTCGGACTCATATAATACTTTGACATCTAAATTTGTCAAAAGCATTGCATCCCACTCAAAGAAAAATACTTGTTTTATTTGTGTCTGCTCCAAATTTTTAACAAACCTCCCGATCAATTTGTCAGATAACTGACGTGTTGAATCAAAGTAAATTTTTGTTTCTGCTTTTATGTTACTAAAGAGTGCGATTCCAAGATATTTTTTCCATCCACCGGAAAGATGGTTAATGTCAAATTCCAAGTAATACTCAAATCCCCACGCTTTAATAAATTCTTCTTTTGGAAGAATATTTAACCCTTTCGCCTCATGCCCCGCAAAAACAAAATCAATTTCGTCCTGAACTTTTTTTGTATAACCAGTTCCGTCAATAAAAGTATAACTTTCATATATGGATACATCATCCCCCGCAAGCGGCGTAATCTTGGCAATCAAATCATTTTGGTTGCGCTTAATGCGACCAGCATCATTTAAATATATTACATATTTATCCATAAAAATATTCCGGCAATGATGAGGAGTAATAAAGTTGCTGTGAAAACATATTGATACATTTTAATGTTTCGCTTTTTAGCTACATTGAGATGCTTTACGTCTGTCTTTAACATTACATTGTAATCATGGCTTTCCAATCCCTCCATCAGTGTAGTTACAACAAGTGGAATAACCCATTTTGGCATAAGTGTATACCTATTCCAAAATGATTTCGTATTCAAGCCTCGTGCATGAAAAGCATTCATGATTGTTTCATAGCGATGAGTAATAAGATTTTTTTTAATCAGTATTGCGATCATGTATCCTAAAATCGGAATTTTAAAAACTCCTTGCAACTCTTTAGACAAAGCAAAATAATCAATTGATATTCCTAAGAAACTAATAGGAATTAGAAGGAAATTATATGCTAGGATCGCAAAACGATAAGAGTTCAACCCCGTTAAAAAACAATCGAAGGAAAACATACCACACTCCAAAACAGAAAAATAAATTGAGATAAAGAATAGCGAAATGCAAAGAAAAAAGGCAAACGCATATTTTTTTAATAAAATAGCGGCAAGGAAAAAATAGGAAAATGTGATGATAGTATAAGGTATATATGTGTTTATGATTTCAAAGAAGATCGTTGCATATATAACCGTAAAATATCCTAAAAGAAAAACTAATAGGATTTGAAAATTTGTAGTGTTTTTATATTTCTTTATAATATCTGAGATCATGTTTCTGCATGAAGTTTCGTGGAAACATCTTTAACACTGAAAAACTGAACCAACAGGTTAGAACGCGGTCAATGATAGCAAAAATTGTTAGGGAGATCACAACAGACATAAATACACCTGTTCCGTTTGAAACAAAGAAAGCCACAATTACATCATTGCCGCTTGCAGTAAACCCGTCAAAGAGAAAATAGGTTACCGGTGCCGACAAGACTGTTCCGATTATTCCGTGAATAACACCAGACCAACTGCTTTTTAGAAATGTGGAATACCAATTTAACCTCCGTGCCCACTCGGTAAATGCAACAAGTCCTAACATTGTTCCAATATAAAATGGAACAAACGGTGATACTACAAAAAATGCAAGCGCAGCGGTAAATATCGAGCATAAAATACCGTAACGCCATCCCAATATTAGTGTGCAGATCATAATCCCAATAGTATCAAGAAAGATCGGTAGTTTAAGAAACGCAACTATTGAACCGATCGCAATACCTAACGCAGTTAATGAGAGCGTAATAGATAATTTTTTTACATTGATCTTCATAATATTATTTTTATAAGTTAATAAATTCAGCTTGTTGTTGAAGCAATTCCAACTCCTCAAATTTTAGCTTAGTTTCCTTATTTGTCAAAATCACAGTTTCGGGGAAAACTCCTTCTTCCATAGCAGGATTAAATTCCTTTATATCCATAAATTCAGTTAAAAATCCATACGTATAACGTTCATCTTTATAAAGCCATAGTTCTTTATCTTTACTAAGTCCCATATTTTTAATAATTTTTGAATTTTCACCAATAACCCCAACTTTTACTTTTCGAAATCCTGTTTCAAAAGTGCTCCCCAATTTATTTTGCTCAGACTCGTTATATACTTCCTTCAATATTTTACAAAAGCCTTTCACACTCTTAGCTACTTCTTGCTTGTTATTTGAGACAATTATATAAACAGACTCTTTAAACTGTGGCATCCAAAGTTGAATCAGATTATCTCTGAATTTATTTTTTAAAAGATTAGAATCGTTTAAATTCCAGTGGCTATACAACACACCTGCCAGTGAAACAAACTTTCGTTCATTCCTCCATTCAATGGATTTATGTGCGATGTATCCAAGCTTCATGTCCTTCATTTGTTGAATATCTTTTTCCAACTCCTGAATTCTAGTTCGAATTGTATTCATTTCTTCCATATTTTCAATCGCATCCTCATATTGTTTAAATGCGCTGGATATAAACGGTTGGAGTATACATAGGGAATCTTCCTTCGCATTCTCAAGGTCTTGATGTAGTTTTTCTGTATTTAGATTAAGAGCGCTTTCAAGAAATCTTTTTGTTGCATCGATTATTTTCTGATCAGAATAAAACTCCTCCAACACTTCCTCATCAGAAAATAATTCAACTATAGTATAATCACTTTTGTAAAAAATATTTTGAAACTCCTCGTCTATCTCACAAAGTTTATGAATTGCATTGATCATGGTCTCTTTAGAATCACGTTGAGGTTCCAAGATTTGAGCGCCTATTAATAACTTCGAAACTTTATCATACCGGAGTGAATGAAAAATGGCGGTTTCACCTATTAAATTAAGAATCTTACTTGTATTTAAATTTGCATTACCGGATTCTATCATCCTGTAGGCACTTGTGGTAATGGATAGGTTTTTAGCGATATCCTCCGTTCCTGTTGTTCCGTATTTTTTTCTTATTTCTTGTAAAACAGACCCAAATAGAACAGAAATTGGGTTTTTTAAGACTTTAGCCATACGACAAAGATAGTAATTATTGGCAAATTAACAAAATTATGCCAATTTTAAGAATCAAAATACATAAATATGTAAATTTAAACTAAGTTCTCCAAGAAATTATTCAGAAATATTAGATACTTGTAAAATCTAGTTTGGTTCACTCCTTCGAAGAAAATTACCCTAAGCTGTTGCAAGATTTAACCACTAGCCTTTGTAGTTATATATTTTACTAATAAGATCATTGTGAGAGTACGAAATTAATGATCCGATCTCTTTATCAAAAGTAGGCTTGTGGTGAAGATTTAACCCATCATCAAAAATAATATTGGTTATTTTATCAATAAGGTTGTCAAGATTTGTCTTTATGTGGTTGTACAATTCGGGATTTACATTTATGAGGATATCTCCGAAAGTTTTACGAACTTTTGAGCGTTCATCTTTAATAAAATTGATAACCTCGATTTTTTGCTCGTCTGTTATCCCGGCAGGAGTAAATCTACTTTCAATCGAATGAAGATGAGAATAAAATGTTTCAATTTCTACAAGATGCGGTTGGATAATTAATTCCTTAAACCATTGAAGTCGAATACTTTGTTCTTGAAGATTCAAGGCTTCACGTTTATCCTTGCTATCCTTATCGCGCTGATATACGAAAATATAAAAGGCTAAAGCGAGACTGATGATTGCAATAACAATATTCGCAATATCCGAGATTTCAGAGATTAATGAACTTGGTGCGGTATTGGTTGAGCAAATTATCATTCATTAATCAAAGCTGTTTCTTCCCTTAAAATTCTTTCTACGGCTTCTTCTAAATCCCTTGTAATCTTATACCGGCCATTATTTTCAAATTTAAATTTCTTGAAGAAACCCTCCGGTTGAAGTTTCCTAACCACATTAAGTAAAAGTTCTTCTAGAAATGAAGGATTAATTGATCCAATATCTTCAGGTATGATAATGGTAATTTCATCGAAGAATTTTTCAATTTCGTCAATTTTTGATCGTTTTCTAACGTCAATTCCCCGGTCACGGCCAGTAAATACGCGACTTCCAGGAGTTCTATAGGTTTGTAAGTTTATAATATTATCGTTACTCATTAATCGATTTTTCAGTATTACTCTCTTTTATATAAATTTTAGCAGAAATAATGGTACCCGGGAAATAATTTTCCGCAAAAGTAACAAAATTTTTGTCAGGCTCATCTTCAATATTGCCAGTGTCATTGAATGTCATCATTTTGTACTTTCTAGGCTTTTTACCTTTGATTTTCTCAATAAGACGATACTTCCCATCAAATATGATACGGGTGTTCCCAGAAACGATTGATAAATAAGAAATATTGTCATGCTCACTATCTCCTTTGAGATTAAAAAAACTTTCAATAAATCGAATAGACCCATTACCACGCTTCCAATCTGCTTTGCTTGTCACTTCTTCCTGCAACGCATAAAGTGTCCATAAAGTTTGTTCTTCAAAAGCTGCCTTCTTGAATAAGCCCTTTTTCTCATATTTACTTGAAAGATCCTTCATTCTTTGGACTACCGCCAAATTCGGACAGTTTGGATCACTAAAGGTCTCATATATCGTTTTACCAAAGTTAAGGATAACGAGGTTAAATATTCCTATGTGAACACCGTCCTTTTGAATGTCTTGCAGATAACCTATTGAATAACGATAATCTCCCGTAGAATGCTCCTCCGCATTAATTAAAACCTCACCTATTACCTTGAATAAATTATCTTCAGCTTCTGGAGTCAAAGTCCGGTTCATTTTTTCCATAGACTTTAAAACGTAGGCAACCATATTAGTTATATCGACTTCCCGATGGGCTGATGCTTTAGGATCTGATTTTCTCGCAATACAAAGTTTGTATGGTATTATATCCGGAAAATTAAAGGAAATATTTTTTACACTTGCGAATGCACCAATGGAAAACAATATTTTTAATATATGTTCTTTCTCATAGTTTATTGGGACTATTTCATCGACTTTAACAGAATGATTATAAGCTCTACATTTTTTATAATAGGCAATAAATTCACGTAGCAAAATATCCATACAAACAGAGGCATCTAAATCAATCTTTTCACAACTTGAGTAATCGAGAATAATTTTCTGCGCAGATTGCAGATATAGAGCATAATACAAACGTTTTAAAAATGAAAAGCTTTCTGAATATGCTTCAGTGAGTGAGAAAATTTTGGGGATCAGGAAGTTTCCATCCTCTGTAATGCGTTTCCGGTCTTTTGAAAAAGCTTCTTTAGTGGCTGCTATATAATTTATAGTGCTTGAATATTTTGGAGGTGTCCCTGATGTTTTTTTTGCTCGCTCATAGTGATAAGGAGTGATTTTATATTCTCTACCATTTTGCTTTGCAGTATGAGCAACGATTTCAACGAACCGCACCCAACCTAAATATGGTTTTCTATTGTAGTAAGCTCTTCTTACCCTTTTTTTATGATTTACCGCAGCTAGCTTAGATAAATAAAGTTGTTTTTGCCTAGGGATTCTCCGCATATTAAATCCACCAAAGCTAAAAAAGATAATTAAAACACCGGCGGGTAAACCAAAGGGATCGCTCCCTTTGGCTCCCCTCAGAACCGTGCTTGCG
>CAYXBK010000004.1:0-241473 GCA_964463165.1 uncultured Chitinophagales bacterium
TTACCCCCATCACCATTTATGGTACAAATTGCAACAAGTAAGAAATTCCTTTGACGCAGTTATTTTAGTAATAGCTCCCCGAAATAGGATTCGATCTGGTTGTTTTGTTTGAGTGTGGTTGTATTGCCATAAATGGTTGAGCCATTATCTGTGAAGAGAATACATTGGTTGGCAATATTGAGTGCATGGTTCACTTCATGCGTGGAGATGAGAATTGTTTTTTGCTTGCCTGAAAGGGATTTAATGAGCTGGAAGATCTCGTGTTTGTTAAAAAGGTCGAGATGCGTGGTGGGTTCGTCGAAAATAATAAGTGGTGTGTCCTGCACAAGCGCACGGGCGATCATCACTTTTTGCGCTTCCCCGTCGCTGAGGTGGTTGATGTTTTTGTAATAGAGTTTTTCGAGATGTAAATAAGAAACAATTTCTTCGATCTTTGATTTATCTGCTGCATTTAATTTTGCATAAAAGCCGGTATAAGGAAAGCGGCCGAGTTTTAAAATTTCTTCCACCGTGATTTGTCCGATCATATCCCTCCTGCCGGAAAATACAATGCTGATTTTTAATGCCAGTTCTCGGTAATTTAATTTCGAAACTGCTTGATCTCCCACATATATTTCACCGCCCAATGCGGGAATTAGTTTACAGATCGTATGAAGCAATGTTGATTTACCTGAACCGTTTCTTCCCAACACCGCAAGACAATCGCCGGTTTGCAATGCAATATTGATCGGCTCCGATAATGGCTTTTTATCATGACCAATAAGAAGGTTTGTTGTATGCAGTATATTTTTTACCACGTTTACTTCGAAAAAATAGAATTACCTAAAATGTTCAATATTAAATAATATCGAACCCGCCTGCCAAGCAATGCCCCGGGCGTCGGCGGGCAGGCATTAAAGTAGCTGCGCCAGCTACGTGAACACACGAACACTTGAACACACGAACACAAAATTTTAAATGCTTTCATATTCCTCCAACTTCCATTTGCGAATATGTGAATTAAAAATAATATTTATTCAACCTCTGATTTCTGTAAATAATATAAAAAATAAACGGCCCGCCCATCAAAGCAGTTATCGAATTAATCGGCAACACCAGATCATAGCCCGGCATCTGTGAAATGATATCGCATAACAGCATAATACCTGCACCGATCAAAGCGGAACCGGGAATTAAAATAAAATGATCGGTACTGCGGTAAACCATTCTCGCTACGTGCGGCACCGCAATACCGATAAATGTAACCGGACCGCAAAAGGCAGTAATACTGCCGGTAAAAATTGCGGCTAATAAAATCAGGAAATATCTTGTCTTCTTTAAAGAAATCCCGATTGACTGGGCATAAGCATCGCCTAATAATAAACCGTTTAAATATTTTGAAGAAAGATAAGTCGCAATTAAACTGACCAGAATAACGGGAATTAAAATCATTAATTGCTGCCAGTTCACGCCGCCTAAATTGCCGAATGTCCAGAGCATATAATTTTTCAATGCTTCCCGCTCACTGAAATATTGCAGAATGCTTACCAATGCACTGATTGCAGTTCCCAGCATTAAGCCGAGCAACAACAAACTCACCACATCTTTTATTTTATTTGAGATGGAAAGAATTACAAGTAAGATCAATCCGCCGCCTAATATGGATGCACTGATAATCCCGATATCATTTAAAATCCCCATCTCCATACCGATGCTTCCTGAGCCCATTAAAATCAGTGCGACCATTAATCCGGAACCGGAAGAAATACCCAGCACATCAGGCCCTGCAAGCGGGTTGCGGAAGAATGTCTGCATGATCAAACCACCAACAGGCAAAGCAATACCTGCGAGTATTGCAGTGATTGCCTTTGGAATTCTGCTTTGCAGAATAATTAAATTAAATGTTTCGGAATCGGAATTTCCGGTCAGAGTGTTGAGCACATCTCTGAACGGTATGCGCACCGAACCTAAAAATATATCAAACAGAAATAAGGCAAGAACCGAAAAGGAAATGAAAATAGTTTTAAAGAAATTGCTGCGGTGCATTATTCTATTTTTTTGTAATAATAAAATGCATGCTCCTGCATTATTTCGGGATGAAATATTTTGACAAGGTCCTGCAAAACTAATTGCGGATTTACAACGCCGGATTCCCAATAATCATTTCCGCCTTTCGCACTCATGCGGTTATCGTTGTTGAATAAATTTCCGTTTTGATATGCCTTTATTTTCGTCAGTTTCGTATCCGCATTTTTTATTTCCGCTTTTGAGTCAACCGGTCCGATATTGATCCAGCAATCTGCTTCCATTCCTTTCAACAGAATTTGTTCCATAGAAACCGGGAAATTTCCTGTGCTCTCATTTTCTTTCCACAAATAATCGGCGCCTGCATCGCTGAGATAATTTGCGGCAAAACTTTTTCCGCCCGAAACTGTCCATTCACCACGGAAGGGCAAACTTGTAAGCACCTTCGGCCGGGATGCAGAATTTAATGCAATATTTTTTGTCTGGAGATATTGCTTTTCAATATCCTCAAAAATGGAATCAGCCTCATCAGATACATCAAAAAATGCTGCAACATATTTTATCCATTCTGCCTGCCCAAGTGGAGTGATCTCAAGATATTCATTATTTATCACGGTTTGCAATTTGAGTGCTTCGAGTTTATGCATCGATTCTTCACCATCGGCACCAAATACATAGGTCATGATGATGCCGGGATGTATTTGCGTCAGCATCTCATAGTTCAATGCAGATTCATAACCCATTTCTTTTATGATTCCTGCATCAATTAATTTAATCAGCAAAGAGTCATATACATATTGGGTTCCCGATGCGGCGATTATTTTATTGTGAAGATTTAATTTCTCCAAAAATCCAAGATGTGTGGTTGATAAACATGCAACACTTTGCACCGGTACAGTAATGATATTTTTCTGATCGGGTGATTCAGCAACCGGAACAGAATCGCCGGCATGCACTAAATAATATTTTGCCAGAATACGGCTTGTATCCAGCGCATCGCGGACAATCATTTTTTTATAGGTGCCAAAATCTTCAATCAAAAAACCTTTTGCATACCTGACCGGAATCTGCTCGCCGGTTGTATATGTATGATGCTCGACTTTTACCTTGCAGGATAAAAGTAAAACCGGAAAAAGAAATAATATACAATGCTTAAACTGCATAAATAAAACACGAAGGCGCAAAGGCGCAAAGGCACAAAGAAAAGTTCGCGACTCAGCGCCTTCATGTAAAAAATTAATTTTTAGAAAATGACTTCGTCATCACTTCGTCACCTGAAGTGATTTTCACAAAGTAAGTTCCGGAGATCAGCGAGGAAACATCAATGGAATTTTCAGCACTCTGAAATTCTTCTATTTTATTTCCATCGATACCGTAAATTTCAACAAGGTCGATCTGTGCATGATTTGTCATTTCAATTGTCAGAGTTGCTGCAACCGGATTCGGGTAGATTTTAATATCATTCGATTTCGTTTCTGACACTTCTGTGCCCATGCGTACATCCAGCACCATATTTCCGGGTGAAACACCTGCATCGAAAGAAGAAATCAGATCTCCTCCTATTTCGTAAATATTCACTTTGCCGTACGAAAAATAATCTGTTTCTGATGCATACATCAAATGATTGAGTGCATCGAATGTGATCGCATAAAAGTTTTTGGTATAATCTGTTTCATCCACAATTGCTTCAGTGAGCGGGTTGTATTTTGTAACAACAGAATTAAATAATTCCTGGTAATAAATATCTCCGTTGTAATAAACGGAAGTTCCGCAACCTGCAGAAATATTCAATAAATCGGTTGTAGAAATATCACCCGTGCCGATTTTGAAATTACTTACAGAGGATCCTGTATAATCTTTATTATTGAGAGTAAAAATATTATCGCCGTCGATCATGATATTATCCGGATTTTTTCCGTTTTCCCCCAGATCAATTGTTCCGGTTATAGTTTGCGTATAGAGATCCAGCTCAGCGATATAGCCGACTTCTTCTCCCCAGACAAACCCGTTGTTTACAGCGATATAAGCGATACCATCTTTCACAACAACGCCTTCAGCAGCATGCGGCACTATATCTCCCGGCACTTCATAAATAAAATACAATGAATTTTTATCGTATACCTGAATATAAGAATCAAATGTCGTGAGATATTCTCCCCTGGTTACAATGATCTGGTCATTTGAAAATGCAATTTTTCTGATTCCTGTTATTTCAACGGAATTGACCAGTTCATTTGTGAGCAGATCATATTTTAATAAATGATCATCAGCTGCAACATAAAAATAATTTCCGTCGATCCTGATGTCGGTTGCAAAGCGTGCGCCTTCAATTTCATCGATGGTTGTATAAATTGAAGTTGCGGGATCATATGCTCCGATCGTGACCGGTGTAACAATTGTGGATGTTACATAATCATAATATCCTTCATTCAGAATTAAAACCCGGTTTACGGATTGTGCATTTGCAAACAAAATTGTAATTGCTGCAAAGAGTGTAAAGGTGAATTTCCTCATAATAATTTTTTTAAATGGTGAAATAATATGAGGGTTTAAGAAGACAGCAAATAGTACGAATACCACTTACATCTCAACTTTTACCCCAAAAGTTTTGACTTGTGTAATTTGCGGCAGGTCTTCTGGCTTTCCTGCTTTTCTGATTTCCTTCCCGTTGAAAATTCCCAACAGTGGTATTGCAGATCAGAAAAACATCCGCCGTACGGCGGAGCAGGATTACAGCAGTGGGGACTGCGCCGGTTTCGCACCGGTCTTCCCTCTTAGATCCGCCGGAGGGCGGACAACCGTAATTACGGAGGTAAAGATAGAATTGTGAAGGGATAAGCCAAACAATTAGCAGAAATTTTTATAAACAGTCATACCATTGTAAAATAATTTACAATGTATGGCGTTTATTGATTTGTCTGGCAGAGACGTTCAAGTATGAAAAGCGCTGCGCCCCAGGGGTGCGGCGCTACTTATTTTGTCAAGTATCAGGTATCAAGTATCAGGTATCAAGTATCAGGTATCAAGTATCAAGTATCAAGTATCAAGTTTTTAGATTTACAATGTATAAACCGGTTGCACAAACAATTTAAATGAAGCCATTAAGTAAGTGGCCGGTTTTATCCTGATAGATTGAAGTTCCAGGTTAATTATTACTATCACGAAATTCAATCAGCATATTAAACTGATTTCATTGCGGGCTTTGTGCCTTTGTGGGCAACAATTAAAAAGTGAAAAGCAGATATAATAAATAAAAACTCGCTGCAACACCGCAGAGGCCGATGATAATATAATTTAATATTGCAAGTTTTTCTCCCTTTAATTTTTTGGGATCAGCTTTTATTTTTTTCCAGCCGATCATTGTAATAACGGCACTTACAATTAATAAACCTGCACCTATCAGGAGCAGAATACCGGTGCCTGTTAAACCAAGTAAACCTAATGCGAGTCCCCCGACTGCCGTTGCAGTTCCGCCTAATACAAGTGGTTCGAATTTCGGTTCTACTTTCGTAGTGTCTTCTTTTTCCTTGACAGAAAATTCAGGTATTGAATTCAAATATGCATAGTCACTTTGAATATCATTCCTGCTCAGTGTTTCAGAAGTGGAAACCGTAAAATTTTCTGCCGGCACCGAAATTTCCTGTTCACTGAATCCAACGGGTGCTTTTATTTCTGCTTTGTTTGTCCCGATCTCCGCTACATTCACAGATTTTGATATTTGCAGATGGGCAGTCCTGTTGCAGGACACAAGCAGAGTGAGGAGGATTGCGTATGAAATGGTTTTCAGCACAGAAGTCGAAAGCATAACGGGCAAAAATATGAATTATTGCCAAGAGTAGGGTGAACTGCGTTGATTAGGAAATTATTGCAGGTACCCTACACCACAAGAAGTTGCGGAGGCAGAAAGAAAATAATGTGAGATCGATCCTTTACCCGATGATCAGCTTCTCAAAATAATAAATGCCATTACCTATTAATTGAACTGTGTAAATACCTGCAGGAAATTTGTTATTGATTTTTATTTCATTGATCCCGGAGCCCAGGACGGATGTCTGATAAACCCGCTTTCCATTTATATCTGTAATAATAAGTTGTGCCTCAGAATTGAAATCCGGTAATTCTACAACAAAATAATCATGTGCCGGATTCGGATACATATTCAAAGTTGCAACATCAGCAATGCGCAAACCCAAACCGACGGTTGCCGGGATAGTTTGCATGCAAGCATGTGCATCTCTTGTCATAATTGTATAATCGCCGGCTGTGAGTCCATTAAATTTTTTGGATGTTTGCCAAGACAATCCGCCATTGATTGAAAATTCTTTTAATCCGAATCCGCCTGTTGCTTTCACATTTATTTTTCCGTTTGATGCACCCGGCATCGTTTCATTTGTAATACTGGTTACCGTTAAATTCAAAACCGGGTCCTGTGTAAGATTAATTGTTGATATAATGGAAGAATCACAATCATCGGTCAAGCGGATCTTATAATTGCCGGCACATAAACCGGTTAATGTTCCCGTGTATGTTTGCCAGCCCATGCCCGGTGGTTTATATTCAAGCAGATAAGGTGCACAGCCGCCAACTGCTGAAAGTGTTATCGTGCCGTTGCATGAACCATTACAAGTGACAGCTAAAATGGTATTTGAAAATGCAAGCGGTAATGAAGCGAATTCATCAGCGCCGATATCCACTCTAGTTCCGATAAATCGAGATTCAAGGTCCATATCAATATCATCTGCAGCAATACCTGCGTCATCATATAACGGATCTCCGTTATTGATACATGGCGATAACGATAATAAATGAAAATCAAAATCAGGTGCAATTAAATCACTGAACAAGGGATGAGTGAATATTGAATTTGCATCAGTGCCTGCAGCAGTTTTAAAATTATCATAGCCAATGATATAACTAAAGTCGAATAAGAATTTTGCATTTGAAGTGCCACCGGGATAATAATAATCGTTATAATTCAAATCGATATTAAATCCGGGATCAATAATTTCGGCATTGATCATCCATGCATTTGTTTCTGCATAAAAAATATTATTTTTTACTTCGCAATTCAATGCGTATTGAATCCAGAGCTGACCGAAACCGATGTTGAGTAAATCATTATCAAAAACAGTATTGCCTGTGAAGCTGCAATTTTGCACCTGCCCTGTTGCGGGAAAATCGTAGCCGCCAAATCCCAATCCGCTTTTTTCATTTTTATAAATGAGATTATTCCGGACTATAATATTTTCGGCAATGAATCCATTGTTTTCGCAACCTATTTCCAGGCCGATATCCGAACCGGTAATTGAATTATTTTCAACGATAATATCTTTTCCGCCGTCTACATAAATTCCGCCTGCAAATCCGCCACCGTAAATTGAATTGGCATTGATCACCGTATTAAATTTACAAACACCGTTTCGAGCAAAATTCACGGCATCATTTGTATTCACCCAATCTTCCCCGCCGATCATTACGATACCGATATTATTTACATCTTCCACAAGATTATTGGAAATCTCAAATCCATCGATATTTCCATTTACGGCAATTGCTTCGCTTGGAGCAGGTGCAATATTCTCAATATGATTTCCCGAAATAAGAATATTTGAGAACGGAATTGTTGTATTTGAACCGACGAATAATATCCCGACCGCATTATCGCCAAGAAGGTCGTGCATGTAATTGTTGAGAATTTTAATATCATCTCCCCTGCCCTCGCATAAAATTGCATAACTCTCATTGCAATCCGTTGTATAAAATTCGCAATTGCTGATTTCAATATGATTGCAATTTCCATACAGGTTAATTACAGGCTGATAGCTTCCGTTATGATTTGTAAAACGCAGGCCGTCAATTTTAATATAATCTTTATTTTCAATTGCCATAAACGACTGGTTATTCCCGACCGTACTGCCATCGAGAATCACAATATCTTCATTATAATTTTGCAATGTGATATATTGTCCTGCCGCTCCCTCATGATTCCACGTGAGTTTACCGGTGTAGGTTCCCGCCATAATATTTAAAATATCTCCTGCCACCGCATGATTGAGTGCGTATTGGATTGTGAGCCAGGGGGAGGAGGTGGAAGTGCCGGGGTTTGAATTATTTCCAGTTGTGGAGATATAATAGTTTGCAGAGAAAGAATAAATCGGAAATTGCAATAGCAAAAGGGTTAAAATTCTGTACATATATTGATTTTATAACGAATATAATTCAATTCGTTAAAATAAAAAACCCGCCAATGGCGGGTCCGTTCTAACTACTGTAATAAAAATTAATATGAGGACAGATATGCATTCAATTCCTCCACACTGCTGCTGAACCAAAATTCCTGATTTACTATAAAATAATTCTGTTTATCAATTACTTTAGGATAAGCTGCTTTTGCAAATGCAAGTTTTGAATTTTCAAACCAGAACATATCCATGATGGATGCGATCTGTGCCGATGTGAACCAGTTATTCTGCAATGCCTGCAGTGCAACAGTTAATCTGGTGTCATCAAACCATTGCGCATCCAGTACATTTCTTAATTGATCAAAACTGTTCGGGGAAATTGCAGCCGGAGCATTATTTTGAAACGGCGTGTACGGATTGAATTGCTGATAAGGATCGTATGCAGGTTGCGGTGGTTTATTGCAAAGATCCAGCGGATCTACATCCCGCACAGAAAACCTTCCATATTGATCGATCACAGCCTGCGTAAAAGAAGCCGGCCTGATAAATATTGTCCCTGCATATATTTTTATCCGTTCTCGACTCGCATAATATCCATGATCAACAATTCTCTCAGAAAATATTTCAAGTACATGTTTTCCCGGTTCCATCTGCGTGATGGTAATAATTTCGGATTGCTGCGGAAATTCCTGCTGATCCATTGCAATTGTAATTAATCCCGCTCCATCGGATGTAATTTCAAAAGCGGAATAATCGGGATGATTTGTTGCGCCCGGCCAGGCGAAAGCGATCTGACAATTAAATAAAATAATTCCTGCAATATTGCGTATCCCTTTTTTCATAATGGCCTCCTTTTTTAATCCGGGAGATTCCATTTTCGTGCCATGGTTCGACAAGCTCACCATAAATTCGACAAGCTCACCATAAATTCGGCAGGCTCACCATAAATTCGACAGGCTCACCATTCACTCTTCTTACTTCTTCCTTCTGACTTCTCCCTTCTCCCATCTTTCTCCTCAATCCTTCTTCTTTTTCCTTATTTTTGATTCGTGATTTCAAAGGAGACAATAGCGAAAATTGTAGATACTGCAAGGATTGAGGAGGTGGTGAGTGATTTTGTCAACCTCAAAAAACGGGGCGTCAATTATATCGGCCTCTGCCCTTTTCACAATGAAAAAACACCTTCATTTACAGTTTCTGCCGTAAAAGGAATTTACAAATGTTTCGGCTGCGGGAAATCTGGAAATGCCGTTTCATTTATTATGGAACATGAGCATTTTACTTACCGTGAAGCGCTTAAATATCTCGCAACAAAATACCAGATCGAAGTTGAGGAAAAAGAAAGGACAAATGAAGAGATCATTGCTGAAAATAAAAAAGAAAGTCTTTATATCATCAACAGCTTTGCGCAGAATTATTTTTCAGAACAACTTTTACAACATGATGAAGGGAAAACAATCGGACTTTCGTATTTTGAAGAAAGAGGATTAAGAAAAGATACAATCGATAAATTTAAATTAGGTTATTGCCCTTCCGAAGGTGATGCATTTACGCAATTTGCAATTAAATCAGGTTTTCAACTGGAATTATTACAGCAACTCGGACTCACTTCGCAATACGGAAAAGATTTTTTCAGAGGCAGAGTATTATTTTCCATTCACAGCGTTTCCGGAAAAGTGCTGGGATTCGGCGGCCGCACTTTAAGTGCCGACAAAAAGATTCCAAAATATATTAATTCACCTGAAACAGAAATTTATTTCAAGAGCAAAATTGTTTACGGTATTTATCAGGCCCGGAAATCAATTGTTGAAAAAGATGAATGTTATTTGGTGGAAGGCTATATGGATGTGATTTCGTTGAGCCAGGCCGGGATTGAAAATGTTGTTGCATCTTCCGGCACCTCATTAACGCAGGATCAGGTGCGATTAATAAAACGCTATTCATCGAATCTCACAATTTTATATGACGGCGACTCGGCGGGAGTTAAAGCAGCAGTAAGAGGATTGGATATTGCGCTTGAAGAAGGGCTCAATGTAAAAGTTGTTTTATTGCCTGCAGAACATGATCCGGATACTTATGTGCAGAAAGAGGGTGCGGAAGGATTAAGAAAATATATCGGCAACAATAAAAAAGACCTGATCCATTTAAAAACAGATCTCTTTCTTGAAGAAGCGCAAAATGATCCGGTAAAAATCGCAGGGATCATCAAAGATATTGTTCACAGTATTTCTTTAATTCCTGATTCGATCACGCGGAGTTTATATATCAAACAAACATCACGTACGTTACAGGTTGAAGAACAATTATTAATTTCCGAAACAAATAAACTGCTCCGCAAAAAAGCGGTTGGTAAACTCGATGCAAATGATAAAGCATCGGCTGGAGAAGAATTGCCGCCTTTGCCAGCAAAAGAACAGCAGCATTTTAAATTTCACCTCGACGAACCACAGGAGCGTGATATCGTACGCCTGCTGCTGGAAAACAGCAATTTTGAAATTGAAGGAGAGAATGCGATCGGAAAAATTCTGCGCAATTTAAGTGATGTGGAGATCGACAATGATCTGTACCGGACAATTGTTGATGAATACCGTCGTTATTATGATAAAGAAGAATTTCTGCCACAGGTGCATTTTATCAATCATGAAAATGATTTGGTAAAAGCATTGGTGCTGGATCTTTTACAAACACCTTATGAATTAAGCGAGAACTGGCTGAAAATGCATGATGTAGCTGTAACCGACAAACAATTTCTGGTGCGAAAAGATATAATGAAATCTATTTCGATGCTGAAATTGAAAAAGATCCTGAAAATGAAAATGGATGTGGAAGCCCGTTTACAGGAATTGCAAAACGACCCGATACATAATAATATGGAAGAAATGATGTTGTGCCAGAAAGAAGTGATGGAATTGCAGGGTTATATTAAAAAATTATCCGGCGATACGGGCACTGTTGTAGTACCATCAAATAAATAATAAGAGATGAAATATTTTCTTTTGACTTTTCTTTTTGCACTGATCAGCAGGTTTGCAATCGCATCAGACCATGTTTATTTCATCCGGCTGAATATTGATAATGAACGGATCGAATTAGGTGAATTTTCAAAAACAGTTCGCAAACACGTAACGAGCTCTTTCAAACTGAGCGATTCATTTGAAAAATCATCGGAAATTTTGCAATCATTTTTTCAGGCTCATGCACCTGCTTCCGAATCACCTGATATTTTATTTTTCATTCACGCCATGTGGGGATCAAATAATCAATTCGTCCGTTCACAGGTTTTAGATTTTAAAGCATCTTATATTGAGGCGGCAGACAGTCCTGTTCAAACTGTTTTCTATGTTTTATGGGATACACGGCCTGCAACCTATTACGGTAATCAAAAAAATGCGGAGGCTTCCTCTGCCCTTCTTCACAAATTAGTTGAACTGCTTACAGCAATGAATACAGAGCAGGAATATCATTTCAATATGATGTGTCATTCAATGGGAAATAAAGTATTTTTTGAAATGCTTGATAATTCTGTTTTTGACAAACAGGTTTTCGACCATATCTTTTTCGCAGCGCCTGATGTTGATGAAGAAGTATTGTATAAACCTGATGTTCTGCAAAATCTTGAAATAATTTCAGGAAATACGTTTATTCTCTACAATAAACATGATAATCTTCTTTTATTATCAGAGGTGCGGAATGGCTATAAACCTCTTGGATTGCAGCCGGACCTGAATTTTTCGAACGAGCATCCCGAGATTCAATTTGTGAATTGCAGTTTTCTCACAGACAATAACAAATTTCCGAGTAATATGACGGGCCATTTATATTACAGCACCAGCATCGCAACAAAAAGAAAAATTAAGGAATTGCTCAGCTTATAACTGACTGCTGCAACTACCTGCTGTTATCACCAACCGCCAACTGTTCAATCAACCCTGAACCAGTTTCTTTCCTTCACTTTAAATCCGAGTTCGCGATATAAATCAACAAGATCGTCCCATTCTGTCATTTCCAGTTTATGAATCAAAGGCCATGCTTCGTCAAACCAGTATTCTTCATCCGGTTTTATCGGTCGTGATTTATCAAGTGCCAGTTCGGTAATGTTCAATGCGGTTTCCATGATATTAATTGGTGCATGCATTTTTGTATCAAATCTGTTTGCGTGGCGATATTCAGTTAATCGTTTTCTGAGAAGAGATGTTAATCCTGAGAGTGTCATGGTGAGTTCTGAGTTCTGAGTTCTGAGTTCTGAGTTCTGAGTTCTGAGTTCTGAAATTGTTTTATCAATAAACAAGTTCAAATAAAATAAAAATTTTAAATCAAATTAGGCATAGTTAAAATTGCGTTTGACTGAACCTCAAACGTCGTGAACACCCGAACACTTGAACACTTGCCTGCATTCATAACTTCACCGCATACTTCACTGTTAAATTCCGCGGTGCTTCCATGATTGCCGGCCGCAGTGTATATGCCCGGTTTAAAAGATTATTACAGATAAGTGAGACTTCATTTTTACCATTAAATAAATAAGCGAGCCGCATATCTATGACTGCATCACCATTGTTATGTTCATCGCGATATTCCTGTAAGCCGGGAATAATATAAATATCATTATCGTCACCCGGTAAATCAAAAACAGGATCAACAAATGCCGCATCCACTGCTTCCATAAAACTGTAATAATTAAATGTGAGCCCGACACGGAATTTTTTAATTGTGGATTCAGCATCAAACTTCACAGTATTCTTAAACCGGTATTTTAAAATATTATAATCAGCACTTGAACTTGCATCCTGTATGGAATCAAATTCCTGAAATTTCGGATCGATCCAGGTATATCCTGCAATTAAAGTTGTAGGCACACTTCCTAATTTCCCTTCACCAAAAACCGAAATCTCCGAACCGATGATTCTTGTATTTCCGATATTCAAAGATTTAAATCCGGGTAATTCAATCACACCGATCGGATAAAAATCAAATGTAAATTCCATCATATCGAAATATTCATTCACAAATCCGCTTAAATCTGCATAACCTCTCCATTCCGAAATTTTAAAGCCCTGTTTAATTCCCAATTCTGCACTCCAACCATTTTCCGATTTTAAATCCGGATTGGGATAAATGGTTAAGGCACTGACATAGGTTGAAATATATTTTTCGGCAATTGTGGGAAAACGGTATCCCTGCCCCCACGATGCTCTCAAATAGGTATATGCGCCTGCCTGATAATTTGCGCCCAAACGGAACACCGGTCGCGACTCATTTAAATTTTCAATCTGGTTAAATTCATACCGCACACCGGCTGATACATTCAATTTATCAAACATTTTTTTATCAAATTGTGCATATGCTGCTTCATTGGAAGAATGAAATAAGGAATCGCCGTAAATTTCTGCCGAAACAGTTGTATAACTTGCGAGCACTCCGGTGGAAAAAACCGTATTGAAACGGTCGAGATGTTTTTGATACTGATATTCCCCATAAAACAAATCATTGAAATTACTTTGCTCTGTTGTAAGAGTGGCATTATGATTCCCGTAATAGCGCATTAATATTTTATGCCTGTTCCCCTGTTTATCATAATAATTTAAATACGGATCCACAGTTATTTTATAGCCGCGGTTTATTGCAATTGTATTTGGAGCAGGAATATATAAACCGGTATCAATATCGCTCCAGAAAAAGAAAGTTGACGAGCGGCTCAGTTGCACATTTGTATTTAATCCGACGGCAAGATTATTATTGATACGAAATCTTGTGTTTACATTTGCCCGTGCCCTTCTGCTGTAAATATCTTTTAAATAAGAATCCTGATTCATCATATATGCACCGGTCACCAAATCGAATTTTCCGAATTTCTGTCGATGTGCAAAACTTGCACCTGCTGCAAACGGAAAATTATCACCCCACCATTTTTGCGCCGTATCCTGCGGTGTAAAATAAACGCCGTTGAAAAATGAAAATTTCGTTTCGGGTGTGGAAGTCGGGTAAGCAGTGCGCACATTTATAATTCCGTTTAATGCGCTCGATCCGTATAATGCACTTGAAGCGCCTTTAATAATTTCCACCTGTTCAATATTTTCAATCGGAATAAAATCCCATGAAGTGAATGCGGCATCTCCGGTAAGCATCGGCAAATCATCCATTAATAATAAAACCCGGCTGCCGGCACCATAACTATATCCCGAACCTCCGCGAATATTTGCCTGTCCGTCAATCACACATACGCCCGGCATACGCTGTAACGACTGATCGAGTTTTACATCATTTGCATTTTCGATCAATGAACTTTTCAATACATCAATTGAAACGGTTTCTTCGCCTAATTTCTTTTCGAATTTACTTCCCGTTACAACAATTGTATTTAATATACCGGCATCGGGTTCAAGCGAAAAATCTATTTGTACAACTGAATTAATTATTAATTCCATTTCTCTTGTTTGAGCAACATAACCAACATAGCTTACTTTTAAGATAAATGTGCCTGGTATTGAAACAAGTTGATACGAACCATTTAAATCCGTTACGGTTCCGTTTTGGTCGCTCAAAACCACGCTCGCACCAATCAATGGTTCTTTTGTTTGCGAATCCGTAATTGTTCCGTTAATAATGGAAAGTGAATTTTGAGAAAAAGAAATTGTATGAATTGCGATGCTGAGGAAAAAAACTATTTTGTTCATATGGCTGTGTTGTGCGAAGTAAAGATAAGGAGTGATGACTAATACATGAAGCATGACATATAGCAGAGTAAAAAATGGGAGCAACAACCTAAGCGTTCCTTCGTTACGGCACACCGGCTATCCGTTCCAACTCCGCCACAGATGCCGCTCCGCATACCCTCAGCGTGGTTTCCACTTCTATCCGGGCTAAGAAGAAACTGTGCAGCCTGCACAAGTCAAATTTTGTAAAGGAAAAATATTCGTTTTGTTTTATCCTTCATATCTTTAAATTTCAATCACAACAATGAAAACAAATCTTTTTTTACTCTTTCTTGTGCTCGCTCTCAATGCAGAAAGCCAAAATCAACTCTCTGAGATATCACTTTATAATTTAGCCGCCCTCGGAACTATGGCAGCAGTAAATCCAACAGATAATGAAGATTATTTTCGAAAACTTGATTCACTTCGCACACCAGAGTTGAATCCAATTGTAGATGGCTTGATTGCGATGGGCCATGCAGATACAAGTGTGATACAGGTACGTTTCCTGGCGAGGCCTGCAGATCAGGAACTTGTTTGGTGGTATATTATTTATCAATTAAGGGGGGATGATGCACCTGCTACCAAAGAAGCACAACTTAAATTAATAAAAGAGGAATTAGTTGCTGACCATGATACGAATTTACTCCTTCATAATTATTACTATTTACTACACGGCAGTATTTCCATGCTGTTTAATGAAGCCGACCTGAGTGATTATAATTATGATATGGAGAAATTGGGATTTAAAAATGATACTGAAAAAGCGATCTTTTTCTTTGGTTTTACAAAATCATTTACGGAACGATTCCTTGTATTAGGTATGATGAAGAACCTTTCCAAACTAAATGAATTTGCTAAGAGAATGCCTTTGATAAACGACCATCAATATTATTATTATACCAATTTCGATTACCCCGACTTTGAATGGGATGATGATGGGAAAAAATCAACCTTCAATACAGTTTATATCGGAAAATATTACAGCGTTCTCATTACGCATATGAATGCATTAGCCGAGGATGATAAAAAGGAAGCGGCAAGAATCCTTTATTATAAATCTATTTTAAATATGCCCGCCTATTATAAATATTCGAATGCTGAAAAGGACCTGAAAGCCATGTATAAGGAGATGAATTAGTAATTGTAACGCTCCATTTCAATTTTAATAAAAGGCAGTTGGAGACTGCGAACACTGTTACCTAGTCTGAGACTACGCAGAGCAAAGCATAAAAAAAGCGATCCGCCGCAGGCCGATCGCTTTTAGAAATCACTATTTGAATGCGATTAAAATTCATTCAAAAAAAAACACATAAGCACACGCTGTTTTTTATGGGCCTATGTGTTTAAATATGAATTGCTTTTATTTCTGAATCATCAATTGTTTCACCACCACACCATCTTCAACCACCAGTTGCAACTGATACATACCTGATGCAAAATTCATCAGGTCGATTTGTTTCACAATTGACGCAGTACTTGAAATTGTTTCGGAATAAATTAATTGTCCGACATTATTATAAATTTCAAGTTGTGAACTTTGATCCGGATTGATCATCGAAATATCAATATTCACCAATCCTGAACTTGGAACCGGATATAAATGAATTGAAGCGGATGTTGAAATATTATCAACTCCGACATTTTCGTCAATCGCTTCATCGCAATCATCATCCACACCATTTAATAATTCAGGTGCCCCCGGATAAATATTTTCATCTGTATCATCGCAGTCGCTGCTGTTGTCTGAATAACCGGTCGGCACACTGCATGCAAGATCGGTAATTGCTGCATTTCCGTAACCATCACCATCCGCATCTGCGTAATAAGTTGTTTCAACACCTTCATCCGTATTTCCATCACAATTATCATCAATTTCATTACATACTTCCGTTGCATCAGGATTTACATAGGCGTTTGAATCATCACAATCATCTGCATTTTCAGAATATCCTGTCGGAACATCTCCCGGAACAGCGATCGTAATATCCGGATTTCCGAAATTATCACCATCTGCATCCTCATAATACGTATAGATCAAACTATTATCGATCAACAGAACATCATCAATATAGTAGGAATTATCACCATCAATCGAATAAAAATCAATCGCACCCAAATTTCCGTCATACGCAAAACTGAAAACAAATGCGCCATTGATATAATAATCAATTGTATTTGCATCCAGGTCGATAATATGATCTACCAGAAACCATTCATCAACAGGATATAAAAAATCGAAATAATCCGGAACAGTTGTAGTGCCTTCACCGGAAGGAGCAGGAACACCCACATCGTACAATCCGAATAACACTTCCATATTCCATGCAATACCAGGCGTTTCAGATTCCTGAATATTATAATAACCTGTTGCACCATCCGGCAACATCATATACCATTGCAGGCGCCAAACGCCGGAACTCTGATTTCCCAATTTCAAAATCACGTCCTTGATTCCGCCCGGTTCGATATACAGGGAATTATCTCCTGAATGCGATTCATCATCATTCACCAGCGCATCATCTGCACCGCCGTCAGAATTTGACCACGTAGTCCACCACGAACATTGCGGGCCAAGATATTCGCCGGCCGTATACGAATCGAAATCATCGCAAAGGGTTGCGCCGGGAATCATGCATGTCGGGTCCGGCTGCGCCTGCAGCGTGCTGCCGCAGATAAGAAAGGATAAAAGGGCAATGAAGGAGTAGAAATATTTCGTCATAGCTATAGATTTTAACTAAAATTAAGAATTAAGTAACAAATTTCCAATACAGCATGTGGATTAATCTGAGATATGAAATTGAAGCCCTTTCATTCCGGCTACATAAACAAAATTTCTCAATTAACTTCAGTCCGTTAGTGCATTTTCATTTTTGTTTTTCGCTATTGCATAAATGATCAAACCGGAAAGAATGGACAATAAAACAATCGACGAACCGATCGTTCCAAAATTTAATCCGCCTTTTTCCACGGGCTTTGTCAGAAAATCACCGAAAGTTGCACCGAAAGGCCGGGTTAAAACAAATGCAAGCCAGAATAATAAAATATGTGAAATGGATGTCAGATAATATGCAATGATGATCAGTAATAATAAACCGCCAATCAGCAACGCTCCGCCTGAAAATCCAAGCCCCGAACTATCTGCAAGAAAATCACCCAGTGCAGTACCGAGTGTATTTGAAAATAATATCGTAAACCAATAAAATAATTCGGCACGGAATGACCGGATATTTGAAACTGACAATGATTTTTCAGTCAGGCGCCAGATAATAAGGATTGTGATCAGCAAAGAAATCAGAATAAGTGTACCATTCAAATATCCTAAACCCAATGTGCGGTCCATATAATCCGACATGGTTGTACCGGCAGTACTTGTGCTTAAAATCACGAGCCAATAAATAACTGGATAAAAAGACCGCACGGATAATTGTACAATTAAGCTCGCAATAAAAAAACCAAAAAAAATCATCGTGCTGGCACCATATCCGATATGCATCGTCATGGATAATAAATCGCCTCCGGTTTCACCAAGTGTTGTGGCTGCAATTTTGGTGATCCAAAATAAAAATGTTATTTCCGGAAGCTTATTCGCAATTGCTGGCTTTTGCATAACGTATTTCGCAGAATGAGCAGGCAATAGTACGCAAATTATATTTCATTTTGTCAGGTATGTATGGCCGGCAAAATGAGCAAAAATGAATTCCAATAAAATAAATCCGAATTTATTCAGGTTGTGCAGATACCGGAACAAAAAAACTTCCGTTCATTTTCACACATTGTCCGACCTGCAAAGTTGTTGTACTCCCCCCTTTAAATGTCATCATTCCGTTCGATGTTACTTTTGCACCGTTTGAAAACATGACATCCGTTTTCAGATCAGATGCTTTTCCGTCTTTCACCATATACACTTTCCCATTTGTAAAATATACACAACCCTCGGGTGCCATTTCTGAAATTGTAAGTATCAGATTCTTGTCCAGATGAAAGCCGGCTGTGGTTTTATTTTGAACAGGGGTATTGTTTGAACCGGTCGCAGGTTCCTGACTGTAAACTGCAACAACCATCATTGATATGGCAAGCAGGCTAATGAATTTTCTCATACCCTTTTTTATCTAAAACACAACTCAAATTAAATACCCGGGTATATGCAGTCTGCTAAATCGTTGACAATGAATAATCCACAAAACAAGTCCGGAAATTCGTTGTTTTTTGATTGAGGAATTTCAGCCACTCTTGTTGAACTTATCACCCCGGTTTCCTACCGATTGTTTACAAGAAACTTCTTGTCTCACAAATTCCTCATGTTATGGTTTTACCATCGCCGGGCAGTGTTCAACCGGATTAAAATCATAAGTAATCAGGAATTGCCCGGTTTGTATATAATTTTCATTTTCAGGTTCAATACTATCGGAATGAAAAAAAGATAGCCGTACAAAATGAATGAGGAGAAATATTACCGTCAATAAATCATGCTGGAAAATCAATTAAAAATGCAGGAGCCGGATCAACCGCTCAAATAAATAATTTGATCTTTTAAACAGTTATTAGAGTACGGCAGCAGCCTTTCTGATATCCTTATTTTCGAAAATAATTTTCGTATCTCCTTTTAATCCGGTTTCCGTCATCACTTTTGCAAGGTCAACAGAAGTGATGCCGCCATTGGGATAAATTTTAGAAAGAAAAGGTTTATACAAAACACGCATAACTTTATATAATAGATTTGGTTCTTTTCTTTTTGCAACCGGATAAATATATGCAGGACGGAAAATATGTAAGCCTGTAAATTGCAAACCGATAAGGTAATTTTCTGCGATCCCTTTATCCTGTGCAAACATCAGTTTACTTTTCTCCGACTGATCGGCACCGGCCCCGCTTAAAAAACAAAATCTTGTTTCCGCATTTTGTTTGCGCAGCATATCTGCAAATGCTTTTGTATAATCCACTGTTATTTTTCTGAATTCTTCTCTCCCAACCGCACCGGTATATACCCCGATACAAAAAAAGCAGACCTGCTGATCTTTAAAATAATCTGCGATCGGATTAAAATTCAAAAAATCATCATGCAAAACCTCCGTTAATTTCGGATGCGTAATACCCGACGGTTTGCGTGCAATTGAAGTAATGCGGTTCACTTCAGGATGCTGTAAACAATTTTCGAGAATGAGTTTGCCGATCATGCCGCTTGCTCCGGTAATAATTACATTTTTCATTTAGGTGGTTTACTGTTGGTTGAAAGATAGAAAAAAATTAAAAGCAGTCGCCTAAAAAATCCTAACTTTCGATCAAATTTAAACACGCAATGAAAAGGATATTTTGCTTCCTGTTCGTATTCAGCTGCATCTCCACACATATTGTTTCGGCACAGGTTTGCGGCACTTGTGCAATTGATTATGGTTTTGTTGTTCCGGGTGTTTACCCTGATACGCTGCCTCCGGCAACAGCCGGCGAATATTATGAAACAGATATCACATTTGTTTTTCCAACTGATACAACAGTTGATGTTGTGGGCACATTGGCATTTCTGAATTTTCATATTATGGAGCCGGTTGGTGTGCCGTATGGAATGCAGGTTTCAACCAATCTGGGAGATTTTCCCGTTGATTACGACCCGGGCGTTTCAGTTTACGGCTGCGCCCGTGTTTGTGGAACACCACTTGTTGCCGGCTGGTATGAAGTAACTGTACCGCTTGTGGCAACACTTGAATATCCGGGTGGTGATCAGGCAACGGAATATAGTTTATTCATTGAAGTGCTTCCTCCGGTTCCGGCAGCGGGCGGAATTATACCGACTGTTTCATTTGGCTGCGAGCCATTAACGGTTGATTTTGAAACAAGTATTCACAGTGCAGGTGCGGCGGGATTTACATATACATGGGATTTTGGAAACGGAAATACAAGCACTGCAGAATTTCCACCGACACAAACATATACTGCAATTGGCGGCCTTCCGACAGATTATATCATTACGCATACGGTTTCAATCGATACGATTGGTTATTCATTGGATTATGTAACTGTTGTTTCTTCGGGCTGCGATGACTGCACAATTTTC
The DNA here is from genome assembly GCA_964463165.1 of uncultured Chitinophagales bacterium. Taxonomy (GTDB): domain Bacteria; phylum Bacteroidota; class Bacteroidia; order Chitinophagales; family BACL12; genus UBA7236. Next base: position 20,931 of record CAYXBK010000004.1, read on the forward strand.
GGATGTACCGGATTGATCGAAAATGAAAAACCGGATTTTTACCTGATCATTGATGCATTGGGAATTAATACCGAACCGGGTGTTTCAAATACTTCTCCTCCTGTAACGTTTCCGCTTGGGAATGAACTGGATCCGTTTGCCAGTTATACATTACAGGTAAAAGATGATGATGGCGGACTTGCAGGCAGCGATGATAATTGCGGCAGTTTTGATTTTAACGGAGATGATGTGGGAATTTTTTCGATTACAGCGGGTAGCCATGAAGTGGAAGTCGGCATTTCACACCCTGTAATTGCATATACATTTTATGATACTATTACAGTTTATCCTGCCGTTGAAATTCCTGCAATAAATATAGTTGGAGAAACAATTTTTTGCACCGGCGATTCAACAATTTTTAACACAAGCTATAATCCTGAATTAACATATCAATGGTATAAAGATGGTGATGAGATTCCGGGTGCAGACAGTTCGGAAATTATTGTTTTGGAAACAGGAGTTTATAAATTAATTGTTACCGGTGTTGGCGGATGTAATGCGACATCATCTGAAACATCAATCGAAGTTTTCGAGCAACCTGCCGTGCCATCAATTATTGCAATTGCAAATGTGTTGAGCACCACTTCCACATGGGATGTGCAATGGTATTATGACGGCGATCCGATTCCGGGTGCAACTGAAACAAGCTATACGCCGGCAATTGAAGGTATTTACCAGGTGGCTGCTATCAATGGCCCTTGTATTGCATTTTCGAATGAATTGAATTTTACTTTCCAGGATGTAATTGAATCTGAGTCAGCAAATGGAATAAAAATTTATCCGAATCCGAATAACGGGATTTTTACTTGTGAATTTAATTTAATGAAGGCAGAAAATGTTGAATTGCGTTTAGTAAATTTATTGGGAGAAGAAATTATTTCCGCACATCTTGAATCTGCATCAGGAAGTATGATTCAAACATTTAATATCCAAAATCAGAATCCTGGAATATATTTTTTGATCATGAAAGGTGAATCAGTAAATTATGTAATTAAAGTATCGATGAGTGGCGACTGAAGACTGAAGACTGAAGTCTGAGGACTGAGGACTGATTACCGAGGACTGAAGACTGTGGGCCGCAGACCGTAGAAAGAACAAACATGGAACAAAAGTCAAATCATATAAATAAATCGCACGACCCCTTCCCTGTTTTAACATACAATGAATTAACAGCTGCGCAACGAAATTATTTTTCTACAAAAGCAACTCTCAGTTATGAATTCAGAATTGCACAATTAAAAAAACTGCTTGCACTTGTTGTACAATACGAGGCGAAAATTCTCGAAGCCTTAAAGAAAGATTTAAATAAATCCGAATTCGAAGCCTGGGGTGTTGAGGCGGGACTGATCCAGACAGATTTAAAATATGTTATTAATCACTTGCATCAATGGATGCGCAATAAAAAAATCCGCACGCCTCTTTTTCATTTTTATGCACGAAGTTATATTCAGAAAATTCCTTATGGTGTCACACTCGTCATTTCACCGTGGAATTATCCTTTTCTGCTTGCCATGCGGCCTGCTATTGGCGCAATAGCAGCAGGCAATACCTGCATAATCAAACCGGGGGAATCTGCTGTGCATACCGCCAAAATTCTTGAAGAATTAATTAATACGCATTTCCCGCCGGAATATTTACATGTGATAAATACAAATGGTGCCGGAACAGAGAATTTATTGAAAGAAAAATTCGATTATATTTTTTTTACCGGCGGAACACTGATCGGCAAAAAAGTGTACGAGGCCGCTGCAAAAAACCTCACGCCTGTTTCCCTCGAATTAGGTGGAAAGAATCCATGTATTATTGCGGGTGATGCGAATTTAAAAATAAGTGCAGCGAGAATTACCTGGGGAAAATTCAGCAATGCCGGGCAAACATGCGTGGCACCGGATTATGTACTGGTGCATCATTCCATGAAAGATCAATTCTTAGATCTTGTTGTTCAGAATATCAAATCATTTTTTGGAGATGATCCGAAACGTTCGAATGATTTTGGGCGCATCATAAATAAAAATCATTTCAACCGGATTAAAAAGCTGATGGATGGGGCAAATATTCTATACGGCGGCGAAACGGATGAAACTGAAAATTATATATCTCCAACTGTGATAGAAATTTCAAATCCTGATGCAGCGGTGATGCAGGAAGAAATTTTCGGGCCGATATTGCCAATTGTCGTTTATAAAGAAATAGATGAAGTTTTTGATATGATAAACCGGCATCCGGATCCGCTGGTGCTTTATCTGTTTTCTCAAAACAAATCCCTTATTAAAAAACTTTCCCGCGAAATAAGTTGCGGCGACATGGTGATAAATGAAGTGGTATTACATTTCGGGAATTTAAAATTCCCGATCGGCGGAAAAGGCACGAGCGGTATCGGAAAATATCAGGGAAAATATTCGTTTGATGAATTCTCTCACAAAAAATCTGTGATGCATAAATCCTATTTTCCTGAATTGAATGTGCGTTATCCGCCTTATACCACCAAAAAACTAAATTTTTTGAAGTGGTTATTTAAATGGCTCATGAACCGTTGATTGGCGAACCGTTTTCCGACTGGTTATACTTTAAGACTGTTGATACATTGCCTTTGTCTGAATAAAAAACTGAACGCAATCTAAAACCTGCAGTTCGGTATCAGATTAGGCGGCTCTGTTTATTTTCCTAACTTCGCAACCAAAGCATACTGCATGCATGAACTAGCCAAACGTATAGCAAACCTCGACGAATCAGCTACAATCCGCATGGCACAGCTGAGCCGCGAGCTCAAACGACAAGGAAAAGACATTATTGACCTCAGTCTCGGGGAACCGGATTTCATTACTCCGCTGCATATCAGAGAAGCTGCGAAAAAGGCAATTGATGATGGTTATACGCATTATACACCAGTTGCAGGTTATCTCGATGTGAGAGAAACCATTTCGAGAAAATTTAAAAGAGATAATAATCTTGACTACAGCCCTGATGAAATTGTGATCTCAACCGGTGCAAAGCAATCCATCATCAATGCTGTTTTATGTCTGGTGAATCCCGGTGATGAAGTAATTCTTCCAAAACCTTTTTGGGTGAGTTATGGCGCAATGGCACAATTAGCAGAAGGAAAAATTGTGGAAATACCTACAAGTATTGAAACGGATTTTAAGATTACACCCGAACAACTTGAAAATGCAATTACACCTAAAAGCAAACTGATTATTTTTTCTTCACCATGCAATCCCACGGGTACCGTTTATACAAAAGGTGAATTATATGAACTTGCTTTGGTTGTTGCCAAACACAAAGATCTTTATATCATCAGCGATGAAATTTATGAGCATATTAATTTTTTAAGTCATCATGAAAGCATTGCGCAATTTGATTTTATTAAAGACAGAGTGATCACTGTGAACGGTTTATCAAAAGCATTTGCAATGACGGGCTGGCGGCTTGGTTATATCGGAGCGCCAAAATGGATCGCGAAAGCATGTGATAAAATTCAGGGGCAATATACATCGGCAACATGCAGCATTACGCAAAGGGCAACCATAGCAGCATTGGACGGCGACCTGAAACCCACAATGGAAATGAAAGCCGCATTTTTGCGCAGGCGTGATCTCGTATATAAATTATTATCAGAAATTGAGGGGATCAAAATAAATATTCCGCATGGTGCATTTTATTTCTTCCCGGAAATCAGCAATTATTTCGGCACCACATATAATGATCAGGTGATTCGCACTGCTGATGATCTTGCCATGTATTTATTGCATGAAGCAAATATTTCCGTTGTAACAGGCAGCGCATTCGGTGATGATAATTGTATACGGTTGAGTTATGCAACAAGTGATGATAAATTAATTGAAGCAATGCGCCGCATGAAATCTGCTCTGGAAAAATTAATTGTTTCTTCAAAAACTTTGGCTTAATGCTCCAGCGTGCAGAATTAGAAAGTTTATTTCAGCAGTTTGAAAAATTAAAGGTCGTGATCATCGGTGATGTGATGCTCGATAAATATGTTTACGGCCATACCGACCGCATATCACCTGAAGCGCCCGTTCCAGTGGTGAATGTAGATAAAATTGAAGGGCGGCTCGGCGGTGCTGCAAATGTTGCAATGAATATAAAAGCGATGGGCGCTACGCCGTTCATTGTTTCGGTAACAGGTTTTGATAAAGACGGATCTGAAATACACGAATTATTTGTGCAGAATAAAATCAGCACAAAATACCTGATTGAAGCACCGGGAAGAATCACATCTTCAAAAACAAGGGTGCTTGCAAAAAATCAGCAGATGATCCGCCTCGATTTGGAAACAACGGAAGATATCAGCGGGAAAATTGAAAATTCTGTTTTACAATTAACGAAAGACCTGATCGAAACTGAAAAGCCGGATGTTTTGATTTTTGAAGATTATAATAAAGGTACGCTCACGGAAAGAATCATCAAGGAAATAACCGGGCTTTGTAAAACACACCATATTCCAGTAGCTGTTGATCCGAAAAAGAAAAATTTTTTCGCATACAGGGATTGTAATCTATTCAAACCCAATCTTCGAGAGATCAGGGAAAGCCTGAATCATCAGTTTGATGAATTAAAAAGCGAAGAATTACATCATGCTGCAAATAAATTACGTGAGAAATTAAATCATCAGATCACCATGCTTACACTTGGTGAACATGGCATGTATATGCAAACTGCAGATCAGCATTTACATGTTCCGGCTCATATCAGAAATATTGCGGACGTTTCAGGCGCAGGCGACACGGTTATCAGCATTGCGGCATTATGCCTCGCAGCAAAAACGGATCTGCAGGTAATGGCTGCTTTATCAAATCTTGCAGGCGGGCTTGTCTGCGAATACGCAGGTGTAATACCGGTTGATAAAATGCGTTTGATGGAAGAAGCGATGAAATAGATTTGAGTATTGGGTATTGAGCATTGTGTATTGCGTATTGGGTATTGGGTGTTGAGATTTGAGATACTTCCGACTTAATTATATATAAATTTCTCCTGTTTCTAAACACACATGCATGAAATCAAATATTTATTTCCGATTCATGACAGAGAATTCAAATGAAAAACTCTGTTTAATTATGAATGATGAAAAGGAGCATGTCAGCATGCGCCTTGCGGCAATTTGGGAATTGAATAATCGGGATGCTTCCGCTTTGGTTGACCCGGCTACAGAAAATCATCTCGAACAAATACTTGCAAAAAGGAACAGGGAAGCAGAGGAAAATCTGCGTGAAGCATTTGCAGCAGATACTGTCGTTCCTTCAAAAATTAAATGGGCAGCGACATGCATTTATGTCACATTAATTTTTCAGCTTATTTATTATGCGATAATTTATAAAACATTTGGTGATATTTTTTTCAATTCCCTCGTTACAAGCGGGATAGCGATCGGTATTGCTGTTTCGATATTATTTGCGCATTATGTGCGTGCGGGAAAGAAATGGCCGCGGATCGTTTACCTTGTGCTGACGGTTCTGTCCATATATTTTGTCTATATCGGAATTGTTAGTGCAAGCACTTTAATAGGAAGAATGTCGAATATGGCATATTTTCAAATTATATTCATCATCTTCCAATTCTGCCTGCGGATCGGAACATTAGTATTGCTGTTCAGTGCAGAAGCAAATCAATTTTATCGTTTCGGAAATACAAAATCAACAAGTGATTCGATTGATCAGATTTGAATTGAAATTAATTTACTGCGGCAATTCAATTTAAATAGAGATACAGAATTGAATCCACCAAAATCAATATAATTAATCTTTTGCTCTTCCGGAGTAAGTAGTTCCTGCTGTATTATTCTACCGATATTTTGTCCCTAAAGTACATTCATGCACTCTCAACTGTTATCATCATCAAAATATATTTTCTATTTAAACAACAGCACACATTAAAATTCTTCTAAAATAAAATGCTGGTTAATGGTATCCGTAAAGCCTGCATCCGGAGGCATGAAATATTGGTAGAAAATTTAACATGCCGCGACCCGCTCCGTAGGTGCGGAATATGATCCAGGCATTAATAAAAAATATATATCTGGTAATTCGAGTAAAAATTTCTGTGTTTGAACCTCGTTCAGGCCTGCCTGCTTTTCGCAGGGTTTGCAACCACTGAACGGGTGCATCTCCTTTCTCCTTCCTCCTCCCTCCTATTTCGACCGAATCGCTTCCACCGGATCCATCCTTGAAGCAGTAATTGCGGGAATAATTCCTGCTATAATTCCCAATGCAATGGAGATTGTCATTCCGATTAAAACATTTTGCAATGATAAAATAAATCCGAAACCTGTGGCTTTATCGGCCCCGAGCATCACAAGCCAGACAAGCAATAATCCTATTGCACAACCGATCAGGGATAAAATGATGGCTTCAATTAAAAATTCAAGAAGTATTAAATAATTCTTTGCACCGATGGCTTTTTTAATTCCGATAATATTCGTTCGTTCTTTTACACTGACGAACATAATATTCGCGATTCCGAATCCGCCGACGAGAATACTGAAACCCCCGATAATAAATCCGACGAGATTTAATACACCGAACATACTGTCGAGTGCATCTGCGGCAAGTGTCACTTCATTTACCGCAAAATCATTTTCTTCCACCGGTTTTAAATTGCGTGCATTGCGCATCAGCGGATAAATTTCATCTTTAATTTCACTTGCCGTAACGCCGTCTTTCGGCAGCACTTCAATCACGGGGTCGATCATCGGGCTGTTCATATCAACAATTCTGCGGATATAATTAAACGGAATAATGATCGTATTATCATTGGAAATATCAATAATACTTTCGCCTTCTTTTTCCAATACACCGATCACTTTCATTTTATAGCCGGAATTAAATTCACGCATCCAGATATATTTTCCAACCGGATTAATATTCGGTGGAAATAATTTCTCTGCTACTTCATAACCTAAAATTGCAACAGGCGATCCGCCGTTCGATTCATTCGGTGTAAAATATCTTCCCTCTTTAAAATTCAATGCATAAATCTGATCATAATGTTCGGTCACACCACTCACATTCACATTTTGCAAATTATTGCTGAGATATTTTACTTCATCGCTCATCAGCCAAACCTCAATATTTACCGCTTTTGCGGATTCGAGTTTTTCATTCAGCAATTTATATTCGGCATAATTCATTGTGGGCCGTTTCATATAATCCCACCAGGCATATTCTTCACCGCCGAAACTCCATGGCCATCTCTGGATATACAACATCTCCGTACCTAATTTACTCAGGCCCGATTCCATATTGCGCTTGAGGGAATCAACAGCACTGAGCACGGCGATAATGCAAAAAATTCCGATCGTTACGCCTAATAACGACAGGAATGTGCGCAGTTTATTATTGCGCAATTCCTGAAATACGAGGGAAATGGTTTCCGCTATGGTTCTGAATACAACGCCGAACATAATATCCTCCAAAGATATTTGAATGTTTCCATTGAAATCGTTTCTATTTGGTTAATTTTGCGCCTGCTTCAAAAAATATATCCGGAGCGTACAAAAAAATTAAAACCCGTAAGTTTTATGAAATTATCAAAATTCAACTTCGATCTTCCTAAAGACATCATCGCACAATACCCTACTTCCGAACGTGCAGACGCTAAAATGATGGTTGTGCACAGAAAAACAGGAAAGGTTGAACATCGGCATTTCAGGGATATTCTCGAATATTTTACAGAAGATGATGTGATGGTGCTGAACAATACAAAAGTTTTTCCTGCACGCTTATACGGCCGTAAAGAAAAGACAGGTGCAAAGATCGAGGTGTTCATGCTCCGTGAGTTAAACAACGATATGCATCTTTGGGATGTGCTGGTTGATCCCGCTAGAAAAATAAGGGTTGGCAATAAATTATATTTCGGGGATGATGATATGCTTGTTGCAGAAGTGGTGGATAATACGACTTCCCGCGGCAGAACGATCCGCTTTTTACACGACGGCACCCGCGAGGAACTCAAGAAGATTATTGAGATCTTAGGTGAAACACCGCTTCCAAAATACATTAAACGCAAGCCGGAAGAAGAAGATAAAGAAAGGTATCAAACGGTTTTTGCCAAACATGAAGGTGCTGTTGCAGCTCCGACCGCAGGTTTGCATTTCAGCCGGGAATTACTGAAAAGGCTGGAGATAAAAGGTGTTCATTTTGCGGAAGTAACACTCCATGTCGGCCTCGGCACTTTCCGCAGCATTGATGTGGAAGACCTTTCGAAGCATAAAATGGATGCTGAATATTTTAAGGTAGACAGCAAAGCAGTTGAAATTGTGAATAAAGGATTGGATCAGAATAAACGCATTTGCGCAATCGGAACAACTAGTATGCGTGCATGCGAAAGTTCTGTTTCAGCAACCGGCAGGTTGAAGCCTGAAGAAGGATGGACAAATTTATTTATTCACCCGCCTTATGATTTTTCGATATGCAATGCGATGGTTACGAATTTTCATCTTCCAAAAACCAGCCTTGTAATTATGGTAGCGGCATTTATGGGATACGACCTTACGATGGAATGTTATAAAATCGCGATGAAGGAAAAATACCGCTTCTTTTCATACGGAGACGCGATGCTGATCATCGATTGATGAGCATCATCAAAATAAAAAAACCCCGCTTTGATCATTCAAAGCGGGGTTTTAGTTATAGTTTTTAAATCGGTAAAAGCCAAGCCGCGTCAGCCAATTCGCATTTTTGACAATTCGAAATTCGCAATTGAATTAGTACTCGTCTTCATTAAAATAGAAATCGTCGTGCGTTGGGTAATCGCTCCAGATATCTTCTATCCCTTCATAAAATTCACCTTCATCCTCCAGTTCCTGCAGGTTTTCAATTACTTCGATCGGTGCTCCTGAACGGATGGCATAATCGATCAATTCGTCCTTTGTGGCGGGCCATGGTGCGTCTTCCAGGTGTGATGCTAACTCAAGTGTCCAATACATTTATTTCTACCTCTTCAATTTGGGCGCAAAAATAGATTTTTTTTGATCTTTTGCAACTGTTACGGTAAACTTTTTACATAAGTTTCTCCGGCGAAACATTTTATTTCACAGGCAATACAGACAGGGGTGCTATTACAGGATTTTTTTGTGTGGATAAATAGTTGGAGTCAAGAGTCAGGAGTCAGGAGTCAGGATCGGAAACTGAGAGTGCAAATCGATAACTGTTTAAAATGACACACCCCTAACCCCTCTCGTATATGCACAAAAATGCCTGTGCGCAGAGGGGAAGTCTTCTGTTGGAATTTTTCTTGAATAAATAAATTCTTCATTTTTCCATCATTGTCCTAATCATGCGAATCCCGATAGCTATCGGGAGCAAACTGCGACTACCCACTGCCAACTGTTTAATGCGCAAGCAGCAAAACACGATAAAGTTCTAATGAATGAGACTGCAGACCGTGGACTGATGACTGTGGACTGATGACTGTGGACTGCCAACCGACTACCCACGCGGTTTCCACTCAATTTCTTCTGCACCAAGATCATGGGAGAATTTCCGGGCTAAAACGAAAAGATAATCACTTAAACGATTGAGATATTTGATAATGAGCGGGTGCACTTCATTTGCATCAGCCAGCGATGTGACGATGCGTTCAGCTCTTCTGCATACAACTCTTGCAAGATGGCAAAATGAAACCGTTGTATGGCCTCCTGGTAAAATAAAATTTTTCAAAGGGGTTAATTCTTTTTCCATTTTGTCGATCTCCGATTCAAGTATTTCAATATCAGATTCTTTTAAATCGGGTATGATCATATTTGAAGTATCCGGATCAGAAGCAAGTGAAGCGCCGATGGTGAAGAGCCTGTCCTGGATTTGCCTTAATATTTTTAAGGTTGCGGAATCGGGTTGCTGGTCGGCAACAAGGCCGATGCAAACATTCAATTCATCCACAGTTCCGTATGCTTCAACACGGATATGATACTTCGCCACACGTGTCCCGCCGATGAGCGATGTTTCACCTGTATCGCCTTTTTTGGTGTAGATCTTCATAGTGCAAATATACATTCAGGATATAAATCAGATATTTGCCACAAATTTGAATACATGACCAGTTGTTGCGTTTGCGGGAATACTGCGGAAGATAAATTCACAATTCTTTATAAAAAGCCAGACTATCATGTAGTTGAATGTGCCGTGTGCAGTTTTCAATTCATTCCGGCAGCATTCAGAAAAGAAATCTCGTATGATGAATACAAAAACGAAAAAGTAGCGGAACAGGTACGAAAGGGAAATAACTGGATCAAGATTCAACGACATTTATTGCGTTTCAAATTAATCAGAAAATACAAACCATCTGGTAAATTACTCGACTTCGGTTCGGGATGGGGCCATTTTTTACTGACTGGAAAACAAGTGGGTTATGATGTAGCAGGTGTTGAAGTTGCGAGAGAAATGTATCTGTATTCCAAAAACGATCTTCAATTACCGGTTGAACGTATCGATTTTTTTCAATTGGATGAACAGAAAAAATTTGATATCATCACAATGTGGGATGTATTGGAACATATTGATCATGCAGACAAGGCAATTGAAAAATGCAAGCGAATTATAAATAAGGACGGATATCTGTTTATTCAGGTTCCGCAAATTGACAGCATGATCGCAAAAGCTTTTAAAGACAATTGGAAAATGATGAGCCTTGATCATGTAAATTATTTTTCAAAAAAAACAATTACGCAACTTTTAAACGCAAAAGGATTTGATGTGATAAAAATCAAATCATCTGTAGAGCTGAAATTATTTCTGTTATACACGGTTCTGCCTTTTGTAAGAAAAGTATTCCCAAAGCGAAAAAAGAAATCAGAAACAACTGCACCATCTGCAATTACTTCAGAGGAACGCCAGGAATATTTCAACAAGTTTACGAATATCCCGAAATGGGCATTACGGATATTCATCTTCTTTCACAATATCCTATACAACACACTTTCCTTTTTCAGGATCGGTGAAGAAATGATTATTGTAGCGAAAAGCCGTGATTAAAGTTTGAGTAATTTAACCGTGTGCATGCCATCACTTCCAATTACTGAAAAAGAATAAATGCCGGATGGAAGAGATACAGGAACGGGAATTGTAATTTCTGCAGCACCAATGCCAACATTTTGTATAATAACCGCAGCTCCATTCATATCGGTGAGCATGCAATATGTTCCTTCTGCAACAGGATTATGAAACAGCACATTAATTTGATCATTTATCGGATTTTTTCCGATGCTGAATTTTGAATTATTTATTTCCTGCACTGCAAGCGGGGCATTATAACAAATTTCAAGTTTTGGAAAATTTGCTGGATCTCCGGCATAATCACTTGAGCAGAATTTCATGCTGCTGTAAGTTTCCTCAGTTGTTAAACTGATCATAAATCCATGGCTGTTTGCCGGGTCTGCGATCATATCGGCAACCATCTCTGTAACATCCAGATCTAAATAATCTTCAGAAATAAATGTACTTGTTGGCAAAGTAATTTCATGCACTGCCGTTGTAGTTGGCATCGTGTTCCATGTAACAACATCTTCCGACCATGCAGAAGTTACCCTTTGGATAATGGATTCATTTTCACCTTCCTGACCATTTGTTCCGGACATATCGTTATAATATAATGAAAGGCTGGCACACGTAATTTCTGATCCCTGTGGAATTGTATCAAGATTAAATTCCAATAAACTGCGATATGTTCCTTCATCGCCACTCCACGTCCATGTAGCTGCAATAAAATCATAAAAATCACCGTAATTTATTGTTGGCTCCAAAGTCCAGATAGTAGCATCCTTTCCTTCATCGGGACCTGGCTGCAGAGTGACAACCGCTTGTGCATTGATATGAAAAATGGAGACGATTAATAAAGTAATTGAGGAAAATATGTGTTTCATAAAGTATTTTTTTCAAATTTAGACAATATAATAATTCACCCCAAATTTTTTCTCAGCTCAGTCGGGTTGAGTTTGTTTTCATTTATTTCATCACGTTCAATTACGCCGTCGCGGATGCGGATAATGCGGTGCGCATATCGGGCGATATCTTCTTCATGCGTTACAATAATGACAGTATTTCCTTTTGCATGAATTTCTTCAAATAATTCCATGATCTCATAACTTGTTTTTGTATCGAGATTTCCGGTTGGTTCGTCGGCGAGAATAATGGAAGGATTATTTACAAGTGCTCTAGCAACTGCAACACGTTGACGCTCACCACCGGATAATTCATTCGGTTTATGTGTCATCCTGTGGCCAAGGCCAACAGCCGTGAGCATATCTTCCGCAATTTTTGTGCGGTCGGCTTTTTTCTTACCTGCATAAATTAAAGGCAATGCAACATTCTCGACACCATTTAACCTTGCAAGCAAATTGAATGTCTGAAAAATAAATCCGATCTCTTTATTGCGCACCAATGCAAGTTCATCTTCATTCATAAAACTCACATTCGTCTGATTTAAAATATATGTCCCGGATGTTGCCTTGTCGAGGCAACCCAGAATATTCATCAAAGTAGATTTACCGGATCCGGAAGGTCCCATAATCGCGACATATTCATTTTTCTGAATACTCAGCGTAATGCCCTTCAACACATCAATCTTCACTTTTCCAAGATCATATGTTTTCCTGATGTCTCTGAGTCCGATGATTTCGTTTGCCATTTTTTTAGTTCTGAGTTTGGGGTTCTGTGTTCTGAGCCCGCCTGCCTGGAGCACATGGGCTGTGCGTCGGCCGGCAGGTTGCTGCGCCAGCCGACTGCCGAGTGTGGACCGCCGACTGCCGACTGTGGACTGAGGACCGAGGACCGCCGACTATTTCTTCAACACCTTCGGCACCTTAAAATAATCACTGTCTGCCAGCGGTGCATTTTTTAAAGCATCCTCTTTCGTGATCTCCATTTTCACAATATCTTCACGCAAGCTGTTCGTGTCTTCATTCACATAAACAAGCGGTTCAATTCCATCTACATTCACTTCATTGAGTTTGTCGATGAAATCCAGCATATTCGAAAGGTCGTCGATCACATGCGCCTGTTCTTCCGGACTGAATTCCAGTTTTGAGAGGTCGGCCAGTTTCTCAACGAGTTCTTTATTCACTTTCATGCCGTAAAAATACAAATTCAATATCTTGTTTTGCTACCATTCCAGCCGTACTTTCCATAATTTCGCCGCATGGAAATTGTTGTGAGCGGAACCCGCCCAACGGGTATTTTACACCTGGGAAATTATTACGGCGCTGTCCGGAATTATGTTCGTATGCAGGATGATCCGAATGTGACCGGCTATTTTTTTATTGCGGACTATCATTCTTTTACCACGCATATTCAACCTGCCGAATTAAAAGAACTTGTTAAACAAACAACTGCCACATATCTGGCCTGTGGTTTAGATCCGGCGAAAGTGACAATTTATATTCAAAGTGATATTCCGCAAATACCGGAATTATATCTGCTGCTGAATATGCTCGCTTATAAAGGTGAGTTGGAGAAGGTCGCAACCTTCAAGGAAAAAATCAAACAGCACGAAGAAAATATCAACGCAGGCCTCCTCACCTATCCTGTTTTAATGGCAGCAGATATTATTGTGCATCGTGCGCATAAAGTACCTGTCGGGAAAGATCAGGAACAACATCTTGAAATGACAAGGAATTTTGCAAAGCGTTTTAATTCGCGGTATGAAATTGAATTTTTTCCAGAACCCGTTGCATATAATTTCGGAAGTGAATTAATTAAAGTACCGGGCCTCGATGGCTCGACAAAAATGAGCAAATCCGGAAATGCAGCGAATGCAATTTTTTTAAATGAAGATGAAGACAGTATCCGCAAAAAAGTGATGAAGGCAAAAACGGATACGGGGCCAACGGTTCCAAACCAGGAAAAACCACAGGAAATTCAAAATTTATTTGAGCTGATGGCAATCGTAAGTGCTCCGGATGTGATCAAACATTTTGAAGATTCTTACAATACATGCACCATACGCTACGGTGATATGAAAAAACAACTCGCTGAAGATATGAATGCATATATCGCTCCGATACGTGAAAAAATCAATGGTATGCTGGATGATGAAGCCTATCTTGGCAAGGTAGTCCGGGAAGGCGGTGAAAAGGCGAGAGAAAATGCTGAAAAAACAATCTCAGAAGTTAGAAGAATAATGGGGATTCGCTATTTTTAACGCCTTATTGAATTCCGACACATGAATGCCTGATTTTATAAGAAGAAACTAATTATCACAAACCCACACAATTCGAACCAGTTCAATGGGAAAATCAACTGCAAAAGTAAAAGCGACTGTAAAATCAAAAGCAGTTCCTGAAAAAAAATCACCACAACCAGTGAAGAAAGAAACTGAGCGCAAGCTTGTAAAACATGTTGCTGTTGCAGGAAATATCGGTGCCGGAAAAACAACACTTACGCAGGCGCTTTCCAAACATTTCGGCTGGGAAGCACATTTTGAAGACGTTGAAAATAATCCATACCTCTACGATTTTTATCAGGACATGCCGCGATGGGCGTTTAATCTGCAGATATATTTTTTGAATTCACGCTTCAAACAAATTATTGAAATTCAGAAAGGAAACCGCACGGTTATTCAGGACCGCACGATTTATGAAGATGCGCAAATATTTGCTCCCAACCTGCATGCTATGGGTTTGATGAGTACGAGAGATTTTCAGAATTATTCCGAAATATTTAATTCCATTACATCACTTGTTTCACCACCCGATCTGCTGATTTATTTAAGAGCATCTATTCCTGCGCTCGTAAATCAGATTCAAAAACGCGGACGTGAATATGAAGATAATTTGCGACTCGATTATTTGCGCAGATTAAATGAATATTATGAAGGATGGATCAGTAAATACAAACACGGCAAATTACTTATCATTGATATCGATACCTGCAATTTTGTCGAAAACCCTGAAGATCTCGGGCAGGTAATTCAAAGAGTAAATACGGAATTGTACGGGTTGTTTTGAAATGGCTGCTGGTAGCTGGTAGCTAGTAGCAGTATCTAGTATCTAGTAGCTAGTAGCTAGTAGCTAGCGGCTAGTAGCTAGCGGCTAGTGGCTAGCGGCTAGCAGCTTCCGCAAGATAGGATACACTTTGCTCATCGGGAACCCCACTACATTAAAATAATTCCCATCGATTTTTGCAATTTTATTTAAGCCGATCCATTCCTGTATGGCGTATGATCCTGCTTTATCGAAAGGTTGGTAATTGTCGATATAAAATTTAATTTCTTCAGCAGACATATCATCAAATACAACATCTGTTCTGTCTTCAAAAACAAAATCTTCTTTATGCGTTGAAATACAAACACCGGAAATAACGGTATGCGTATTTCCCGCTAATTTTTCCAGCATTTTAAATGCGTCGTCTGCATCGGCCGGTTTATTAATTATTTCATCGCCAAGAATTACAACTGTATCTGCTGTGATGATTATATTTTGATCATTCAGATAATTTTTCGCTTCTGCCATTTTTTTCTTTGCGAGATACACCGGAATTTCCTGCACCGGCATTTCAGATGGAAATGATTCATCCACATCAATTTTCAAAACTTCAAAATCAAATCCGGCTTCTTTCAGGATATGTGAACGGCGTGGTGAGGCTGAGGCAAGTAAAATTTTCATCATTAAAATTCAAGGAGATAATATAAAGGCAAAAAACAAATACCGACAAGCATAGTAATTTTCAAAAGCAAACTCAATTGTGCAAATTGTTTTTTCTCACTTGCTGAAATTAATTTAACTAAAGTAAACAACAACAGACCGCAAAGCGCAACTAAAAGAATCAAATAACTATTTTTTGAGGATGTTTCAAGTTTATTGAAGAAAAAAACTGCTGAACCCATTGTTGCCAGAATAAAAAATGCGGCCATTCCTCTGGCAGTCTGCATACCCCAGGCAATTGGTATTGTTCGTGCATTTATTTCCTTATCACCCCGCACATCCTCCATCACTTTCACAATTTCCCGCACCATTGTCAATAAAAATGCAAACAAACTCAAACCAAAAATAATATTCCAGCAAAGATCCGCTGCATAATAATCACCTTCTCTTGCAAGATTATATAAATGCGGTTCAAAAACACCGACCATTAAAATACTGATCGCAATTAATAAAGCAACAATGATGTTTCCCAACAGGGCGACTTTTTTAAACGAAGATGAATATGCGAATAACAGAAAAATGGAAATAATATGAACGGTAACCAATTTCCAGTTTCCGGCTGCAATGCTCAGATAAATTCCAAGCGCAAGTCCGATACCTGTCAGAATCATGTAACCGTTAAATGCATTTTGTGGAGAAATTGTTTTTCCGATAATTACTTCATCAGGTTTATTAATCAGGTCCGCTTTTACATCAAAATAATCGTTGATGATATAACCAGCTGCACAAATTAAACCAGTAGATAAAACAAGAAGAAAGAATTGAAATTCAGTAAGTGTAAATAGTAATCCGTATTTATTAAACAATGGCTGCAACACAAACAAATCAATAAAATATTGCGTGAGCGCAAGTATGATCAGGTTAACCGGGCGGATAAGTTTTAGAAGGGAGATCATGTTTGTTTTAATTATCAGCTGCGGCCTGCTAGCGGCTATTAGCTAGCAGCTAGTAGCTAGTAGCTAGTAGCTACTGGCTATTTCTGTGCATCCCGCCATTCATACACCCATGCGCTCTGAATCATTTCCAGGTGGCCTTCGGTGGATTGCTCTCTTTTATCTGCGAATTCGGGAATTTCCAATACCCACTCCAGCAGATCGGTAAAACGAATGCGATATATTTTTGATTCATTGAAATCATCACCAAATCGCTCGTACAATTTAAGTGCTATATCTTCATGATCATTCCAGTGAATTGGTGGTTCTTCAAACTGACTCATAGTAAACGGAATTTATTTTAGAATTATTTCAGGATGCAATAATTGTGGACTGGTCGGGAACGATCACTTCTATTTCGGCATCATCCTCCATCAGGTCACACTGACAACTCAAACGTGAATTCAATCGCGGATCACGGGCACGGTCCACATAATCTTCTTCTTTATCACTCATTTCTGCAAGTTGTTCCATGCCTTTCTCAATATATACATGGCAGGTTGTGCAGGCACAAACACCGCCGCAATTATGATTGATCTTGATATCATTCAACAAAGCCGCTTCGAGCAAAGTATAACCGGAATCTATCTGTATTTCTTTCGATTCGGATCCGTCTTCAAATGTAAATTTAATAGTGTTCATACTGCACAATATCTGGATGCAAAATTATTGCATAATGAATTTATTTATGATTGATCTTGATAATTCGTAATATAATTGTTTCCATTCGGGATGATTGGATAATAATTGCATGTGTTTTTCCATGGTGGTCATATCCCCTCTTTTTGCAGGGCCTGTTTGTAAAAATTCAGGATCCACTGTTCCCACTTTTTCCATCATTTCACTGATCATCGGCATCATCAAATCAAATTTCAGATTATTCTCTGCGAGAATATCACTCGCAATATCGAATAAATGATTCGTGAAATTATTCACCCACACTGCTGTCATATGCAAAATTGCACGCTGCTCATCTGAAACCACTTCCACATGATCGGAAATGGATTTTGCAAAGGCTCCAAGTTTTTCTCGTGTTGCATCATCAGACGCAGAAACAGCTATCAGCATTTTTTTATAATCCAGTGCATTGCCTTTTACAAGTGTTTGCATCGGCCATATGACACCAAATGCATTTCCATTCATTTGTAAAACATCTGACGCGGTTCCGCCGGAAGTATGTACGATAAATTTTCCTTCCGAATAAATTTTTTGAGCAACTTCTTTTATCGCATCATCTTTTACAGAAATGATATAGATATCCGATTGCGGAAGTTCTGCAGTGATGCCCGAATAAGAACAATTCAATTCAGCGGCCATGGCTTCCGCCTTTTCAGGGGTACGGTCTGCAATATGCTGTATCAGAAAATTATTTTCCTGCAGCATTTTGATAAGATGCCATGCAAGATTTCCTGCGCCGATAATTGTAACTGTTTTAATTGCCACGATATTTAATTTTCGTTTACAGAAACAGTTCGTTTATTTTCTTTATACCTTCTGATCATGCTGATCAAAAATCCAAGTGCCATAACCGTCATTCCCAACCAAACTAAATTGATCATCGGGAAAATGATTGATTTTAAAATCACCCAGTCGGAAGGCATACTTTTTTCTTTTGTCGTAATGACGAACTGATTTGTTTCCGTCATGATATTACCAATTCCCACTTCCACATCAGCATGTTCCAATTTTACGGGAACGGCAAGAAATTGGTTCTCCGCATTTCCGGGTATGATTAATATTTTAGGCTCCGCAATTTCAGTTTTATTACCCATCACCACCTTTAATACTGCTCCTGCCACAAGTGTATCCTGCGAGCTGCCATAGCGTTTAAAATCTTCCATCACCATATATCCTTCAGAAAATAAAATTGTATCCCCTTTCGAAACGGTATGCTCATTTAATTCCATCGGTGCATTTTTCGCCTCTTCACTTGGAATGGAAGAAATATGCGTGAACACATCATGCGTTAAAAAATGTTTTGTATCAGGGTTGGGAGATAATTGCTGTGATTTTTTATCAAGCAATAAATATGGAAACACATAAAATGAATCTTTGAGGCTTCCTGACTCCGGATCGATCTCGCTGAATTTTAATTTAAATATCCGCTCGCGGTTATCAATCGAATCGCCGACATAGTCTACCAGAAAACCATCCATTACCTGCGGACGATTTTGATAGAGCATCATGTTTTCTCTTTTGAATTTTGCATCAAATTCTTTTCCGTAATCAATGCCGCTTGTATTTTGAGAAATTACTTTCTGCCCTGCATTGGAAATTAAAATTCCCAGTAATAAAATGCCGAATCCGATATGTGCGATCGAACCGCCTGAAACTTTTATCTTCCCTTTCAATACCTGTAAAAAATATTGGAGATTGGCAATCACCGCAAACCATGCTGCGAGAAGCAAAATGGAATAAGATGTAACAAGATGAAAAATGCCGCGGTTTGCAGTAATGCTCCAGATTTTGTCAAGCAAGATCGAACTGATGATGGTGGCAATGATCGCAAAAATAAATGAAGCTGCAATCTGTCTGTAAAATATGCGCATATCCGTTTTATTATATTTCAGGAATTGCGCAAAGGCTGTGATGAATGAAATTAAAATTGCCACCCAAATTTGAACACCTGTGTAAAAGTGTATCGGATCCGTTGGTTTGGAATAATCCTTATTAAAAATTTCATTAAATACCGGAATTGAAGTAAAGAATACAATATGAATGCCGCCGAATAATAAAACCAGCGAGCCGACAAACATCCAGAAATCACGGGAAGATGATGGCTCTTCTTTATCTTTTACGGGAAGTTTTTTCCAGTTGATGATCAAAAAATAAGCAGCGACTGCAATAAAGAAAAACAACATAATTACCAGATGTGTTGTTAATCCTTCGGTAACAAATGCATGCACACTTGTATCTCCCAAAATTCCGCTGCGTGTTAAAAAGGAAGCGTATAAAACAAATAAAAATGAAAGTGTTGTCAGCACATATGTCGAGCGCATCGAATGGCCCGTTGATTTTGTTATCAATAAATTATGCAATGCGGCCACCATTAATAACCAGGGAATAAGAGATGCATTTTCCACCGGATCCCATGCCCAGAAACCGCCGAAGCTCAATGCTTCATATGCCCAGGCGCCGCCCATTAAAACGCCCGTGCCCAAAACCATTCCGGCAAATAATGCAAACGGAATTGCAGGGCGTATCCATTCGGTATATTTTTTTTCCATCAACCCTGCCATTGCATATGCAAACGGAATTGTGATGGATGCAAATCCGAGAAATAAAACCGGCGGGTGAATTACCATCCAGTAATTTTGAAGTAATGCATTTAATCCGGTTCCATCCTGAATAAACTGCATATAATTTTCAAAAAGAAATACGGGATCTTTCGTGAGTGCATCCTGCATTAATAAAAATGGCGATACCCCGATTTTTGTATTTTCAGAAATATAAATTCCCAATAAAAATGATAACAGAAACACCTGCATTGCACTTACAATGCTCATGACGGATGCTTCCCATTTTTTTGCAGTAATTAAAATAATGGTACCAAGCACTACATGCCAAAAGCTCCACAATAAAAAGCTGCCCTCCTGCCCTTCCCAGAAACAGGATAAAATATATTTTTTCTGCAGATCGAGAGATGAATGCGACCAGACATACTGATATTCAAAATGGTGATTGAATATCATAATAAATAAAGTGACAACAATTCCGATCACACTTGAAGCATGGGAAATAAAAAATATTCTGGCTGTTTTTCTTTTGTTTAATTTATCAGATTCACTGACCGACCTTGCCGAGAGATAATAAAACACCGCCGAAAAAATGGCGGAGACAAATGCGATGATAACAAATAAATGTCCGGCCTGGCCGAACAGAGGATTTACTTCCGATATGATTTGCTGTGTATCCTGATCCATTCTTGTTCGTGCTTATTTTTCGACTTCCGTTTCCTGGTATTTCGAAGGGCATTTCACAAGAATATCGCTTGCATAAAATGTTTCGCCCCGCATTTCGCCTGTCAATACAATTTTGTCGACTTTCTCCAGATCGCGGGGGAGATCATCGTTGCAGATCACCTGAAATTGTTTCCCGGTTTCATCAGTGAGGTAAAACGAAAACGAATTCGGGTCCTTTTGCGGGTCGTAAACGATAGGCTTTTCCTTTACCAGCATACCTGTGAGCTGGACTTTAGTTCCCTCTTTGGATTTCGCATCATCGTAATTTGCATACGAGTCCACATTGCCCAGTTTGGAAGCAAAAAGCCCGATGGTAAAGGCAAGAAGCACCAGAATTATGATATGAGATTTTTTCACTTGATCAGCTTTGTATTTACAATGCAAAATTAGGTGAAAATGTTCGGGTATTTTGGGAAAGCTGAAGGCCTATGGCTGCTGGGAAATTGGAGTTTCGGATTTGTGTAGTTATTTCACCAAAAAAATCAGGGACCACAACTCTTGACAGCAACCCTGCCGACTGTGGAGTGAAGACTGAGGACTCTTCTTCTTGATTCCTGACTCTATTTCCCGTATCTTTACACCATGTTACTCTTCCTCGATATGAACCTCGATTTTCTCGATCATCCCTGTAGGTGATTCATAGGCGAGCTGAAATTCGAAGGCCACCTCCCGAAATCTCCCGTGTCTCAATACTAGATACTAAATACTCAATACTCATTACTCAATACTTAAACTTTCACTTATGATTTCAATTGAAACAATGTCAAAAAAGACATCAGAATATATCTCCAAAGAAGAACAATATGGTGCACATAATTATCATCCCATTCCAGTTGTAATAGAACGTGCTGAAGGCGTTTTCATGTGGGATGTGGATGGAAAAAAGTATTTTGATTTCCTCTCTGCATACAGCGCCGTAAATCAGGGACACTGCCATCCAAGAATTATTGATGCATTAACCAGTCAGGCAAAAAAACTTACGCTTACATCCCGTGCTTTTTACAATGATACACTCGGTGAATACGAACGATTCATGACTGAATTATTCGGCTATGATAAATTATTGCCGATGAATTCAGGTGCCGAAGCAGTGGAGACAGCTCTTAAACTTTGCCGCCGTTGGGGATATGATGTGAAAGGCATTGCAGAAAATAAAGCGAAAATTTTGGTCTGCGAAGGAAATTTCCACGGACGCACAACAGGAATTATTTCTTTCTCCAGCGATCCGGATTCAACCGGCGGTTTTGGCCCTTATATGCCGGGCTATGAAATTGTTGCTTATAATGATTTAAAAGCATTGGAAAATGCACTTGCAGATAAAAATGTTGCGGGATTTCTTGTTGAACCGATCCAGGGTGAAGCAGGTGTTTTTGTTCCGGATGCAGGGTATTTATCCGCTGCATATGAATTATGCAAAGCCGCCAATGTGTTATTTATCGGAGATGAAATTCAAACCGGCCTCGCACGTACGGGGAAAATGCTCTGCTGTGATCATGAAAATGTGCGTCCCGATATTTTAATTCTCGGTAAAGCATTAAGCGGCGGAACCATGCCGGTGAGTGCAGTGCTTGCAGATGATGAAATCATGCTCACCATTAAACCGGGTGAACATGGATCCACGTTCGGAGGTAATCCATTGGCTTGTGCGGTGGCAATTGAATCGATGAAAGTTTTATTGGAAGAAAATCTCGCAGAAAATGCCGAAAAAATGGGTACTCTTTTAAGAAAAGGATTAAATGAATTAAATCATCCATATATTAAAATCATCCGCGGCAAAGGTTTATTAAATGCAATTGTGGTGGAAGATGGATACAACGGAAAAAGCGCCTGGGATTTTTGCCTCGCATTAAAAGAAAACGGTTTGCTTGCAAAACCAACGCATGGTGATAAAATACGATTTGCGCCGCCGCTTGTAATTAATGAAGATCAGATAAAAGAATGTGTGGAGATAATCCGGAGGACGTTAATTCAGTTCTGAGCCCGCCTGCCTGCAGCACATGCCTTGTGCGCTGGCCGGCAGGTTCAGGGTTCTGAGTTCAGAGTTCGGAGTTCGGAGTTCAGGGTTCAGGGTTCTGAGTTGCTGCGCCAGCAAATCTTGCGTCAGCCAACTGCCGACTGAAGACTGCGGACCGATTTTCTGCGTCAGCCGACCGCAGACTGTGGACTGCAGACTGTGGACCGATTTACTGCGTCAGCCGACTGCCGACCGTGGACTGCTGACTGCGGACTGATTTACTGCGTCAGCCTCATTTATTATTCGTTATTCCTTGTTCAATATTCAATATTATTTATTCCCGATTCAAATTTCAATTCGCAATTTAATTAAGGAACCAACTTTAAGTTTAACTGAGATACAACCCTGTCCCTTAACTGATATTTCACTTTCTTCCCGACATATAAATAAAAGAACGGGAGAATAAATAAAATAAAACAGGCAAAAAATAATTGCACCGCATCACCGCCAAAATAAATATATTGCGATAATAGACCGAGCCCAAGAACAATTGATAAAAGGCAGAAAATACCGAGCAGCATATTCGGGATGACGGTAATTGAAACCGAAGTGTACTCCTGTTTCATTTCTTCCAGTTTGATTTCAAGTTTTGTATTTGCTACATCCACTTTCGCAAAAGGTTTTACAATGACATTGCGTACCGTTGTAAATTCTACACGCATATTCACAGATGGGTCGTTTCCCTTCTCATTTAATCTTTTCAGATCTTTCACTAAATTATTCTGCTTTTGATAAGCAATATATCTGAATTCTTCTTTTTGAAATTGCTTTGGGAAAATCTGCATGTGTAATTGATTTTACCGGCGAAGATAAGAGAAACCATAGAGTGTAAGGAGAGAATAGCGATGGTGAATTAAAATTATACCACAGAGTATAAGGAGAGAAAAGAGAGTATTGAAAATTTGCCTGAACTCCATTTCCTCCATTCACTCCTTTTCCTCTGTGGTACGAAATAAAACCGCAGAGTGTAAGGAGTGTAAGGAGTGAAAGGAGGGTAATGAGAATTTTCTTGAAATCCTTTACTCCTTTTCCTCCTTTTACTCTGTGGTAAAAAATAAAACCGCAGAGTGTAAGGAGAGAAAAGAGAGTATTGAAAATTTGCCTGAACTCCTTTTCCTCCTTTCACTCCTTTTACTCAGTGGTAAAAAATAAAACCGCAGAGTGTAAGGAGTGAAAAGAGAGTATTGAAAATTTGCCTGAACTCCTTTTCCTCCTTTCACTCCTTTTACTCAGTGGTAAAAAATAAAACCGCAGAGTGTAAGGAGTGAAAAGAGAGTATTGAAAATTTGCCTGAACTCCTTTTCCTCCTTTCACTCCTTTTACTCAGTGGTAAAAAATAAAACCGCAGAGTGTAAGGAGAGAAAAGAGAGTATTGAAAATTTGCCTGAACTCCTTTTCCTCCATTCACTCCTTTTACTCTGTGGTAAAAAATAAAACCGCAGAGTGTAAGGAGTGAAAAGGGAGTATTGAAAATTTGCCTGAACTCCTTTTCCTCCATTCACTCCTTTTACTCTGTGGTAAAAAATAAAACCGCAGAGTGTAAGGAGTGAAAAGGGAGTATTGAAAATTTGCCTGAACTCCTTTTCCTCCTTTCACTCCTTTTACTCAGTGGTAAAAAATAAAACCGCAGAGTGTAAGGAGTGAAAGGAGGGTAATGAGAATTTTACAGAAATCTTTTACTTCTTTTCCTCTTTCCTCTATGGTAAAAAACAAATCACAGATTGGAAGAAATGATTGGTTATACTGATTAAAATTAAATCACGGACTGAAATAAGAGAAAGGAGAACAAAGTATTATCTCTCCTTTCTCCTCTCTCCTTCTTCCTGCTTTTATTTATACCAATACGAAGTCCCGACATCCGTTTTCAATCTTGCATGTGTAGCAACTCCGAGTTCTTCTGCTTTTTCATCCGTGAAATGAATATAGCCGGGGCGATAATCTTCTCTCGAATAAGTAAGCCCGTCGAAACGTGGTGTTTCACCATTTGCCCAATAATAATCCAACCAATCCACAACAGGATATAATGGCAATAAACCATCAGAATATTGTTGCACAAACAATTTAACTCCCCAGCCATTTAAATACCCGATCGGCTCTTTATGACGCGGATCCGTTGAATAACCCGAATAACCCCTGTCGCCGACAAGAAATAATTTACAATTCGGATATTTTGTTCTGATAAAATCGAGTAAAGCGACATAGTCACTTTGTAAAGATGTTGTGCGTGTAAAAGTGATATCGTCATTTTTTAAATTGTCCTCTATACAAAATACAACCTGCACCTGCGCAGCCGTGAGTCCGTTTGTTGTTAAAAATGTAGCAACATTGTCCCAATAATCAGTTGTGGGTTTCAGAATATCTGAAAGATCCATTGCATTCATTCCAGCATTTACAAATGTCAGCTTTGAACCAAAGCCCGGATCATTTGCCTGATTTTTTTGTAAGCCCTCATAAATAATTGCAGGGTTGCTTCCACCAATTTCAAGGATGCCGATCTTTCCATTTATATTCACATTACCTGCAGCATCCAATGCTTTAATTGCCATATTCGCATTCAGATAATTTGTTTTGTATGTATTTGCAATCAGAATATTTCCCCAACTGAATAAACCCGATTGATACCCGTGATAAGAAAATAATACCGGACTGTTTATTGGTTTATTGCCGGCATTTTTTTCATAACTGAGTGCTTCATTTTCCTGCACCAATTCGTCAGTGTCAGGTATCATTTCGCAGGAAGAAAAAATAAATAAAAGGAATGTGAGTGATAAAAACGGGATTCTGAAAACAGTAAACTTTGCTTGCTGCATTTTACGCAATTTTGTGGTTAAGAAAAAAAAAGTGCATGCCTGAGGGCATCCAATAAATTGGAAATTAAATGTTTGTGCGGAAGACTGTGGGTAGAAACAAAAAAAATGCTTCAGAGGAATTACAAATGCCTGAAGGACAATTCAATCATATGAGGGCAAATATATTATTCAGGTTCGCTTTCAATAAATAAAATCAGCAATATATAACCTTTTTACATTTGCATGACAAATGCAACATCTCCAATAAATTATTTATACCAGTTTGATGCAGCGGGATCAGCTTTTAATTTCTCGTGCGTCGTTTCCGCAAGTGCATCCGCTTTATCCTGATGCAGATGAACATATGCGGGACCTGAAAAATCTGATTGACTATACGTGAGCCCGTCCCAGCGTGGATTTTCACCATCTGCCCAATAATAATCCAGCCAGTTCACAACAGGATATTCGGGAAGAACACCATTGATATAATCTGCAACAAATAGTTTCACACCCCAGCCATTTAAATAACCAATAGGCTCATCGTGATGCGGATCATCTGTATAACCACTGTATCCCCTGTCGGCTGCAAGAAATAATTTGCAATTCGGATAATGCGTGCGGATAATATCCATCAATTGCGCATAATTATTTTTCAGCAAAGTTGCTCTTGAAAATGTTGTATCAAGACTCCGTAAATTATCTTCAATACAAAACATTACCTGCACATCTTCAGGTGTTGCCGCATGAGTGTTCAATAAAGCCTCTAAATTATTCCAGTAATTTGTATTCGGGTCGAGCAGGTCGGAAAAATCCATTGCATTCTGTCCCCCGTTTATAAATAATAAATCTGCACCAAATCCCGGATCATTTTGCTGCGCATGAACAAATCCTTCAAACATAATTGCAGGCGTGCTTCCGCCAATAGTGAGTACAACAACTTTCGGATGTGAAGTTCTTAATCCGGAAAAACTGGAAGGATGAATCGATTCGGAAACAGATTGATATTTCGATTCATATGCATTGCTGATCATTTCATTTCCCCATGGATATAAACCGGATTGCTCCCCATTCCAAGTAAATAGATCCGGGTCGTTGAGCGGAATATTTCCGGTGCCCTGTGGAATTTCCGGGACAAAATGATTCAGATCCGCTTCCCTGCGGCAGGAAACCATCATAAAAAGAAATACTGCCAATAAAGTCTGTGTGAATATGAGGGAATTGTATTTAAATCCCCTTTTCATTTTTAATTATTTTCTCCTCTCTTCAATATCAATTTTAATACCCTGCGGATAAAATTCAAATTGCTTAAATAATATTAACAGGCAAGATGACAATTACATGACAAAATTATTTTATTCGGGCTGTGTTGCATTCATGATTCCGATGAACAACTCCGAATTAATTGATCATCATTTCTGTGGATCCGGTTGCCGTATAGAAAATTACTTTGCCTTTCACACCTTTTTGCCCTACAGTTCCGTCGAACACGCATTTTGTAATTGCGCCCTTGGCTGTTGAATTGGTTTTATCCGGAAAAAATGAAAGCACTATTTTCCACCCGTCTTCGGATGAAACAGGTTTATACTGCGAGAAATCCTGTTCGACAAATGTTTTGGCACTCGAAGGTTTTGAGGCAAGATCCAGATCGGCACTATGAAAACCAATTTGCTTTACTACCTGCTTCGAATCTACCCCGATATTAAATGTAAGGATCAGGCTGAAACCGCTGAGGCAAAAATCTCCTTCATAACAATTATCAGGAATGGAAATAAAGTAATCCCTTGTGGTATACAGTAAATTGGGATTCGTTTTTTTAAATGCCGTATCAGATGCAGTTGGTGTGTCGGTGCCGGCAAAAACAGGTGTTGCCAGCGAGGAAGTGGCGATCGCAATTGCTGCGATGATCATACGTTTCCTTTTCATACTTGTTTTGTTCTGCTGCTTAACGGAGCATATTTAAAAATTATTTTGGTTTGAGAGATAATCTTTAAATAATCCTATAAACTGTTGACATAGTATCAACAATATCTTTATCCGTTTGCCTTTTTGTGATCTGCAAGAAATTGAGCAAGCCCGATATCGGTTAAAGGATGTTTGAACAAACCCATGATCGAAGAGAGCGGACAGGTCACCACGTCGGCACCTGCTTCAGCACATTTCACGATATGCATCGGGTTGCGGATTGAAGCTGCAAGCACTTCCGTTTCAAAACCGTAATTGCTGTAAATATGCACGATCTGCTCAATGAGCTGCACGCCATCCCAGTTCGAATCATCGATCCTGCCGATAAAAGGCGATAAATAAGATGCCCCTGCTTTCGCAGCGAGAATAGCCTGGCCGGCGGAAAAAACAAGTGTGCAGTTGGTGCGGATCCCGTTATCCGTAAACCAGCGGATGGCTTTGATGCCTTCTTTGATCATCGGTACTTTCACCACAATATTTTCGTGCAATGCCGCGAGTTCTTTCCCTTCTTTGATAATGCCGTCAAAATCAGTGGAGATAACTTCCGCACTGATATCTCCATCCACAATATTGCAGATATCTACATAGTGCTTTTTAATATTTGCCTCTCCTGAAATGCCCACTTTCGCCATCAGCGATGGATTGGTAGTCACCCCGTCGAGAATTCCAAGTGAAGCTGCTTCTTTTATTTCGTTGAGGTCTGCTGTATCGATAAAAAATTTCATAGTATGCTGTTGAATTTGTTTTTGCAAAAATAAACCGCAGAAGCCGAACGGCTTTTACTTTTATCAACAGTTATTTAAATTTTATGAAAGAAAATAGGGAAAGAAAAAATGGGCAAGTGATCTACATCGCACCGCTACAACCACCTACCCTTGCTCCGGTCAGGGCCTGGGGGATTCAGCAGGAGCTGGTCGTATAGGACTTGCCCGGGGCAAAGATAATTGAAGAATTGAAGATTCGAACCTGCCTGTCATTTTTTTAGAGGTGGATTAAAGGGGCTGAAGGAAAATAAAATTCAATGTGCCTGTTTAATTTTAAATTTGCCGGAAGGGAATGCAACAGTCCATTGGTTTTAAATACGGCGCACTGCATCCTGAAATATCCTGCTATGAATATCGAATTCAACAAAAATGAAGATTCACTGAAATTACTGGTGGCAACTTTAAAAAAAAGAGCTGCCGTGATTCATGAAGGTGGGGGGAAAAAATCCATCGAAAAATTGCACGAGAAAGGCAAACTGCATGCACGTGAACGCTTGAAATTATTATTTGATAAAGACAAACCTTTTCTAGAGATAGGCGAACTTGCTGGTTATGAAATGTATACCGAACAAGGTGGCTGCCCTTCCGGTGGTGTGGTTGTGAAGATCGGATATATTGCAGGGAGAATGTGCATTGTTGTTGCGAATGATGCGACCGTGAAAGCCGGAGCCTGGTTTCCTATCACCGGGAAAAAGAATTTGCGTGCGCAGGAAATTGCAATGGAAAATAAAATACCGATTATTTACCTCGTCGACAGCGCCGGTGTTTTTTTACCCATGCAGGATGAAATTTTTCCCGATAAAGAAAATTTCGGGCGCATTTTCAGAAATAATGCGATCATGAGTTCTATGGGCATTACACAAATTGCCGCCATCATGGGATCCTGTGTTGCAGGAGGTGCTTATTTACCGATCATGAGCGATGAAGCACTGATCGTAAAAAATACAGGGAGTATTTTTCTTGCAGGCCCCTATCTTGTAAAAGCAGCAATCGGAGAAAATATAGACGCGGAAACATTAGGTGGTGCACTTTCTTCAACCGAAGTTTCCGGTATTTGTGATTATGCATGTGAAAATGATGAAGATTGTCTGAAAACGATCAGGACAATCGTTGATAAAATCGGACACAACACAAATGCGGGCTTCGACAGAAAAGAAGCGCATATGCCTGCGATGAATCCGGAAGATATTTACGGAATGATTCCGGAAGATATTTCCAAACAATATGATATGCTGGAAGTAATTAAACGGCTGACGGATAATTCTGAATTTGAAGAATATAAAGAGAATTACGGGAAAACAATTATTTGCGGTTATGCCCGTATCGACGGATGGAGTGTGGGGATTGTCGCAAATCAGCGCAAAGTGGTAAAAAATAAAAAAGGTGAATTGCAGATCGGCGGTGTAATTTATAACGACAGTGCAGATAAAGCAGCACGGTTTATTATGAACTGTAATCAGAAAAAAATTCCGCTCTTGTTTTTACAGGATGTGACCGGATTTATGGTTGGCAGCAAAAGTGAACATGCCGGAATAATAAAAGACGGTGCGAAAATGGTAAATGCGGTTGCAAATTCTGTTGTTCCGAAATTCACCGTAATTGTAGGGAATAGTTATGGTGCAGGTAATTATGCAATGTGCGGAAAAGCATATGATCCGCGGTTGATCGTTGCCTGGCCTTCTGCAAAAATTGCCGTAATGGGCGGCACACAGGCAGCAAAAGTTTTATTGCAGATCGAAGTGAGCAGTTTAAAAGCAAAAGGAAAAGAAATTTTGCCTGAAGATGAATCGAAATTATTAAACGAAATTCAGGATCATTATAATAAGACAACAGAACCATACTACGGTGCTGCAAGATTATGGGTGGATAATATTATTGATCCGCTTGATACACGTAAATGGCTCAGCATGGGAATTGAAATGGCAAATCAGAATGCAGACATCAAACAATTTAATCCGGGTGTGATACAAACATGATCAATTCAACTGCAATAACACAGATAATGCTTATTCAATTTTATAATAGCAATAGAATAGGATTGCAGTCATGAAAAAAATTCAATTCATTTTTATTCTGTTCATATGCTCGAGAGGAAATCTATTTTCACAACAATTCAATTCCATCATCCCTGCTCCTGTTTCCTATATACAGGCTGAAGGCTATTTTAAAATCTCCCCAACTACATTTATTTATGCTGATGACATGACATCTTTTTTTGATGCCATCGCATTTCGTGATTTTACACTGAGCTATTACGAACTCGCATTAAAAACAGGGCATGAATTATATTATGATAAAAATTACATTGAAGTAACATATGATTCTACACTTCAGATCCCCGATGAAGGATATATTTTAAAGGTAACACCTGATAAAATTACCATCACCGGTAAAAACAAAGGCGGCACTTTTTATGGGTTAATGACTTTATTTCAATTGATCGAATCACCGACAACAAGAAATTTCAGAATTCCATGCTGTGAGATAACTGATTACCCCCGGTTTTCTTATCGCGGTATGCACCTGGATTGTGTGCGGCATTTTTTCGATGTGGCCTTTATTAAAAAATATATCGATTATCTCGCTCTTTATAAATACAATACTTTTCACTGGCATTTAACCGACGACCAGGGCTGGCGCATTGAAATAAAACAATATCCGGAATTAACAGAAATTGGTGCATGGCGCAACGGCAGCATGACCGGACATTACCGCGATCAGGAATATGATACAATTCGTTACGGCGGATTTTATACGCAGAAAGAAATCAGGGAAATTGTTAAATATGCTGCTAAAAAACATATAACGATCATTCCTGAAATTGAAATGCCGGGGCATTGTCTGGCGGCCTTAGCGGCGTACCCCGAATTTGGATGTGGACCAGATACAAATTACCAGGTGGGAAAAGCATGGGGTGTTTATCCTGATATTTTTTGCCCGAAGGAAGAAACATTTACATTTCTTGAAAATATACTGGATGAAGTGATGCAATTATTTCCATCCGAATATATTCATATCGGCGGAGATGAAGCTGAAAAAACAAGATGGCAGCAAAGTGCGTTTTGTCAGCAATTAATTGCGGACAATAATTTGAAAGATGAAAACGGATTGCAGAGTTATTTTATAAAACGGATAAATGATTATGTAACCGGTAAAGGAAAAAAAATAATCGGCTGGGATGAAATTATGGATGGGGGAATTGCGACCAACGCCACAATTATGAGCTGGCGTGGAGAAGAAGGTGCGATCGCAGCTGCAAAGCAAAATCATTTTGCAATCATGACGCCTACGGATTATTGTTATTTTGATTATTACCAGGGCAACGTAACATATGAACCTCTTGCAATCGGAGGATATGTCAGCCTGGAAAAAGTATACAGCTTTGATCCTGTTCCGTCTGCATTAAATTCAGATCAGTCAAAATATATTCTGGGCGGGCAAGGGAATATATGGACGGAATATATTACATCTCCACAACAAGTGGAATATATGGCTATTCCACGCATGCTTGCATTGAGCGAAGTATTGTGGAGTAGAAAAGAAAATAAAAATTATAATGCATTTACTTCAAGGCTCATCAATCAATTTTCATTACTCGACAGGATCAATTGCAATTATGCAAAATCCATCTATCAGGTGAATTATAAAATCACTCCGGGTGGCGGCAATTCCGGTGTCTGGGTGCAGCTCCTTGCTTTTCCGTTCAATAATTTTCGCTTGCAATACAATCCTGATGTTCTGCATTCCAATGCATTTTATGATTATGAGCAGGCTATTCAAATAAAATCAACTGCACAAATAGCCATGAGTCTGGAGGCTAATTTCAAACAAGTATTTTACGGAACAATCGATATAAAATTTAATAAGGCGACAGGTAAAAAAATTACACTGATAAATCCGCCTTCAAAAAAATATGAAGGCGATGGAGCATTTACGCTGGTGAACGGAATTTCAGCAACAACAGATCCATCATGGTCGTCCAATGAATGGCTTGGATACAGCGGAACAGATTGTGAATTAATCATCGATCTGGGGGAAAATGACACAATTTCAAAAATTACAATAGGTTATCTTGATGATAAATTAAGCTGGATATGGATACCTGCATCTGTTTCTGCACAGGTATCAACCGACGGCGTAAATTTTTCGGCTGAAGTGGCTTATACAATTTCGCCGGATAAAACTGCTAACAGGAGAAATTATACAATTCAGATGAAGCAACTGCAGGCGAGATTTGTTAAAATAAAAATCAATAATTACGGCATTATTCCATCAGGTAATCCCGGCGCAGGGAAAAAGGCTTGGTTATTTGTGGATGAGGTATCAATAGAATAACTTTAGCAATTCGAATTCAATAACAGAATTTAATTTCCTTTCTGGTTTAATTTTCAAAAGCAAATACATGACAACACGGAGAAAATTTATTCAAACAACAGCGCTTGGTGCAGGTATTTTATGTGCTCAGGATATATTTGCGGAAAATACGCTGTTGAAAAAATCAAATGCATTAAATAAACCCATCGTCATTTCGACATGGAATTTTGGAATTGAAGCGAATAAGGACGCATGGAATATTCTGAGTAAAAATGGCCGTGCACTTGATGCAGTTGAAGCGGGCGTGAAAGTTGCCGAAAATGATCTGCATTCAACAAGTGTCGGACTTGCCGGTTTGCCTGATCGTGAAGGATATACAACACTTGATGCATGCATTATGGATGAAAATTATAATTGCGGTTCTGTTGCATTCCTCGAAAAAATAAAAAACCCGATTTCCGTTGCACGAAAAGTGATGGAAACAACACCACATATAATGCTCGTTGGTGCAGGTGCACAAAAATTTGCAATCGACAACGGTTTTTCACTCGACGATTATAAAAATCCTGAATCGGTGAAAGCATATCAGGAATGGTTGAAAAAATCTGAATACAAACCGGTCATTAATATCGAAAACCACGATACGATCGGGATGATCGCAATGGATGCAAATAATAATTTATCCGGCGCCTGCACAACCAGCGGGCTAGCATATAAAATCCGCGGCCGTGTAGGTGATTCACCGATTATTGGCGCCGGATTATATGTCGATAATGAAATTGGCGCAGCAACTGCAACCGGAACGGGTGAAGAAGTAATCCGCATTGCAGGAACACATCTCGTTGTTGAATTGATGCGCAACGGAAAATCTCCTTACGAAGCTTGCAAAGCTGCAGTGGAAAGAATGGTAAAAATCAGAAAAGAAAAAACGAAAGAATTTCAGGTTGGTTTTATTGCCATAAATAAAAACGGGGAATTCGGGGCATATTGTCTCCAGCCCGGATTTAATTATGCCGTTTACTCGAATAATATTCCGAATGAATTATTTAAATCAGACAGCTACTATTAAACCCTGAATGCGGTTGCAAACCCACTCAGCGGTTTTGAAATTATTTCAATTTAAAAAAAAATGATTTAAACCTTCGGATGCAATTATTTAAAAACCACGTTCGGGCCCGCCTGCTTTTCGCAGGGTTTAAAAGCGCCGAGTGGGTTTTTAACAAAAATAAATCTCTGTTAAAGTGAAACTCGAAATTTGTGTCTTCAATATTACAGACGTCATCCTCGCAAAAAATGGCGGTGCCGATCGCATTGAATTATGCGCAAGTTATATTGAAGGCGGCATTACGCCAAGCCATGCACTTATTACAGAAACGTTTAAATATGTTGATCCTGAAAATATTGTTGTGATGATTCGTCCAAGGGGCGGTGATTTTATTTATGACGATTTCGAATTTGAAGTGATGCGGAATGATATTCAACATTGTAAAGAACTCGGGGTCAAAAATGTAATTTTTGGAATTTCTTTACCGGACGGAAAATTAAATGCGAAACGCAATAAAGAATTAATTGACCTGGCTGCACCAATGCATTGCACTTTACAACGTGCATTTGATCTCACACCTGATCCGCTGGAAGCTTTGCATTCGGCAATTGATTGCGGTTTCAAACGCATACTTACATCAGGTCAGCAGGCATCTGTTATGGAAGGAAAAAACTTGATCAAAAAATTAATTGATGCAGCCGGAAACCAAGTTGATATTTTACCTGGTGCAGGCATCACCTCAAAAAATGCAGAGGAGTTGATCAATTATACAAATTGCAGGGAAATACATACATCTGCAAAAATATATGCGCCTGTAAATCATAATTTCAGAGAAGGTATTTATGATTTCAGTCATCTCACAATGGTGAATGAAGAAGAAGTGAAATTATTAAAGGAAATTACAAATCGATTTTAAGAGGATGACTTTATTCAGGAGCGCAGGTAAATTACGGCAAAGATTTAAATTCAATTCTCATTTGCTTATTCAGTTAATTTTATTTTTTCTGATAAATTCCCTTTCAGCGCAAAATCAAATTAATCTTGAACTCCATTCAAACTGGGAATTCAGAAAAGTGGGCGACAGCTCAAATTGGATGCCCGCAATTGTTCCGGGTTGCGTACAAACAGATTTACTGGAAAATGAAATAATTCCGGATCCCTTTTTCGGGGATAATGAAAAAGAAGTGCAGTGGATCGAAAGAGAAGACTGGGAATACAGATGCAGTTTCAAAATAAATCACAGTGTTTTGAAAAAAGATTTTATTGAATTGCATTTTGATGGACTCGATACCTATGCCGCAATTTATTTAAATGATCAATACCTCGGAACAACTGAAAATATGTTTGTGCAATATCAGTTTTCTGTGAAAGGAAAATTAAGATCCGGCACGAATCAATTGTATATCCGCTTTTTTTCTGCAGTGGTTCAGTCAAACAAACTGGATGCAAACAGCGAGATTTCCTATCCGCCCGATGCAAGAGTGTGGGCACGTAAAGCGCAATATCAATTCGGCTGGGACTGGGGTCCGCGGCTGGTTACCACGGGTATCTGGAAGCCGGTTAAAATTGCAGCATGGAATGATGGACGCATTCATTCATTTTCAATTACAACAGTATATGCAAATCCGGATTCTGCAAAATTTTATGCATCTTACGATTATGAATTGGCGAAGCAGGAAAAGATCAAATTGAAACTCACCAATCGCAGTACAAGTCAAATCATCCAGACAAAATATGTTTCTGATCCGAAATTCAGTGGCAGGATTTACGACACTATTCAAAACCCTGCATTATGGTGGTGCAATGGAATGGGTGAACCAAATCTGCACACTTTTGAATTAAAAATTTCAAAAGGCTTGAGACAAATAGATAAAAAAACAATTACAACCGGATTGCGCACAATTGAATTAATTGATAACACTGATAAAAAACAGGGCGAATTTTATTTCAAACTCAATGGCCAGCCTGTATTTGCCAAAGGCGCTAATATGATTCCCATGCATAGTTTTCCTGCAGAAGTTACATATAACGATTATAAAAAATTACTTTCAGAAGCAAAAGCAATGCACATGAATATGATTCGCATATGGGGTGGCGGCATATACGAAAGTGATGATTTTTATTCGATCTGCGATTCACTTGGAATTCTTGTATGGCAGGATTTTATGTTTGCGGGTGGAATGTATCCGCTAAATGAGCTGAATTATAAAAACAATATCAGCAACGAAATTGCACAGCAGATCAACCGGTTAAAAATACATCCTTGTATCGCATTATGGTGCGGCAATAATGAAGTATTGGAAGGGTGGCAAAATTGGGGCTGGCAAAATGATTCATCCTTAACCGAGGATCATAAATATAAGATCTACACAAATTATTCAGATTGGTTTGATGTAAATATTCCGACGGAATTAAAATTAAATCTCGAACGCAGCATTAATTATCATCCGAGCTCACCTTCCATCGGCTGGGGCCATCCTGAAAGCTTATTGCAGGGTGATTGTCATTATTGGGGTGTTTGGTGGGGCGGAGAATCGTTTGATACATTTGACAAAAAAATTCCACGCTTCATGAGTGAATATGGATTTCAGGGTATGCCCTCCTATCGCTCATTCCAAAAATTCATACATGAAAATGATTTAACCGGGAATGCTGAAAATATGTTGTCAAATCCGCGGATCAAAAATCATCAGAAACATCCGGTTGGAAGAGAAACAATACAAAAATATATGCAGCGTGATTATATCGTTCCTGAAAATTTTGAAAATTATATTTACGTTTCTCAATTATTGCAGGCAAAAGGAATGGAAACGGCAATTGAGGCACACAGGAGAAATATGCCTTATTGCATGGGTACTTTATTCTGGCAATTAAATGATTGCTGGCCGGTTACAAGCTGGAGCGTTATTGATTTTTATGGTGAACGGAAAGCATCGTACTATACGGTGAAAGAAAAATATAAACCGGTTATGCTGTCTGCACTCATTGAAAGTGATTCACTGAAAGTGTATCTGGTAAATGATGAGGGGGTTAAATTAAACGGAACGCTTATTCTCAAATTTGCAAAAACAAGTGGTGAGATTTTATCCTATACTGTTGCACAAATAAATCAGGAAGCAAAAACTTCTTCTGTTGCTTATTCTGAACCGATTAAAAATATTACCGGTGGGTTTGACACCACAAACTTATTTTTGTACGCATCACTTATGCAGGCGGATTCAATTCTTGCTGAAGATTTTTGCTTCTTCACCGAAATAAAAAACCTGCAACTCGCAATTCCGAAAACAGATATCATTGTTTCTGAAAAAAACGGACAGATTATTTTAAGATCAGAAAACCTCGTCAAAAATATTTATCTCTATACCGACGCAGCAGAACTGAAGCTGAGTGATAATTATTTCGATCTTTTTCCGGGTGTGCAGAAGGTGATTCGCATTGAAGGGAAATGCCCTCCGGGCCTCTCTTCGGAGATAAAATACAAAAGCCTGAACACGATTTACCGTAATTAAATTATTTTTGCGTTCCTAAATCAGAAATATGGCCAGTTACGCAATATCAGATATTCACGGATGCTTAAATACGTTTAAAGCATTAATTGAGAAGATCGCCCTCCAAAAAACAGATACACTCTATCTTCTCGGCGACCTGATCGACAGGGGGCCGAACAGCAAGGACGTTATGGACCTGGTGATGGATATGCAGGCGGATGGTTATGATATTCAGGTGATACAGGGAAATCATGAATATATGTTTCTCGAAACACTGAACGAAACAATTCCTTATTGCTGGGATTGGCGCCGTTATCAGTTATGGATTAAAAACGGTGGTATTACTGTAATGATGAATTTCGGCTATAAACGTATCGACGACCTGAAAGGGATCGACAAAAAATACGACACATTTGTCCGCAACCTTGTAACACACGTTGAACTCGATAAATATATTCTTGTGCACGCCGGCATCAATTTTAA
The DNA here is from genome assembly GCA_964463165.1 of uncultured Chitinophagales bacterium. GTDB lineage: Bacteria > Bacteroidota > Bacteroidia > Chitinophagales > BACL12 > UBA7236. The sequence continues at coordinate 58,369 of CAYXBK010000004.1, forward strand.
GGAAGAAGATATTTACAAGGATAAAATGTCACTCCATTCGATCCGCAATTGGTACGAGTCAATTGACAAAAATAAGATCGGTGATAAAATCATCATTCACGGCCATTCACCACGCAGATTCGATACACTCGAAGATGATATCAGGGAAATGAAATATCCTGCAATTAATATTGATTGTGGTTGCGTATACGATATGCATACAAAAATCGGAAGGCTTTGTGCTTTAAATCTTGAAACATTGAAACCTGTATTTCAGGAAAATGTAGATCGGGTGCCAGTACCAGAAAATAATCCTGTTGCCTGATCAATTTCGGTAGGTCCGTTCGAGTTGAATATCCGCAAGTTTGCCGAGGTTAATAGGCACTACTTCTTCTTCGAGCGTTGCCTGTTCCAAACCAAAATCTTCAGCGGTTGAAATACCGAGTTTCTTGATCGACCTGTAACCCTTTACAATAATTTGCTCCCATGGCGTAAGTTTCTCATCACTTGCAATTCTGCTTTGCAATACAATAAATTTATAATCAGCAGGAACTTTAAAATCTTTTAAGGAGGGATAGCGTGAAGTTTCATCCACCTCTCCGTTCCGCACCAGTTCGGAAACAATTTTATTGAACATCAGATTTACTTTGTGCTCCACTTTAAATCCGAAATTCAATCTGACAAAAAAACATTTGCCCGGAATTAAATGCTCAACTGAATAAGATGCACCATAGGGATGATCGGTAATATTTACGTGTACAAACCAGTACACATCGGCACGTTTCGGTTTTTTCCTGAAAATGGAATACACAATATTTGAATCTACATAATCTTCGTCTGCCGCCATTGCAAGATAAACAAGATTGGTTGCCTCTCTTTCAATCGTTTCATCGCCCATTAATTTTTCAAGCATCGGAATTACTTCCTTCACATGTACAAAATTGCTGTGCTTTCTACGCAATAAAGTTCCTTTATAAAACAGCAATAAAATAAAAAACAATAAACATGCAAGTATTACAGTGACATAACCACCATGTGAAAATTTGCTGAGATTGGCAATAAGAAATAATCCCTCAACAAATATAAAAACACAAAAAAATGTAATTACAGAAAATATATTTTTCCTTCGCACGATCATCAGCATGGTAAGTAAAACTGTTGTCATCAGCATATTAAAAATGATCGACATACCATAAGCTGCTTCCATTCGTGCCGATTCCCTGAAATAAAAAACAATTCCGAGGCAACCCAGCATTAAAAACCAGTTGACCGCCGGAATATAAATCTGCCCTTTATGCGAAGAAGGATAAAATATTTTCAGGTTGGTCCATAATTTTAATTTCATCGCTTCATTCACAAGTGTAAAACTGCCGGTAATTAATGCCTGACTTGCAATAATTGTTGCACTTGTTGTTACGATAATACCAACCGGTAAAAACCAGTCAGGCATGATGGAATAAAACGGGCTGCGGTCAATACCAAACACATATCCTTCATACTGCATGAGGTTGGCAGCCTGGCCCATATAATTCAGCAATAATGCAATACAAATAAAAACCCATCCTACACGGATATTTTGTTTCCCGCAATGGCCGAGGTCACTATAAAGTGCTTCCGCACCCGTCGTGCAAAGAAATACGCCACCCAGCAACCATAATCCGTTTTCATGATGAGCGATCAGATTAAAAGCATAAATTGGATTGATTGCAGATATCACTTCAGGATGTTGCATAATATTCAGCGCACCCAATATGCCAATCATTAAAAACCAAACCATCATAATGGGTCCAAAAACTGAACCGACCACCTGCGTCCCGAATTGCTGGAAAACAAATAATACAACAATGATCGCAATAACAATCGGCACGGTTTGAATTTCAGGATTGATAATACGTAATCCTTCGATCGCGGATGAAATGGAAATGGAAGGTGTAATAAATCCGTCGGCTATAAGTGCACTGCATCCGATCAAAGTAGGAATGATGATCCATGCAATCCGGTAACGCCGCAATAATGCATATAATGCGAAAATTCCTCCTTCACCGTTGTTATCATTATTTAATGCGAGATAAACATATTTATATGATGTGATGATCATGAAGGTCCAGAAAATACATGACACCGCACCGTAAACAATTTCTTTCGATACAATTGCATCACCCACAATTGCACGCATCACATAAATCGGAGATGTGCCGATATCACCGTAAATAATACCAAGTGAAATCAGCAATCCCGCAGTTGATAATTTATTAATGTTTTTCAAGGAAGGATATTTTGGAAAGAATTCTCATTTGAAATGTAAAGTTCTACTTTTTTCTTTCGAGTTGTATTTCACTTTCTTCTTTTATTTTGATCGGCACCGTTTCAAATTCCACGTTGGTGAGCTCCAGCCCGAAATCTTCACTGGTAGGCAGACTCAGGGATTTGATCATGCGGTAAACTTTCACGATAAACAATTCCCAGGGCGAAAGGTCATCATCACTTGAAACACGAGAATTCAATAAAATGAATTTAAAATCTGCTGCCATTTTATGTTTTCGTAGCGACGGATAATGGCTGATCTCATCCACCTCTCCGCTTGCTACCATTTCTTCAACAATTTTCTTGAACATCAGATTTACTTTGTGTTCCACTTTAAATCCGAATTTCAGCCGCACAAAAAATATGGATTTCGGAACAATTGTATCCACCGAATACGATGCAACATACGGGTCGTTCGAAATATCAATATGCACAAACCAATAAATATCCGCCCGCTTCGGCCGCTTCCGGAAAATTGAATAAATAATATTTGAATCTATATGATTTTTATCATTGGCCATCGCCAGATACACAAGATTTGTTGCCTCCTTCGGAATGGACTCATCTGCCATCAGATCCTGTAAGGCAGGTAAATATTTTCCGACAGGAAGAAACTCTGTGTGTTTATTGCGCAATTTCCTTGCTTCATAAAATATCCAGAGCAGAAAAAATATCGCCGCCGCAATGGAAATCGTAAACCATCCGCCGTGCGAAAATTTACTGAGGTTTGAAAGCAAAAACGAACCTTCAATTGTAACAAGCAAGATTGGAAATGCAGCAACAAATAAACCGGGCCGTTTTTGCAAGCGCATCAAACTCGTAAGCAAAATAGTTGTCATCAGCATATCAAACGTAATTGCAAGGCCGTAAGCCGCTTCCATATTTTTTGATTCCTGGAAGATCACAACTACAGAAACACATCCAACAAATAAAAACCAGTTGATGGCAGGTATATATATCTGACCCTGAATATTGGAAGGATAGATCACTTTGAAATTCGTCCACAATTTTAATTTCATCGCTTCATTTACCAGCGTAAAACATCCGGTAATAATTGCCTGACTCGCAATAATCGTAGCACTTGTTGCCAGCACAATTCCGATAGGCAAGAACCAATCAGGCATGATCGCATAAAACGGACTGTGTTCGTGCAAAGTTGAACCTGTGAGCGAAAGCATATACGCAGATTGCCCCGTATAACTCAGGAAAAGCATCACAAGTACGAAACTCCAGCTCACACGAATATTTTGTTTTCCGCAATGGCCGAGATCCGAATACATCGCCTCAGCACCGGTTGTACACAGGAACACACCGCCGAGCAACCAGAAACCTCCTTTCACTTCTGTAAGTAAATGAAGTGCCCAGTATGGATTTAAAGCTTCGAGGATCTGCGGATTTTTGATCACCTGCAATAAGCCGAGAAAACCGATCATCAAAAACCAAACTGACATGATGGGCCCGAAAAAAGTCCCGACGATCTTGGTACCGAATTGCTGAAAAATAAAAAGACAGGCGAGCACCACAACCACCATCCATTGCACAGATTGAATATCCGGGTAAATGATTTTTAATCCTTCCAATGCCGATGAAATCGAGATCGGAGGCGTAATAAATCCATCAGCAATAAGGGCAGCGCATCCGATAAGTGCCGGGACAATCGCCCATTTTATTTTAAACCTGCGATGCAGTGCATATAATGCGAAGATCCCGCCTTCACCGCGGTTATCAGCATTAATGGCAAGAAAAACATATTTAAAAGTTGTGATGATGATGAGAGTCCAGAAAACACAGCTCAAACTACCGTAAACAAGTTCTTTCGTGATCATGCTGTCCTGCATGATTGCACTCATTACGTAGATCGGAGAAGTCCCTATATCACCGAAAATGATTCCGAGCGTGATCAAAACCCCGGCGGTGGATAATTTATGGATGTTTCTTCCTGAACCAGACATAAAATTTAAAAACGGGCAAATATAGAGTGCGCTGCATTATAAAATGAGGATTTAACTGATAAATAGTAAACAGCTGCAAAACAGGAAACGGATGTAATTTTCAGGAAGCCTGCCGGTAACACTAATCCGAGAAATTCGGACTTGTGGCTTCTTTCGGTTTCTGGGTAAGAAATGTTGGGAAATCCATGGTTTTATAAAAACCTTCACCGTAATATTTCAGCATTAAAATCATTTTTGCAGGATCTTTATAGCCGCCTTCGGCAGATATTTTTTCACCAAGCGGCGTAATGATCGTCATTGTAGGATATCCGATTCTACCGCCCGGCCTTGTTGCCATTTTGATCGCAAAATCATTTGTAACACGGGTGCCGGCTCCTTTATAACCGTACACAATATTTGCAAACTGCACGGTATCGCGTAATTCCGCATCAAATTTCACTGCATAAAAATATTTGTTCATGAGATCGATAACGGCTGAATCTTTATAAGTTGTCTGATCAAGTTTATGGCACCACCCACACCAGTCGGTATAAAAATCTACGAGAATAAGTTTTTCTTCTTTCACCTTATTCTTCTTTATATTTTTTTCGACGATCCTGTTCACCTCATCCAGCGTCATCCACGAGATGGAATCTGCAGGTGTTTTTGTTTCCGGCCCGTTCGAAATGAATTGCGCTTTTCCGGGCGTAAAAAATAATACTGCTGAAACAAGAAGGGATGTAAACATTATTTAAAGATTTGACTTGAATGTGCTCAGATATGTTTGCCAGTCGGTTGTTTTAAATGCATCGGTACCGAAATAGGTCAGGATGGGTTCAAGCTGGTCCGGCGTTACATAACTCGGGATCGGCTGAATCATTTGCAATTTTTCGTCGAGGAACACCATGGTTGGATAACCCAGCCCCTGATTTGTTGATGCAATGTAAACAGCAAACGGATGCGTGCTTTGTCTTGGTGTCGGAGAGTATTTCGGATTTGTAAAAGTTTGTCCGTCGAATATGATCGTATCACCGCTTTCGGCGTTGAATTTTGCAGGGATATAATATTCGGAAAGCAGGCCGCGGATGGTGGAATTTGAAAATGTATTCGCTTCAAGCATTTTACATGGTCCGCACCAGGTTGTGTATACGTCGATAAAGATTTTCTTATTGGTTGTTTTCTGCAATTCAATTGCTTCCATTACCGTGTACCATTTGAAACTTTCATCAGCGGCCGGAGATGCTGCCGCGACTGGTGCACCAGAATTGTTCTCATTTTCAGACTGCTGGGCAGATGCTTTACCGGAAAAAACAAAACCGGTGATAAGGCCGGCAAGAAGGATCGTAATAATGATAAGAGAATACTTTTTCTGCATAGAAATTTTACTTATGGGATTGAACTTATAATAAACAAAAATAATTCCAATATGGCTAACTTGCAATGATTTTTGAATACTTAACATGTTGAAACGTAAAGTTGTTGTAGCGATTACCGGAGCCAGCGGGTCGATATATGCAAAAGTATTGCTGGACAAACTCGCTGCATTGAAAGATCAGATAGCAGAAATCGGGGTGGTCATGAGCGACAATGCCAAAACTGTCTGGAAGTTTGAATTAGGTACCGAAGTACAACCCTCTCATCCTTTTACATTTTACAAAAAAGACGATTTTATGGCGCCGTTCGCTTCTGGTTCGGCAAAATACGATACCATGATAATTTGTCCCTGTTCGATGGGTACGCTCGGAAGAATTGCAACCGGTATTTCAAACGATCTCACAAGCCGTGCTGCGGATGTCATGCTGAAAGAAAGAAGAAAATTAATACTGGTGCTCAGGGATACACCTTATAATCTCATACATATTAAAAATATGGAAACCGTGACGCAGGCAGGGGGCATAATTTGTCCGGCAACACCTTCGTTTTATTCGCTGCCAAAAACTTTTGAAGAATTAGCCGCAACCGTTATCAATCGTGTTCTGGATATTGCAGGGTTTGAATCTGAAAGTTTCAGGTGGGGAGAAAAAAATAATTAAATAAAAATTTCATCATCAGAAAAAATAAAATGCATTTCAAATTAAAATTGTTTCTTTTTATCACCGCCTGCATTCTGTTTATCGGATGCGACCGCACAACGAAAGAAATGGCGAGAGCGAATTTAAAAAACGAACCGGCTGTCAGCTATCTGAACGAGTCGATTGTTTTGACTTATGCAGAAAATACCGGCGCCGCTTTAAGCCTTGGCTCAGAATTACCGAAAACATTAAATCTCATATTTTTAAGCCTGCTGCCTCTTGCTGCAATGATCGGTTTATTTGTTTACGTGCTGCAGCGTATCAGAATATTTAATAAATGGAAAGTGTTTTCATTTTCTTTATTAATTGCCGGTGGTATCGGAAATATTATCGACCGGATTTATTACGACAGGCATGTAACAGATTTTATTCTGCTGCAGTTCGGGCGATTTCATACCGGTATTTTTAATGTTGCAGATATGTGTGTTACCGCAGGTGTGATCGGCACATTAATTTTTTATTCCGACCGCAAGGTGAAGGAAATGGAAATAAGCTGAAAGTAGAAAAAGAATTGAGCATCAGTTGCTATATATTTCTCAAACTGATCATCCTCTTATTTAAAATGCTTAAAAAAAATCCATCATGATCAAATACACACGCAGCCCTTCTCCTTTTTATTTTGAAAATGAAAATTATTGCAAACGCATTGAAAATGAATTGACAGAAGCCGGAATTATTTACAGCGGACGTTGTGATGCATGGGGTTATGAAATACTTGCGGATTTTGAAAGAAAGAAAATGAACTATCATCTTCAATGCATCAAACAACAAAGCACAAACAGCCCCGCCACAGAAGCCAAAGGCGTGGTTTATTCCGGCATTGAAATAAACGGGAAAGGATTTGACCGTTCATTGTCCCTGCAGTTTGAGAAAAATACCTTGATGCGGTTATGGATGTCATCTGAAATTAAAAAAATCACTCCCTCTCCTTTTTATTTCTCACATAATATCAAATCACAATTTAGTGCTCAACCACTTATTGATTTTTGTATTGCAAATCAATTCTCAAAACTGAAGATCAAAAACGGGAAAATCAAATTGCTCATGCACGTGCCCGCAAATTCTCCACTGAATTTAATTTCGCAATTAGAAAAATTATTAGAAGCGAATATCTGAATCGTTTGAATCCGGCAACCGCCGACCGCAGACTGCCGACCGCCTACTGCCGACTGGGGACCGTGGACCGCCAACCACACTTTGCAATCCACTCACCTGCTCAGCGCAACAAAATCTTTAATAAGTGTTCTGATAAATAGAATTCTGTCGGACGGAATCTGGTCGATATGTAATTTCTCTTTTACAATTTTCAAGGCCTGATCAAGTGCTTCGGCATGCGCCTGGTTCGGATACTTGATATTTCTGTCCATCACTTCTTTCAGCAAAAGCATATCCTGCTCTGTGAATTGGTGCACCTGCGGATACACCGGTGTATAATTTTGAACAGTGCGGATATTGAGGATATCGTAGAGTCGAATTTTTTGTCTCGGGTTGATCTTAATGACCGTTGTATTTGCGACCACATCGCCCAGCCGCTGCCCTTTTTCAGATGAACTCACCAGCATGATGGCAATTGAACCAAGCGATAAACTGATATCGATCGGCCTGAATACCCAGCGAACAAGGTAATCATTCAGAGAAGGTTCGGTGCCTGTGAGTTTAACAACTTTGAGACCGAGTGCCAGTTTCCCAAGCGACCTTCCGTCCAGTAAGATCTCAAATGCAAGGTGATAAAAAAGGTAGATGGGCAATAAAACAAAATACGTAAAATACGTACCATCACCCACAACGCCTGCAGAGAAAAAGATCAATGCCAGCAACAAAAGCGAAATATACAATGCGATCGTATCGATGATCCACGCAAAAATCCTGTCGCGGGCTTCCGCCAATTCATAATTGATGGTTACGTTTTGCGTTGTTAATATATCGATGGTTCGCATACAGGTAAATCTGCATTTCATTTTGTGCAGAAAAACGCTCAAATATAAAAAGTCTGGTGCATTGCAGCCGCCCCGGATTTCCTGAAATGCAAATTAAACCCCGGTAAACAGAATGGACAGGTACAAAAAAGCAACAGAATTATTACTTTTAGCGCTCTAACAGAAAGAGAGGCCAGGTGGCTCATGCGGGAAACACATTTCATAGACCAGAATAAAGAAAAATGGAACGAGTTCGAACAGCGATTCGTGGATGAAAGCGATCCCGAAAAGGTGAGCAATCTCTTTATTCAAATTACCGACGATCTTTCTTATTCCCGCACTTATTATCCAAACCGCTCCGTTAAAATTTACCTGAACAATCTTGCTCAAAAGGTTTTTCAGTCCATTTACAAAAACCGTGTACGGAGAAGAAGTAAATTCACTTTTTTCTGGAAAGAAGAATTACCGAAATATTTATACGAAGCCCGCTGGCAATTATTGCTTGCTTTTGTTTTATTTATGATCTCCTTTTCAATCGGTGTATTATCGAGTATGCATGATCCCGATTTTGCAAGATTTATTTTGGGCGATACTTATGTTTCAATGACTGAAAAAAATATTGAAACCGGCGACCCGATGGCTGTTTACAAAGAGATGAATCAGTTCGATATGTTTTTCGGAATCACGCTGAATAACCTGATCGTTGCATTCATTACACTAATGCTCGGCGTTGCGTTTGGTGTGGGCACTGCTTATCTCATTATCACAAATGGAATAATGGTGGGTGTCTTTCAGTATTTTTTTATTGAGAGGGATTTGTTCTGGGAATCGTTTCTCACCATCTGGGTACACGGTGCGCTGGAAATTTCTGCAATCGTAATTGCCGGAGGTGCAGGATTTACAATTGGAAAAGGATTTTTATTTCCCGGCACCTTCAGGCGCATGCAATCTTTCCGGCTGAACGGCATCCGGGCAATTCAGATTTTTATCGGCATCGCACCCGTTATTGTGCTTGCAGGAATAAATGAAAGTTTTTTAACACGCTATACGGATGCACCCGACTGGATCAGAGGAATTCTGATCACAATTGAATTTGCATTCATGCTTTATTATTTTGTTTTATATCCGATCAGAAAAGCGAAAGCAGGATTTAAAATAAAACCAAGGGCTGATGAAATACCGGCTGATAAAATTCCGGAATTTAATCTCCGCAAAATTAAAACAGGTGGAGAGATCTTTTCAGAAAGTTTTCTTGTACTGCGGCAATTTATTGGCCCGGTGATTTCAACAATCACACTGCTCACCGTTTTATATACCGGCGCATATTTTTTATTTGCTGAAAATATCAGGGATGTTGAACATGGTGTGGGAACATTATCAAATCCGCAGGACATGATTCTATTTGTGTTCAGAATTATTCCGGAAACATTCAGAGATGTTTTTCATCAGATCGGAAATGCCGGGAATTTTATTCTGGCAGGCATCAATGCAATTGCACTCTGGATACTTCTTTCCCTCTGTTCTTTTATTTTATTACAGGTGAAGAAGAATATCCTCAGCTTCAACAGAAAACAATTTATCACATTTCTGTTTAAAAAATCTTGGATGTTTTTATGCATCGCAGCATGCCTGCAGTTGCTCGCCCTCAACAACAATGTATTTTTAAAGATCCTGTATTTCGGATTTTTCCCGCTTGTTGCGATTTTGGCAATGGCAGCAGGGCAGCAAAATAAATTCGGATTCAGCATTTTTTCTTCGGGGAATTATTTTTTTAAATATATCGGCAGGATCACATTGCATTATCTTACACTCCTGCTTTTGAGTGTCGCTTTATCGTGGATCGCACATTCGCTTATTTCATTCTTAAATGCGGAATTGATAAAAATGAATATCCCCTTTGCCGAAGAAATTTACGAAGCGATCACCATTATCAGCATCACCTTCATTTTCCTCTTCATTATTTTTCTCCAGATATGCATGGTGACCATTAATATGGGCTTAATGTATTCCGGATTGTATGAGATCAAAACGGCAAGCTCTTTAAAAGAAAGAATTGCGTCTCTTGGAAAATTCAAAAACAAATCATTTTCCGGAAGATGAAAAAAATCCTGACCTGCTCGCTGCTTTTCATTTTTTTTGCATGCACTTCCTTTGCGCAGGATGAAACATATCATCCGATTGAAAAAGAGAAATGGGAAAAAGCCGTTGAAGGGTTAGATTATAACGAAACGATTGAACAAGAAAAAACAGAACAGAAAGAGAATGGCGAATATCACGAAATTTCAGGACCGAAAGAACCCTTTTCAATTTCGGCAGTCTGGCTGAAGGTTGTCATATTCGCAGCTATTGCTGCATTACTCATTTTTATTCTCCTGAAATTGTTTGGAAAAGGATCTGCAAATCCTTCCGTGCAAAAAGCAGATCCGGTGATCAACGACCTTGAAGATAAACCGATGGAAAGTGATCTCGAAAGATATTTGCGTGAAGCAATTGCAGCAGCTAATTTCAAACTTGCGGTGCGCATTTATTATCTCATGGTTTTGAAAGGGTTACAGGAAAAGGGTTTGATCACATGGAAAAAAAATAAAACCAATTTTGATTATTTAATGGAAGTTGCACACCATCCGCAATTCAGTCAATTAAATCAATCCACATTAATTTATGAATACGTCTGGTATGGCGACAAGCAAATAGCAGCGTCGCAGTTTACATCCATCAGCGTTTCCTTTCTTGGTCTCATCGAAAAAATCGGCAGCGAAAAATGAAAGGAAAAAACAACAGCATATTAATCATTCTAATTGTTGTTGTTGTGGCACTTGTTATTTTATTGCTGCTATTCATGCCTTCAAATTCGGAAAAACACTTCTCGTGGGGCGAACATTACAGGCAATCGAGCGACCAGCCTTTCGGAACGCTTGTAGTGAGTAAACTACTTGAAGAATATTTCCCGGAGTCAAATTTCACATTGGTTAAAAACAATCTTGCAGAAACGTTCGATCATTTACCTGCAGGGCATAAAAATTATGTTTTCATCGGCCGCGAACCCTATCTCACGGATTCAACTTATGGTTTGATCAGAGATTTCGTATATGAAGGCAATGATGCTTTTTTTGCCGTGAATGAAATTCCGGAAAAATTATCCAACGGCATTTTCAAAAGCATGAACAAAGCAAGTGCGATCGATTCAACTTTTTATCTCACTGAATTCGGTGACACGATCTGGTATCAAAAACCGGAAATCTATTTCGATACCGCAGCACTTTCATATTTTACGACCGATAATATCGTAATGAATTTTAATTCAAGCGCATTTAAACGCGACAGTTCATTCAGATTTGATTTTAAAGTGCGTGATAAAAGCACCGTGTATGAATGGAAATATATATTCCCGGAATATGCTGCTTCCCTGGTTGATTATGACTCTCTCGGTTCTTTGCGTTCGTCGAATTTTTTAAATTATATCCGTATCCCCTATGGCAAAGGGAATTTTTATATTCATACCAACCCGATCGTGTTTGCAAATTTTTTCCAGATCAAAGAAAATAATATTGAATACACATCAAAAGTATTTTCTTATCTCAAGCCCGGTGATATCATCTGGGACGAATCCAGTAAAACTATGGATCTCCCGAATTTCGACGGAATGGATTTCAGCAGTGAACAGGAAGGCCCGTTGAAATTTATCCTCTCCCAGCCTGCTTTGCGCTGGGCATGGTATACGTTGATCGCGGGACTTGTACTTTTTCTCTTGTTCAGGTCGAAACGCCTGCAGCAGCCGATCCCGGTGATGGAGCCGAATGAAAATAAATCGCTTGAATTTATTCAGACAATCGGCAGAATGTATTTTATCAGCAGAAACCATAAACTGATCGCTCAGCAGAAAATGAAATTATTTCTGCATTTTATCAATGAGCGGTACCGCATACCGACACAAGAATTAAACGAACAATTTTTCACTTCACTTAATTTAAAATCAGAAATCAACCCGGCGGAAATAAAATCAATATTCACTCATTTCCGGTATATGGAAAATACAACGGATGTCACACCTGATGATTTAATTTATTTTCATCAGCTTTTAGATTCATTTTATAAAAATTGTAAATAATATGGAAGAAAATCTCTTTTATCAGGAATCATCGCCCGAATTGCAGCAAATTTCAAATTCGGTTACACAGATCCGGATCGAATTAGGAAAGGTAATTATCGGTCAGCAAAAAATGATCGACCTTTTAATTGCCGGACTTTTTGCAGGCGGACATATTTTAATTGAAGGTGTGCCCGGCATTGCAAAAACATTAACTGCACGTTTGCTTGCAAAAACAATCGACGCTGATTTTTCCAGAATTCAGTTTACTCCCGATCTGATGCCAACCGATGTGCTCGGCACCACGGTATTTAATCAGAAATCACTTGAATTTACGTATAAGAAAGGACCGGTATTTTCAAACATCATATTGATAGATGAAATAAACAGAGCGCCGGCAAAAACACAGGCGGCTTTGCTGGAAGTAATGGAAGAATTGCATGTAACAATGGATGGTCAAACCTATCCGATGGCGTATCCGTTTTTTGTGATCGCAACACAAAACCCTATCGAACAGGAAGGAACATATAAATTACCGGAAGCCCAGCTCGACAGGTTTTTATTCCGGATAAAAATTACTTATCCTGATCTCGAGCAGGAGAAACAAATTTTATACAGGTTTAAACAGGATTTCACAAACAGGCAAAAAGATGATGTAAAAACTGTCATTTCTGCTGAGCAATTAAAACGTTGCCGTGAAATTGTTGAAACAATTCATATCAAAGATGAGCTGCTCGATTATATCGCACAAATTGTTTTCAGAACACGCAATCACGGCGATCTGTTCCTCGGTGCTTCGCCGCGGGCATCACTCAATATCATGAAAGCAGCGAAAGCAATAGCTGCGATGAGCGGCAGAAATTTCGTTACGCCCGACGATATCCATTTTGTTGCGTATCCCGTTTTAAATCACAGGATCATTTTAACACCGGATAAAGAACTGGAAGGATACGACAGCGAATCAGTTGTAAAATCAATTATAGAAAGTATCGACGTGCCAAGATGAGATCGCCGCTCCGCAATGTATATGTAACCAACAGGTTGTTCTGGATACTCGGATCAATTGCATTTTTATTTGCAATCGGTTTTGCATTGCCGCCTATTTATTTAGTTGCACAAATTTTACTCGTTGCATTCGCTGCAACCATTTTAACTGATTTGATATTATTATTCAGTCCCGCAACAAAAATTACCTGTAAACGGTATTTTACGCAGGTGTTTTCTTTAAGCGATGAAAATAAAGTGCATCTTGATCTGCATAATAAATCAGTAATTCCCCTGCATCTTAAAATTATCGACGAATTGCCTTATCAGTTTCAGGACAGGAATTTTCTGATCACATTACTGGTGCAGCCCGGTGAAAAAAAACAAATAGATTACATACTCCGGCCTGTTTTGCGGGGAGAATATTATTTTAATAATATCAATATTTTCGCCGGTTCAATTATCGGGCTCGTTACACGTCGTTTTGTGATCGCCGATAAAATGCTTGCTGAAGTATATCCTTCCATTATACAAATGAAGCAATATGAACTGCGGACACTTGCACGTATTTCATTTTTTGACGGTGTGAAAAAATTACGACGCATTGGCCATAGTTATGAATTCGATCAGATCAAAAAATATGTGCAGGGAGATGATATACGCAGTATCAACTGGAAAGCTACCGGTCGTGTCGGCGAATTAATGGTAAATCATTACCAGGAAGAAAGATCGCAGCAGGTGTTTTGCATTATTGATAAAAGCCGCACAATGAAAATGCCTTTTCATAATCTGAGCCTTCTCGATTATGCAATCAATACTTCACTCACCATTTCAAATATTGCACTCAAAAAAGAAGACCGCATCGGCCTCATTACTTTTTCAGACAAGATCGGAACAACCATCGCTCCAAATAAACATACAAGTCAGCTGCAACAGGTATTAAATGCGTTGTACAAAGAGAAGGAACGATTTACTGAAGCAAATTACGAATTGTTATACCTGCATATCCGGAATTTCATACGTGTGCGCAGCCTGCTGTTTTTATTTACAAATTTTGAAAGCCTTTATGCAATCGAACGGGCAGTTTCAATTTTGCGGAAATTAAATAAGCTCCATTTGCTGGTTGTGATCTTTTTTGAAAATGAGGAGATCTCAACATACAGCAAAACAGATGTTGAATCACTGGAAGATGTATATCTCACTACTATTGCCCATAAATTTTCGGTTGAAAAAAGTATTATTCTGCAGGAATTAAAAAAATATGGTATTCAAACGATCATCTCCACACCTGAAGATCTTTCAATCAATACCATCAATAAATATCTGGAGCTGAAGGCAAAAGGCCTTGTCTGATTTTTCGGGAAATTTATTCAGCCATCAAATTTTCAAGATTCCACTACATAAGTTTTTGCGATGCGGTCGTGCAGGCCCTGTTTCTTTACATCGAAAATGATCATAAAATAACCGATGAGTAATAGTACGGCAGACAGGATTTTGGATAAACTCCTTATCAGGGAAGTCCGGTAACTGATCCGTTCTCCATTTTCATCCACCACTTTGATACGTAAAAATTGTTTGCCAAATGTCCCCTGCCCCGGCCCGGCTTCCATCACGATAAAATATCCGAATGTAAAAATATCGCCAAACCAAAACATGCCGCCACGCACATCGAATAAATGCATGCCGGTTACCATGCTCAGTATCCATCCGGCTAAAGAAAGAATCACCCCGTCGGCAAACCATGCGAGGAAGCGGGTGATGAAACCTGCAAATCTGATCTGAGGTTCCGTGTCCGGGGTTTGATCTAACACCTCCATCAGTATTAAAGATAGTTAATTTGACGCTTAGCCACTTATTTATCCTATCTTTGCCGCCTTAAAATCAAATTTTATATGAAAAAAGTCATTTTAGGATTGGTCATATCCTCTATGTTATTGAGCTTCTCCTGTGAAAACACGAAAAAAATTCAGGATGTAAAAGTCGAAAATGCATCTGATTCCTTAAGCTATGCATTAGGCGTGAACATCGGAGAAAGCATGAAGCAACAAAAATTAACCGAAGTAAATACAGAGATCATGGCAGCTGCGATTCAGGCAGTATTGGATGATGATACAACTGCATTGATTATGCGTGGCGATTCAGCATTGGTTGTCATCAATAAATACATGATGAAAAAACGCGATGAAGAAGCACAAAAAACAAAAGAAGAAGGAATTAAATTCTTAGAAGAAAACGGCAAAAAACCAGGCGTTACGACAACTGCTTCGGGACTTCAGTACGAAGTGCTGAAATCAGGTACAGGCATCAGCCCGATTGACAACGAACAGGTAACAGTGCATTATACCGGTAAATTTATCGACGGCAAAGTTTTCGATAGTTCTGTTGAACGCGGCCAGCCTGCCACACTTCCGGTTAACGGATTTAACAGAGGATTTGCAGAAGCGCTGAAACTGATGAAAGAAGGTGATAAATGGCTGATCGTGATCCCTTCTGATCTCGCATATGGCCCGCAGGGTGCAGGCGGTGTTATTCCACCGAATGCAACATTGATCTTCGAACTTGAATTATTGAAAGTGAACAAGGAAACTGATACTGAAAAATAAAAGACAATCTGAAACAGATAAAAGAGCGGGAAGCAATCTCCGCTCTTTTTTTATGTCTGGTTGCGAATGTGCAGAGCCGGAAATCCAATTGATTAACAATTTCTTAAATTTACACTCACAAATAAATAACTTATCGCAGATGCGCAACATTTTAATTGGGGGCCTGCTTCTCCTCATACAAGGCAGCCTTTTCGGCCAACAAAGTGCTGAGTCAACAAATCAAGTAAACCTCAATACGTATAATCATCTTATTTTGGGAAACCCACATTACCCAGAAACAACTGCAAAAGAATCCGGTGTGGTTGAAATTGCGGTAACCGAAATCAATTATAATTCCGATGAATTAACAAAACCCAAAGCATGGGTTGAATTGCATAATTATGGAAATACTTCGGTAGATATTTCTGCATGGAAATTAAAAGATGAAACTGCATTCAACAGTTATACAATTCCGGGCGGCACAATTTTAAGCCCCGACGAATATCTGGTGATCGTGCAGGATATTGATACGTTTGAAATGATATTCCCTGCTGTTACAAATATTGTCGGACCATTTGTTTTTGGATTTGATAATACTTCCGGCATTGTGAAAATTGAAGATAATACCGGGACCCTGATCAAAAGCATTGCATATTACGATTCGGTTCCGTGGCCGAAAGGATCTGATGGATTGGGCCCAACTCTGCAAATTATTGATGAAACAGGCGACGAAAACGACCCGGCAAACTGGTTTGCAGGATGTGTGCTGGGAACTCCCGGCGCTCCTTATGTTCCGTGTAATTATTCTCCTGTTGTTGATGAAATAAATTATAATTCACTCCTTGCATTCAATCCCGGCGATTGGATCGAAATATGGAACAATGGTACTTCTACACTTGATCTGAGCGGCTGGATCATTAAAGACAGATCAAACAGCAATATTTTCATCATACCAAACGGAACGACCATAGCCGCCGATAGCCGGCTTGTTATTTCAGACAGCCTTGCAGCATTTACGTCTAAATTTCCAACCGTTACAAATGTGATCGGCGAACCTGATTTCCATTTTTCAAACGGTGGAGAAGCAGTGCGGTTGTATAATGCTTCAGGGAAAATAAAATACAGTGTGCGTTATTACGACAGTGCGCCGTGGCCAACAGATCCGGATGGTGTGGGATTTACACTCGAATCGAGCAATCCTTCGGATAATCCGAATATCGCCGGCAATTGGGTTGCAGGTTGTTTATTTGGTTCGCCCGGAAAAGAATTTACATTACCCTGCGGAGATGCAATTGAAACGATCGAAACAACTCCATTTACAATATCGCCGAATCCATTCAGCGAGCAGGTATCCATCCGCTTCGATCAAAAAATAAATTGTCAGTCTGCTTTTATTACGGATATGACCGGAAAAAAAATAGCGGATTTAGAAATCAATCAGGATCAGTTTACCTGGAACGGAAAAAATAATTCACAAGCTCCCGCACCTGCAGGAATTTATTATGTAAATATTCTGGATGCTGAAGGAAATTTATTTTCAGCACAGATCATAAGGTTATAATAAAAGGACCTGTATATTTTCGCAGCATATAAATTTGTGCTTTCATCATTCTCTCGTGATGCGGCAATGCATCCGCGAATCATGCATGCAGAATTATGCTAAACCGGATTCATCATACCTCGATCATTTGTTCGGATTATACCCGCTCAAAAAAATTTTATACTGAAATACTTGGCCTTGAGGTGATCCGCGAAATCTTCAGGGAATCAAGAAATTCTTATAAGCTCGACCTTGCATTGCATGGCAAATATATTCTCGAATTATTCTCTTTTCCTTCCCCTCCTGCCCGCCTTTCGCAACCAGAAGCCACCGGATTGCGTCATATTGCTTTTGAGGTAGATGATCTCGATAAAGCAATTGTCTATTTCCAAAAACATGGAATTATTGCCGAACCCGTAAGAACCGATGAAACAACAAATAAGCGTTTTACATTTATCTGCGATCCGGATGGCCTGCCGATCGAATTATATGAAATCTGAGCAGACAGGGATTTCACTTACCGCATTTTATTTACATAATTTATTTATTGCATGACTGAAGAAACCCAATATATTATTTCAACCGAACGCCTGGGTTTAAGAAGATGGATTGAATCGGATATGCAGCCTTTTATTGAATTAAATTCCGACAGCGAGGTAATGAAATATTATCCTGCAATTTTATCTGCAGAAGAATCCATAGCATTGGTAGACAGAATAGATAATCATTTTAATAAACGCAAACTGGGTTTATTTGCTGTTGAATTAAAATCCACCAGACAATTTATCGGTTATACCGGATTATCGGTGCCGTCGTTCATCAGTTTTTTCACTCCCTGCGTTGAGATCGGCTGGCGTTTTCAGAAAAACAGCTGGGGCCAGGGATATGCAACTGAAGCTGCAAGAGCATGTCTCGCTTATGGTTTCAATGCGCATCATCTGGATAAAATTGTTTCTTTTACATCTGTGCTGAATAAAAAATCCATTGCATTAATGGAACGAATCGGAATGCGCTGCGTCGCTGAATTTGATCATCCGAATTTGCCCGATGATCATGCATTGGCAAAGCATGTACTGTATGAAATAAAGAAACAAGAATTTATCTATTGAATATTCACTCAATTTTCCTGTTCAATTAATTCTTTCAGATTTTTTAAAACAAGTGCCCAGTTTTCTTCCGTATGTTCTTTCACTGCGTCTGTGAGAATATGATCCTGCGTGATCGTAAGTGACGTTATTCCATGATCTTCATTCAGGTCGTAAGTAATATTCGCATAATTTTCAGGATGATCTGCTAAGCCGCTCAGGCTGCTCAGATACGTATACCTGAGGTATGAATCAGGTTTAAATTCATGAATTGTGCCTTTGTCTTCGTAAGGTTTGCCATCCCATATTCCTCTGAATATAATCGGGCTGTCAATTTTCCAATCAGTGATCACTTCCGTACCGAAAAAATATAATTTAATAATGGACGGAGTTGTAAGTGCTTCCCAGACTTTCGCTGCCGGTGCATTGATATGTATGGTGGATTTTGCTAAAAGCTGAAATGACATAATCGTATTTAAAGATTTCTGAATTAACAACTGTATGTTGCAAACTTACGTAGGAAAACTGAAAGATCGTTTTGATATTTCATATATATCATGCAGTCCCGATCATTAAAATCAATGGCTAATACAATGTTTCATCACCATCCTGAATTGGTTGAATCAATTACCTTTATGCAATCCGTATGAAGCGAAATAAAAGAAAATTAATCCTTCCGAAATTCATCCGGGTACTTGGGCCCGGGTTAATCACAGGCGCAAGCGATGACGATCCTTCCGGGATCGCAACCTATTCGCAGGCGGGAGCAAAATATGGAACGCATTTATTATGGACGGCCATTGCAACGTATCCGCTGATAGTTTCCATGCAGGAAATGTGTGCAAAGATCGGATTCATCACAGATATGGGTCTGACATCCGTAATTAAAAAATATTACCCGAAATATATTTTATATCTGATCCTGCTGCTGAGCTTTCCATCCATTATTTTAAATATCGGTGCCGATATTGCGGGAATGGGTGCTGTTGGAAATTTAATTCTGCCGGGAGTTCCATCATTTGTATTTTCTGCCGCATTTACTTTTATATTATTGAGTGCAACTATCCGGTGGAATTATCACCGCATTGCATTTATTTTAAAATGGCTTTGTATTGCATTGTTTTGTTATCTGATCATTCCATTTGTTGCAGATACGGATTGGCGCCAGGCACTTCTCAGCACGATCCTTCCGCATATCCATTTTGAAGCAGAATATTTCATGGCATTGGTAGGTATTTTGGGAACAACCATTTCTCCTTATTTATTTTTCTGGCAGGCAACAATGGAAATGGAAGAACGCAATCAGAAAAAATTACTCATCGATAAATTCATCATGAACGATATGCGGCAGGATGTAAGGCTCGGATTGCTTCTTACCAACCTTGTATTTTATTTTATCATTCTCACCACCGGCACTGTTTTATTCAGCAACGGAATTTATACAATTGACACGGTTGAACAGGCTGCGCAGGCGCTTGAACCACTTGCAGGGAGATCTGCTTATTTACTATTTGCAATTGGAGTACTTGGAACCGGTGCATTGGCAATTCCTGTTTTGGCAGGGTCCTTAAGCTATATGTTGTCGGAAATATTCGGATGGAAAGAAGGCTTAAATAAAAAATTCCATGAAGCGAAAGGCTTTTATATCACAATGATCTTTTCAATGCTCATTGGTTTGCTGATTAATCTTGCCGGCATCAGTCCGGTGAAAATGTTATTTTATACAGCTGTTTTATATGGCTTGATAGCACCCGTGATCATTGCATTGATATTGCATATCAGCAACAATAAAAAAATAATGGGAAAGTATAAAAATTCTCCGGCGATGAATTTTTTCGGTTTTATTACATTCATTGTGATGACCGGCTGTGCTCTTACTTTAATTTATATGGAAATATTTAATTAGCTGTTACGGTTTACTGTTTTAAAAATAAAATGTACTGCCGTTATCAAAACGCGGATTCACGACATTATTAAAAATTGAACCAAACGTATAGGATAATCCGAAGAAAGTGTAAAAACTAAAATCTGTTTCCAGTTCAGATATCTGCAATAAAATTTCTTCTTCCGTTGCGCCGCCTTTCGGAAGATTCAACTGATCCTGAATAAAATCAAGGGCAAAATATCCGTCGAGTGATAACCCTTCGAAAATCCGCCAGTTGATGGATGCGAAACATCCTGCTTTATTTTTTGAAAAATCATGGAAATAATTCGCTCCGTTTAATCCGAGATAAACAGAACCCCATTTTTGTTTGAGTGATAAAGAAACTTCCAATCGTTGCTTGACCAGAAATTCTTCTTTTAAATTATAAATCGTTGTGTCGGTGTACACCGCATATTCGGGACCCACGGCATAAAAAAATGTAAGCAGTTTTGTTGTTGATTCGGTATAGGGAAATACATCATATTCAATTGCCGGCCGGAGAGATAACAAATGCGTATAATTACTGTAAGTACTCGCACTGTAGGATGCCTGACCTCCCAATGACCAATGTTCATTCAGGCTTTTTACAATTGTTGCCTTTGAATATTTTGAATTGTTTTCGTATGAATCGGTTGTGCCGTCACCAAAATCATATTTATCCGTATTAAAATTTCCACCTGCTTCCAGAGAAATTTTCCACGCTTCAGTGATTTTATTTGCGCTGAGATTACCGGAGATATTATACGATTTATAGTATTTGGTGATACTCATATTTGCATAACTGCTCACAGAGTACACCCAACCTCTCCATTTATCTTCTTTTTGCTTGTCTTCCGTTACGGAGGTATCGGCAGAAAAACGAATTTCGATTTTTGTGGGCACCGGCAATTTTGCAATATAAGGCATTAGGCCCATTTTCAGGATCTGTATTAAACCTTCTCTCGTTTCATCTTCTGTATTATTTGTATTTGCAATAAAATGCAACGTGTCGTTTTTACCCTCAAATTCTTTCTTGCCGAGAAAGAAAATAGAATAATCTGTTCCGCCGCTGCCGGTTGCCTGCTGTGCGATAAGTAGATGGACCTGCGCATCAAACCGGTCACGCATATAATTCACATACGGTATTTCGGTTTTGATATGATCCTGATAAAAATATGCACCGTCGAGATACACTTTCAAATAATTATTTTGCAGTGAATCCGACTGCGCAAAGGCTGCGGAACGGCATAAAAAGGCAATAGAAAATAAAATCAGGAAAGGGTATTTCATATGAACGGGTTTAAAGAATAACAAGGAACGAGAAGTATTAGGAAATATATTGCATCATCCAGGTATTTTTCAGTGGTGCAACAAAACGTGTGTCAAAATCTGATTTTGTATTTACAAGTGGGTCTGCAACAAGTGTGGTATCATCAAGGTTGTTCATATCATCGAGGCGGGTGATGCGCCATTCGGTCCCGTCGAAATAATGTACAAGCATTCTGTTTAATAATTCAACTTTATATTCGGTTTCGAGGTTTTGTATAAAATTAAATGCTTTATCTATTGAACAGCCGCTGGCATTTGCAGAAGTTTCATCCACCATTAAAACAAGAATCCGGTTTTCAAACAAAAAGCCTTCAGCTTTTAATTGCAGATTATGTGCGGTCCATTGTTTTGCAAATACTTTTAATCGGGCAGATACTGCACTTGCTTCCGCTTCTGAGAAAGGCCTGGAGGATTGATAGATCCATACTTTTGATTGGGGTGAAAAATTCTGACCATGCATACTTTTCCAATTTACGTTATAAACCCAGGCTCATTGCAATTAATTCGGCAACATCAAATACTTTCACCTGCTCTTCCATGTTTTTATTTTTTACGCCGTCCGTCATCATGGTATTGCAAAAAGGGCATGCGGATGCAATGATTGCAGGATTTACTTCAAGCGCCTGTTCTGTCCGTTCCACATTTATTTCTTTTGAACCTTTTTCCGCTTCTTTCCACATTTGCGCACCACCTGCGCCGCAACAAAGCCCGCGGCTTTTACAGCTTTTCATTTCCACAAGTTCAGCATCGAGTTGCTGCAATAAAATCCGGGGTGCTTCATAGATCTGGTTTGCCCTTCCGAGATAACATGAATCGTGATATGTGATACGCTTACCGTTAAATGCGCCACCTTCAATTTTCAATTTCCCCTCATCAATTAATTGCTGTAAAAATGTGGTGTGATGAATGACTTCATAATTTCCCCCGAGTTCGGGATATTCATTTTTCAGAATATTGAAACAATGCGGGCAGGTAGTTACTATTTTTTTAATGCCATAACCATTTAATACGGCAATATTATTTTGCGCAAGCATTTGAAATAAAAATTCATTTCCAGCTCTTCTTGCCGGATCGCCCGTACAACCTTCTTCTGTTCCCAACACTGCAAAACTGATATCCAGGCGATTTAATATTTTCACAAACGACCCGGTAATTTTTTGTGCACGCTGATCAAAACTTCCCGCACATCCCACCCAAAATAAAATTTCAGGTGAGGTTCCGTTTGCAAATAATTCTGCTGCCGTTGTTACTTTCATTCGATTATTTTTTTGTTGTTTGCAGCTAGCGGCCAGTAGCTAGTGGCTGGCAGCTGGCAGCTTTCATCACGGATCCACCCACTTCAATCTGTCTGCCGGATTAAACTGCCACGGCGCCTGATTATTTTCCATATTGTTAAACATCACATTCCATTCGGCAGGCGCATCACTTTTTTCCATGACTGCATATCTTCGCAATTCAAAAATGATTGAAAGCGGATTGATATTCACAGGGCATTCTTCCACACATGCGTTGCAACTTGTGCATGCACGAATTTCCTCTGATGTTATATAATCGCCAAGCAATGATTTTCCATCGCTGAAATCAGCTCCGTGTTTTGCGATCTGCATTCCAACTTCTTCAAGCCTGTCGCGGGTATCCATCATTATTTTTCGCGGCGATAATTTTTTACCTGTGATATTCGCCGGACATGCTGCAGTGCACCTTCCGCATTCGGTACAGGAATATGCATCCAGCAAGTGTTTCCAGCTGAGGTCGGTTACATCTTTTGCACCAAAACTTTTTGGGGGATTTTCAATTGCTGTCACCTGTGCATTCGGATCGAGCATTGTTTTTACTTCATTCGCAATCACAGGCATATTTTCCATTTTTCCGTTTTTTTCAAACCGCATGAAATATGCATTCGGGAAAGCGAGAATAATATGCAGATGTTTTGAATAAGGAATATAATTCAGAAAAAATAAAATACCAACTATATGCAGCCACCATGCGACCCGTTCAATTGCGATGAGATTATTTTCACCAACAGCAGTGAAAATACCATTTGTGTATTGCGAAATAAAAAATATGCCGGTCTGATGATAATGCGCAACATCTCTTAATTGCAATTGCACATCGGCTGCATTCATGGTTAAAATTGCGGTGACAAGAATAAATTCAAATAATAAAATCAGATTTGCATCTTTAAACGGCCATCCTTTTAATTCGGGTTGGTTGAATCGTTTGATTTTTAAAATATTTCTGCGGATCAGGAAAATAATCGTAGCGAGCAATGCAAGTGCTGATAAGATTTCAATAAAACTGATGAGGAAAGAATAAAATCCGTTCAGGAAAGGAGCGAAAAAACGGTGACTTCCGCTGAGCCCGTCAACAAGTATTTCGATCACTTCTATATTTACGATAACGAAGCTCACATAAATAAATAAATGCAGTACTGCAGGAAGTGGTTTTTTAAACATTTTCTTCTGGCCCAGGGCAAACAATAGCATATTTTTTATTCGTTTGCCCGGATGATCATTCAGGTCTTCATCCCTGCCCAGCAAAATCGTGCGACGGATAAATGCAAAGCGACGCCATGCGAAATACCCCGCACATCCAAACAGAACGGCAAATATCAACTGAGCGGCAAGCTGCATAGGTGCTTAATTTCTTGCGAAAATAAGTGTAATTTTATCAGTCTTAAAATTAATAAATCAACAGTATGATCACACGTATACTCACCGTTTTCGTCCTCTTTTGCGCTCTTCAGGTACATGCGCAAAATGCGGCACCAACAAACAAGCTTACTCTTTCCACTTATTTATATCTCTCTAAGCAGCAGCCCGAAACTGTTTTACCTGTTTTAATAAAAGGGGATCCTTCGCAAATCACCGGATTTATCAGGTCGCAAGGCGGCCAATATAAATTTACAGCGGGTGATATTGTATCTGCAACACTCACCAGGAAAGCGATCCTTGATTTAAATCGCATGGAATATGTAAAACAGATCGATTGTGCCGTTGGCAAACTCGAATTAATGAATGACGTGATGGTGATCAGAAATAATGTTGATTCCGCATACAACGGCATATGGCCACTCGACCAGGGATATGACGGAAGCGGTGTGGTGATCGGAATTATTGATGCACCATTCGATATTAATCACGGCGATTTTAAAGATGCTGACGGCAATACGAGAATTAAATACGTATGGGATCAGAATGTACCAGATGACGGCACATCTCCCGATCCGTATAATTACGGAAGTGAATGCGATAGTTTCATGATCGCAAACGGCACATGTGCACATAATGATTTTGAAGAATTGAATTATAGCCATGGTAGTGGTGTTGCAGGTGTTGCAGCATCGAGCGGAAATGCTGCCAACGCATACCGGGGTGTTGCACCAAATGCGGACCTGATTCTTGTTGCGATCAATTTTTATAATAATTATGAAACAAATCTTACCGATGCGATAAAATATATTTACGATAAAGCTGCGGCGATGAATAAACCCTGCGTGATTAATACAAGTCTCGGGTCATATGCCGGTTCACACGATGGGAAAGATCTGCTTACACAAACAATTGATAATTTAATTTCAGAATCAAACAGGCGTTCACTCGTTGCAGCAGCAGGTAATGCAGGAAATTTTGCTTTGCATGTGGGTTATGATGTTACAGCAACAGAACAATTTACATGGTTTAAAAAATTGAGTTATACGAATCTCGTTTATTTTGAAGTATATGCCGATCAGGCTGATCTCGACAATGTATTTTTTTCAATCGGTGCTGATAACCCTGCCGGATGGGCACATATCGGTGATTCACCCGATTTGAATACACTTGCTGATTTTGATCTTGCAGGCGGGGCAATTGATTCTGTATTTATTTCAATTCCGGGCGCCGGTTCAGGATATGTGTATGCGCAATTAACAGATGGTGTTTATCAGATCGTATGCGCAATTACGCCGGCTGTTAGTTCATATTACTGGAGATTTACCACACATGGCACCGGCCGTGTAGATATGTATAATGCAGAAGCTACAACCGGATATTCAAATTATGTTTCTACAGGTTTACCGGATGCAGGAACTGTTCCTGAAATTGTAAATTACAAGGCACCTGATTTCACACAAAATATTGTCAGCAGCTGGCAATGCAGTGATAAAGTAATTACCGTGGGAAGCTATGTGAACCGCGACAGCATGACAAATTATTATGGTGATAATCCACCGTTTTTCGATACACCGGGCACGTTGTATGTTGCATCATCACACGGACCTACCCGCGACAATCGCATTAAACCTGATATTTGCGCAACAGGGTCAAGAATACTTTCAACTGAAGCACAAATTTTATCCGACTGGCTGATTTCTTTAGGTGCGGCAAATTATATGTCGCAGGACGGCATGCATTATTTATACAACGGCACTTCATTTTCATCACCAGTTGTTGCGGGTGTTGCCGCTTTATATTTTCAGAAATATCCTGACGCAGATTATAATGATGTTAAAAATGCAATTATTGATAATGCGAAGCATGACGGATTTACCGGAGAAGCGCTACCGGATAATTATTGGGGATATGGGAAAGTGGATGCATTCAGAACATTGACAGGCTCATGGGGTTGTTCGGCAGATGATTATACAAATCCACCGCAAAATGTAGATGTTGCTATACTCATGCCGACAAAAGCGAAAATTGTTTGGGATTTAATTCCGAATGCTTCGGGGTACCATGTGGCTTATCAGAAAATCGGAACACCCTATCAGCGTAAAAATACAATGACAAATGAAAAAGTACTCAACGGCTTGTTGCCGAATACAACATATAATTGCAAAGTGCGTGCATATTGCACCGATTTCGGTTTGAGCAATTATTCTTCTGTCATCACATTCACAACGCCGCCTTTGAAAGAAGGTGAAATAACCGGAAGTGATTTGTTGATCTATCCGGTGCCTGCATCGTCCGAATTATTTATTGATGGTATTGCAGGCCGGTCTGACGTACGTGTATTTAATATGCTGGGAGCTGAATTATTACATGCAACAGTTGATGCAGAAAATGCAACCATCAATATTTCAGAATTGCCAAACGGCATATACCAGATATTTGTTGAAAATAACGGTGCGTTTTACACACAAACAATTTCCGTCTCAAGATGAGTGAATTAGTAACACAGATTGCAACGCTGGAAAAAATTCAGCAAAAGATAAAACGAATTGCATTTGAAATTGCTGAAGATAATTATGATGAAAAAGAGATCATTCTTGCAGGAATCGGAAAAGAAACCGAAGGTTACGTGCTTGCACAATTATTGCACGATGAATTGAAAAAAATTTCTTCGGCACATATTCGTCTCGCAAGTATCGAACTGAACAAGCAAAATCCCGACGACCAGCCGGTTACATTGCAATTAAAAAATGATGAGATTGACAATTCGGTAATTATTTTGGTAGATGATGTTGCGAATACAGGCAGAACGTTATTATATGCAATCAAACCATTCCTTGATTATGCGCCAAAGTGTATACGCATCGCCGTTCTGGTTGAACGCAAACATAAATTATTTCCTGTGAGTCCTGATTATGTCGGACTTTCATTAAGCACAACATTTCAGGAACATATCAAAGTTGTATTAACCGGTGATGCAGCCGGTATTTATTTAAGCTGATATGGATATCTCAATCAACACACCTGCACTTTTATTTCCTGCTATCAGCCTTGTAATGCTTGCGTATACAAACAGGTTTATGGCATTAAGTGCGGTTGTACGGAAATTGCATGACGAGTTTCAGGAAAATAAAACAAATAAAACACTTCATCTGCAAATTAAAAATCTGCAATACCGGATAAAACTTGTTCGGCGTATGCAATTTTTTGGCGTGATGAGCTTCTTATTTGCCATTATCAGCATGTATGCGATATATATGGATGAGATGCAGATTGCGAATATTACATTCATCATATGCATTCTCCTGTTTGCTTTGAGCCTTGTCATCTCTTTAATGGAAATCCAGCGCAGCACAAAAGCGCTTGAACTTGAATTGAGCGATATGGAAGGATTGGAGGAAGAAAATCTTGTCGGATACCTGAAGAAAAAACTGGATGTCTGAATTTACATTTCCTTAAATTCACTTCTTAACTTGATTAATTCAGAAGCTTTTTTTGCACTTACTTTTTCAGGATCGATGATCAGCTTTGCCTGGAGATAAAATGATTCGCGTTCAGATAATTTCTGAAAAATATAATCTTTCAATTGTGCATCATTTAATGCAGCGATCAGAGGCCGCTTGGCCCGGCGGGTTTTTAAGCGACCATACAGCCGATCTGCTTTTACATTTAAATAAACTGTAATGCCTTTTTCCTGCATCCAGTCCATATTATCAAAATAACAGGCAGTACCTCCTCCACAACTGATCACTGCGTGTTTATGAACAACAGTTGAGTGCAGCACATCGCTTTCCATTTTTCTGAAATATGTTTCTCCCTTTACAGAAAATAATTCAGCAACACTAACGCCTTCTATCTGTTCGATCAGTTTATCCATATCAAGAAAATCATATCCCATTTTCCTTGCGAGCTTTTTCCCGAAAGTGGTTTTTCCTGAACCCATAAATCCGATGAGATAGATACGCATTTTATATTTTCATTTTCATTTCAAAAGATCTTCCGCCATTTTAATTCAAAATATTTTCAACTTCTCCTTATCCGCGGATCAATTGCCGAATATAAAATATCTGCTAATATACTGATCACAATAAAAATAAATGCGGTATAAAGAATTGCACCCATGGCAACGGGATAATCAAACGTTTTAAGTGCATTTACAGTCTCATAACCGATCCCGTTATAATTAAATATGGTTTCAATAAAAAAAGCACCCGTCAATAAACTTGCAAGCCAGCCCGAAACGGAAGTAGTAACAGGTACGAGCGTATTTCTCAATGCATGCCGGAATAAAATTGCTTTTTCATTTAATCCTTTTGCCCTTGCTGTCCGGATATAATCGTTATGCATGACATCGAGCATGGCTCCTCTTGTTAATTGCGCAATAACGGCAACGGGACGAATACCCAATGCAATTGCAGGCAGGATCAGGTTTTTTAATTCGAGGTATTTCTGTCCTGTATATTCATCTATTGCATACAAATCACCGGTCATATTTAAACCGGTTATTCCGGCAAGTAAATATGCGAATATTAATTGCAGAATGATCCCGACAAAAAATGAAGGAAACGAAATTCCCAATACGCTTCCCGCTGTGCATATTCTGTCGAGTGGAGAATTTGGTTTGATTGCGGCAACAACACCAAGAAAAATTCCGGCACATGTTGCAAAGATCATTGCGGTAATTGCAAGTATCAATGTATTTGGAATACGCTGTGAAAGAATTTCAGAAACACTTCTTTTACTCATGTACGATCTGCTCAGGTACGGTTTTTTCAAAACCATTGTCTGTGTTCCGAAATCTGCAAGTTTCAAATAAGAATATTTGTCGGGATTTAAAAAATACCGCGATTCTTTATCTGCATGATTGTGAAAACTGAGGGGAGAAATATCGTTGAGGTATAAAATCAACTGACGGCCAACAGGTAAGTCGAGGCCCAGTTCCTTTTTAATATTCTCGATCGT
Source organism: uncultured Chitinophagales bacterium (assembly GCA_964463165.1). Lineage (GTDB taxonomy): Bacteria > Bacteroidota > Bacteroidia > Chitinophagales > BACL12 > UBA7236. The sequence continues at coordinate 87,694 of CAYXBK010000004.1, forward strand.
TGTTTTATCCGCCTTATCGCCTGCGAGCTGGCGCTCAGGATGTATTCTCGTCATTTGAAACAGAAAAAACACAACGATCACCACACCGGCCAAAACCAAAATACCGTAGGCGAATCGTTTGAGAATATATCTGATCAATGCACCTGTTTAATTTGTTATGAATTGATTATCTGCCGGCCAGGATGCTTCAGAAAATTTCTGCATTACTACGCCGTTTTTAATAATAACAAGCCCCGCATTTTCTTTTATTATTTTCAGAAGCACATCTTTATCCGATACATAATAATTATAATTCAGTTTGGATGCAGTCCGCATTGCCGTCAGTACTTTCGGATCACCGCTGCTCACCACAAAATAATTTACATGCGCAGCATCGAGCATTTTCATTATCTCTAAGGTGGCATTCCATTTATCCATTGTGAGCTTATCAATTCCCAGCTCATTTATGATCATCATGTAAGCGACTGAAGAATCGGTTATGAGTGTTTGTGATGCATCCGCACCATTGATATCCTGCATGAAAAATTCATTATAAGGAGCAATACTGTTTTTGATCGGGTCAAGTACATTTTCATCCGCAGAAAACAATTCATCCGTTTTTGGTTTTTTTATTTTTGGTTTCCTGTCTGAGAAATATTGCCCTTTTATTTCATCGTAAGCCGGCAGATCCCGCCAGCTCCATTTATCCACTATGGTTCCTTGTTTTAATAAAATTACAGATGGATTTACCCTCGCGATGGTAACGCATACTTTGGCATCGCCCGGATAAAAAGGAAATGCAAGCTGATTTTCATGGCGGAATTTTTCTATTTCATTATACCCTTCTCCTACCAATGCAAATGTGAACAGGCCTTCCTTTTCGGCAGCTGCTTCAAGTTCTTTGATTTTTTTCCAACCTTCTGCACTTGTTTTATCGAAATGCTCGGAAACGATCATAAACTGATAATCCGGTTCCTGTAATATTTGCTCTGTTAAATTATTGCCCGATTCATCGCTCACATTAAAATCGGAAATTTCCGGAATAAATGCTTCTTCAATCACATTATCTTCACGGTTTACAAATTTCCATTTTGTTGTATCGGCATAATTACCCAGTTTGGAATAATCCGGTTTATCCGACATAATTGCAACTGATTCTTCTTTTCCGGTTTCTTTATTCAGGTAGATATAATTCATTTCGATCAGGCCTTTTTCCGCATCATCAGGTATCGCCATTTGTTCTGTGATATTTTTTCCTTTTGCATATGGCCTGAAATCGATAAATACATCATGGCGGATCACTCTGATATTTACCCATACAGCAAAACCCGTAACGAGTAAAAAAATACATGCATTTGCGAATGGTGCGAAAGCAGGTTTTATATTTTTTCGCAGGAAGAAAATAATTACAATGAGGATCGTAAGCACGATATCCTTATAGAAGGATTGCAGTGCGGTAAGCGGAATTGCATCGCCGAAACAACCGCAATCTTTTGGTGTTCCGGTAACGGCGGTAAATCCTGTCAACCAGGTAAAGAATAAAATCAGCAACAACAGCATCCAGGAAACGAAATTCTTTCTGATACCCATCAGCAGGGCAATTCCGAGAGCAACTTCAAGTGTGGTTAAAAAAGCAGCCTGCCATGTAACTGATTGCATCAGCCATGCGCTCTTGAAGAAAAATGCAGTCCAGCTCCAGGTGTCGGCAAATACTTCGTAATATTCGTTTAATTTAATGCCGAAGCCAACGGGGTCATTTGCTTTTACAAGCCCCGAAAAAATAAATAATACGCCGACAAAAATTCTGCAAAACCAGAGTATTTTATTTTTCACGTTCCGATAATTTTATAAGTGCAAAAACGGAATAATTCACCATATCCATATAATGTGAAGCGAGCCCTTCAGATATCAATGTTTTTCCGTCATTTTCTTCAATCTGTTTCACACGCAGTAATTTCATCAGGATCAGATCGGTAAATGAACTGATCCGCATATCACGCCACGCTTCACCATAATCGTGATTTTTATTTTCCATCAGCGATTTTATGATCTGCGCATGTTTATTAAAATGTGCAAGTGCGGTTTCTTCGTCGAGGTGCATCGGGTCGTTCTCCGTTAATTCAAGCTGAATGAGGGCAATGATCGCATAGTTTATAATTCCCCGAAATTCATCTTCAATACTTTCATCCACTTTTTTTACCCCTGCCGTTTCAATTGTGCGGATGCGCTGTGCTTTGATAAATATCTGATCGGTGAGCGATTCTGTGCGCAATATCCGCCATGAAGTGCCGTAATCTTTTATCTTTTTAATAAAAATTTCGCGACAACTTTGAATTGCTTCGTCGTATTGTAAATTTGTTTTATTCAAAACGGCTGTCATGCATTTAATTATTCAACAATGAGCAAAACTACTTATTTCTATCCGAACAAAACATTGCGGCTGGGTGGCAGTTTGCTCGATTTATCCACACCAAAACTGATGGGTATTCTCAATCTCACACCCGATTCGTTTTATGATGGTGGAAAATTCAACCAAACGGATACAGCATTACATCAGGCGGAAAAAATGCTTGGTGATGGTGCATCCATCCTTGATCTGGGAGGAATGAGCACAAGGCCGGGTGCAGCTGTTGTTGCAATCGATGAGGAATTGCGGAGGGTAATCCCTGTGATCAGGGCACTGCGTGACGGTTTTGGCTCTGTTCCATTGTCTGTTGATACGGTGCATGCAAAAGTAGCAGAAGAAGCAATTCAGGCAGGCGCTTCGATGATCAATGATATTTCTGCAGGCAAATTCGATCCGGAACTGATGCAGATCGCCGCGAAATATCAGGTTCCCTATGTGCTTATGCATATGCAGGGTACTCCTGCAGATATGCAGGCGCAACCTGCATATAAAAATGTAACGGAAGAAGTTTTTGCATTTCTGTTAAATAAATGCATCGAACTGAAATCCAAAAATATACATGAAATAATACTTGATCCCGGTTTTGGATTTGGGAAATCGGTTGAACATAATTATTCATTAATAAAGGATCTTGAATTATTTCATCAGATCGGATTTCCGCTCATGGTTGGTATTTCCAGGAAAAGCCTGATTTGCAAAGTTTTAAAAGTAAATCCCGAACATGCATTAAACGGAAGCACCGTTTTGCATACCGTTTTATTATTGAAAGGTGCAAATATTTTAAGAGTGCATGATGTGAAAGAAGCGATGGAAGTTATTAAAATTATTTCACAGTTAAATCCTGGTAATGAAAATAATGTCTGAAATTACTCCCGATTTAATTTAAAATATATTTGTTTCATCAACAATTTAATTTCTGGTTTCAAAAGATTTTTTATCCGGAATCTTAAACCAGCGGTTTTATCGTTCATTCAAATACAATTATCTTAGCCAGTGAATCAAATGCTGTTTCCATATTCACGGTTTCTGATTTCATGAAGTATGATCTTATTTAAAATTGGTTTCATCGAATTCACATTCATCGATATCCTTGATGTATTAATGGTGGCATTTGTGCTTTTCCAGTTATACAGGCTTGTGCGTGGCAGTCTTGCATTCAGCATATTCATCGGTTTGCTCGTAATTTATTTATTAAGCCTGCTTACCGAAGCATTGGAGATGAACCTCATGAGTGAGATCTTCGGCGCTTTTGTAAATGTTGGTGTCATTGCAGTGCTGATTGTATTTCAGCCCGAGATCAGGCGCTTTCTGTTGTATGTGGGACGCAGCAGCGATATCCGGAAAGTGCATTTCTGGAGAGCATTGAGCCTTAAAAAAATCAGGACGGGTGAATATAATCAGAAAGAGGTGCAGGCACTCACATTTGCAATCATGGAACTGAGTAAAGAACGTACCGGCGCATTGATCGTTATCCCGCAAACTTCCCAGCTTAAATTTTATCAGAATACGGGTATTTTATTAAATGCGATCATCAGCCACGATCTGATTGAAAGTATATTTAATAAAAATAGCCCTTTGCATGATGGCGCAATTATTATTGCTGATCATAAAATTGCAGCAGCAAAATGTTTATTGCCTTTATCAGATAATCCCGATCTGCCGATGAAATTGGGAATGCGCCATCGCAGCGGTGTTGGAATTACCGAACAGAGTGATGCGACATGCATTATTGTTTCTGAAGAAAACGGAGAAATAAGTTATGCCCGTGAAGGGAGATTGTATCAGAATGTAAAGGAAGATGAATTGCGGAAATTACTTACCCGTGCCCTGTTTCACAGCGTTAATTGAATCAAGTTCCGCTTTTCTCTGCATGGTTGCTTCAAACAATCCCTGATCATCTCCGACATATTCAATCTGCAGATCAATATTAACCGAATAAGGACTTTGCGGATATTCATTTTTTAAACGCAACAAATATTCTTTCGCTTTGTTTTTATCATTTAAATAATCCGTACAACTTTTTGCTGCAAGCGCAATTGCTTGCGGTGCATATTCCGTGTCCGGGTATTTTGATGCAATCAGTTCAAATAATTCTATTTGCTTTTTATACTCAGGAAGGGATGCGGCAAGAAAGGCTGCTTTGAATAAATAAGCAGGTGCAAGTGAATCATCCGGATATTTTTCAGAAAATTCGACGTATTTCTCCAGCATTTCTTCCGCTTTCTGCTTTTGATCCGGCGCCAGCACCTGCGAGGCGTTTAACATGCTGTCGATCTCAGCCGACATCGTGTCTATCTCCCGCACTTCCCCTGCACGGTTGTTGCACGAAACCAAAACGGTTGTTAACAATATGCTTATGTAAAAAATGATCCCTTTCATCGTTTAACTTGTATTTTAGCATGCAAAAATAAGCGGTCAAAGCTATCAATGAGAAATTCGCTTGTCATATTTTCTTTTTTTCTTTTACTGGGTTGCAACCGTTATGCGATCAGGTACGCTGTACCGAATGATGTGCAATTCACTTCCGGGCTTGAACCTGTTACTAAAAAAGAGCTGAAGCAAACCGAACATTATATTCCGGATGAAAGATATATGGAGGCAACACCCATTCGCTTTATCCGTGTGAATTTTCATATCATGCAAAAAAGCGACGGCACGGGATCATTTAATGAAGCGCAGGGAATTCAATATTGTCATGAACTTGTAGACAGGGTGAATTTCAGATACAGCAATAATTTACCGATGAATTTACCGGCCGGCAATAATACACCTGTATTACCTACAAGAATCCGGATCGTATTGAGCAATGATGCAGGCACCGGCAAAGAAGCAATTTATTTTCATCCTGACGACAGCCTCTGTTATTTTATCAAGAACTTAAAAAAAGGGCCCTTCGCATTAACAGATAAAGGAATTTTTGATAAATATGCGATCGGCAACGACAGTATCATTAATATTTTTTTACTCGAACATTTTCCCGACAGTCTCGCATCACCAACATATGGCACGATGTCGAACGGAATTTCATACGGAAACAATATTAAACTTGCAGGCTCCTATTATAACAGATACACCGATTTTCCGGGTGATAACGGAACCACGTTTAATAAAGGAGCGGATTTTTATGCAAAACTTATTTGTCATGAGATCGGCCATTCGCTGGGAATTAATCATACGTGGAATTGGGACGACGGCTGTGAAGACACACCGAAAAATGATGGTTGCTGGAGTGCAACAGGCGTGCCGCCATGTGATGGATTAACAACAAATAATGTGATGGATTATAATTGGAGTCAGCAGGCTTTTACACCTTGTCAGATCGGCAGAATGCATTACAATCTGAGCAGCAATAATCAAAGAGACTGGTGTATTCCGTTTTGGTGTGAATATCATCCCGACCAAAAAGTAACGATCAGGCGTGGTGAAAAAATAACCTGGTATGATATAAAAGATCTTTGGGGAGATATTGAAATAAAAGAAAATGCGAGCCTTACAATTGTGAATATAATTTCGTTGCCCGCACAGGCTAAAATCATAATTAAACCCGGAGCGAAACTGATTTTAAACGGTGGCACAATTACAAATCGCTGCGGCGATCAATTTACAGGAATTGAAATCTGGAGCGATAAAAAAACAAATGAAACAGGTGAGATATTAATTATGAATAAAGGAAAGATTGAAAAAGCGCTGAATGGCGTGATGAGTGATGAATAGCTGCTGGCCAGTGGCCAGTGGCCACTAGCCGCTAGCTACTAGCCGCTAGCTGCTAGCTACTTGATACTTGATACTTGATACTAGATACTAGATACTAGATACTAGATACTAGATACTAACTACCCGACACCAAAATCTATGGAAAAACAAAACGCATCATCCAACAGCTTCACACAAATGAAGTTCTTCTCTCCTGCTGCATTTATCATTGCGTTTCTTGGATTTTTTCTGACGTTTACAGATATCAACTGCAACGGAACAACAATTGATTCCGTAACAGGTTTCGAATTTGTAAAAGGCTATTCCACGGATCTTGATACGGGCGATGCAGAAACTACCGAAGGAGAAAAATACAATCCGAATTTATTTCTTGTACTTGCGATGATTTGCGCACTTGCCGGAATTATTTTTTATTTCGTGAAAAAAATGCGGGTTAATTATCGCCTTAATGCAGTTGTCGGACTTGTCGGATTTATTTGCCTGATTTTATTTATGATCGATCTTCAAAACAAAGTAAATTCAATTGACCCCGAGCAAAATTTAAATACCGAAACATTTGTCGATCTCAAAGCAGAAATGAAAATCGGTTTCTGGCTGGTAACGATCAGTTTTTTACTTGCTGCTGCCTGGAACTGGATGAAACTGAAAGACCCGGAAGTTTCTGAAAACGAGGAAATATTTATTCCGGAGGATCTGGAGGGGAAAGAGATTGACCGGATTTAGACGGTCTTCGGTTTTGGGTCGGCAGTCTTCAGTTCGCAGTCTTCAGTCCGCAGTCGGAAGTCGGCAGTCGGAATACATTTATGCATGAAACAATTAATAAATTACAAAAAGATTTATTGCAGGAAATGCCTGAATTAAACAAAAGATTTAGTGCTGCGGAATTTAAATCACTAGTCAATAAATATTTCAAACCAAGAATTCGCAAAGAAGGATGGAGTGGTTCGGGGTTTCATTACAAAAAAGAAATTGATAAACCGTATATTTTTCTATTAAGTTTATATCCCGGTAAATATGGGGGTGAAATCAGTATTGAAATTGGGATGCATTTAGATTTTATCAAAAATCCCTCTAATGAATCTTACGACCGCAATAAAATAAAATCTTACCATGCTGATGTAAGAAGGTGGATGCATATTCCGGATGCCGAAGATGGTGTTACTTTAAAATATGGTAATTCGATCGAAAAAAACGTGGCGTTTGTAGAAACTATTTGGGAATCATTCCTGACAGACGGTAAATTATTTTTTAATCTGTTTACAAAATTCCCAACTCCATATTTAAATATTAATGTTTCAGACATAAAAGACTTCAATACAAACAAGAATTTACAAATCTTTCCCTTTGGTACTGACTGCAGACAAGCATGGTATTTTGCGCAAATCAACGAATTTATTGGAAATATTGATAAAGCGAAGCAATTTGCTTTATTTGCCTTAAGTGAAATTAACGGGCAAATGGGTATTTCACTAAAACCAGAGCTCACAAGAATAGCTCAATTATAAAATTCATATGGCCAGGTGTAATCTCTGAATGTATAAATAAGTACATTAAAAAAGCGGAGCATACGCCCCGCTTTAAGTTGACCAAACCTATATTGAAGAAAAATTCTATGAGAAAAATACTAAAATCCGCGATTGATAATTAATCCTACTGAGAACGGATGTAATTCCGGTCCTTGTCCTTCGCGAAACATACCATTGATATCGTAGCTCGCATATAAATTCAGGCCACCATAACCAATTGTATAATTTAATTCATGACGGAAAGGAGCGAGATTAAAATCATCTTTTACTTTTTGTGTATCGCCACCCACAATAATTTTTGTTTTTCCTTTTACCATTAATCCCGGGCTGTATCCGAATCCCATTCTGAAACTATGATCAGTATCCCATGGTTTTGTTTCGAATCCCAGGATCACGGGAAGTGTAAAATGTGTGGTTGAAAATCTGTTCTTTTTGAAATCATACGCAACACCTTCTTCATCATCAAAATCAAGTGTCAACGAATCCATATCAGGCAGAATTTTGAAATCTGAATTATACCGGTAGTTATGCCATTCAAAACTTAAACCCCAGTTCAGATTTAAATATCCATGCGCAATATTCAACCGCTGACGGAAGAGGTGCAAATTCACATCCCATGATCCCCATGTTTGCTGGTCTTCCATTTTTTCGTAAGGTGCCGGAACATTTACACTTTTATTTGCATCCAGATAGGTATTATATCCGAGGTCGAATAAAAACCATTTTGTCTGGAACGGATCTACATATCTGTCGTCTTCAATTTCATTTTCATCTGCATCCATACCTTCTACCCTGTCGAATGAAACATTTTCTCCTTCACGCACGGTTAATCTCCATGGGCCTACGGTAATTGTTGTTGAATCGGGAAGTGTGTCGGGAGTTGAATAATGATAAGCATATGCATCGCCTTCGAGTTCGGCAAGTTCATCTTCGAGATCAGCAAGGTCGTCCATGAGGTCTTCATATGCTTCACTGCCCACGGCAACAGAACTTGATTCATCGCGGATCTCTTCAATCTCTTCCTGCAGATCATCAATTGCATCACGCAGATCTTCATTATCTCCAACGATCATGCTTCCGTTTTTGCGAATACCATAATCATCAATCACAAATACATTTCCGTGCACATCTACGATCGTAACATGTTCGTCGTCGATATTCACCGAAGGATAACCCGGAGGCGCCGGAGGTGCCGGAGGAATTGGCTCTGTTGGCGGAACAGGTGGTGTAACCTGTGCAATTACAAAAAACACATGCATCACAAACGCTGCAAAGAATGCTGATTTTTTCATTTTAATTTGATTTAATATTTTAATTAGATTTTTTTCTGCTGTAATAACTGATTCCGAATAAATTCACATCTGTTGTTTTATATGCTGAATTATTTGGTTTAGTATTTTTTTCATCCTTCATCACGAACGATTCCACCAATCCGCCAACTTCACCTCCCATTGCAATCGCATCATTCATCCAGTCTACTATTGAAGTATTATCATTTAATGAAATATTTTTCGATTTATCGTTCATTTGTGTCGACGCCAATTGTTCTGTTTCTTTCATTTCTTCAAAATCCTGTATCTCATATCTCAGGCTCACATGCTTATTTACTTTTATTTGTTTTATCTGCGCCAGATCAATTGATTCTGCATGCATTTGTTCTCTCAACTGAATTTGTTTGTTTGATGCAGGCACTTCTTCTTTTTTATTTTGATTTTTCTTTTGTTCCTGTGCAAATTGCCTGTCTTCGTGTTTTACTTCCACAACCGGTTTTTCATCCTTTATCCGATCTGTATTTCTGTCGTATGCAAAAGGTGTTTCCATTTGCTGCGGTTGATATTTTCTGATTGCCGTCTGATTTGTTTCATTATTTCCGTTAAAAAATCTGATCCCCACAAATAATAACATCACTGCTGCAATTCCGGCTGCATAGCGCACCCAATTTGTCATCACGATTACTTTTCCGGCTTCTTTCTGCTTCAGTGCATCTTTTCCTGCAAACACGATATTTAAATCGGGTTGCAGTTTGGTTTGCTGAAAAATTTCCAGCTCACCTTTTAATTCCGGATGAAAAGCGAGGAACTCTGCAAATTCTTTTTGCTGTTCCTGTGAAAGATTACCTTCGATATAATCGATCATCCACTCTTCGTAATTATTTATATTGATCTTCATAATTATATTAAATGATGTATGCTTACCAAATATTCCTTTAAACTTTGTCTTGCACGGAAAATATATACTTTCACCTGGCTTTCGCTCAGTTTTAAAATCTCACCGATCTCTTCATAACTATATCCTTCATAATCCCGCAACAACACGCAATTTTTCTGCGCCTCAGGTAATTTCATCAATGCTTTTTCAATTGCTTCTTTCACATCCACCTGCATTTCTGATGTCCCTCCTTTTGCACCTTCATCCATTTCCTCCACATAATTCATCCTTTTATTTTTCCTGATGAAGTCGATCATATTGTGATACGCCGTACTAAACAAATAACTTTTGGCCTTTTCAAACTGCACATTTTCATGATTTTTCCAAAGAACCTCGAAGGCATTCTGCACCACGTCCCGTGCATCGTCTTCGTTTTGAAGGTTTTTTCGGATGAACCGGAACACCCCATCAGCCCACGCTTCCACGATCTGGTTGTATTCCCTGGTTGTCATCCGTCAGTTAGGCGTTTAAGGTTAGGTAAATGTTACAGGATGGTTAGATTTTTTTTGACCGCCGGTCCGGGGAAGTCTTGAAAAGCGCTGAAGGACTGAGATTTCAGCTTCAGGAAGGCTTTGTCAAGGTACACAAAACGGCAAAGTCTTATTGTGTAAATTTACAGAATCAATAAACGACTATGAGCATATTGTTTCCAACAGATATGAGTGAAGTTTCGGCAAAAGCCTTTCACATGGCCCTTAGCCTGGCCCAAAAAACGGGTTCTTCCATCACGCTTCTGCATGTGTATGCAGTGCCGATGCCTTTAACCGGTTTGGATGAGGCCCGCGGGCTGGATATTACAGAAGAGATGATCAATGCAAATGAGAAGGCGATGGAAGAACGCCTGCAGCTTTTTAAAGTTGAGTTGAAGGAAATGTACGGCGGATATGGAGATGAAATGGTGCGGGTAACCAATATGCTGCGTATGGGATTTAAAGGCCCCGAAATTGTGCGTGCGGCTGAAGAAACACAGGCTTCCTTCATTGTTTTGGAAGTGAAACATTTTGAAAAGAAAAAGAATTTTCTGTTCGGAAATACAACCACCCATATTTTAAGTAAAAGCAGTGTCCCTGTCATTACGATTCCTGAAGATTATATAATGAAGGAGATAAAAAAGATCGGTTATGCAACAGATTTAACTTATAACGACAATTCCATCATTTCCAAATTACTCGGTTTTGCAGATTTGTTTGCTGCGCAGATAAAATGTTTTCATGTGCACGACAGCAACCTGGAAACTGAAAATTCAATTATTGAAGATTTTATTACGCAGTATAAATCGGAAGCAAATGCAGGGAAAATTACTTTTCAGCTGGTTGATAATTTAAATGCGATAGACGGCATCGAATATTTTATTAAAGAAAATGATATTGATATTCTTGCAATCCTGAAAGAAAAAAAATACTGGCTGGATATGTTTAATTCAAGTGTAACCAATCAGCTTGCATTTCATTCGAAAGTGCCGTTGCTGGTGTATCACGAGTAGCTGCTGGCCACTAGCTACTAGCTGCTAGCGGCCAGAGGCAAGAAGCAATTAACCTTAAAAAAAATAACCATGTATCTGGTAAGAGAAGTTTTCAGAACAAAACCGGGAAAAGCGAAAGAGCTTGTTTCCAAATTTAAAAAAGCAATGCCGCATTTTGCAGAGACAGAAGGTGGTGCGAATATGAAAATTATGACAGATATCGCAACTGATTACTGGACGGTGGTGATTGAATCTGAAGTGGAAAATATCGGTGAATTTATCGGTGGCCTGCGGACTGCAACAGCGAGTGACGAATTAAAAGCAATCATGAGCGGTTATCTCGATCTTGTTGAAAGCGGGAAAAGAGAAATTTATATCATCGAATAATTCATCACTTTAAATGTCTGATATTTTTTTAAAAGCCAGATGGGAAAACCTCATCATGGCGAATTATATTATTGATCCGCAAATTTTACAAAAATATCTTCCTTATAAAACTGAATTGGATATCCGCAATGGCAACTGTTATGTGAGCCTTGTTGGTTTTTTATTTCGCGACACAAAAGTGCTGGGAATCAAATTTCCTTTTCACGTTGAATTTGAAGAAGTGAATCTGCGGTTTTATGTAACGCATAATGATGGTAAGCAAATAAAACGGGGTGTTGTGTTTATCAGTGAAATTGTACCGAAGAAAATGATCACTCTAGTTGCAAATACCATTTATAAAGAACATTACCAATGCATGCCGATGAAACACCAATGGGCCTCTCGTGATGTGGAGGTATTTATTAAATACGATTGGAAAAAAACGAATTGGCATTCTTTATCTGTATTTGCCAATCGCGATCCTGTAGAAATGTTAGCCGGAAGTGATGAAGAATTTATCACCGAACATTTTTGGGGATATTCTAAAAAAGGCGAAAACAAAGCAATTGAATACGGTGTTGAACATCCCCGCTGGAAAATTCATCCAATCATAAATTACAATATTGATGTTGATTTTAAATTATTGTATGGAGATGATTTTGCAATGCTCAATCAAATGAAACCTGCATCTGTTTTTCTGGCGAATGGTTCGGAGGTGATTGTGAGAAAGGGGAATGTGATTCTATGAGTACATTCCATCACCATTTATAGTGATTAACATATCCGTCACATAAAAATGACAATACTATTTGCATGATTCAAAAATATTTTATATACTTTTAGAATCGAAATCAGGATTTCTTCCGAAACCCCCTTTTCTGGCAATATTTATTCACTCTTAAAATTATTGTTATGAAAAAGTCTACTCTTACCAAACCCAATTTTATTGGAAATGATAAAAACTTATTCTGTTGTTTTTTAATTCTTTTAATTTGTTCCGTTACATTTTCACAAATACCGGAAGGTCCGGGAATGCAATGGCATAAGGATCAATGGTATGATATGGAAGGTATATCACAGGAGGACTCGGGAGAAGATTGGCACTATGATATTAAACCATATTTTGAAGAAACCGAACCTGCGGGTTATGTTGCTTGCGGATACAGTACAACAATAAATGATTTTGGGGAGTTTAGTTGCATTGACTGTGATGAACTTACTGTTGATTGTACAGAGTTTGAACGAGAAGGGCACCAGCGAGGATGCGTATATCCAAAAATTGCAGAAATGGATCTAAAAGGAAATGTTGAGTGGTACAGGATTTATCAAAAAGGGAACGGCTGGTTTAGAAAGGTGATCCAATTGCAGGATGAAAGCGGTTATGTAGCAATAGGCATTTTAAAATTTGATGGAGATAACGGAATCGTATATTACAATCAGGAGGATAATTTATTTGGTCATACGCTGTCTGAATGTTCCTCTTTGCCATATCAATTAATGTATATTGTTAGAACAGATAATGAAGGTGAAATTGAAGCAGAAGCAGTTTATGGGTATCAGAATTATGATGAAGTAAATACTAAAAAATCTGAAGGTTATGATATAATTGAAGCATCGGATGGAAATCTTGTTGCCGTTGGTTATGCTAACGATGATTTGAATGTCAAAAGGGGTTTTGTGCTAACTTTAGATATTGACGATCTTCATATTATTGATAGAACATTGTTGTATTCAACTGAAACTTATAAATCTCATAGCACTTGTATTATAGAAAAAGACGAATTGTATTATATCGTTACTACACTTGATACATGGGGAGTTCCTCCAAGTTACGGCCACATTAATGTAATCCGTCTAGACGAAGATCTGGATCAGGTAGGTACAAATTTTGAAATTAACAGCGATGTTGAACCGGATATTGACGAACTTCCCGATACGGAATATTGGACTAGTGTTGGTTACCATGTTATTAATAATGGTGGTGATCTTTTAATAGCTGCAGAAGTAAACAGAAACTCCGGAGATGTTCAAAGTATAAATAATCAGGCGCTGGCTCGGGTTTATAGAATTCATACCGGCTCGTCCCCTGGCTGGACTTGGGGCTATGAAGATCCAATTACAATCGTTGATAATGAGGAAGCTCAGGTTTTCAGGGCTTATGATCTTAAAGTTGGGATTGCAAATACTGAAGATGGTGGTTACGTTGTTACGTCAACATTGCATGATTCAGATTTGTTTGAAGATGATGAAGAAGATTTTCCATATTTTCTTGATTGTGATATTGTAACCCCGGGGAATCAACCCTGCACTTGTGACTTAAATTATGATTGGACTTATGTTTGGAATTCGGATGTTTATATTGTAAAATTTAATTCATCTGATGAAATTCAATGGGCATCAACTTATCCAATTACTGATGGATTTGGGACTTATTTCCCATATGATATGAAAAAACTGGAATGCGTTTATACAATATTTCAGGCAGATGACGGTGGTTTTATTGTTGGTGGTAATAATTCCAAAAATTTTGATGATGATATGGTAATAAAAATTTTTAATGAATGCAGCATCAACACAACTTATGAAGGAACAAATGATATTGATGAAAATACTGATATAAGTTCGAATACTACTTGGAGCAGCAGCCGGAAAGTGAAAGGGATTATCACTGTAAAAACAGGGTATAGTCTGACAATTTCAGGTTCATCCACTGTGATTGAATTTGCTGATTCAAAAGCCGCAAATTTTCCAACATATATTGTGGTTGAACGGGGAGCTAAATTGCAAATTGATGGCGGAGCAATTTTGACCGGTAATGCAGAATGCGGTACAATGTGGGAAGGTGTATATGTTTACGGAACAAACGGAACAAATCAACCTTCTGCAAGTAATATTGCATCGCATAGTTATTTCGATCTAAGTGAAAATTTCGGAGTTGTAAGAGTCATTACAGGTGGAACCATTCAAAATGCAAGGTGTGGAATTTTTGCGGGAAAAAAAACCGGTAGTATTATTGTTTCCTCATACGGTGGTGGAATTGTAATTACTGATGGTGCTTATTTTATGAATAATTCAGTTGACGTAACCTTTGCTCCTTATACGAAGTCAAATAAAAGTTTATTACGGCTCTCTGATTTTACAACTGATGATATTTTGCTTGACGAAGCTGAAAATCCAACGACTCATGTTTTAGTCATCAACAATAAGCATGTCGACATTCGCGGATGTACATTTGAAAATACAACTTCAACTGAAGATTATTCAGACACAGATCGTGGTAAAGGTATTTATAGTATTGGCTCATTCATAACAGTTGATGATAATCCCGACGGCTTCAATTCATCTGGCACCGGTAGCAATCCGAATACATTTGAGGATCTGACTTATGGAATATACGCTGTTGCGCCCGTAACCGGTTCTGATAATATCGAAGTAAACCGAAATATATTCGATAATAATTTTAGGGGGTATTATTTAAGCGGTGCAGTATTAAGTGAAACCAATCAGAATTCATTTAATATTAAAATCGCGACGGATGCTTACGGTATGTATTTGAATACTTGCACAGCCTATGGCGTTGATGAAAATTTATTTGAGCAAGACAATACAACTATTACTAAAACAGCCGGAATAATAATTAACAACAGTGGAACGGATGATAATTTAATTTACAGGAATTCATTCCAAAATGTAAAATTGGGAAGCATTGCAATGGACGAGAACGGGAGTATAGACCCGGTTTCAGGTCTTGTTTTTAAATGCGGTGATTATGCAACGAGCTGGGTTGATATAGGCGTTCTTGATGGGATTGAGGCAGGAACAATTAATCCAAATCAGGGTGAATGTTTAACTAATGCTGATCCCGAATATATAACGGCACCAGCAAATAATTTATTCACAGACCCGAGTAATGTAATCAGCGACGGGCAATTTTTTACAGACGATGATGTGAATGATATACTATATGTATTTTTTGAAGATGATAATGAAAGTACAGCACCTTTTGCTAGACCGAAGGAATACAGTTCTCCGGTTGATCCATATCCGGCTGGAGGAATAAATTCTGGTTGTTCAACAACGCCATTTGATAATGAAGATTGGGCAACCGAATATTGTCCTACTCATTTTACTTCAGGCGGAGGTGAGAGGCTTGCAAATCCCGGTTTCACAAAATCTCTTATTAATTCAAAACACAATAATTCTTCAGCTTTATATAGAGAAGAAGGTGATTCAATTGAAGAAATTGAAGATGAATGGGATCTGAATATTATGCTTCATGCTCAACTGCGTTATTTTATGTCAGGTGATATGCAAGACAGTATTTTGATGCTACTCGACGGAAATGAAAGCCCGCTTGCAAATGCTGTATTATCTGCAATTGCTGCGGACAATAATGATTTTGAATCTGCACAATCATTTATTACCGCTTTAGAAAATGAAGAAGCAATTAAGCAAGGATACAGTTCTGAATTGCAGGAAATTTCTTTACAATTAATTCAGGATACCTTGTCATGGCTCAATCTTGACAGTGCCCAACTCGAGACAGTAAAAACACTTGCTGAAGAAAATGATCATACTGGAATTAAATCGCAACATATCCTCTGTTATCTAAATGATAATAAATATCAAGAAGTGATACCCGTTATTGATCCTGAGCAGGAAGAAATCGCAAAAACAGTTCAATCACTTCATAGTAGAAATTCAAATACGATCAGTATTTATCCGAATCCAATTCGAAACTACGGGATTATTCAAATTAATATCAGCGAGAACGTGCCGGATGCGAAAATGTTTATCACAGGCATAGCAGGTAAAGTGGTTAAAACTTTTATCTTAAAACCTGGAATCAATTATATTGAATTGAATAATAAGATGCTTTATCCTGGAGCATATATCGGATATGTAAAAGGAAATGGGATTGAAAACTTAACCAAACAATTTATAGTTATCCAATAACCGTATGAAAAAATCTTTCATGTTAATACTAAGTAATTTGTTTGTTCTCTTTGCTTGCAACGGACAAATTAATTTTAGTAAGTTATATTATCAGAACGACGATGAGTTTACAACATGGGGGTATTCGCTAGATCAAAGCGATAATTATTATTATATATATGGTGGAGGCGGAACAAATATTGGGGATTTTCAATATATTTCTTGCTTTTTACTCATGACTGATAGCCTTGGTAATCAACTTGAATTCAGAAACTTTGCTTCAGAAAATTCTGCTTGGTATGCAAGCAATCCGGGGACGTTAAAAAAAATAAGTGATGAGAAATTCATAGCAGCAAGTGCTTATGCAGATACAAACGGAACTTATGGAATAGTTTACATTTTCGATAATAATTGTGATACATTATTTACTAAAAAATTTATCGGTGATGGCTATACTGCATTCTGGAATACGGATTTTCGTAGCGATACGATATATTTAATTGGTGCCACTCGTGATACTATTTTATACAATACTTATATGTATATGATTGCAATTGATACTTCCGGTAACACATTATGGGAGCGAAAATATGGAGATGGTATTCATGATGAACTTGGATTTACTGTTGATCATTTTGAAAATGGAAATTTGGTAATAGGAGGATTTTATGAGTTTATTCCAGGTGGATTACATTCTGATGGTAAAATCTATAAAACTGACACAAAAGGAAATTCTTATTTTTCTCAACAATATGGAACACCAGGCGATGAGGGATCTATTGATGCAGATGTTTCAAGCGATAATCAAAGTATAATCGTTCAACAAGCCATGGATACGATAATCAATGAAGGCGATTATCAATTTGTAAGATACATTGGTAAAATTGATACTAACGGAAATTATCTCTGGCGCACATTTTTTAACAGGGAAGAATTTTTAGATTTTTGGACCGCTCATGAAAACCCTGATGGAACAATTGTCGGATGCGGTGTGGCTATTGTTGATTCACATGAATATTTTCATGGTTACATTACAAAATTAACAGCAGACGGTGAAATTTTATGGGAACGTAATTATACAACAGATTCATTGCATGACGCCTATTTTTTTGATGTCCAACAAACATGGGATAAAGGATATATAGTTTCCGGAAGTTCAGTTGGAGATATTGATGGTGATCCGAACCAACAAATGTGGCTTGTAAAACTCGACAGTATGGGATGTCTCGAACCCGGCTGTGCAGATACCGGAACGTCAATTATTCCTTTTCAAACACAAACTTCCGTCTTCACAATTTATCCGAATCCAATTTCAAATATTGCAACAGTTGAAATTCATATTCCTTCAGATTTTAATATTATAGCAGGAGAGAAATTGGAATTAAATATTTATGATATCAATGGAAGGATGGTTGATCATTATGCAAACATTCCTGTAAATAATCCGAATGAAATTATCCGGTTTAATATTTATAAAAAACAATTAGCGACTGGAATTTATTCTGCGAATCTTGTTTATGGGGGTAGGGATTTGGGTGTTGTGAAAATTGTGGCTCAGTAATCACGTTAAAGAATTTTAACAACTCCTGATATTTAAATACTATCCGGGAACATTCAAATCTTTAATTTGCTACTTTCTATTTTTCATAATTTCCCATAAACAACTTGCCCGCCCACAACTGTCAATAATACCTTAGGTTTAAACAATTCATTTTCAGGAATGGTCATGATGTCTTTATCAAGAATTACAAAGTCAGCAAATTTTCCTGTCTCAAGACTGCCTTTTTCATTTTCTTCAAATGCTGCATAAGCGGCCCAGATGGTCATACCTTTTAATGCTTCCGTTCTGGTGAGTGCATTTTCTTTTTGAAAACCAGTGGTGGGTTTTCCTTTTTGATCCATCCTTGTAACAGCGGCATAAAATCCAAATAACGGATTAATACTTTCTACGGGAAAATCAGATCCGTTTGCCATTAAATTATTTTGTTTTAATAATGTCTTGTAAGTATATGCATATTTAATTCTGTCCGGTCCCAGTCGTTCATCCGCCCATTCCATATCACTTGTTGCATGTGTTGGTTGAACAGATGGAATAATTGAATATTGTTTAAATTTTTTCACATCATCCGTTTGTACTACCTGGCAATGTTCGATGCGCCAGCGATAATCATTGGGTTGCTTTAATATTTCTCCATATACATTTAATACAAGCCGGTTTGCAGAATCGCCGATTGCATGCGTGCACATTTGAAATCCCAGATCATATACTTTTTGTGCTTCATGCAATAATGAATCGTAAGAATAAAAGATCAACCCTTTATTGGAAGGATCATCGGAATAATAATTTAATAATGCTGCTCCCCTGCTGCCGAGTGCACCATCTGCATAATATTTAAATGCATTTACATGAAAATAATCTGTGTGAATAATTCCGTTTGCCCGGATAAAATCAAAATTCTTTTCACCCGGATTGATCATGGCATAAATGCGCATTTTAATTACGCCTGCATCTGTAAGCGTGCGCATATTACTAATTTCCCAGGCGTCTAATCCGGCATCCTGCACAGAAGTTAATCCTTTTGAAAAACAACTGTCCTGCGCTGTGATCAATGCATTCTGAATAAATGTTTTACTTTTTACAGGTAATTTTTTTTCGATCAATGTCATTGCGTTATCGATAAGAATACCGGTGCATTTTCCATTTTTTACTTCTATCACACCACCATCTATAACCGTGCGCTCGTTAATGCCGGCGAGTTCAAGCGCACGTGCATTTGCAATTGCTGCGTGCCCGTCTACCCGCATTAAATACACCGGCGTATTCGGAAACAATTCATTCAATGGTTTATTATCCGGAAATTCTTTTATCTCCCAGTCATTTTGATCCCAGCCTCTTCCGATCACCCAGCCGCCGGTTTTCGAGACAACATGTTTTTTAATTCTTTCAACAACATCCAGATAAGAAGTTGTTCCATATAATAAAGTATAAGATTGTTCGATTCCGTAATTTAAAAAATGACAATGCGCATCAATAAATCCGGGGTAAACAGATTTTTTTTCGAGATCGGTAATTGTATAAGCAGTGTATTTAGATAATATCTTTTTTGTCGTGCCCGTTTCAACGATCTTTCCATCATCAACTGCCATTGCTTCGGCAATCGTAAAAGCAGAATCAACCGTATATATTTTCCCGTTTGTAAGAATCCAGTCTACTTCAATTGCAGTATCGGGTTGAGAAAAACTGAGCAGTAGAAATAAAAGCTGACTCATAAGTGTATGCGCTGGATAACACCACTAAGTTGCGCAGGATTTTTGACAATTGCAATAATTTTTTCGGCTACAAGCGACGGCTCAGCCAGTTGGTTTGATTCTTTCAGCTCTTTGAATTTATGAATGCGTGAGAAATCATGCGCATCAGTTTTTCGCAACGCATCCTGCATCGGTGTATCCAGCACACCGGGTGCAATTGCAAAAATTTTAAATCCGGTATTTCTTATTTGCTGTTCTTTATCAGCCACTAAACTCATCATATCAATTGCTGCTTTTGTTGCACAATAAATACTCCATCCGTCGTATGCATTTGATGCGGCACCTGAAGTGATATTGATGATTATTTTTTCGCAGTTAATTGCTTTATATGCAGAAAGAAATTTATTCATAATGAGATGCGGGGCAATTGCATTTACCTGATAACCGGAAATGATCTTATCCGCTTCGAGTTCCCCGAAATATTTTATTTCCGATCCGGTGCCGGCATTATTAATGAGAATAATTTTTTCTGCATCTGCATGCTCTTGAAATTCAATTTCCTTAACCGCTTGTAAATCGGTGAGGTCGATTGTTGTGTGAAAATAATTTTCATGTGAAATCGTGCATCCTCTTGCATAACCATAAATCTTTGCAGCCGGATCAGTTAAAGCCGCCTCCGCAATTGCTTTTCCCAATCCGGAACTTGTGCCTGTTATGTAGTAACAATTTTTCACTTCTTCTGAACCCGATTTCAATAAAAAAATACCTGATACGTAAATTTTAAATTATATTCTCTAAACCGCGTTCAGGGTTTTCAACCGCTGAACGGGTTTTATTCCCGACAATTAAATTATTCCGGAATTTCATATTTTCCATCACCCTTCAAACCCTCTAACAATTTATACCATCACTTCACCCGATGCTTTTCTGCAGTAATACATGATCAATTAAAACCAAAGCAGCCATTGCTTCTATAATCGGGACTGCACGGGGCAATACACAAGGATCGTGACGGCCCTTTCCTTCCACCAAAATCTTCTCTCCGTTTTTATTTACGCTTTCCTGTTTTTGTAAAATAGTAGCAACCGGCTTAAACGCAACTTTAAAATAAATATCCATTCCATTGCTGATGCCGCCTTGTATGCCGCCGGAATAATTTGTTTTTGTGATGATCTTTTTTTTATCCGCATCAAAATCAAATAAATCGTTGTGTTCGCTGCCACGCATTTTCGTTCCTGCAAATCCGCTTCCGTATTCAAATCCTTTTGCAGCATTTATGGATAACATCGCTTTTCCAAGATCAGCATGTAATTTATCAAAAACCGGATCGCCGATTCCGGAAGGCAAATTTTGAATCACACAGGAAATTGTTCCGCCGATAGTATCTCCCTGCTTTTTAATTTCTGAAATAAGCGTAATCATTTGTTCGGCAATTGTTGCATCCGGGCAGCGGACAATATTATTTTCTATTTCATCAAAATTTAATTCGGAATAATCTTTATTTAATTCTATCTCACCAACCGAATTTACATACGCAGTAACTTTAATATTCTGTTTCTGCAACAATTGTTTTGCAATACTTCCGGCAATTACTCTGGCAGCAGTTTCCCGTGCACTGCTGCGTCCTCCTCCCCTGTGGTCGCGGAATCCGTATTTTTCATCATAGGTAAAATCAGCATGTGAAGGCCGGTAATTATCCACGAGATGCGCATAGTCTTTTGATTTCTGATCGTCGTTCCTGATGATAATTCCGATCGGCGTTCCCGTTGTGACACCATTATATACACCGCTTAAAATTTCGAATTCGTCTTCTTCTTTTCGCTGGGTTGTTATTTTCGACTGGCCGGGTTTGCGCCGCTGCATCTCATTGCGCATGAAATCAAAATCGAGAATTAATCCCGGCGGGCAACCATCAATTACAACACCTAATGCAGGGCCATGCGATTCACCAAAAGTTGTGATGCGGAATATTTTTCCAAATGTATTGCCGGACATGGGGGTAAAATTAAACAGATTCGCTGATTTATTGGATTCGGACTATTTCAATGATATTTGTATTTGATGAGCCGATCACTCCTTTTTAAAAATATCAAAACACTTTGCCAGACAGACGATGGCAACCGAAACATTCTGCGTGGAAAAGAAATGCGTGTAATACCCGCAATTGAAAATGCATGGTTGCTGATCGAAAACGGATTGATAAAAGATTTTGGGGCGATGGGAAATTGTCCGGAACGTGCAGATGAAATGATCGATGCAACAGGAAAATTTATTTTACCTGCCTGGTGCGACAGCCATACCCATCTTGTTTTTGCCGCAACCCGAGAAGAAGAATTTTTAATGCGCCAACAAGGCAAATCGTACGAAGAAATTGCAGCTGCAGGCGGGGGCATTTTAAATTCTGCAAAAAAATTACAGCAGCTTTCTGAGGAAGAATTATTTGATGGCGCCATGCAGCGCATTGAAGAAATAAAAAATAAGGGTACCGGCGCAGTTGAAATTAAAAGCGGATATGGATTAACCGTTGCATCCGAATTAAAAATGCTGCGTGTGATCCTGAAATTAAAAGAGAAAAGCGGTTTGATGATCAAATCAACTTTTCTGGGTGCACATGCCCTGCCGGCCGAATATAAAAATAACAGGGAAGGATATATTCAATTAATTATCGGCGAAATGCTCCCGCAAATTGCGGCCGAAGGCCTTGCCGATTATTGCGATGTGTTTTGCGAAAAAGGATATTTCACAAATGATGAAACAAGCCGCATTTTAGAAGCCGCGGCAAAATATCATCTCAAACCAAAAATTCATGTCAACCAGTTTACGAATTCAGGTGGCATTCAAACAGCAATAAAACATCATGCGCTCACTGTTGATCATCTTGAATACGTAAACGATGATGAAATTCGAGCATTGCAAAATTCTCAAACAATTCCGGTTGCATTACCCGGTTGTTCTTATTTTATAAATATTCCGTATACACCTGCAAGAAAAATTATTGATGCAGGTTTACCCCTCACACTTGCTTCCGATTATAATCCGGGTACAAGTCCTTCAGGCAATATGTCGCTTATCATTTCACTCGCCTGCACACAAATGAAAATGACACCCGAAGAGGCAATCAATGCATGCACATTAAATGGAGCTGCTGCTATGGAAATCGAATCCATTGCAGGTTCAATTGCAATTGGTAAAAAAGCGCATCTCATCCTGACAAAAAATATGCATTCACTTGCAATGATACCGTATGCTTACGGCAGTAATTTAATTGAGCGTTTATTTATCTGATAAATATGAGCTTGCCGGATATTACATCAGAAACTATCCCTTCCGGAATTTTTAATCTTGGAAAAAAAAGAATTGCTTTATCTGAAGAAGGAATTCAATTCGATAAAAAGCAATTCCTGCAGACAAAAGAAATGAAAATTGCCTGGCGGGATATCGACCATATCTCTTATGGTTTAGGCTGGCTGACGGGCTATTATTTTTCCGCGGGGCTGCGGTTCGAGATCAGGTTGAAGACGGTGCAAAATAAAATATATACAATCTCTTTCCTCTCGATTTACGGAATCGGGAAACAAAAATTATATGATCAATATATAAACCTGATCAGATGGCTTTGGGAATTTTATTTAAATAAACGGGCCGACCGCCTTTACGATCTGTTTTGCAAAGGCGAAAAGCTTTTATTCGGCACTTGTGAAATCGCACATAACGGTATCCGGATAAATAAATCTCTGATTCCGCTGTCTCGTGCCGGATTACTCACCTATCGGGAACATTTTATTCTGCAGGACAATGAAGATGTGCGCATGCATCAGAAATTCATTTACAAGTCCGATTGGGATGCCGTGCTCTTTCAACCCATTCTGAACAGAATTCTAGAAGATCAATTACTTCAAGCCGATTCCGGCCAAACCTCCGGCGAACCGAGCGGCCGGTAATAAAAACCAGCCTGAAAAATCCAAGCCTGCCCTTCCTTCGTAAATAGGGGACACAAAACAACAGGCAAATGAAAAATTTTATTCTTACACTTCTAATTCTGGGCGTGAGCGCAAGCTTTCTCTCCTCCTGCAGCAGCAGCAAAGGGGAAAATGTAAGCATCAATGAGATGCTGCAGATCCCGGAGATCATTAACCGCAACTACACCGTTGGATCGGACGAAGAGCGTGAACAATTACTCACCACCTACGACAATGCCCTGCTGGCAATCAGGCAGAATGAATCAAATCTCAATGCTTATATCACACTTGCACAGGTTTTTATTACTGAGGCGAGAGTGAGCGGAAACAATGCGTATTATCATAACGCAGCAATGCAAATGCTCGATAAGGTGTTGAACAACCCAACTGCTGATAAAGACATGAAATTCCAGGCACTCACATTTAAATCATCCGTTTTACTTTCCATGCATCAGTTTGAGGCGGGTCTCAAAACAGCAAATGAGGCTTTTGCGATCAGTCAGCACAATGCACAATTAATGGGGGCGCTGGTAGATGCAAATGTTGAACTGGGAAATTATAAAGAAGCGGTGAATATCTGCGATCAAATGATCAATCTGCGTCCTGATATCCGCTCCTATTCGCGGGTTTCTTATTTACGCCAGATCTATGGCGAT
The DNA here is from genome assembly GCA_964463165.1 of uncultured Chitinophagales bacterium. Taxonomy (GTDB): domain Bacteria; phylum Bacteroidota; class Bacteroidia; order Chitinophagales; family BACL12; genus UBA7236. Next base: position 112,155 of record CAYXBK010000004.1, read on the forward strand.
ATGCCCGGTGCGATCGAAGCCATGAAACTTGCTGTTGAGGCAGGTGCGCCGGGTGCAGAATCAACCGAATGGGCAAGGATCATCCTTGGCGATCTGTATCTCGCATCAGGTGATATTCAATCGGCTGAAGCAAATTATAAACTCGCACTGGAATACAGAAAAGATTATCCTTATGCATATGCAGCTTTGGGCAGAATTGAAAAAGCAAAAAAGAATTATACGGAAGCAATCAGTCAAACCGAACATGCCATCAGAATTATGAGTGACCTTTCATTTGTTATGCAACTGGCAGATCTCAATGCTTTAAACGGTGATCAGAAAAAAGCAAAAGAAATTAATGAAGATATTGTTGATCTGCTCGAAGACGGCGAAAAAGAACAGAATAAAAATGAAGTAAGTGTAAAACACAACGGCGCCCGTGAACTTGCAACTGCATATATGAAAGCAGGCGATCTGAAAGAAGCATTAAAATATGCGCAGGCAGATCTAAATATGCGACCAGAAAATATTGATGCCAACGAATTAATCGCCTGGATATATTTTCTGAACGGAGATCATGCAAATGCGAAAATGCATGCCGATAAAATGATGGCAACAAATACAAAAATGCCAAATACATTATACAAAGCCGGTTTGATTTATAAAAAATCTGGCGATGCTGAAAAAGGAAACGCATTGATATCTGAAGCAATGAAAAATTCTGTCGCTGTGGATCCTTTACTTTTAAAATATGCGAATTAATATTCTCCAACCAAAACCCCTCCGGCTGTCAGGAGGGGTTTTAATTCAATGAAATGAAAAAGAAAATATTAGTATCAATACTTTTTATTACCGCTGCTATCTCCCTTCAGGCCCATACGATTAATTATGTTTTAGATGAAGATAAACTGAGCAACGGACAGGTTTTTTTAAATTATCTGAAACTGGGATACACACATATTTTACCCCTGGGTCTCGATCATATTTTATTTATTCTTTGTGTTTTTTTTCTGAATACAAATCTGAAAAAGATCATTCTGCAGGCAAGTATGTTTACACTTGCGCATTCCATCACACTCGGGTTGGCGATGTATGGAATTATTAATCCTCCGGGAAATATTGTTGAACCCTTAATTGCCCTGTCGATTGTATTTCTAGCCATTGAAAATATATTTTCCAAAAATGTAAAACCCTGGCGGCTCGTGATGGTGTTTTTATTCGGGCTTGTGCATGGAATGGGTTTCGCCGGTGCATTAAATGATTTGGGCATGCCCGATTACGCATTTGCCACTGCACTCATAAGTTTTAATGTGGGTGTCGAATTAGGACAATTATCAATTATTCTTTTCATGTATTTCCTTGTGAGCCGGAAGTTCTCCGGGGCAAACTGGTACCGTTCAAAGCTCGTGGTGCCCGCATCCATACTGATTGCATGCATTGCAGGCTGGTGGACGATCGAAAGGATATTTCTGCTGTAGATTTTAATTTACAATAGTATTACAAAGGGTTTGTCACTATTGGCCCGTTTTTTCGTTTACCTATGCAAACAACAGGCATGAACGACGAAACAAATAATTCATCCGGCTGGGTTGCTTATCTGAAAATCGGCTGGGGTATTTTTTTAATTGTATTGCTGGTGATTTTGATGCTCACATAAATTATTTAATTGCATTATGACCCTCAGTCATTAATTAAATAAGGCATCCGTATGATTGATCTCCGTCCTGAAATACACCGGGTTGATCTGGAAATAAGTTTCCCTTTTTGAGAACCGGCTTCACGAAAGCCAATCATATTAATCGGATGATTCTGCATATTGTTTTTTTCTTTTTGATATGAATAAATGAAGCAGGAGAATCAGGATGCAAAAAATGAAAATAAGCGGTAAGGAAGAAATGAAAGACGAAAATGAAAAATATTGCATGTCCCATGAGCTTGTAATATAATCCCGGTGCGAAGAGGTGAATATTATAATAATCCGGACTACCCATTGATTTATTAATATGAGCATCATAATTAAAAATGAAAATATCATGTTCTTTCTTATTTGTTCAAACCAAAATAATTGAGGCAGAATAAAATTCGTGATCATCATGACCCAAAAGCTCCACCAGTAAGGGCCCAAAGCACGGTTTAAAAATGCGTTTCGTTCGTATTTGATTGAATCATCCATCGGAACATATTCAAAAAGCCATACAATTAAACCGGCAAATGCGTAGACGATTATCGAAAAATTCAAGAGCTCCAGCAATTTTTCTTTCCGGGCTGGAAGGATATTGATCCGGAATAAATAAATCAATACAAGAATGAAAATAGAAAATGTGTAACCGTTCCTGATGAATTCGGAAAAATAAAGTAAGAGGAGTTGGATTTTCTCAATCATTTCTATCTAAAAATAACCAACTTTGTGCAATGCAATTACATGAGGCAATTGCGCTTATCTCCCACCCTGCAATTCAAAATGCAGGTAAATCAGTTTGGGCTGATTTGGGTTGCGGTGACGGATTATTCAGTTTTGCACTGGCACATTTACTTGCACCCGGCAGTGTGATCCATGCTGCTGATAAAAACAAAATACACTTACAGCTACAAAGAATTCCTGAGCAAACAAAAATCAATACGGTTCAATTTGATTTTGTGCGGGATGAATTACCATTTTCAAAACTGGATGGTATCCTGATGGCGAATTCATTGCATTATGTAAATGATAAATCCGCTTTGATCAATAAATTTCAGCATCATCTGAATCCGTCACACCGGCTTTTAATTGTTGAATATGATACGCTGCGCCCGAATCAATGGGTTCCTTTTCCGGTTAATTACAAATCATTGCAAAATTTATTTTACGATGCCGGCTATGAAACCGTTTTTAAAATCAATGAGCGGCAATCGCTTTTCCGGCGTGAGAATATCTACGCAGCATTTATTGGTAAATAAATCATGCTCATTCAACCACAATGGCGGTATGTATCATGTCCGGTCCGTTTATTATTTTGACGAAATATATTCCCGCTGCGCAATCGCCTAAATCAAATACTGAATACTTTTCAAAAACAGTTGCAGATAAAATTCTTGCGCCGGCTGAATTATATATTTCAATTTGCCCGGGGAATATTTCCGTGTTTAAAAATAATTCGAATTGTCCGTTGTTTGGATTGGGGAAAATGGATATTTCCGTTTCATTTTCTGCTGTTTTCAGCGGCAGTGTTGTAAAAGTTTGAATGGCTGAATACGCACTGCTGCCAAATGCACAAATTGTTTGAACCCGGTATTCGTAGGTGGTTGCTGCAGCCAGGCCTGTTAATTTTTTAAAAACTGCCGTTGTGTTTACTGTTGTCCAGGTCGCAATCCCCAGCTGCCTGTATTGCACTTTATATTTTGTTGCATCGGCATCACCTGTCCAGTGAATTGTTGCTTTATTTGTTCCGAGCTCGTCAGCATAAATTGCAGACGGCACTTCACAAACATCATATGCATTTAATCTTGCAATATCTCCAAACGATTTATCAAGATAATTTGTAAAACTTCCGAAACAATAAATTTTCCCCGATGGTGAAAGTTCAGAACCCCACATATTTGCAGAAAAAAAATTCGGAGTTGATTTCATAAAAACCGGATCGATACTTCCGCTAGTACCGAGACGCACCAATCCTGCAACCGGTGTACCGGCATAAGAATTAAAATCACCGCAGGCCCAGATTTTTCCATCCGGTTGAATTTCCACTTCCTTTATCAGCGAACCAAAATTTATTTCTGCAGCAGTTGTAAATGTATTGTCGATCGTACCGTTGGATTTTATGCGTATCAAATTTTTGAGCGTTGATCCGATCATTGTGAACTGACCGCCGGCAACATATTTTCCATCTGCCTGCATCTTAATACTGAAAACTCCGTTGCCAATAATATTCAGCGATGTGGAATTAAATGTTGCATCAATTGTTCCATCTGAATTTAATCTGGCGACACAGTCGGTTGCAACTCCGTTCACCGCACCGAAATTTCCTGCAATCATAATTTTCCCGTCTGGCTGAACAAACAGATCATATACCGTTCCCGAACTTATCGTTACATTAAATGCCATATCCCGGGTACCGTTTGTTTTTAATCGAATTACACGTGTGGTGGTGGCTCCGTATGTAATCGCATCTCCATAAACATACAGTTTATTTCCCGACGCAGTTTTTATTCCCCATAAAAATCCGAATGAAATTGAAACAGGCACATTAAATCCTGCATCAAAACTTCCATCCGCATTTATTCTGGCAATTTTATTTATTGCATTTCCATTGTATGACGAAACGCCGTTCCCAAGCAGGTATGCTTTATTATCAGATGTGGATTCAACAAAATCAATATTTGCATTCGGGCCTGTTCCCGTATTAAACGCCTGATCAGCAGAGCCATCTGAAAATATTTTTGACAGTGAGCGGCTATGCGAATCATCATAATAACCCGACATATTCGTGATTAAATAATTCCCATCTGATAATCTGCTTATATCCGTTATCGTCGCAGTGGATCCGCCGGGGGGATCCAGACTTGCATCCAATGATCCGTCGGCATTTAATTTGACCAGATTGCCTCTGAATTCCAAATTAAAAAGGTTGAAATCTCCACAGGCAATAATTTTTTCATCAGGGAGAATGATCAGGTCCTTAACAACCGGGCTGGGCGCCAGAAAGCTCATGTCCTGAATTCCAGCATCATTTAATTTCAACAAGCCACCCGGATTGTTATAACCTCCACCAACAAATACATCCGTTCCTGAAAATGAAATGGAGTAAACCGGCACCGGCATACCGGATACAGGAACTGTAAAAGTATTGTCATAAATACCTCCGGAAGAAATCCTCGCCATATACTGCACTGCATTTCCGTTGTATGAATTAAAATAACCTCCTATTAAATATCTGCCGCCCGCATCAACCACAAGTTCCGTTACTTCACCATCAGGACCTGTGCCTGTTGTAAAAGTTGCATCAACAGATCCGTCAGAATTTAATCTTGCCAGATTATTTCTCACTGTGCCTGTGGTAGTAAATGAACCCGCGATAAGTATTTTACCATCACCATCAATCAATATTTTATTTATCGGATAAAAACCGGTAATTGAAAAACCTGTATTAAAAGTATTATCAAGGCTCCCGTTCGTGTTTAATCGTGCGAGATATTTTTTCAAAACACCGTTCACCATTGTAAAACTTCCGCCGATAATTATTTTTCCATCCGGCTGAATTGCAATGGCAGAAACACCATTATTTTCATTCAGAATAGAAACGTGAAAACTGGTATCAAGTTTTCCGTCATTTAAAATTCTGATCAGATTGTAAACAGGTTGGCCATCATATTTGAAAATTTTGCCGCCTAAAATAAATTTACCGTCGCTTTGCTGCGCAGCGGAAAAAAGATACATGATGGTATCGGAATAACTTGTAAATGTCAGGTCCTGGCTCAGGTCTGCATTTAATTTTACAATGCCCCGTGAAACAACATTATTATATGTTTGAAATGCACCTGCCGCAATAAATTTATCACCGGGAAGTGCAATCATTTGCTCAACAACATCACCAGCATAACAGGATGAAATAAATGAAGGGTCTGTTGAGCCGTTTGACTGCGCATGCAGTTTAAAATTACAGGTGATCGAAACAAATATCAGGATCGCAGAAAATACAGATAGAAATGAGGAGAAATATGTTTTCATAAATTGTGTTTGGATCAAAGTTAATCAATCGATCAGGCTCAGTATGGAATTCCGCTTTGAAAAAACCTTCAATTGGTATTGTGCCGGAATATTTATTAACTGCTTTCTTTCTACCCTGAATGAACTTAATTTTGCGCACGGAAATTAATCCGTTATCTAAATCACATTATGAAAGAAGTATATATTGTAGCAGTTGCCCGCACACCCATCGGTTCATTTGGCGGCGGACTCGCATCTTTAACCGCTCCGCAATTGGGAGCCATTGCAATAAAAGCAGCCATTGAGCGGTCGGGAATTAAATTCTCTGATGTTCAGGAAGTGTATATGGGCAATGTTTTGTCGGCGAATATCGGCCAGGCTCCCGTTACACAGGCGATGCTGGCAGCCGGTCTCCCGGATTCAACACCATCCACAACAATTAATAAAGTATGTGCTTCCGGCATGAAGGCAATCATGATCGGTGCACAATCCATTATGCTTGGAACCAACGATATCGTTGTTGCCGGCGGAATGGAAAGCATGAGCAATACACCTTATTATCTCACGAAAGAACGCTGGGGTGCAAAGCTTGGAAATTCGGAAGTTGTGGACGGGGTGATCAAAGACGGACTCTGGGACCCCTATGGCAATAAACACATGGGCTCCTGCGGGGAAACATGTGCAAGAGAATATCATTTCAGCCGCGAGGATCAGGACAATTATGCGATTGCCAGTTATAAGCGTGCTGCCGAAGCCTGGAAAACAGGGGCATTTAAAAATGAAGTGGTTCCCGTTTCGATTCCGCAGAAAAAAGGCGACCCGATCGTTGTGAATGAAGACGAAGATTATACAAAGGTGAAATTCGACAAAGTGCCTACACTGGCACCGGCTTTTGAAAAAGACGGAACAATTACAGCTGCAAATGCCAGCAATCTGAATGATGGTGCTGCTGCCGTTGTATTGATGAGTAAAGAACGTGCCGAGGCAATGGGAATTAAACCGCTCGCTAAGATTCTGGCTTTTGCGGATGCGCAGCAAACTCCCGAATGGTTCACTACAACCCCGGCCAAAGCAATGCCGAAGGCAATCGAGCTTGCAGGATTGAAAATTTCCGATATCGATTATTTCGAGATCAATGAAGCTTTCTCCGTTGTGGCATTAGCAAATATGAAAGATATGGGCCTGAGCCACGATAAGACGAATATTTATGGTGGCGGCGTTTCCATCGGCCATCCGATCGGATGTTCGGGTGCCAGAATTACGATCACATTGCTGAGTGCGCTGCAAAATAATAATGCACGCTATGGTTGTGCCGGCATTTGTAACGGCGGCGGTGGCGCAAGTGCGATTGTTATTGAGCGGATGTAATTGTTGCGTTGGCTATACTATTCACATCCTTTCGCACAATAAAACAAAGAGAATTTACATTTATATGCCTGAGCTTTGAGCCCGGGCATTTTTTTTATGATAAAAAGCTGTTTCCTTTCCATTTTCATTTTTACCGCGTTTGCTGCAACAGCGCAAAAAAATTCCGGGACCATCAGTCCCGAAAATCTGATGCGCCTGCAACAATATGAAGATACACTGCAATGGCTCGGCGATTCGATGGTGCAAAGTGCGAGCTGGGATACCCGCGAGCAGGCGTGCGTGAAATTTTTAAAAATGTTTGTCCAGGCACTCAAAGTCGAAAATTCATTTTATTATCCGTTTGATTCGATACAGGCTTTTTCGATTATAAAAGAACAGGAAAATAATTTCAGGATCGTTACATGGCAACTCACGATGAAAGACCGCACCTATCATTATTACGGAACCATTCAAATGAATTCACCGGCATTAAAAATGTATCCGCTTATTGATATGAGCATGTTCATTCCGCATGAAATGGATACAGTGCTTACGAAGAACAGCTGGTACGGATGTATTTATTATAATATCGTCAAGAAAAAATATAAAAAGGATACTTATTATTTATTGTTCGGGTGGGATGGAAATGATATGTTCAGCAATAAAAAGATCTGTGAAGTATTAAGTTTTAATCAGTTCGGCGAACCTGTTTTCGGCAAGCCTTTATTTTTATTTGAAAAAAATCCGGATCCGAAAACACGTATTGTAATTGAATATAAAGAAGATGCTGCATCCGTGATGAATTACGATCCCGACGAGAAAAAAATTGTGATCAGTTATATGCGGCCCGAAAATCCAATGTCGGAAGGAATTTATTTCACATATATTCCGGATGGCACGTATGTGGGATTTGAATTTAAAAAAGGGTATTGGCATTATAAGAAAATCGTGTTTACACGCACATTAAAAAAACCACCTGATTACGACCCGCATCATAAAGGCGAAGATCCATGGATGTATGAGAAACCGGAAGAAGGGAACAGGAAGTGAGAAAGAAGAAGGGAGAAGGAAATGCAATAATTCAATCGGAAATAATTTTGGACAAGATTACTGATGTTGCAACAGCGGCATTGAGAGATTCTGCTTTTCCTTTTTTGGGGATTGTAATTTCGGTATCACATAATTGCAGAATTTCATTTCTTATGCCGTGCGATTCACTTCCGATGACCAGAATGCCCGCATCTTCAAACTGCACCTGATTTATTTTTTTCCCGGATAATGTGGCAGCATATTTTTTGAGATTTGATTTCATCAGCATGCTTTGTAAATCACCATACATTAATTTCACTCTGAAAATCGATCCCATTGAAGCCTGCACCGTTTTCGGATTATATAATTCAACGCAATGCGTTGAACAAAGTATCAATTGAATTCCAAACCAATCAGCCGAGCGAATGATCGTACCCAGGTTTCCCGGATCATTTATTTCATCAAGTGCAAGTATCCATTGATTGCGATATACAGCAGGATCAAAAACATTTTTTGCAGCGGGAGCAATCGCAATTACCTCCGGTGCCGTACTGAGATTTGAAATTTTTTCAAGTTGTTTCTCCGTTACTTCCTCCACCTGCGTTGTTGATGCAATGGCATGCTGATGCAGGCTTATCCATTGTTTCGTTGCACAAATAAGTTTCAATTGCACATCTTCCAACAGCGCTTCTGTGATTAATTTATCCCCTTCGATGATAAATTCAGCATAATTTTGGCGATATTTTTTAAGTTTAAGACTTTGGAGGTGTTTCAGTTGCGCATTCGTAATCATATCGATCGGTTCTTTCTGTTTCTGATTGCTGCAGGTTTTTTACTGCCTGCACTCAGCAGCTGCAATGCTACCAAATATCTGAAAGAAAATGAATATCTCTACGAAACAAGTTCAGTTGATTTTCTTGATTCGGTTCCTGCCGGAGTTGATTCTTCGAAACTGGAAAAAGAATTGGTCGATCTGAATAAATTGCGCACAAATGATAAACTCTTTGGCCTCTTCCCTGTAAAAACATCCTTATATATGCTCGGTGAAAGGGGATTTGATGATTATATCCGCTATCAGGAAAAATATGATACACGCTTCTTTTTTGTTTTCGATTACGACACCCTTCTGCGGAAAATCAAACCGATCGCAAATTACAACAGTAAATTTCGCGTCTGGCTCCGCACGAATGTTGGAAAAGAACCGCAGTTTATCGATTCAACGCTGATCGATGATACGAATATCCGCATCAGCAATTATTTATATAACCGCGGCTTTTTTCACGCAAGTTCAGATTATCGTGTGGTATTAAACCAGGATAAAAAAAATGCCGAAGTAATTTATTCGGTGCAATTAAACAGTTTGTATAAAATGCATGCGGTAGAATATGTTATTTCAGATAAACTTTTATCAAAAAGAATTGCGCAGATCCAAACACCCAGTCAACTGAAAACGGGTGCGCCGATCGATGTTGAGTTATTAAAATCCGAACGCAACAGGATCACCAATAATTTACGTGATATCGGTTATTATAAATTCCAGAAAGAATATATTTATTTCGAAGTGGATACTTCTTCCGGTACCGATTCACTCGATATTTATGTGAAAATAAGTATGCCTGCGGGAGATACAGTTCATCATCCTTATAAGATCAAGGCAATTTATGTATATCCGAATGCATCACGCGACTACCGTGAAAATGAATTGCCTGAAAGATTATTTCATTATACCGACAGTACGAAGATCAGGCGGGTAGATCAAACAAAATTACTGCGCTCCTATATTGTCGCCGACACCTCAACTACCGCGAAGGCAATGCTTGAATCATTAAAGGATAAACATTTCAGTGATGAAGAAGTAGAATTATTAAAAACATATGTGAGCCGCGACACCACAACGGGGAAAGCGATGTACATCAATTCAAAAGGCAAGCTTAAAAAAGTAAAACGAAACAAACTGCGTTCGGATTATTATTATACCGGAAATAAAAATACTTACAATCCCAAAGCCATGGGAAATAATATATTCATTAATCCGGAAAATTATTATTCCGATTCATTGATACAGAAAACAGTGGGCGCATTTTCAAGCGTGGGTATTTTTAAATTTGTTTCGGTTCAGGCAACAGAAAATTATGATTCAACTGCATTCCTGCGCTATCTCGATCTGATCATTAAACTGGAGCCGGCGGAGATCCGCAGTTTTTCTGCAGAATTAAATGCGAATACCACGGCAGATTATCTGCTCGGTAATTCCGTCAATTTTTCCTATACACAAAGAAATTTATTTCACACGCTCGACCAGATCAAAATAAATATCAAAGGGGGTATCGAAACGCAATTAGGCGATCTTGTTTACATCAATACGTCGGAATTGAATGCAGGCATTACTTTATCAATCCCGCAACTCGGATGGCCATTTAAAGTGGAAGTACCGAAACGATATTATCCGCAAACAAATATGGCTTTGAATTTTAATTATATCGATCAGATCAATGATTTTACTTTATACAGCACCACGTTCGAATATGCAATTTCAGTGTACGAGAACACAAGAAAAAAACAACATATTTTTAAATTTCCTGTCCCATCCGTGAATATTGTGCGGGTGCCGCGTATTTCAGATGATTTTAAAGCTGAACTGGATAAAAACCCGCTTTTGCGCCAGAGCTTTGAAGAACAGGTAATTACCGGGTACGGCTATACATTTATTTTTAATTCACAGGCAGAAGGAATTCACAAATGGGATAAATATTTACGTGCTTCGGGTGAAGTGAATTTACCCTTTTCTGATTTTTTAAAAGTAGACGGTGATTTCAGAAATTATTTCACGTTCAATAAATCAAATCAACTCGTATTCCGGGTTGCGGCGGGTTTTGCAGATCCGTGGAAATTCGGAAACGACAGTACGATTATCAACACAACCGTAATTCCGTATGTAAAACAATTTTTTGCGGGTGGTGCATATAGTGTGCGTGCATTTACAGTCCGAAAATTAGGTCCGGGTGCATTTGTTGATTATGATACAACCACAGGATTCAGAATAGATCAGGTTGCTGATATGAAAATTGAATTCAGTACGGAATACCGCTTTGATATTTTCAACCCGATAAAAGGCGCATTATTTTGCGATTTCGGAAATACATGGACATTAAAACCTGATCCGTACCGGCAGCACGCAAATATCACCTGGGATTTTTTAAAACAGATGTCGGTTGGGCCAGGTATCGGACTGCGGCTCGACCTGAGTTATTTTGTTATCCGGCTCGATGCCGCATATCCGCTTTATGATCCCGCACTCGACGGACCTTACGGTCAGGAATACCTGGACTATTATGAAAGTATCGGTTTTGAAATCCCAAAGAAGAAGGTTTCTCTCAACCTTGCTATCGGTTATCCTTTCTGATCTGAATGGTTAATTATTTTTCGGCGCCGGTTTCTGAATTGTAATTAATTCTCTTTGCATCCCTGTTTGAGAAGGATCTGGTTTGCTTATGCGGCCGGGCCCCTGAAGTTGCGAGCCCTCTGCGCATAGAATGTGTAAATGTTTTACAGCTTTCATAGCTCGCTTGTTTAATTGTTAAATACTAAAATTTGAAATAACTAACCTTATATAATACAATACTGTGCCAAACGATTTATTGCTTCTTCACAAACAGGTAAAATTCCTTCCGTCCTCAGTTCTCTTGCGCTTTAAAATGTATCTTTAACTCCTGTTATGTATATCAGAACCGCTGCCATTTTCCTCACTGCTGTTACTTTTCTCACATTGCAAATTTGCGTTTCCCAAAATTATACTTACGATTATCAGACGAAAGTGGTTCAGGGTGTGCAGGAATTAAAATATCCATTTGCCGGCGGATTAAATGCACCGCAATTTTCAGCAACTGATTTAAATCGTGACGGCATACAGGATCTTTTTATTTTCGACCGAACGGGAAATAAAGTGCTCACATTTATAAATGAAGGAACAGCTGATGAAATTGACTATTTCTATTGGCAGGGATATCAGCATAATTTTCCGCCGCTTGAAAACTGGGCCGTTTTAATGGATTATAATTGTGATGGTATTGAAGATATTTTAACGTCTTACGATATCGGCATTAAATCCTATCTCGCATCTTACGACGGATTTTCAATTTCATATGCAGAAGATATTTCTAAAATGCAATTTTCGGAAGCGGGATTTACGTTCGATCTTGGTGTGGGATATATTGATGTACCGGGATTTGCAGATGTGAATTTTGACGGCGATCCGGATGTGCTCACATTTAATATTGCAGGCGGCATTGTTGATTATTTCGAAAATCAGCAAATTGAAAAAGGATTGGATTGCGGCGTATGGGATCTCGAACATGTAAATTCCTGCTGGGGAAATTTTTATGAAAGCGGAATTAATTATGCTGTGGAATTAAATTATGAATGCAAAGGTGTAACCACTTCGAGAGATGGCGTGCATGCCGGATCAACATTTATGATCTTTGATCAGGATGGGGATGAAGATATGGATCTGGTGCTGGGAGATCTCGCATTCGGCAATTTAAATTTTCTTTTAAACGGTGGCGATAAGGATTTTGCAAATATTGTTGCGCAGGATACCACTTTCCCCTACTATACATTGCCATATGATGTACAAATTTTTCCTGCAGCCTTTTATATCGACCTGAATAATGATGCAAAAAAAGATATGATTGTTTCACCAAACAATGCAAACCTCAGTGAGAATTTTAAAAATGTATGGTATTATAAAAATGTTTCTGTTGATGATACGGTAATTTTTGATTTTGAAACGGATTCGCAGTTTGTGAGCGATATGATTGATGTGGGCGATCAGGCATTACCTGTTTTCTTCGATTATAATTATGACGGTCTGCAGGATTTATTTATCGGCGACAAAGGATATTATCTTTCCGGTGATTATATCGGTAAGATAGCTTTATATGAAAATACCGGAACTGCCGGTGAGCCTGCATTCACATTAATTACACGGGACTTTGAAAATATTTCAATTTACGGATTTAAATCCCTTTGCCCGGCATTTGCCGATCTGGATAACGATGGTGATGCAGACATGCTGATCGGTGAAGAAGAAGGTGCCGTGCATTTTTTCAAAAATATTGCACCGGCTTCCGGGCCTGCAGAATTTATTCTTGCAGCAGCAAATTATCAGGGCATTGATCCCGGTCAGAATTCCACTCCGGAGTTTGTTGATATAAATGCAGATGGTCTGGTTGATCTGATCATCGGTGAAAAAAACGGCAACCTGAATTATTATGAAAATACCGGCACCGCCGAAGAACCGATCTTCACCCTGCAAAATGAATTCTGGGGAAATGTGGATGTGCGCAAAACCGGCGTACTTACAGGCCACAGTGTGCCGGAATTCATCCGCAATGATGCGGGGGATTATGAATTATATGTTGGATGCGAAGAAGGAACGATCTATAAATATATTCCCACTGCTGATTTTACAGGTGCATTTACAAAAATCACTTCGGCATTTAATGAAATTGATGAAGGCAGTTTTTCAATAGTGCGCTTTTCAGATATTACGGGAGACGGCGTAAATGAAATGATCACCGGCAACGAAAGAGGCGGTGTTACATTATACAGAGATGAAACAACTGTCGGCGTGAACGACACATTTGTTAATGAACAAATTTCTGTTTATCCGGATCCGGCACAAGATCAGATAACCGTTGAATATCCCGGCTTACATAAAATGGATCATGCCCTGATCTGTGATATCACAGGCCGCATCATACAAACAATGCATTTAACCGGCCTCGATATGTATACCTTTCAATTACAGGACCTTGAAAATGGAATGTATTTTCTAAGATGCACAAGCAATTCTTCAAACAGGATATTCACCGCAAAATTTATAAAAAATACATATTGAGGTTAATAAGAAACATAGTATCCGTTTGTATTTTAATGCTGCTGCATATATTTTCTTATTGTCAGTTTCAGCCACAACATGATATCCCGTTTTACAATGGTGCTTACGAATTATCTGCAGCACTCGCCGGCGGCATGAATGCTGCACAATTTTCTGAAAATGATTTTAATGGTGACGGGAAATCAGACCTGTTTATTTTTGAAAGAGCAAGTAATACATGGATCACTTTGTTGAATAGCGGTGATGGTATTTATACCTATGCTCCGGAATATCAATCTGCGTTTCCTTTAATGACAGACTGGGCTTTGCTGCGTGATTTTAATTGTGATGGATTGCCGGATATATTCACATATTATATCGGTTCAACAAAAGTATTCAAAGGTGTTTTAACAGACGGGAACCTCAGCTTTGTTCTGCAAAAAGAACGCATTACCTATTACGATGAGGATTCAGAAACCGATGTTGCTATTTATACGAGCAGAACGGATATTCCTTCCATTGATGATATTGATGGTGACGGAGATCTGGATATTCTATCTTTTTCGGTTTCAAATACCACCATCCGTTATTATAAAAATATTTCATTTGAATCAGGTTATTCCTGCGATAGTTTGAAATATGATCTTGTGGAATATTGCTGGGGAATGTTATATGAAGGATTTTCCTGCGGAGGTGGTGATCTTGGAATTGTTTGTAAAGGGGGGCCCGATAATGTGATGGCAAGAGAACTACATACCGGATCCACTTCGCTCACATTTGATAAAGACGGAGACGGTGATAAAGATTTAATTCTGGGCGATAATTCATGCAATAATCTTGTGTATTATCTAAACGGCGGAGATAATGAATTTGCAGAAATGGTTTCAAAAGACACATTATTTCCTTCCAATACACTGAGTTATTATGCGCCCGATTTTCCGGGTATGTATTTAATTGATGCCGATGATGACGGCGACAAAGATCTTATCGCAACACCAAACGACGATTTACTCGGATTAAATACAGACAATATCTGGCTCTATAAAAATTTAAATACCAACGATACATTTGATTTCGACTTTTTTGCCGATACATTTTTGGTAAGCAGTATGGTGGATGCGGGTAATTATTCATCACCCGTGTATTTTGATTATAATCAGGATGGCCTGCAGGATATTGTGATCGGTGTGAATAATACATATGGGCATGATCAGATATTTCATCATGGTTTATGGTTGTATGAAAATATCGGCACTGCCTCTGCACCGGCATTTCGTTTTGTAACCAAAAATTTCGGAGGCCTGGATACCTATCCGTTAAATCAGCTTACACCATTTTTTGCAGATGCTGATGATGACGGAGATGCGGATTTATTTTGCGGCACTTACGACGGCACAATTATCTATCTTGAAAATTTATCCGGCCCGACTGCTGAGGCAAGTTTTGCAGATCCGGTTTTTGCATACCAGGGAATTGATGTCGGACAAAATTCGGCACCCTGCCTGTTTGATATGGATGCAGATGGAAAGCTGGATATGGTGATCGGAGAAATGAATGGAAATTTAAATTATTACCACAATACGGGAACTGTTTCAGATCCGGTTTTCAATTTGGAAAATGAAATATTCGGAGGAGTGGATGTACGTGATCCGGGTTATGTTACAGGATACAGCAAACCATTCTTTTTTAAAAATGAAAATGATTCGATCAATTTACTCGTCGGATCGCAAAGCGGAAAAATTTATTTATTTAATGAGATCGAAGATGCATTGCTCGGAGAATTTTATGAAGCAGATACAAATTATCTTGATTTTCCTTCAGGTACATTTATTTCGGTAATGCGCTCGGATATTGACGGGGATAATAAACCCGATTTTTTAACAGGCAATATCAGGGGCGGAATACAGATCTTCGAAAAAACAATTCCTGACGGGATATCTGCAATTCAGAATGAAAACCAATTTACCATCTTTCCCAATCCTGCAAAAGAAAGGATTACAATTTCAATAAAGGGGAATTTTGGCCCGGGGCAAACAGTAAAAATCATAAATGTTTCAGGTAGTGTGCTCTCACAATTTGAAATGCAAACTTCATCCCTTGAAATATCCGTGGCAAACTATCCGAATGGAATTTATTTTGTCCAGATCGCCGGTGAACAGGGAACAATGAACCGCAGCTTTGTAGTTGCGAAATAACAATCTTTTGCTGATTCCTTTTTTGAAAATTTTTGTATCTTTAACATCAACTAAATTTCTGATCATGAAAAGAATCTTATTTGCCGTTTTACTTATCAGCGGCATCTTCTCCTCACAGGCATCTGTAAAAATTTCCTTTGACCCTGTTCAGGCAAGTATAAATGAACATTTCGTAATCAACCTGCCGGCTGCTCAGGCCCTCGCCGAAGTGTATGTGGTGGATATTTCAAAATGCGGATTCAAAACAGAAGAGCAATTGCAGGCATTTTGTAAAAGTGCAACTGATCAGAACGTAATTTTCAGAGGCAATTTTGCAGAAAACAAATTATTTGTGAGCCCACAGGCAACATCTGTTGAAGGCGTATGGTCGGTAGTAGACTGGAATAATTATTTTGAAAACAGATCGATGAAACTGGAAGCATTGTTCAAAACAATACTTGCCCAGTAAATATTAAATCATTTCAAAAAAGCCGGAAATTAACCTTCCGGCTTTTTAATTTTCACACTTCTTATAAGTATTTGACAATTTGGGCAGTTAAGAACATCTCCTGCTTCATAAATGTGTAAAAAAAGGTAAGGATTATTTAGTAATTATCAGGAAATGCCTTAGCTTTAATTCCAAATACCCAGAGGTATATTTTTTTACACCACAAAGTCAACGAAATGAAAAAAACTTCTTCCTCCCTCCTCAAATTACTTATACTTTTAGGAGGTTTCTTTTCAATTATTGATCTGAATGGGCAGGCTACAGATGTTTACTACATCAGGAGAACTCCTCCTGAACCATGGACATGGGCTCCGATCCTGAACACAAATATTTCCGACATGGAAAATATGTGTCCGGATAAACCGTTTTCAGATGCATATTATAGCACAGCCGACCCGGCTGTGGTTTTCAGCCCGACAACATTATTTGTGTTTATGGAAGGCGGTGATGACCATGCAATTCCAATGAAGAATTTTATTGATGATAATATCACAATTATTGAAGACTGGGTAAACAACGGTGGAGCCATATTTATGAATGCAGCTCCGAATTATGGAGGTGATATCGATTGTGGTTTCGGAGGTGTTACGATAAATTATCCTGTTTATAGCTGGGTTGGCGATGCGATCGACCCGACACATCCGATCTTTAACGGACCTTTCACACCTGTTGGTTTATCCTGGTCGGGAACATATTTCGCACACTCTTCCGTGAGTGGCGGTGGTGTTTCAGATATTATTATGGGTGATCTTGGTTCAGTACTTTCAGAAAAAGCCTGGGGAGCAGGTTATGTGCTTGTGGGTGGTATGACCACCACCGGCTGGCATACTCCTTCTCCTGAATGCTTCAATGTGCGGATGAACATGTTCCGTTATGCGATCGATAAAGTTTCACAGGCACTTGCTTTCAGTTATCAGATAACACCCGGCGACACCGTATTTTGTCAGTATGAAGATGATATCGCACCGGTATTTGAACCAGGAGCAGTTGCAGGTGTTTTCACAGCAACACCCGACGGTTTGGCGATCGACAGTTTAACTGGTGTTATCGATCTTTCAGCATCTTTGCCCGGTACCTATACTATCAAAAATGAAGGCCCAAACTATTGCTCAACAGGTAACGATTCTGCCGTAATCATTATAGAAGCTACCCCTGTTGCAAATGCTGGCCCGGATGTGTATGTATGCCGCGGTCAGAATGTTCAACTCGATGGAAGTGGCGGTGCTACATATAACTGGATCCCTCCAGTTTATCTTGATGATCCCACATTGGAAGATCCAACCGTGATGGCACCACCTACAAATGCTTATTATCAAATGGTTGCTTTCAGTGCCTTGGGTTGCAGCGATACCGATGATGTGTGGGCATATTTATATCCGGATCCTGTAATCGATGCCGGTGAAGATTTGATCATGCAATTGGGTGGCTTTACCGAATTAGGCGCATCCGGCGGTGTATCTTATGTTTGGTCACCTGATACCTGGTTGTCGGATGCTACTTCAGCGAATCCTACCTGCTATGCGGAAGATACCATCATGTATACAGTAACAGGAACGGATGCAAACGGATGTACCGCAACCGATTCAATGTGGGTATTTGTGATTGAAGAAAATGATATTGTGCCTCCTACAGCATTTACGCCGAATGCCGACGGCATGAATGATACTTACAGACCTTTATTTGTTGGAGTTGGAGGACAAGTTACAGATTTTGCAATCTTCAACCGCTGGGGTGCAGAATTATATGCAACCGTTGATCCGAATTTAGGATGGGATGGAACATATAAAGGAATTGAACAGGAAATAGGAACCTATATTGTTCATGTGAACGGATTAAATCAGTTTGGTGAACCGATTTCAAAAACATCAACTGTAGTTTTACTGCGCTAAGTATAATCAAGCAATTAATAAGGAGTCCGCCCAACGGCGGACTTTTTTATTTCAGGAATATGCCTGCAAGTAAACCAATACCGGATCCTGCAAGCCCGCCATAAAATATAAAAATAAAAATCCTGCTGCGGGATTGAATGATGTATTTTTTTATTGCAGTTTGAAGAAGTGTGGAAATGGAAGAAATTGTTTTTTCATGCAGCAGATTTTTCTGCATGAGTGCAGGAAGTTGTGATTCCATTTCGTCGTGAAATACGAGTCGAATTTCCGCAATCAGTTTATCATCCATAAACATATTCAGCACCGGCATTTTAACTGTAAGCTGATGCGCCATGAAATTATCGAACAATGCGAGTATATCCGATTTGATCCGGTCGGTCTCGTTGATGCCGGAAGAATTTTGCTGTGCAGTGAATTGCTGCTGCAAATAATTTTGAAATGTATTTCCAGTGCTCGATCCGTTTAACCTGGAACGCAAAGCCCGAAAGGAAAAGAAAGTATTTATTGCGGCGCCTGCAAGGCCTGAAAGAAAACCTGTAATACCAAATGAAATTAATTCTGCATCCATACTGCGGGATTTTTCCGCCACTCTTCCAGCAGCAATTTTGTTTGATTATCTATCAGGTTATTTTGAATTGCATAAGTAATTAATGAAGGGTAATCACTGATCGTAAAAAATTTACAGGCAGCTTCATCAAACGCATTTTGGGCAATATCAAATGCATATGTAAATAATGCTACCAATCCGCTCACTTCTGCTCCGGCATTGCGCAAAGCATGCACCGCAGTCAAACTGCTTCCTCCCGTGCTCAGCAGATCTTCAATCACCACAACTTTTTTTCCGGCTTCCAATTTGCCTTCTATCTGATTCGACAGTCCGTGTTTTTTTGCTTCACTGCGCACATAAATAAATGGAAGATTTAAGGCATCGGCAACCAAAGCACCATGCGGTATACCGGCAGTTGCAACACCGGCAATTATTTCGGCACCGGCAAATTGTTCACTGATACCCGCTGCAAGTTTTTCCTTGATCCAGTTTCTGATTTCAGGATAGGAAAGTGTGAGCCTGTTATCGCAATAAATTGGTGACCGCCATCCGCTTGCCCAGGTAAAAGGATTTTCCGGGCGCAATTTTATAGAACCGATATTTAGTAACTTGCCGGCGAATTCAATTGCATAAGAATCATTAAAGAGCATGGCTCAAATGTATAAAATTTTCATCAACGAGGTCCCGGTAATTTTAAAGGAAGGAAATAAAATCGATGTGCTTGATGTGCATGACGAAAGGAATCCGGTTTTTTATTTTACACAGCGGAAAGAGATCGATAAAGCAATCATGCTGATCGAAAACGGTGCACATTTGCAAAGCCTTACAATTTTCGGAGAAGATGCGAAGCAAATCAGAAAAATTTTATTTGCGGATTATAAAAAAATTAAAGCCGCAGGTGGAGTTGTGTTTAATCAGAATGGAGAATTGCTGATGATTTTCAGACGACAAATGTGGGACCTGCCGAAAGGGAAACTGGATCCGGGCGAAAAAAAGAAAATTGCAGCAATGCGTGAAGTTTCTGAAGAAACAGGAGTTCAAAAACTGCGGATATTAAAAAAACTGACGAAATCCTGGCATACCTACCGCCTCGAAAATAATGTGAAAATATTAAAGGTGACACATTGGTATTTAATGCTCACAGAAGATAAATCAACTTTAATACCGCAGGCTGAAGAAGGAATTGAAATTGTGCGATGGGTACATGTTGATCAACTGGCAGATAAGTTGAATAAAACTTACGCCAATATTTCAGAAGTAATTAAAACAGGTGTTGAAGTAATGCAACAGGGATAATGACTTATCAAAAAATTATGTGTACTTCACATCCCGCGAAACACAGGAAGGCACGAGATGCCCGTAATTTCCGTTGTATTTTATCAGCTCTCTCACAATTGTCGAACTGATATGTGATAATTCCGGGGCTGTCGGAATAAATATTGTTTCAATATCCTGAAACATTGAGCGGTTTACTGCAGCAATTGTTTTTTCATATTCAAAATCAATCGCATTGCGCAGGCCTCGTAAAATAAAATTTGCATTCACCGACCGGCAAAAATCAACTGTTAATCCCGTATAATTTGAAATCATGATTTTCTCATTTCCCGAAAATATTTCATGCAGCCAGTTCATGCGTTGTTCAATGCTGAATAAGTATTGCTTTTGAGAATTTATTCCGATCGCAATAATGATCTGGTCGAATAACGGAATTGTACGCTGAATAATATCAATATGGCCATTTGTGATGGGGTCGAATGAACCTGGAAAAATTGCAATGCGCTTCATAAATTATTCGTTTGGTAAAATAGTAGTATTTGATTTTGCCGCACGTTTTGCAAAAAATTGTCCGAGCGGTTTGGCATACACGATGAACAGAATTGCAAGCAGTATTTCACTGCCATCCCTGTATATCCAGCTATTTTGAAATGTATTATCCGGCATATCAATATCGAGTTTATTGATCTGAATGCGTTGTATTGTGAGTGTAATAAAGCCGGGAATATTTTTTATCAATGTAATGCCTCCTATAATCACCAGTGCAATTTCAATAAATGCACTTCTATTGATTGAAATATCCACTTCAGGATCTTCCTGATGCAGTTTTAAAATTTTAGTCAGGATCCATTTCGTACCAAAAAGAAAAACAGAGATTGGAATCAAATAGAAAACCGCACCAACCAGATAACTGAAAAAAGAAAGGTTGTCAAACCCCACGCCATCTCCCGGTATATTTGAAACCGGAATCAGAATAATTACCTCTCCTATCCAATAGATGGCATTTGGCACCAGGCTGAGGCCGAGTATTTTAATCGCAATATCCAGAACATCATATTTTTTCATCCTGAATTTCTTTGTATTCAAATATATGAAATATCGTAGTTCCGTAATTTCTTTTTTCCCTGAAAAAAGGATGATCGTCGAATGTATGCTTGGGATTTGTTTCAAGAATAAACCAGCCACCCGGTTTTAAAAGTTGCATTTCAAATACTTCAACAGGCAGTTCGGGAATATTTTCAAGCGGATAAGGAGGGCCCGCAAAAATGATATCAAATTTTTTACTGGTTGAACGGATATATTCAAATACATCCATACGCATCACATTGATTTCAATATTGTATGCAGCAGCAGTTTTCTTTATGAATTCAACACTTCTTCCA
Organism: uncultured Chitinophagales bacterium; assembly: GCA_964463165.1. GTDB lineage: Bacteria > Bacteroidota > Bacteroidia > Chitinophagales > BACL12 > UBA7236. The sequence continues at coordinate 133,846 of CAYXBK010000004.1, forward strand.
TCCTTCTCCACACTAATAATATCTTCACAACCGCGGCTTGCCATTTCATAATCAAGGCTGCCGGTACCGGCAAATAAATCAAGGAAAGAAATTTCATCAAAATCAAAATGGTTATTCAGAATATTAAATAGTCCTTCCTTCGCAAAATCAGTCGTTGGCCTGGCCGGTAAATTATTCGGGGGATTGAATCTTCTCCCTTTTAACGTGCCGCCGATCACTCGCATAAATCAAGGCTGAATAAACTGTTATAAAAATGCATGGGCTTGTCATTTAATTCTGCAGGTAAAACAATATTTTCATTAAGAGGCAAAAATGAAATGGTTTTAAAAAATTTCCATATTTCTGAAAACAATTGCGCATCCGGCATGATCTCACCCGATAATTTCATATCGCAACTCGTTCTGTCGATTTGAAACTGATCAGCAACCAACAAAACAAAATATAAAAAATCATCTTTATTTGTAAACCTGAACTGATTCAAAAATTTAAATTCCCCATTTTCAAAATACATGAGATGCATGAGGTTTTGTTTGATGTCGATTAGTAATTGCTGTGGATTCAATTCATCTTTATTCTGCAAAATCGATTCGAGCAAAGCTGAAGAGATATGAAAAAATTTCGGCTTATCAAATACTTCCCTGAGGTATTCCATCTCATCTCCCTCTACCGAAAAAATATTTTTGATAAACAAGCTGCGGATATGATTCACTAAAATTTCATCATCTTCTTCTACCGGTGCTGTGAATGCAAGATATTTTTTGTTTAATTGCTCCTCGTACATCGATCTTGGAATTAAAGTAAACGGCGATTGTGCAAAAGCGATCCTGATTTCCTGGAAAGCGACATGCAATAAATCTTCACTCGTGAGTGCCACTTTCAGTTTATTCATATATCCCCCGCTGCCGCTGATCGATACCGTTTTTAAAACCTGCAGCCTCCCTGTTCTTTTTTCATAGATCGCATAGGAAAACTGTTGCTCCTCCAATTGAAGCAACAAAGTGCAATGCTTCGTAAAATCTTTGCTGAAAGCTTTGTCTGTGAATTCGTACATATCCTGCCGTAAAAATACCTGTATTTTTTTGATGCAGGAATTCCGCTGCAGTACTGCCGGCGCAGTTGTGAATTTTAAAAGGCAGAACCCGGACATACATATAATTAATTTGCACATCCGCGGCAGTTTTCACGGAGCTGAAGCCTTACCTTTGCAGACTACTTTTAATTATGATCAACAGACCAAGAAGATTACGTGTAAACCCGATCATGCGGGAAATGGTTGCCGAGACAAGGCTCAGTAAAAACATGTTCATATATCCTGTTTTTGTAATGCATGGACAGGGCATTCGCCATGAAATATCAGCCATGCCGGGTATTTATCATCTTTCCCCCGATATGCTAGTGAAGGAAGTGCAGGATTGCCTGAGGCTCGGACTCAACAAATTTCTGATCTTCGGAGTGGGTGAAACAAAAGATGCAATAGCCAGCTCTTCCTACGATTTTGCAAATGCCGTTGCGAATGCAGTAAGGCTGCTGCGTGCAGAATTTGGTAATGAAATTCTGATCATCACCGATGTTTGCCTTTGCGCATATACGGATCACGGGCATTGCGGTGTATTGCACGGCCACGAAATTGCCAATGATGAAACACTTGATATTCTTGCCAGGATGGCACTGATGCATGCTGAAGCGGGTGCAGACATTGTGGCACCAAGCGATATGATGGATGGCCGTGTTGGAGCGATCAGGGATGTGCTGGACGAAAACGGAAAAACAAATACGGCGATTTTGAGCTACTCGGTAAAATTTGCTTCCGGGTATTATGGCCCTTTCAGGGAAGCTGCTGATTCGGCACCGAGTTTCGGCGATAGAAAAACATATCAGATGGATTTCAGAAACAGCAGGGAATCATTAAAAGAGGCAATTACCGATGCTGAAGAGGGTGCGGATATGCTGATGGTAAAACCTGCTCTGGCATACCTCGATGTGATAAAAGAAGTAAAACAAAATACACTGCTTCCGTTGGCTTGTTATAATGTATCAGGAGAATATTCGATGGTAAAAGCAGCTGCGCAAAAAGGCTGGATCGATGAACAAAAAATAGTGATGGAAAATATGTATGCTTTCGCAAGAGCCGGCGCAGATATGATCATCACCTACCATGCAAAGGATATTTTGGACAAAGGTTGGTTTTGATGATGGAGTCTGGAATCAGGATGCTGACGCTACGATATGAACACATGAACCGCCGTACGACGGTAACGCATGAACACGAGTTCTGACTTTTAACTTATATCTTTCCACTTGCATTGCAGGTTCAAATTACATATCGTCAGATTCTTCGCTTAAGCTTTCCACTCATGGTGAGCAGTCTGTTCAATAATTTCATCAGTCTGATCGGCGTTGCATTTATGGGCCGTGTTGGTGAAACAGAGCTCGCTGCATCAGGCATTGCAGCATTGATTTATATTACCATTACAATGATCCCCTATGGTTTATCCGTCGGGTTTCAGATATTAATTGCCCGCAGGGCCGGAGAAAATAATCCGCAGGCAATCGGAAAAGTGTTTAATAATAATCTCATGTTTTTGATGGGGATTTCTGTTTTCCTTTATTTATTTCTTCAGTTTGCCATACCTTATTTATTAAAACCTTTATTTACATCACCGGAAGTGTATGCAGCAGGAATGACCTATTTAAAATACCGGACGCCCGAAATATTCTTTGCCGTATTTGCATTTACGCTCCTCGGATTTTATACAAGTATCGGCGACAACAGAATTATTACCTGGAGTGCATGCTTAATGTTATTGGTAAATGTATTCTTCAATTACAATCTTGTGTTCGGAGAAATGGGTTTCCCAAAAATGGGAATTGCCGGTGCGGGACTCGCATCTTTGATTTCAAGTACTGCCGCATGCGGATTGAATTTCTTTTATCTCTATTTTTCAAAATACCGGAAACAATTCGGACTATTTAAATTTAAAAACTTTGAGTGGGAATCTGTCACCAGCGGATTAAAATTATCCGGACCGATTGTATTACAGCATTTATTGAGCACCGGCACATGGGTGATATTTTTTCTGATGATCGAAAAAATGGGTGAGCAATCGCTTGCGGCAAGTAATGTGGCCAAAGAGGTGTATATGATTCTCGGTGTTACAACCTGGGGTATTGCAAACGCAACAAACAGCCTGGTAAGTAATTTACTCGGGCAAAACCGCCAGGATGAATTATTTGATTTACTGAAGAAAGTAATTATTGTTGCGCTTGCATTTTCCGTCGGATTTTTTACATTCATTCAAATTTACCCGCAGGCATTTATCCGCATTTTTACAAACGACGATGCAATTGTTCAGCTGGCGATGAACCCTGTTCGTATCACGGGCGCCTGTTTGTTAATGATGGCTGTTGCCAGCGTATTATTCCGGGCTGTTACCGGCACCGGTGCAACAAAATATTCACTTTTACTTGAATTGATCGTGCTTGTAGTTTACATGATATATATCTTAATAATTATTGAAATTCTCCACGTAAATCTTACTATTGCATGGACCAGCGAATTGGTTTACTGGCTGGTACTCGCATGGCTTTGCTGGGCCTATCTGAAAAGCGGCAGATGGAAGCGATTTAAAGTTTAAAAGATTATTTCGAATAATTCTTTATCTCCTGTTCACTTTCCTTGTTTAATATTTCCTTTTCAAATAGCAGATGTCATCATTCTTTCCGGTTGTTCACAGGAAATTTACATTCGAATAAACGAATTCAATTTTCACATTTAAATGAATATTATGGAAATGACTGATGTAATGGTGGCAATGCCGCGAATTGGTGACCTTGCTCCGGAATTTAAAGCAATTACAACGCAGGGTGAAATAAATTTCCCGTCCGATTACAAAGGAAAATGGGTAATTCTATTCAGCCATCCTGCTGATTTTACACCTGTATGCACTTCGGAATTTATGACGTTTGCTAAACGGGAAGCTGAATTTAAAAAATTAAATTGCCAGCTTGTTGGATTATCTGTTGATGGTTTATACAGCCATATAGCATGGTTGCGCACGATCAAGGATAAAATCGAATATAAGGGGATGAAAAATATAGAAGTGAAATTTCCTTTGATTGAAGATATCACCATGACAGTCGCTAAAAAATATGGAATGATCCAGCCCGGTGAAAGTTCAACCAAGGCAGTTCGTGCAGTGTTTTTTATTGACCCAAAAGGAATAATCAGAGCAATCATTTATTATCCGCTTTCACTTGGACGCAATTTTGATGAATTATTGCGGGCTCTTATTGCAATGCAAACAGCAGATAAATATGCCATTGCAACACCAGCTGACTGGAAACCGGGCGAAGATGTAATTGTTCCTCCACCGGGTTCATGCGGAGTAGCGAAGGAGAGAATGGAAAATAAATCGGAAATGGTTTGTTACGATTGGTTCTTTTGCACAAAAAAACTTGTACCAGAGCCTGAGTTGATTTCAAACAATTAATCAAAAAGCTGCATATTAAATAAATTAATAAGCGGGGAATTATTTTCAAATTCCCTGCTTAGTGAATTACTATTTTTTTCGAATAAACTGATTCCTTACAGCTTGTCCGGAGATAATAATTTCCGGAAGGGTAAAGACAGAAAAGTATTGATTCAGATTTAGATGATGATGGGACTCACCAATGCAATTTAATTTACCTTTTGAAGATCAATTTTACCGAGCAACCAGGTTTTATTTGCAATTGAGCTGACTTTAACTTTTTCTTCCAATTGCCTGAGTTGCGTCTTAAATTCATTGGTACCCAGGAATTGTTTCTTCAATATCAATTGCGCTAATTTATTTGTGAACAGAAATAAATACCGGTAAAGATCCGCCTGCTTTTTCGGGAATTTCCGGCTGCGCAGTAAATACGCTCTTACCGAATGATACAATGAATTCAATGCTTCAAGATCAGCATCTTCAAAATAAATTTTAAGCAGGATACTTCTTGAATCCAGATAATAAACCGGATCTGAAATCTGGATTTGATTCAATTCATCCATTGCTTTTTCAAAATCATTCTTTTCAAAATAAATGGCGGCAAGATTATAATGCAGTGCATTGTGCCGCTGATCAGGATGCAAACGTAAATATGAAGTTTCAACAAATTGTATGGCTTCATCAAATGCTTTTAACCTGAGTGCAACTGTTATATAATTTTTAAATGTATACGGTGTCATATACGGTCCATCGTATATAATATGTTGTCTGAGCATCAGATTATATAAGTCAAACAGTTCTTTCAGGTATTTTTCATGACTCAGGTTGATATGTTTAACGCATTGATTTTGTCCGAATAAACTCAGTTCACGGGCAATTTTCGGCGGCAGCGAATGAATATGAAGAACAAGTAATTCTTTGTACCGGTCGTATGCAGGTTCATCGTCAATATCATTTAAATAGCGAATCACCATAAAATACAATTCAAGTAATGGGCTGATCTCATTTACTTTCTTATAGTCATGAAAATATTGCAGAAATAACTGCATATCCGCTTCACTAAAATCCTGCGAACGCAAATTTTTCCTGTTGATCAGTTCGCAATACATGCGCATGGTTTCGAGAAAATAATATTCACGAAAATAAAACAAGGCCGGTTCGAGCAGGTCATATCTTCTTTTCTTCGACTGCGTTGCTAAAAATTCATCCTTCAGCGATTGCAGCCGGAATGTAAAAAACATTTCGTCCTGTGAAGATTGAATTAATAGTTGTTCTGTTTCAGTCGGGTTTGATTTTTCATACCGGCTGAGCAAACCCATTTTTAAATATGATTCGGCAAGCGCAAGTTGTTTTAATTGCGGGCGTGCATCCATCCATCGTATTTCAAGAAATTTTTCCAATATTTTTTTTAATTCACTCACATAATTGTTGAATAATTGCGGATTATATTTTTTCCCGGGAAATGTTTCGCGATATATAAGTTCCCGCGATAAAACAATTTTCTTTTTGTGCATTCTCAAAAATGTATTTACCAGTGCATCTAATTGCCTGTTCTTACTGAATGCCCCGGATTTGATAAATGCGGCAAATTCGGCCGCCTCTTCTCCCGACAAACCACTGTAAATTTCCCAGAATCCGGAAACGAGGTATTGGTTAGAAGTATCTGTCATATTTGATTCTAAGTTACTGATATTCAGCGTTAATTAACATATTCAACCAAAAATAACCAATTATAAATACATAAATAAATTCTTGACAGCCAGATATTGGTACACGACCTTTGGTAACATAAAGCAAAATCTTTGAATACACGCTTCAAATATTATATCCTCATCACCTTGCTCATCTGCCTGCAGGCGGCAGGTTTAAAGGCTCAAACAGCGCCCTGGGTATATCCGGGAGGATTGGCAGGCAATGATGAAGTTACCGATCTGGTATTCCCGGCCCCATACGATTTTATTTATGCCTGCATAAAAGGCGGTGAATCTGATTCAATCAGCTTTACGGCAGTTTGTCTCGACAGAGCGGGTAATCTTGTATGGGAAACAGAATTAAACAAAGATGTAAACTTGGAGGTCCCGAACAGCATCGCATTCGACACGCTGAACCAATTGGTTCGCATCGTTGGCTATGCACAAACAAATGCCACTATCTGGGCCGTTGAACTTGAAGCTGAGACGGGTGAAGTTTATCAATATTCGGGCGGATGGGCCGATGCTTCTGAAGATTCATCGGGTATTACAATTTATACTGCCCCAGGCGATACGACAAACATGATGATGTTTAGTTATTCATCCGGCAAATTAATTTGTATGGATTCATGGGATTTGCCATTGGCACCCATCATTTCTTCTTATAATTTCCCTGACCCGATGAATAACAGAGCCTTAATTATACGCGATTGTGAATCGTATTATGATTTGGGCGCAGTAATTACCGGAACCTATGGCCCCACGATGCAACCTTATGTTTGGATATTGCACGACCTCGATTCAGTATATTATGATGAGCCGGATATTGATTCGGTAATTATGAATGGCGTCAATACTGTTGGCGATACCGGAATTGCATTGGTTGGTAATTTATGGGATTCATCTGCTATTTTCTTCACACGATATATTGATGGCGGAATTCCATTTGACTTAATTCCTGCACTTGATACATTATATCCCTCACCCGGATATCCGGTTACAGGTGAAGATGTTTTTTTAAACGCCGATTATACTTTTTCAATTCTTACAATTCACTATGATCCATCAGGAACACGAACCGTATTAATGACAATTGATTTGGATGGAGATATTATTTCAGAAATAACGTTATTTCCGGAAGAGCAAACTACACGATTGCATCATATAACATCAGCATTCGATTTCAACATGCCTTTAATTTTCGGCGGAACTGTTGAAACGGATTCGCTCGATAAACTCAATGAATATTTAATTGCTTCGTCGGATACAATTCCCATTATGCCCGGTTGTATTTACAATTGCGTCTGGCCGGGAGATGCAAATAACAACGGCGTAGTTGATATGACAGATTTATTTCCAATCGGAGCATTCTATGAATACAGTGGTGCTCAGCGCGACAGCATTTCAATTTATTGGATCGGAGATGTTGCAGATGAATGGGTTTATAGTTATGGAGATTTAAATGCGAAATATGCAAATTGCGATGGTGACTCTGATATAATAGAAACAGACACCCTTGCAATCGTTGAAAATTATTCGGACACACATGCAATTTTTACTTTGAAAAATAATGGCGGTGATATACCAATTTGGCTAAATACAACAGGGATTATTTTGGAACCGGGCTATAATGAAATTCCGATCATGTTGGGAACTGAAGATATTTCCGTTGATGATATTTACGGTTTAGAATTTTCCATTTCTTATGAAGGTTTACCAGTAATAGATTCTACAACTTTGCGCATAAAATTTTATGACTCATGGATAGGGAATGCAGCAGAAATGTTGCAATTAGATACCGCTTTTGCATCCATTCATTTAATTGATGCAGGACTTGTAAATACATTACATGCAAATCATTCCGGTTATGGTGAAATCGGTAAATTAAGTTTTGTTGTTGAAGATAATATTGCAGGGATTATGATCGCTTCAGGCGACAGTACTATCATATTTAATATTACCGGCCCCACGGGTGTATTAAATGATCTGTCGGAGGTCAGCATTTCCGGTTCAGCCTGTGAAGTGCTGGTCTCAACTGAAGTTCTGAATGATTTTCCGGAAAATAAATTAATGCTTTTCCCGAATCCATGGCATGGTGAAATACTGCATGTTTGCCCGGAAAATATGATTAAAAATAATTTCAGCTACGAATTAAATGCAATTGACGGTTCACTTGTCGAAGCTGGTGCCATGTACTCCAATTTAATCGAATTAAATAATACCATTTCCGCCGGTGAATATATTTTGAAAATTATCGGTGAAGATCATGTATATCAGTTTAAATTAATCCACCTATAAAAACACTATTATGGAAAAAACTTCTCACTCCTTTCTGCTTTTTGCATTTTTATTTTATTCAGGATTTCAAATGCGGGCTCAAAATCTAATTTTTCCTGAAGGCGCAAGTTTTTCTTATAAATCTATCGCATCAGTTGATGGAAATCTCCTCACCCTCAGCCATCCGTCCGACTGGCCTTTAAATGTACATTTAACGAAAATGGAACCTGATGGGGACGTACTCTGGACCACGGGTTATGAATCAGAAATTATATATTACCCTGACCGGATATTTACCCTTGCAGATGGAAGTATATATGTTTTTTCATATGAGGGAATGATAAAGTTTGATGCCTCAGGTGATGTTTTATTCGAAATGTATTTGGATCCCGCCGAATTTGGTTATGAACCTATTCCGGGTGAAACGGATATTAATACGAATGATGTTATACAACTTGAGGATGGATTTGAAATTTTGTCGGATGGTTATGCTTTTGCACCAACCAATTCACGATTTCATGTCGTGACGAAAATTGATTTTAGTGGCGAACCGGTTTGGTCATATAGTTATATACTAGATGATGCTTACGGCTTTCAATTATTAAATAAGGAAAATAAATCATTTGTATTTCTATATAATTATGGCATTGAAAACGAAGTTGAAATAATTGATGATCTCACCGGTGATTTGATTTCATCAACAACATTGCCCGGCTCATATCCCAGAGATATTCAGGATGTGGGAACCGGGATTGTTTTTGCAGGAGTGGAGGAAACAACAAGCGATAAGCTTGTAAAACTAAATTATGATGGTGAAATTTTATGGACAAGAGATTTTCCATTTGCTGACGTCGATTCAATAAATGGTATAATTGAAATTGAAGAATTATCCAGCGGGAACCTTGTGGGATTAATTCTACAAGGTAATTACCCGGGTACGAAATATATATTGCGATTTTATACACCTGAAGGCTATATGATTTCGGAAATTGACGAATTTGCAGATTATGAACCAATGTTTTTTAATGATTTTAATATTCAAAATGATCAGCTGATTTTTACCGGAGATTATTCTGATTGGCCAACACAAAACGGAATCGTATTGCTTGCAGATTCAACCGGAAATTTCTTTCAGGCAAATATTGCAGGACAAATTTACTATGATGAAAACGGGAATGATATAAGAGATATTGGGGAACATCTTTTCAAAGATATAATTGTAAATTCCGATGTTGTTCCATACTATGGGATAACTAATGATTCGGGAGAATATTTAATTCGGATATATGAAACCGGAATGTATCATATTGAAGTGGAAAATCCCGCCTATTGGGATTTAAATGAGCCATCCTTATACACTGTGGAAATAGATGCCGGCATGGGAGATGATACAATTTATGATAACGACTTCAGGTTAGATTACACTGCACCTGTAACTGATTTGCAGATTTATGTTGATGAAAATAATGTGATACCCGGCACAGCCACAAATATGTATGCATATATTAAAAATTACGGAAATCAATTTGATATTAATGCCACCGGTTATCTGCAGCATCCTTCTGAATTAACCTATGTTACGGGAACTCCTTATGACTCCTATATGGATACAACATTTACCTGGTCCACTCCTCCTCTTGATCCGGGTGATACTTATTTATTTGAAATGCAATTTGATGTGGATGAAGATCTGGATTTAGGTGAAATATTAACAACAACCGCCAATGTAGAACCTCTTGCAGGAGACTATAATCCGATTGATAATTATTCGATCGATTATGAATTAGTGGTTGAATCATACGATCCGAATCATAAAACTGCTTCTCCTGAGGGTGTGGGAATTAATGGAAGTACCGATCCGGAAACCGAATGGATCGAATACACAATTGAATTTCAAAACCTCGGAACTGCACCCGCAAATTTTATTAATGTGATTGATACAATTGATAATGATTTTCAATTTACTTCAATTGAAATGATTGCGGCAACACATCAATATGAAATGGAATTAATTTCTCCAAATATTGTGCAATGGCATTTTGAAAATATCAATTTACCGGATAGTGCCTCCGATCCGCTTGGAAGTATCGGCCATATTATATTCAGGTTAAAAATAAAGGAAGATGCTGTAACCGGCACAGAATTAACAAATACAGCAGCAATTTATTTCGATTATAATCAGCCCGTAATTACAAATACAACTTTAAATACTTTAGAAGAATTGCCGGAAGTTGGTATTAAAGAAGAATTGATAAACGGTATGTTTTCAATTTATCCGAATCCGGTGGGTGATGAATTGACGATTGAATTACTGAATCCGCAAAACAAATCTTGCAAAGCAGCATTGTTTAATTTAAATGGAATGCAGCTCAGGACTTTTCAAATTAATTGCGGAAAAAACACAATACAAGTATCCACTAAAGAATTAAACCCGGGTATGTATTTTATCCGCATCATTGATTCTGAAAATGGAAATGTCGGTCAACTCCCTTTCATCCGGAATTAAATAAGTTATCCCCTTTTCATATCTCAGTATTTAAGGATTAGTGCGGCCCTGAATCTTAAATTGATTCAGGGCTTTTTCAATAAATTTAGTTGGATAATTGTCCAAATTCTAAACAACTATTCGTTTTAGAAAGGAGATAATTTTCCGAGCTAATTTTAGCAATCCAATAAAACCAAAATTTTATATGAACGAATTTCTTCTTGTTTTCAGAAATGCACCCCGCACGAACGATGTGCAGCCTTCCCCCGAGCAATTACAGGCCATGATGAAACCCTGGCAGGACTGGATGGGCAGCCTGGCTGCGCAAAATAAACTTGAAAGTTCAGGGAACCGCCTTGCTCCGGAAGGCAAGGTTCTGAAAAACAATACCGTTATTACAAACGGGCCCTATGTCGAAATCAAAGAAGCGATCGGCGGTTATATTATCATCAGAGCCGAATCGCTGGAGGAAGCTGCTGAACTTTCGAAAGGATGCCCGATCTTTTCCATGGGAGGAAATGTGGAAGTGCGCATGGTGATACCAATGGATTAATAAAATCTTCCTTTATTTGAAGGGAGATATGTCATGACTGAAAAAGATCTGATACCGCATTTGTTCAGAACAGAGTACCGGAAAATTATTTCTGTACTCTGTAAAACATTTGGCATCGAACACATTGAGATCGCAGAAGATATTGTGAGTGAAACATTTTTAATTGCATCACAAACATGGGGGCAAAAAGGGTTACCTGAAAACCCAACGGCATGGTTATATAAAGTATCTAAAAATAAAGCGCTCGATCTGATCAAGCGAAATAAAATATTTACGGATAAAGTATCTGTATCCGTTAAACAAAATGCGAATCCCACAAACGAAATTGAAATTGACCTCTCCAGTAAAAACATAAACGACAGCCAGTTGCAAATGATGTTTGCGATCTGTCATCCTGCCATTTCCACCGAAGCGCAAATCGGTTTATCGCTGAGTATTTTATGCGGCTTCGGGGTTGAAGAAATTGCCGACGCATTTCTCACGAATAAAGAAACAATTTATAAACGCTTGTCGCGGGCGAAGGAAAAACTGCGCAGTGAAAAAATTGAAATCGCATTGCCTCCTCAGAATGAGATCAGCAACAGGCTTGAAACCGTGCTCACCACTTTATATTTATTATTCAGCGAAGGATATTATTCTTCTTCTCAAAACACTACCTTGCGCCGTGAATTATGTGTTGAGGCCATGCGTTTAAATTTAATGCTGGTTGAAAATGAAAAGACAAATTCTTCTTCCGCAAATGCCTTGCTTTCACTCATGTGTTTTCACGCATCCCGATTTGATGCCAGATTAAATCAACAGGGAGAAATTGTACTTTATGAAGAACAGGATGAAAAATTATGGAACAGAGAATTAATTGAAAAAGGGGAATATTATTTAAATCAGGCATCGACAGGAAAAAAATTATCGAGGTATCATCTGGAAGCAGCGATAGCCTATTGGCACACAAATAAAAAAGATACACATGAAAAATGGGAAGCGATCCTGCAATTATATAACCGGCTGCTGCAATTAGAATATTCTCCCATTGCCGCACTCAACAGAACTTACGCACTTTCAAAAGCAAACGGGAAACAAGAAGCAATTATGGAAGCTGAAAAATTAAAACTGAACGACAATCATTTATATCATTCACTGCTTGGGGATTTATATGCAGGAGTTGATAATAAAAAAGCGACTCATCATCTCCACATCGCATTATCACTGTCGAAAACACAACCTGAAAAAAATGTCATTGTAAATTCCATTGCCCGGTTAAAATCAGAATAAATTCTTCAGTACATAATAAAGCGCCTCACACGATAATGCAAGGCGCTTGTATCAATTTAATTTATTTTTTTAATTCTTCTTCACTTCCAACAGAAGCAAATAAATATTCTCTGTTTAATCTCGCAATATTCGCAACAGAAATTCCTTTCGGGCATTCGGCTTCGCAAGCGTAGGTATTTGTGCAGGAACCAAATCCTTCTGCATCCATTTGCGCTACCATTGCAAGTGCACGTTTTTTTCTTTCGGGATGTCCTTGTGGCAATAATGCGAGATGCGAAACTTTTGCAGAAACAAATAACATTGCCGAAGCATTTTTACACGCAGCCACACATGCGCCGCAACCGATACATGCAGCCGCATCCATCGACGCATCCGCCATATGTTTTTCAACCGGAATTGCATTTGCATCCTGTGCCTGTCCGGTTGAAACCGAAATATATCCGCCTGCCGCAATAATTCTGTCGAATGCCGAACGATCTACACATAAATCTTTTATCACAGGAAATCCTTTTGCACGGAACGGCTCAATTGTAATTGTTTCACCATCAGAAAAATTGCGCATATACAATTGGCAGGTTGTAGATAATTTTTGCGGGCCATGTGCACGTCCGTTAATATACATACTGCATGTTCCGCAAATTCCTTCGCGGCAATCATGATCAAATGCTACAGGTTCCTCCCCTTTTGAAATAAGCTGCTCGTTGAGCACATCCATCATTTCGAGAAACGACATATTGACATTTACATGATCAATCTCGTAATTCGCAAATGCACCTTTCTCATTTGCATTTTTCTGCCGCCAGATTTTTAATTTGAATTTCATTTTGTTTTTGTTCTGTGTTCTGTGTTCGGAGTTCTGTGTTCAGAGTTGAGTGTTCAGTGTTCGGAGTTCTGTGTTCAGAGTTAAACGCAACGAAGAACTCTGAACCCGGAACCCTGATTCTATTTATAACTTCTTGTTGCCAGTTTCACTTCTTCGAAAACCAATTCTTCTTTGTTCATTACCGGATCCTGATCAATTCCTTTAAATTCCCAAGCTGCAACATATGCATATTTCTCATCATTTCTTTTTGCTTCTCCTTCTTCCTGATATTCAACCCGGAAATGTCCACCGCATGATTCATTTCTTTCCAAAGCATCAATGATCATCAATTCACCCAATTCAATAAAATCTGCAACACGTCCTGCTTTTTCAAGGTCCTGATTAAATGCATTTGCAGTGCCGGTCACTTTTACATTTTTCCAGAATTCATTTCTTAATTCGCGAACCATTTGCTTTGCTTTTGTTAATCCTTCCGCGGTTCTTGCCATGCCGCAATAATCCCACATGATCTTGCCCAATTCTTTGTGAAACTGGTCAACGGATTTATTTCCCTGAATTTTAAGCAAATGATCAATTGTTCCTTTTACATTTTTTTCTGCTTCATGGAAAGCAGGATGATCGGTTGAAATTGCTTTTGTAAATATTTCTCCTGATAAATAAGAACCGATTGTATATGGAATGACAAAATATCCATCTGCAAGTCCCTGCATTAATGCTGATGCGCCCAAACGATTTGCGCCATGATCAGAAAAATTTGCTTCACCCAATGCATACAATCCCGGCACAGATGTCATCAATTCATAATCCACCCATAAACCGCCCATTGTATAATGCACGGCAGGATAAATGCGCATCGGTACTGAATAAGGATCTTCTGCAGTGATATGCGCATACATATCAAATAAATTTCCGTAGCGCTCTTCAATCACATTTTTTCCTAACCTTTTAATTGCATCTGCAAAATCGAGATAAACTGCCAGTCCGCTTTCACCCACACCTCTTCCATCATCACATGCTTCTTTTGCAGCACGTGAAGAAATATCACGTGGTGCTAAATTTCCGTACGAGGGATATTTTCTTTCGAGATAATAATCGCGATCACCTTCTGCAATATCCGTCGGTTTTTTCTTTCCTTCACGGATTGCCTGCGCATCTTCTTTAGTTTTCGGTACCCAAACACGACCGTCGTTGCGCAGACTTTCACTCATTAAAGTGAGTTTGCTCTGATATTCTCCCGAAACCGGAATACAAGTCGGGTGAATTTGTGTATAACAAGGATTGCCGAAATAAGCCCCTCTTTTATAAGCTTTCCAAGCTGCGGTCACATTGCAACCCATTGCATTTGTGGAGAGATAAAATACATTTCCATAACCGCCGGTGCACAATAAAACTGCGTGGCCAAAATGGCGTTCGAGTTCACCGGTTACCAGATCTCTCGCAATAATTCCTCTTGCTTTTCCGTCGATCACTACCACATCGAGCATTTCATGGCGGGCATACATTTTTACATTTCCCAAACCTACCTGGCGTTCGAGTGCCTGATAAGCGCCTATCAATAATTGCTGACCAGTCTGGCCGCGGGCATAAAATGTTCTTGAAACCTGCGCACCTCCGAAGGACCTGTTGTCGAGCAATCCGCCGTATTCTCTTGCAAAAGGAACACCCTGCGCAACACACTGATCGATGATATTCACGCTTACTTCTGCGAGGCGGTGCACATTTGATTCACGTGCACGAAAATCTCCGCCTTTGATGGTATCATAAAAAAGACGAAAGACAGAATCTCCGTCATTCTTATAATTTTTTGCAGCATTAATTCCACCTTGTGCAGCTATACTATGTGCACGTCGCGGGCTGTCCTGAAAACAAAAAGCTTTCACCTGATAACCCAGTTCGGCAAGTGTTGCAGCTGCAGATGCACCGGCGAGGCCTGTGCCTACAACAATAATTTCCAGTTTTCGCTTATTGGAAGGGTTCACGAGTTTCACGTGATTTTTATAATTCTCCCATTTCTGATTTAACGGGCCTTCCGGTATTTTTGAGTTAAGCATATTTACGTGTTCGAGTGTTCGTGTGTTCGTGTGTTCAGGTCTTTTGCGGATGAATTCGGTTCTGGGTTTTGGGTTTTGAGTTCAGGGTTCGGAGTTCAGGGTTCAGGGTTTTGCTTTCGCATGAGCCTGTTTATTATTCATTATTCCTTGTTTCTTATTCAATATTCTTTGATTTGGTTCTGAGTTCCGAGTTCAGGGTTCCGGGTTCAGGGTTTTGCTTTCGCATGAGCTTGTTTTTTATTCATTAATCCTTGTTTCTTATTCAATATTCTTTGATTTGGTTCTGAGTTCCGAGTTCAGGGTTCCGGGTTCAGGGTTTTGCTTTCGCATGAGCTTGTTTTTTATTCATTAATCCTTGTTTTTTATTCTTTATTCTTTGATTTGGTTCTGAGTTCCGGGTTCAGGGTTCAGGGTTCCGGGTTCAGGGTTTAGAATTCATCATCAAACATCTGCCAACTGCCAACTGGCAACTTCTTTTCCTGGATCCCGACTCTTGATTCCTCACTCTATCCAATCCACCCCATATAAATACTCACCGGCATTGCTGCGAAAATCAGACAGATTAATACAGAGAAACCGAGTCCTAAACTTTTAATGAATGGTGTATATTTTTTATGATTGATTCCAAGTGTTTGAAATGCCGATTGAAAACCATGTATCAGGTGCCAGCACAATGAAATGACACCGAGCAGGTAAACAACCAGTAAGAGGGGGCTTTGAAATGTTGTGATCATATCGCTGTAAAGGTTGAGCACTATTTTAGACCCGATTGTTACTTCAGGTAATTTTTCTATCCCCGCTGTTCCGCCAAACCTTGAGCCTAACCAGAAATTATTTATGTGAATAATGAGAAAAAGTAAAAGTAAGGTTCCGAGAAGTGTCATGCTGCGGCTGTACCATTTGCTGTTTTTGGAAGGATCGTTCTGCGCATAACCCACTGGCCTTGCCTTGCGGTTTGCAGCATACAAGAGATACGCCTGAATAATATGGGCTATGATTCCCAGAAATAATACGATCTCCATAAACCTGATGATCAGGTTCGTACCCATGAAGTGTGCTGCGAGATTAAATGTTTCACCCCCATCGTTAAAAAAAATCATTGCATTGATCGTGCAATGGACAATGAGAAATGTAATAAGAAATAAGCCCGTAACAGCCATTATAAATTTCCGGCCGATGGAGGAAGTGAGAAACGATTTAAACCAACTCATGCGTGAATTTTTAACACGATTGCAAATGTATAGCACGAAGGGTAGATATAAAATGATTATGCGGGAAGATTTGTTCAAAACCCATGAATTTTGGCGATTTTGCACTTTTAAGTAAATTGCAATAGAATCTTCCCCGAAAACCTGCATCTTCAATCTATGAAAGCCGTTTTATTATTTGCTGTATTTGGGGTTGAGTTGATGTCAACTGCATTTTCCCAGAGAATATTATGCGGTGAAATAACCTATCAGCATCTTTCCAACACAACCTATTCATTCACCATAAATACAATTTCATTTACTACGCCTGCAAATTTTATTGAAGTCCAATTTGGTGATGGAACATCGAGTTTCATCACAACAAACAATGAGTCGATCGGAAATAATTATTTTCTCAACACGTATATCCTAAATCATACATTTTCAGGTCCAGGGATTTTTGCAGTGGAAGTAAACTGCGGGTATCAGATGCCGGGCGTTGTGAATTCATTATTATCACTGAACGATCCTTTTAAATTATACTGTCGGTTAAACATTTTGGACCCAATTACACTTGGGTATAATAATTCACCTGTTTTTCTTTCAGGATTAAATGATGTAACGGATATCAATGATGTTTATTCATTTTCGTTGATCCCTTATGACCCGGATGGGGATGAATTAAAATTTGAACTCAGTACATTCGGGACATATGATGGATATGATAATTTTTGCACAATCCCTGATGCTTCAAATTATATCGGAATTGATTCAATAACAGGAGATTTTATCTGGGATAAACCGTTGGCTTACGGAAGATATTTTTTTGCTGTAAAGATTTATGAATATCGCGGTGATGTACTTCTCGGCTGGACGTTGCGGACCTATATGATCGACCATTACGATCCGGATGCTTCCGAAGAAATTTCTATTTATCCTGATCCCGCTACAGATGAAATTACTATTCAATTCAGTCAAAATTATTTCGACAGGTTTGGGGTGCATATTTATGCAATCAACGGACAAAAAATACGATCACAGGATTTTGACAGACCGAATAACACAACAGAAACTATTGATATTTCAAATCTTCCTGCTGGCGTGTATTTGCTCACCCTGATGATAGCTCCGCAGCCGGTCAGCAGGATCTTTATAAAAGCTTCTAACAAACTTTAACCGGATTTGAAATTGCAGGACTGGTTTTTGCGTTAATTTTGTAATAGCTCATGATGAAAAAAATTCTTATCCCGCTCTTCTTTCTGGTTTGCACTTTACAATTGCGTGCATCTTATATCCTTATACCGATGGATAATTCGCAAAAAGAGCATTTGAAAGCATATGGCATTGCCTATTGGGTGCTTGCAAATGGCGGTAAAGTGGATTGGATGCTCAATTATCGCGGCGGAAGTTTTTGTCTTCAGTATTTCGATGCGTTTGAAAAAGAATGCTCCATCCGCAATGTGAGCTATGAGGTGATTCCGGATGCGAGTTATAATAAAATCGTTGCCGATATTGCAAACCCGGAAGTGAATATGGATGTGATGAAACTGGAAAAAGCCCCGAAGGTTGCCGTTTATTCTCCAAAATCAAAACAACCCTGGGACGATGCAGTTACCCTTGTTCTTACCTATGCCGAAATTCCATATACCGTGATTTATGATGATGATGTATTGAATGGTGAATTGCCGAAATATGACTGGCTGCATTTACATCACGAAGATTTTACAGGCCAGTACGGAAAATTCTGGGCGGCTTATCACACACAACAATGGTATCAGGAACAGGTTGCCGAAAATCAACAGATCGCAACTGAATTCGGATATACAAAAGTGAGCCAGCTGAAACTGGCAGTTGTTCAGAAGATCAGAGATTTTGTAGCAGGCGGCGGATTTTTATTTGCAATGTGCAGCGCTGCCGATTCATATGATATTGCACTTGCTGCGGAAGGCGTTGATATTTGTGAAAGCATGTTCGATGGTGATCCCGCAGATCCTGCCGCACAGGAAAAACTGGATTTCACAAAAACATTTGCATTTCAAAATTTTAATATCAGCAAAAACCCATACGAATATTCCATTTCCAATATTGATGTTTCGCATAGCCGTACCGTTCCGAAAGACCTTGACTTTTTCACATTATTTGAATTTTCTGCAAAATGGGATCCGGTGCCAACAATGCTTACACAGGATCATGAAAGAACAATCCCGGGATTTTACGGACAAACAACTGCATTTAATAAATCCACAATTAAATCAAGTGTATTAATTATGGGAGAAAATAAAGCAGCTGGTGAAGCAAGATATATTCATGGTGAATTCGGAAACGGCACATGGACATTTTATGGCGGCCATGACCCTGAAGATTACAAACATTTTGTCGGCGACCCTCCTACCGAACTCGAATTACATCCAAATTCCGCCGGCTACCGCCTGATATTAAATAACGTTTTATTTCCTGCTGCGAAGAAACAGAAGCAGAAGACGTGATAGGTGTTGGCGACAGTATCTAGTATCTAGTAGCTAGTAGCTAGTAGATTATAGCTAGAATTTGGGAATACGCTTCAATTAGAAAAACATTAAGAGATTGCGTAATCGCTTGAATCTTCTTATTCCTAATTTCTTTTTAAGACCATAAATCATTTTTTGAATTGGCTCAAGGTCTTCCATGAGTTTAGCATATGATTCCTGGTTTAAAAAACCTAAATCTTTTGAAATAATTAATTGAGTTTCCAATTCAAAAGAAGAACCTAATGCAATAGACAAAAAATGATCAAATTCTTTTTCAGAGTTTCTTCCTGCACCTTCTGCAATATTCGATGGTATTGAGACTGCACAGCGATTAATTTGTGAAGTAATCCCAAACAATTCGGATTTCGGAAAAGAATTGGTAGCTAGATACACTTTAGCAGTCAGATCAATACTTGTGGACCAAACTTTAAGTGTTTTATAATTATGCATGCGAAATATTTAAGGGTTAAAGAATCCTGTAAACTTATGTGTTAAATTGTTTTCCTGCAAGTCTCACTAGATACTAGCTACTAGATACTAGCTACTAGATACTAGCGGCTAGCTGCTTAGCTGCACCTCAGTAAAACAACATCCAATTCACCCCCAGTTTCACCCCACGCGGTTGCATGGGATAATTAGGAGCTTCGTAAAAGCCGTTGGAGAAAAGGCCCTGAGCGATATTGTCAACTTTAATAAAAAAGCGGAATGTGCGGATATCAAAATTTACAAATACATCAATCACCGGATCGTATTGCAGTATTTCATTTTCTGCAGGAATATCATTATTGTCGAATTGACCGGTGATCATATTATACCGATGTCCGTCGTATGATGAAATATACCATGCATCAAATCCGATTTGCGTGAATAATGCGCTGTGAAATAAATGCTTTTGATAATACCATGAAATCTGTGCGAGATAAACCGGTTCATCAATTATGGCGGAAACAGACTGATAAGCAAATGCATTATTTAAATGAAAATCTCCAAGCACAAAATCTTTTTTTAATTCCAGCTGTGCAATTGTAAGGCGGCTTGGCCATTGCACAGGTGTGAAATATTCAAAATAAATAAAATCTTCAATTTCGGTATAGGAAGCATTCAGTTGCAAATGGATCTTTGGAATATTGATATGTAAATACACCTGCTTTGATTTTACGTCGGTAAAATAATTTTCCCATCTGAAACGAAAACCGTAATAATGTTGCTGCATTTGAGTGGGTGCAAAAGACCCTGCAGAAATTCCCAGTTCGGGCTGCACGTAGTACTTCGACAAGCGTGCATTGATTTTTAATTCATAATCATCCGGAACGAAATCATAATTGAATGTAGCATTAAAATCAATTAATGAATCAACGAGCTCTTTTCCCTGCAGGTTGATACCGGCAATTAAATTTCTGAATATGTTTTCTCCGCTCTGATCACTCACTTCATGATATTGCTGCAA
Organism: uncultured Chitinophagales bacterium; assembly: GCA_964463165.1. Lineage (GTDB taxonomy): Bacteria > Bacteroidota > Bacteroidia > Chitinophagales > BACL12 > UBA7236. Next base: position 154,605 of record CAYXBK010000004.1, read on the forward strand.
GCCGAAAATCTCCCATCTGAACGGAACATCCGCAGTTGAATCAATACTGATTCTGTTTACACCTGCATTTCCAATTGAAATCCGGTTATAAAAACCATCCACATCCGACTCATCACGTAAAGTATCGGCATCAGTATATAAAATACTGTAAAAACTCGAATCATACAGGTCTTCGAATTTGTATTTGTAATTATGCACTCCGAATGTATGGCGCAAAAATGCTTTCGGCGCCGCGAATGAATTTGTTACAGAATCATTTATTGCATAATTTACTTTCTTGCCGATATTTAATTGCTGTGTTATTTCGCCCTGCCAGCTGCTCCACTCCGTAAACGCATAATTTCTGAAAGGTTCTGCAAGATTGGGAAATGGAAGATCAAATAACGTATCATTGTCAATACCACCGTTTTCATCATTTTTATTTTCAGAATGGATACCACCCGCATATACAGCATACAATTCATTTTTTGTTTTATACCAGGCTGTTGCATCCACATTCACAATATTCTGTTTCATGTGCTGGTAATATCCTTCCGATGAAATTTTATCGAGGCCGATCGCGAAATTAAAATCCTTCCCAACGTTGCGTGTATGCCGCACGCTAAAATATTGTTCACTGTTTGTTCCGATCACATAATATAAATCGGTATAGGGGATATTCGTTCTGTAATAATTTAATTCGCTGATGTCACGCAGATATAAATCACGTTCATGCCTTCCATAATCGAAGCCCGTATACCTGTTAAATTCGTAGAACCGCGGTACATATGCAGCACCTAAATTACCGAGGTAGGTATATTCATAATTCTGCCTTCGTGCGGGATTGAATTTTTGAAACAGATCAATGGAAGTATCCGGTGCATGAAATTCCTCAAATGCATTTCCGGTAAAAAATTCAACATGTGCATTTGCTGCATCGAGAAAAATATTTTCGTCCAGTGAATCAATACTGCTTGTATCAATTTGACCATGCAATTGAAATGAAAAAATACTGAGCAGGCAAACGAAAGTGAATAGGCAGAATTTATTTAAAGCAGGATGATATGGATAAATATTTACTTTCAAACAGTCTGCATTTTTCGTATCATAAACGGTTGATCAGCTCCTGCAGTATTAAAGTCATTTTAGGTTCTGCAGTTTTCGCAACCGCAATTACATCTTCAACCGTAACCGGTTCAATTGCTTCAACCGGATAACCTTTATCTGTGATCACTGAAATTGCGAATACCGGCAATCCCATATGCACAGCTGCCAGCACTTCCGGAACGGTACTCATACCCACAGCATCGCCACCGATAATATGCAGGTAATTATATTCTGCAGGTGTTTCAAGATTCGGTCCGGGCACACTCACATAAACTCCTGCATGACAGGTGATATTATTTTCTTTTGCTATTTGCAGTGCCTGTTCGATGAGCGATTTATCATATGCTGCAAACAGATCCGGAAAACGTGGTCCGAGTTCATAATCGTTTGGTCCGATCAGTGGATTGGAAGGTTGTAGATTGATATGATCGCGGATGATCATCAGGTCGCCTTTATTAATATTTGCATTTAAACTGCCTGCTGCATTTGAAATAAATAATTTCTGAATACCCAACATTTTCATTGTGCGCACTGGAAAAACAACATCATCCATTGAATAACCTTCGTAATAATGGAACCTCCCCTGCATGGCGACTACTTTTTTATTTCCGATGGTTCCGAAAATCAGTTTACCGCTGTGGCTCTCAACGGTTGAAACCTGGAAATGCGGTATAAGCGAATAATTGATCTCTGCTTCAATTTTAATATGGCTCACGAGGTTTCCCAATCCTGTTCCGAGAATGATTCCATAATCGGGTTGGAATTTCGTGCGATGCCTGATAAATCCTACAGCTTCATTTAAGCTCTCAATAATATTGTCCATATACTGCATGTATTTGTTGCAAAGATATTTAAATGTTCGTTGCCTGATATGTCCCGATATAGGCAGTTACCAGATCCATAAATGCTTTTTCCCCGCCGAATAAAAAACGAACCGCTACCGGCACGATAAAAATTGAAAGGCCGTTTTTCAGAATTTCTTCTTCCTGCTCCATCAACCGCATTCCGTCTTTCTCTGTACTGACAATTGTTTTTGTTTCCCGCCCCATGCGTTGAATATCCTGAACTGAATAATAATGATGGTCGCGGAATGAAACAGCACGAATTAAATCACATGTTTTTGCGAGATGATTTTTTAATAAGGAAGGATCAGCAATTCCCGTAATTAAAACCGCTTTATCGTTTTTCAATAATTCCGTTTTTTGCTGAACAGGAAAAAGCGGTTTTACATTTTCAAATTCGAGACACGTAAAAAACAAATGTTGCCCCGGAAGCAATTTAATTTTCTTTTCAATATTTTTTTTATCTGCTTCAGAAATTGATTCCGGGCATTTTGTAACGATAATGATCTGTGCTCTTTTTTTTGCGGATTTTGGTTCACGTAAATTTCCTGCAGGTAAAATGAAATCATCAGTAAATAAATGATTGTATTCTGTCAGCAGAATTTGCAGGCCGGGTTTTATTCGCCTGTGCTGAAAACCATCATCCATAATGATCACCTGCACATCAGGTTCATCATTTAATAAATAATATACACCATTCACCCGGTTTTCAGATACTGCTACTTCAACGTCCGGAAATTTTTGTTTGAATTGTTTTGGTTCATCACCGATATCTTCGACAAGGCTCAGTTCTGTCGAAAGTGCATAGCCTTTTAAGGTGCGTTTATAACCACGGCTCAGTGTTGCGACCTTAAATTTTTGCTGCAGCATGCGGATCAGAAATTCAACATGCGGTGTTTTGCCGGTACCGCCGGTGCTGATATTCCCAACGAGTACAATTGGAAAATCAAATTCAAAACTTTTAAGCCAGCCCTTATCGTAAAAAAAATTTCGAATGGAGATGATCAGCCACCAGATGATCGAGAACGGAAATAATATTTTACGCACGGTGCGAAGATACTAAAAAAGGCAGGTGGATCAACCGCCTGCCTTCTGCATAAGATGTATTCGATATTTATTGAACCAATATGTCTTTTGTATAAATTTTTCCGGCCACTTCCACTTTTACAATTGCATTTCCGGCAAATCCATCGGGCAATGAAATGTTTTCAATCACATCCATATCCTGCACAATAATTTCTTTTTCAAAAATTAATTTACCTGTAAGGTCAAATATCTGCACCACAATATCATCCTGATGTACGTGTTCCATCACCAGTTGGAAATCACCATTGCTCGGATTTGGGTAAACTCCCATTTGTGTTACATGTTCTTCCGTTATTTCTGCAGGCGGTGTTTCACCTTTCATTGTAAGCGTTGTGAACGTTTGTGTGATTGAAAATGCACTTGATAATGCGCCGCAAATTGTTTTCACTTTATATTGATAGCTCGTTGCAGGAAGAAGTCCCGGAATATTTTTAGATGTTGTTGTCGAATTTGCCTTTGACCAGCCCATCGCACCTACCTGACGGTACTGGATCTGATATTTTGTTGCCCCGGCAACTGCAACCCAGCTGATCTTAGCGCTGGTTGCTGTAATATTACTTGCAGTGACACCGGTTGGTACATCGCAGGTTGGTGGGGCACATGTAATTGTAATGGTTCCGCTCATACCTACGCCACCGGCACCACCGTGGAAATCACAATAATATGCATACGTTCCTGCTGTTGGCAGAACGATATCTTTATTAACGAGAGCGCCGTTCATGGTAAATGTTACCCATGCAGCGGTTTCCGATACAACGGGATGTGTTCCGTTCACCCTGTGAAAGCGGATTGTATCGGTGCAGGATGCAGTGACAGCATTTGGTGTGAAAACGTAATTGGAAACATTTATTGTGATTACCGTGGCATTTACTTGGATAATCGCAATAAGGAGTGTTAAGATTGTGAATAGCCTTTTCATAAAAAATGTTTTATCTCGAAAGCTACTATTTAATAATTGAAATCCCAAATGGGTTGAAAAAAAATGAGATATTAAATAAGATACATTCATACGATCCTGCAGAAATTATTATCTCCCTGGCCTCAAAATGATCATTGAAAGAGGCGGAATGAGCAGCTGAATGAAATATTTTTCCTCATTTCCGGATTCTCCTGCTGTTTCTTTTTCAGGTAATAAGATTGATTCATTTAATAAACCCGAACCATAATATATTTCATTATCGGTATTTAATATTTCTTTATAGGATGTATTTTCCGGAACATGAATTTTATAAGATAAATGTGTTTGCTGATCAAAATTTCCCACAACAATTAAATAATCCTTTGGACGTTTACCCTGTCGCTTCCAAACCAGAATACAATCATCGCGGTGATTTAATTCAAGCCATTGAAAGCCTTCTTCCACAAAATCATTTTCATACATCGACCTTTCTGTTTTATATAATTTATTCAGGTCTTTAATGCATTGCTGCATTCCTTTATGGCCTGGAAATTCGGTAAGATGCCAGTCGAGGCTTGCATCGTGATTCCATTCATGTGTTTGCGCAAATTCACCACCCATGAAAATTAATTTCGGAAAAGGATGCGTAAACATATAGCCAAACATCAAACGCAGGTTTGCGAATTTATGCCATTCATCTCCCGGCATTTTATAAATCAGCGATGATTTTAAATGCACCACTTCATCATGTGATAAACTCAAAACAAAATTTTCGGATCTTGCATACCATAAACTAAAAGTGAGTTTATCCTGGTGATGTTTTCTGTAAATAGGTTCGAGTTTAAAATAATCGATCGTATCATGCATCCATCCCATCATCCATTTTAATCCGAATCCCAGTCCGCCGTCATAAGTTGGTTTCGATACTTTCGGCCATGCGGTGGATTCTTCTGCAATTGTAATGATATCCGGGTGTTTGCTGTATAATGTTTCGTTTAATAATTTAATAAATGCAATTGCGTCGAGATTTTCATTTCCGCCGTATTCATTCGGGATCCACTCTCCTTCTTTTCTCGAATAATCAAGATACAACATACTTGCAACAGCATCTACACGAATTCCGTCAAAATGAAACTGATCGATCCAGAACAATGCACTGCTGATCAAAAAACTTTTTACTTCATAACGGCTGTAATTAAAAATATAACTGTTCCAGTCGGGATGAAATCCTTTGCGTTTATCTTCATGTTCATATAAATGCGTTCCGTCGAAATATACAAGCCCGTGTCCGTCGTCCGGAAAATGCGATGGCACCCAATCGAGGAGCACACCGATATTTGCTTTATGAAATGCGTCAATTAAAAATTTAAGATCCTGTGGTGTGCCGTAACGTGAAGTGGGTGCAAAATAAGAAGCGGTCTGATATCCCCATGAACCATAAAAAGGATGTTCGGTGATCGGTAAAAATTCAACATGTGTAAAGCCCATTTCTTTTACATAGGGAACAAGAGTTTCCGCCAGTTCCAGATAAGTTAGGAATTTATCGGGATGTTCGCCGGGCCTTGCCCATGAGCCGAGGTGCACTTCATAAATGGACATCGGTTTATCGAAATTATATTTCCTTCCCTTGCTGATGAATTTTTTATCCTGCCATTCGTAAGAATTATCCCAAATAATAGAAGCTGTTCCCGGCGCTGTTTCTGTTCGTGATGCAAACGGATCTGATTTTTCGAGAATTGTATCCTGTACAGTTGTAATAATATATTTATATAAATCTCCACCGAGTGCATTTTCTACAATACCTTCCCAAATTCCTGAACTATCGGGTCTTGCCTCCAATGCAATTTCATGTTTATTCCAGTTATTAAATGTGCCCGCAACAAAAACCGATTTCGCATTCGGAGCCCAAACGGCAAAATAAACACCGCTTCTGTTTTCCGAATCGAGAATATGTGCGCCCATTTTCTCCCATAAATGAAAATGTTTGCCTTCTTTAAAAAGGTGAATATCATAATCGGTAAATAATGAGAAGTATTCGGTCGGCTCGGAAGACATGCAGCAAAGTTAAATGAAACCGGAAACAGAAGCCGGGAGCAGAAAAAAAATTATGGGGCGGGTAAATGTTATTTCCTATTTTTATAAAAAAAACACCTATGCGATCAACACTACTGTTCATTTTATTCATTGGGATACTGGCTGAATTATCGGGGCAGGCTGCTGGAAATCAAATGCTTGAAAATACACAACGCTATAATAATCTGAATAAAAATCCTTTGGCAAATGCGATCATTACCGGTAATAACGAGATCTCACTTTCCATCAATGCGCTTATTAATGTAAAACCCGATGCATTTGTTGCCGTATTCAACATTACCCAGGTTGCATCTACACTGGTGGAAGTTGATAATCTGAGCAGTAAACGCATAAACGGGTTTAAATCAGAATTAAAAAATCTCGGGCTCGACACCTCTGCGATTTATATTGATATGATCTCACTTGCTCCTGTGTATGATATTGAGGTGAGTAAAAAATTATTTTCCGAAACCTATCTTGAAAAACCTGCGGGATTTGAATTGCAGAAAAATATTCATATCACCTATAAAAAAAGTGAATTGCTCGACGGAATAATTACAGCCGCAGTAAACAACGAGATTTATGATCTGATAAAAGTTGATTATTTCATAAATGACACGAAGAAATCATATGAATTGATCAGGGATGAATCTATTCAATATATCAGCGAAACGGTAAAGGCGATTCAGGCTGTCGGCATCGAACTGGATACGGTGCATAAAATCTTTTCAGAAAATCAATCGGCAACCTACCCGGCTTCCCGTTATTCAACTTATACAACATTCAGCCGGCCGTCGCTTGATGCTGCAAGGCGCCGGCCGACGATCAGCGGAGACGATAAAATTGTGAGCACACCAAAAAATACGATTTTGTATTATAACCCCATCCCTTATGATAATTATGATATTATTTTAAATCCGGTAGTGAGTGAGCCGGTTGTTCAATTATCCTATTCGATCGTTGTGAAATATTTTGTGAAAGATGCAGTTCCAAAAGAAACAATCCGCTACATGCTCCTGACGCCGGATGGTAAAATTCAACAACTGGAAGTGAAATAATTTTATTCTGCAACAATTCCCATTATTGTGAGTTCCTCGGTTGAAACTGTCGGAGGAATGATATTTCCTTCAATTTTTTGCACCACAAGTCCTGCAACTTTTTGTGCGTCTGCTTCCGTTTTAAATGGATGGTTTCCGTCAATTGCCGGAATATGCGGTTGATGAATATACGGTTCGTCATTCACATAAATATCATATCCGAAACCTCCCGCAACCTGTATGATTTTAATTTCTGCTTTCAGTTCTTCCGGTTTCAAAACAACCGGAGGAGGTGCCTCAATTTCGCTTTTATCGGATCTGTTTCCGCAACCTGCAGAGAAAGAAATGATCAGGATAAGGAAAATGCAGTGAATTCCTTTTTTCATCGTGATTGAAAAATTCATTTAAATATCATGAATTTTCGGGTAGATAAAAAACAAGCGGTTTCCACTCTGATGAAATAAGTGCCTGCCGGTAAATTGGCATTTTTGAATTCAATTTGACTTTGCTTCAGTCCGGAAGAAACAAATCGGATCGCACAATTTCCCGTTACATCCTTTCCATGCATATCATAAATTTTCAAATCTTCCTGCCTGATGGCATTTTCTTGAACAATGATATTTGCAGAACTGAAAACCGGGTTCGGATAAATTGTTATGCCTGATTCGAAATAATCGAATCCAATTATGGCATCGGTAGTATCATGCGTTGTGTCTTCCGGAATTATGGTTGTCGTATCACCCCATAACCAAACGTCAAAATAGAAAGATGTATCGTATCCCATTCCGAAAAATGCAAGTGTATCCACGGTAAATGCAACAGCATTTGCACGTTTACCACCCGGAAAATCGTCAAGTTGAGACCAGGTATCAACAGTCGCATCATATTCCCAAAAATCGGTTTGGTTTGCAAGCGTTGTATCATAACCGCAGGCGAGATAACCTTTTCCGTTCAGTGCAAATCCTGTTGCACCATATCTTGGTGAACCGGGAAAATCATCTTTCATGAACCATGAATTTGTTGTTGGATCATACATCCAGAAATCGTTTGTGAAAGCGCCGTCATCCCCTGTTCCGGCATAAGCTTTATTTCCAATTGTAAATACAATTGCCAGCCTGCGTGCCGTACCTCCAAAATCTGCTTTTTGCGTCCAGGTATTTGTAGTTGTGTCGTATTGCCAAAGGTCTTTTTTATATCCAGCCGCATCCTGTCCAAGGCCGATATAACCTTTCCCACTCAACGAAAACCCGATCGCCGATCTGCGGGCCGTTCCAGCAAATCCGGATTTCGGGGTCCAGATATCCGTCAGGTAATCATATTCCCAAAAATCATTGAGGAAGGCCGCTGTTCCCTGGCCAGTACCTACATATCCTTTCGTTCCGATCGTAAAAGCTGCGGCAACATTTCTGTCGAGTCCGCCTCCTGCAATACCACCCATACTTGAAACGGCGGTCCAGGAATTATACACCGGATCATAGGCATAAAAACTCCTGTTGAATTCTTCACCATCGTAACCGAGGCCGATAAATCCATAATCAGAAAAACTGAATGTTGAAGAAGAGCTGCGCCCATCACCCGGAAAATTTGCAACCTGCTTCCAGGCATTTTGCGACCAGGATGTCCGGATTGAAAGGAGGATAACCAATACGTAAAAAAACTGCTTCATATTTTAGAGGAGGTAGATTTTGCCTGATGAACTTAATACTTTGCCATCTGTGTTAACTGCTTGAATTTCATACATGTAAATTCCTGAGCTCAAATTTTCTGAATTGAAATTGAAGGAAGATGTACCCTCAATATCAGAAGTAAAGACATCCTGCCCTGCGAGATTATAAACCCGCAGATGCGCTTCTTCAATATCGGCGGTACCGTTCAGATTGATGGAGGCATTTCCGGAAACCGGATTCGGATACACCGTGCTTGAAATGCGCTGATCAATATTTTCAGGACTAAACCAGAAGAACGGCTTATACTTATACATGGATCTTTTGATGCCTGTCGGGCCATCACCGGTTCCAACATATCCATAATTTCCGATTGTAAATGCAACACAAGACCTTCTTTCACTGCCTCCATAATTCGCCTTCGTAGCCCATGTATTTGTGCCTGGATTGTATTCGTAAAAATCTCTCTGGCAACCTCCGTCTGTTCCAAGACCAACAAACCCGCGTCCGGAAATTGTGAGCGCAACAGGGTTGAATCTGGGTGAACCGATAAAATCTGCTTTTTTCGTCCATACATCACTTTGCGGGTCATATTCCCACCAATCGTTGCGATAATAATTTTCATCGGCACCGCAACCCACATATCCTTTATTTCCGATCGACAATGCAGCGAGTCCGTATCGCGATCCTCCCGGGAATCCTTCCTTTTCATCCCAATCATTTGTTACCGGATCATATTCCCATAATTCATTGGAATAATAACTGAAACCCAATTTACCGCAAACGATATAACCTTTTGTGCTTGTTGAAAATGCACCGGCAAAATAAACCCCTTGTCCGAAATTACCCGGCCAGTCGGCTTTCTGCACCCACGAATTTGTAAGCGGATTATACTCCCATATGTCTTTCTTTTTAACTCCCATCCAGGCTACTGTATTAGTAACACCTGTTCCCACATAACCTCTTGTGCCGACCGCAAAGGCAACAGCATCTCTTCTGGTTTGTCCGGGAAAATCAGCTTTTTGTGTCCATGAGTTCGTGCCCGGATCATATTCCCAAAGGTCTTTCTTGCATGTATTTGCCGAATCGACACCGGAACAGACATAACCTCTTTCACCAATCACAAAAGAAACTGCACGCTCTCTTTCACCGCCTGCAAATGAGGCTACCTGTGTCCAGGTGTTTTGCGAAAATACTTTGCTGCTGAATGCAAGCATAAGCAGCATACAACTAATTTTCAGTGAGTTATGAATAAAAAATTGTAAATGTTTTTCCATCAGAATTTCTTTTTTATTCTTCTTTTAATTCCCACAGGTCCCGCATATTAGTTCCGCTTGTGCCTAATCCGCAATAACCATGATTCGCGATTGTGAAAGATGTCATATAGCGACGTCCGATGCCTGGAAATGCAAGAACTGAATCCCAGGTACCAAGGGCAGGATCATATTCCCACCAATCGTCATAATTTGTTCCGCTTGAATAATCATCACCCGTTCCGATATATCCTTTTCCATTAATTGAAAAACCGGTTGCTTCCTGTCGGGTTGGGCCCGGAACATCGGCTTTCACTGTCCAGGTGTTCAATGCAGGATCATACTCCCAGAAATCGTTTGTTGAACCGAAGGCATTCCCTGTTCCGATATATCCTTTCTCCCCAATTGCAAATCCAACCGCTGCGATCCGGGCTGCACCGCCAAAATTTGCCTTTTGCGTCCATGTATTCAGCACCGGGTCATATTCCCAAAAATCCTTTTTATATGTTCCTCCTGCATCTCCTGTTCCGAGATAGCCTTTGCCATTGATGGCAAATCCGACGGCACCGTGCCTCGCTGCTCCGCCAAAATCTGCGATATCGGCCCAGGTATTGGTGACCGGATTGTAGGCATAAAAATCCTTGTGCTCAATAAAAGAAGGATCCCGTCCTGTTCCGACATAAGCAATTCCATCAATTGTAAATGCTACGAGCTGCAGTCGTTTCCCACCGGGATAATCAGCTTTCTGTGTCCAGGTATTTGTGCCCGGATCATATTCCCACAGATCATCGAATAAAATATCCACCACAGAATTATAATGGCCCATACCCATATAACCTCTGTTTCCAATTGAAAAGCCCACTGATCGGTGCCTTGCTTCGCCGCCGAAATTGGATTTTTCAACCCAAACCAGTTCTGAATAGGATGGTGTGATGGCGATACAAAAGAAGATCGCTGTAGCAATTTGACTGAGGAGAGTTCGATTCATACGGTGAGTGCCCTTTAAATGTCAGATTAAACTCGTGTTAAACTTACAAAAATTAATTGTTAAGAAAGGAATCCCGGATTTGAAAAGTGTGATTTCGGACAGGCAGATACTAAACGGTTTATGACGGCCTGCATATTTATCGGCCGGGGAAGCATCCAAACCATGAGAAAAAATCGCCGGATCCTGCAATTTCAGTAAAGCGAAGAGATATTCAGCACGCAGAAACAAGGGGTCAAAAAAAGTGAAACTTTTTTTTTGAAATTCGGAAAATAATATAACTTTACACTGTTGTAATATTTAAGGGGTTAAATTAGCAACAAGCCTGAGGGGAAACCCAAAGGCTTTTTTTATGCCATGAATTTTCTGTAATTTCTCAATCTTGCTCCTCGAAATACCATTTTGATTTTAACGGTTTTTGTTTTGATCCGATAAATATTTCACGGTCATCGGAAAAAATAAGCCCCAGAGGAAAGGAAACACCAAAACATGCGGCAGAGATCAATTCCATTTTCCAAAACTGAGTCTTATTAAATGCATCACCTTTGTAATCAATATTTACAAGCGGTGCAGCAATCAAAGCGGTAAGAACAGATCCGAGACATACATATCCAAAACCCATCCCCAATGCTTCACGCAGTTCTGTGTTGTATGTTATATATTCGATAGAATTCAAAGAAAAAGGTTGAATCAAACCAAATGTATCGCTAACATGAAAATAACTACTCACGTCATAGGAATCATAATAATTATATCGCTTTGCATAATAATAATCCGACATGACTTGAATGGAAATACTTGTATCGTTTATTGTTTGAATAAAGCCATGAATGTCGTGATATTCGGAACTCCGGTCGTCACCGGTCAACGTATCTTTCAAAATAAAATGATTTGCACGTGAATTATTTATTTCTATCCGCCGGCTGTTGTCGGCTGTATTAACGAGGTAGTATTTTGTGCCAGGTTGAAAATAGGAACCAGTTGAAATATTATAACCGTATTCTTCACGGGGATAATCGCTTTTATGCATGCGTGGTTGTAACGGTATTCGCTTATAATGAACGAAAGATGTGTCTCTGTCATACACAAAAATGAAAACTAATTCTGAATCTGATACTGTATAAATAGAATTGTGCTCTTTGTATAAATAATAACCATCAGTTTCATTGATTATTTTTTTCTGATACAGCCGAAGTGTTTTCGGCGAGGATTTCCATTTTCCAGTTTCAACAAATAAGGTATCCATTCTTAATAAAGCAGAATCTTTTGTAAATGGAATGATCTGCTTCATCTGATAGTTTCCGTCTGTATAAAATGTAAAAATATCCCAACAATACACCGGTATTGTAAATTCCCCTTTAAATTCAGTTCCGGTATATATCCATGATCCGCTGATATCAGGCGGACTATCCTGGGCGGACAAATTACCTGCATGATATAATGATAAATAAAAGGTAAGTAAATGCAAAATAAGTCTATTGGTCATACATAACAGAATTCCTGTGGATTTAACCAAATAAACTTATGGATTTTTTTTCAAATCCTTCCATTAAAACAATTTCGTTTGTTTTCCATCTTTTAATTTTTTCTCATCCGTTTCCATATCCCATTCCATTTGCGAACCTACTTTTAAATTCTTCGATCCTGTTTTCTCCTTCACCCCTTTCTCGCCCTTTTCAGCCTCCTTCGGATCTTCTTCCGTCACATCTTCTTCTTTTTTCAAAACCACTTTTTTAATTTCATGTTGGCTCAGCCGATTGCCCTGGCTTTTCCATCCTTTAATATCAATAAATTCGCTGAGGCCGATGATTTCTTTTACCTCTTCATTCTTTCGCCCTTTTAAAATTGTAATTTCCACTTCCGGATTTTCAGCTGTTGATGCAATATATAATCGCGATCCGGGAGTTTCAGAAATAAATAAGTATTTCTTTTCCGGCACATTTGCTTCGATATAAAACCGTTTCACGTACATGAGATGCTGGCCTCCATCCCAGTAGGCTGCCGAAATGATTTTATTTTCATCAAATTTTTCCAGCAAAACAATTTCACGCATCTCAAAACGGTTGCTCAGCTCAAAATTGGTAAGTTCATAATTACCGTCTTTATAAATCACAAGAATATTATCTCCCGTATCAAATTCACCGAGATATTTTCCTCTTGCATCCACATTTAATCTGCCGACGGTTTCATCGATCCATAATTTTCTTCCTCCTAATGTGGATGTTCCTTTTGATTGCTGTGTTATTTTTTTCAACGGATATTTAGTTACCGTAATTCCTTTCGATCCACGTCCAGTTACTCCGAGTTCCGTAAAATCATAATCGAATAATTTATTATGTGCCCTTGCATTCGGATGCAATTGAATGGTTACCACCTCACTTTCCGAATTCGGGTTGGCAGAAAAATACCAGACCCTGCTTTTTGGATTGCCTGCAGTGAGATCGTATTCTTTATCTCTTGTAATACCGGTTACGGTAAATCTTTTTGCAAATGATTTTCCCGTTTTCCCGTCGCTGTAGATCATGTGGTAAGTCATGCGTTCATCTTCTTTCTTCCACACATTTGCATATAATATTTTCTTACCGATAAATACTTTATCGGCAATGCGCACCACTTTCATTTTCCCTTCTTCCGTAAATGCAATGATATCGTCGATATCGGAGCAATCGCAAACGAATTCATCTTTTTTCAAACCGGTTCCGATAAATCCGTCTTCCCGGTTCACATATAATTTCGCATTATTTGCAACAACGGCTTTTGCTTCGATTGTGTCAAATTTCCGCACCTCGGTTTTGCGCTCTTTTCCTTTTCCGTATTTTTTCAATAATTCTTCAAAATATTTGATGGCATAGTCGGTAAGATGTTTTAAATGATATTTCACATCTTTCATTTCCGCCTCCAGTTCACGGATCAGTTCATCCGCTTTAAATGCATCAAATTTTGAAATGCGTTTGATCTTTATTTCGGTGAGCCGTACAATATCTTCTTCCGTAACTTCCCGCATTAATTTCACCACATGTGGTTTCAGTCCCTTGTCAATGGTTTTGATCACATCTTCCCATGTTTCACATTCTTCAATATTGCGGTAAATTCTTTTTTCTATAAATATTTTTTCGAGCGAACTGAAATGCCATTTCTCATTTAATTCTTCCAGGCGTATCTCCAGTTCCCGTTTTAATAATTCTTTTGTGTTTTTAGTCGATCGTTTCAGTATTTCTTCAACGGTATAAAAAACAGGTTTGTCGCCGTCAATTACACAGGTGGATGGTGATATGGAAATTTCGCAATCTGTAAAAGCGTATAATGCGTCAACCGTAACGTCTGGAGAAACACCGGGCGCAAGTTCAATACTGATCTCCACATTTGCAGCAGTATTATCCGTTACTTTTTTAATTTTTATTTTCCCTTTGTCACTTGCTTTAATGATCGATTCAATAAGTGAAGATGTTGTTGTGCCGAATGGAATTTCTTTAATGAGAATTGTTTTTTTATCCGCCACTTCCATTTTTGCACGGCACCTGATCTTACTTCCGCGTTCACCGCTGTTGTATTCCGATACATCAATAAATCCGCCTGTCGGGAAATCAGGTAATAATTTCGTTTCATTTCCTTTTAACACTTCAATACTTGCCAAAATCAATTCAATAAAATTATGCGGGAGGATTTTTGTAGATAATCCCACCGCAATTCCTTCCACTCCCATTGCAAGCACCAGAGGAAATTTCACGGGAAGAAATACAGGTTCTGCTTTTCTGCCGTCGTAACTTAATTGCCATTCGGTCGTGTCTTTATTAAAAACAACTTCAAGTGCAAATTTTGATAAGCGTGCTTCAATATATCGCGGTGCGGCGGCATCATCCCCGGTTCTGATATCGCCCCAGTTACCCTGTGTTTCGATAAGCAGATCTTTCTGGCCCATATTCACCAGTGCATCTCCGATCGCAGCATCTCCGTGCGGGTGATATTGCATTGTTTGACCGATAATATTTGCCACTTTATGAAAACGGCCGTCATCCATTTCCCGCATTGCATGCAAAATCCTGCGCTGAACAGGTTTCACACCATCGCGGATATCAGGCACGGCACGCTCGAGAATTACATAACTCGCATAATCGAGAAACCAGTCTTTATACATGCCGGAAACGTGAACTGCAGATGTTGTTCTGGGTTCAGAGTTCGGGGTTGCCTGCGGGTCGGTATTACCAGTATTATTATTTTTTATTTCTGATTTCTTCTTTGCCATTTTACAAAATTGTATAAATCACATTTCCTCTGCTTCCAAAATTGCATCTTCAACAATATCCATTTCAACTTTCAGGTTTTTAATAATAAATGATTGCCGCTCAGGTGTGTTTTTTCCCATATAATATTCCAGCGTTCCGTGAATTGTTTGTTCCTTTCCGATAATTACCGGGTCAAGGCGAATCTGCTCACCGATAAATCCTGAAAATTCATCCGGGGAGATTTCACCCAATCCTTTAAAGCGGGTAATTTCCGGTTTGTTACCGAGTTTATTTACGGCCTGTTGTTTCTCTGTTTCGCTGTAACAATAAATCGTATCTTTTTTATTCCGCACTCTGAATAACGGCGTTTGCAAAATATAAACGTGTCCGTTTTTTACAAGATCAGGGAAGAACTGCAGGAAAAATGTGAGCAATAATAACCGGATATGCATTCCATCCACATCGGCATCTGTAGCAACGATAATTTTATTGTAGCGTATGCCTTCAATACCATCTTCAATATTTAATGCATGCTGCAATAAATTAAATTCTTCATTTTCATAAACAACCTTCTTAGTGAGCCCGAAACAATTCAACGGTTTACCTTTCAAAGAAAATACCGCCTGCGTTTCCACATTTCTTGCTTTTGTAATAGAACCGCTGGCACTGTCCCCCTCTGTAATGAAAAGCATGGTTTCGTTTGCCTTTTCATTTTTATCCTCACCGTAATGAAAGCGGCAGTCACGCAATTTTTTGTTGTGGAGATTTGCTTTTTTGGCACGCTCGTTCGCTAATTTTTTAATGCCGGCTATTTCTTTCCGTTCTCTTTCGCTCTGCAAAATTCTTTTCAGTAAAATATCAGCAGTCGCAGGATTTTTATGCAGATAATTGTCAAGTTCGGTCTTTAGAAAATCAATTACAAAACTGCGCACAGGTATTTTCCCGTCGGGTGCCATGTTAATTGAACCGAGTTTTGTTTTTGTTTGTGATTCAAAAACAGGTTCCTGCACACGAATACTGACAGCAGCAACAATTGCCTGCCGGATATCAGAAGCATCGAAATCTTTTTTATAAAATTCGCGAATGGTTTTCACGAGGCCCTCGCGGAAAGCTGCGAGATGTGTTCCACCCTGTGTGGTGTATTGCCCGTTTACAAATGAATAATATTCTTCACTGTAATCATTTGCATGGGTCATACTCACTTCAATATCATCTCCTTTCAAATGAATGATCGGGTAGCGCAATTCATCTTCATTTGTTTTTCTTTTTAAAAGATCAAGCAAACCATTTTGGGAGAAATATTTCTGGCCGTTGAAAATGATCGTGAGGCCGGCATTGAGATACACATAATTCCAAAGAAGGTTATCAAGATATTCGGGAATGAAATGAAAATTTTTGAAAATCGTATTATCCGGAATAAATGTTACAAGCGTTCCGTCCTTTTCATCCGTTTTTGATAGTGCGTGATCTTTTTTAATGAGCCCTTGTTCAAATTCAGCCTGTTTTGTTTTTCCTTCGCGAAATGCCTGTACCTTAAAATAATGGCTTAATGCATTTACGGCTTTTGTTCCGACTCCATTTAAACCGACAGATTTTTGAAATGCCTGTGAATCATATTTTGCACCGGTATTCATTACGCTCACGCATTCGATCACTTTTCCAAGCGGAATTCCCCTGCCATAGTCGCGAACCGTAACCTGATGTTTTTCGATCTGCACTTCAATCTTTTTTCCGTAGCCCATCATATATTCATCGATCGCATTGTCTATCACTTCTTTCACCAGTACATAAATTCCATCGTCGGGTGCCGAACCGTCACCCAATTTTCCGATATACATACCCGGACGCATGCGCATATGCTCGATCCAGTCGAGCGTGCGCACGTGTTCTTCACTATAATTATAATTGGTGTTCGCCATGCTGCGAAAGTATTTATTTAATTAAGGTAATTTTACCCAAAGGCTAAAAAGTTTTACACATATTCAATTTCAAAAGTTCGCATGAAATTCAACGCACTCTCCACCGGAACGCTGTTTTCTGTTTTTGTTGTAATTCTTTTATTCGGTTCCGGGATCACCGAATCGCTCGGCTTGCGGCCCATGGGCGTGCATCAGTGGCGGCAGAGTGATTCGGCATCCGAAGCGCTGAATTATGCGCAAAACGATATTGGTTTTTTTACACCGCAAATGCATTCCCAAACAGGAAGGAACGGATTCAGCGCCAGTGAATTTCCGGTTATTTATTTTATTGTCGGGAAATTATATCAGGTATTTGGTTTTCATGAATACATTTTCAAAATTGTAAATCTTTGCTTTTTCATTTCGGGATTATGGTTTCTTTATCTGCTATGCCTGCGGTTTATTCAGGATAAATGGATCGCTTTGCTGCCAGTGATCGTTCTCGGCACAGCACCTTATTATTTTTATTACGGATTGAATTATTTACCGAATGTTCCGGCAATTTCCTGCGCATTGGCAGGATGGTATTTCACATTGAAATATATCGAGCGGTATTCAATTTCAAAAATCTATCTTGCAACAATTCTTTTTACATTGTCTGCTTTACTGAAAGCAAGTGATGGACTGAATTTCGCAGCAGCCGGATTATTTATACTGATCGTTCTGTTTCATGCAGATGCTGCTTCAAAAAATATATTCAGGAAACAGATTTTTCATCTGCTCGTATGCGCTTCGATCTTTGCTGTATCCTTCTTAAGCTGGGTGATGTATTGCAGGCAATTCAATGCTGAAAACGGAACCGGCGCAAGCCTTCTGGGCATCTTGCCCATTTGGAAACTCGGACCTTTTGAAATTTATATGGTATGCAGAAATGCATTGATGGAATGGGCGATGTATATATTTAATCCGCTGGTTTGGTTGCTTGTGATCGCAGGGATATTTCTGTTCTTTAAAAATTTAAAAAAAATAAACCCCTATCTCAGACTCATCACAATGATTTTAATGCCCGGCGCAATTATTTATGTATTGTTATGGTTTGAAGCATTCAGGGATCACGATTATTATATGCTCACACCAATCGTATTTGTTGTGTTTTTATTGATCGCTTTATGCAATTTGTTTGAAACATATTTGATACGTGATAAACTGCGTAGAAACCGCATTCTGTATGCAGTATTTTTTATAATCGCGATCGGTTATAATCTCCTCATGCAACACAAACGCTATTTTGATCCTGCTTATAATACCGTAAATAAAGATTTATATACGGTTGAACCGTATTTGCGGTCCATCGGAATTGAACGCACCGATTTGGTTGTAAGTGTGCCTGACCCCAGCCTGAATAATTCGCTCTACCTCATGAATAATCCGGGATGGACGGAAGCATTTACCGATAAGCATTATAATATTTTTTATTTTAAAGACCTGGGAGCGAAATATCTGATCGTGAACGACAGTGCGTATGCGCAAAATGAAATGTATGCACACTTCATGAAAAATAAAATCGGGGAGTATAAGTCGATCTCGATTTACAAATTGTAAAATAATTACCTCGAAGGCAGTGTGGCGCAAAGTCGCTAAAATACTGTTCCGGAACAGGTAATTGAAAAGCCTGAAAATATTCTTTAATCAGTCGGCACGAATCTGAATTTACTTGCAGATTTGGGACACAATAAAACGTAAATCTCTTTCCGCCTTTCCGTTTTCCCGACTTTGCGGTTAGAAAGTTTACAACAATTCATTCGCAAGATTCGCCAGCTCGCTTCGTTCACCTTTTTGCAGTGTGATGACAGAACACATCGGATGATTTTTTATTTTATCGATCAGATAACTCAAACCATTACTATGTGTATCGAGATAAGGTGTATCAATTTGATTTACATCACCCGTAAATACGATCTTGGTATTTTCACCTGCTCTTGTAATAATTGTTTTCACTTCAAGCGGTGTTAAATTCTGTGCTTCGTCAATTATGAAGAAAATATTGGAAATAGATCTTCCGCGGATATAAGCCAAAGGTTGAATTACCAATTTTTCCTGTTCGATCATTTGCGCAATCGCTTTATACTCGCTGTCGTTTTGCTCAAACTGATTCTGAATCATTTTCAAATTATCCCAGAGCGGCTCCATATACGGATTCAGTTTCGATTTAATATCACCCGGTAAATAGCCGATATCTTTATTATTGAGCGGGACAATGGGCCGTGCAAGAAATATTTGTTTATAATTTCTTCTCTGTTCCAGTGCACCTGCCAGTGCAAGCAAGGTTTTTCCGCTGCCGCTCACACCCTGCAGTGCAACAAGTTTGATCTCCGGATTTAAAATTGAATTCATCGCAAATACCTGGTCGGCATTGCGTGGCTTCACACCGTAAGCTGTTGCTTTATTGATGCGTTTAAATGATTTCTCTTCCGAATCATAACTCGCTAACACACTGCTGCTTCCGTTTTTCAGAATAAAACATTGGTTTGCATACGGTTCGCTCTTTAATATTTTTTTGAAGCCGATAAATCCGTCGCTGTAGATTTTATCAATTGTATCATGATCAATTCCTTCAATTGTTTCAATCGGATCTTTTAAAAATTCAGGGTCCTCAATTTTATCATTTTTATAATCTTCACTGTATAATCCGAGTGATTTAGCTTTCAGGCGCAGATTAATATCCTTTGTGATGAGGATCACGGTTTTCTCCGGATATTTCTTTTTCACCACCAAAGCGGTGTTGAGAATTTTATGATCGGGTTTTTCTTCTCCGAAAATAACTTCGGCATTTACGCCATTGTGCTCATACATCATTACCACCATGCGCCCTGTCGACCGCCCGTTTACAGGTCTCCATTCCTGCAGTGTTCCTTCCTTCGATTTCTGATCGAGAAACCGGATGAATTCCCTTGCTTCAAAATTGATCGTCTCGTTACCCTTCTTGAAGTTATCCAATTCTTCCAGCACTGTGATCGGGATGACGATGTCGTGTTCTTCGAAATTGTTGATGGAGTTGTGGTCGTGCAGGATGACCGATGTGTCGAGGACAAAAATCTTTTTTTCTTTCTGCACTTTTGCTTTCTTCTTCAATGGCATAGTGTGATTTACGAAGTCAATGATAGCTTGTATTCCGAATTAATCAAACCCCGTTATACCCCGAATATGTGGACAATTGTAGTGAAATGCGTACAGCTGAGAAAAATAATTGTAAATGCGAAAGAAACTGAGCGAGTTATTTATTTGAAATCTGGTAAAAAAAACGCCCCGTTTATTTAACGAGGCGCTCTTTTGTAAAAAAAATAATTTATTTATTTAAAATAAAAGTTTCTGAATAAACTGCTCCATCGGCAATCACATTCATAATATACGTTCCGTTTGGAATATTTGCATCGAAGGATACTTCATGCATTACTGTTCCATTATTATTTTCTGCTTGCTGCGTATATACCACCTGGCCAAGCATATTAATAATTTCAACATTTACGCTGGCTTCAGGGCTCACGCCTGTTGCAATTACATGTAAAAAACCATTTGATGGAACAGGTGAAAGCGAAATAACAGGAATGTTTTCAGAGTACCCGTTTATTTCCATTTCCTGACGAGCACCAATTGCATCATTTGTAAAACCAAGGCCTTCAATCATCTCATCTACATCAGATCCATAAAGGAAATTTAATACTTTGGTTTGTCCCGGGTTAATTGATCCCACTTTAAATGTAAGTGTAATGGCCTGATCAGAGATCGTACTTCCTGAAATAAAATAAGGTGAAACACCATTGTATGCATTTTTTGGAATAAGGTCAGATACAGCAAATCCACCGTATGAAACTCTGGCATTTGTTTGCATAGATCCCAAAGCAAGCAGACAACCATAAGTTAAACCCTCTGCTGTTACCATTGCCCAATCATCTGTCGGGTGATTGTATAACACCAGGTTATTTGTCGTGAAATCACCAGAAAATGGTTGTTCATTGTCGGGATCAGTATTTCTTGAATAATAAACACCGTTTAATGCAGTTGCACCAGTATTGGTTAACACTATTTGTGTCTGCACCAGACGCTTACTGTTTTTTATTGAAGTTATTTGTTTGATATGAAGACCTTCAGCAGCGATATCACCTTGCCATACTACTACTTTATTTGCCCCAACCACAGAATAGGAAGTAATTACACCAGGTGCTTCAGGTGCTGCAGACGGATCATTTGAATACACATTTGTTCCAACCTGCACGGCAAAACCTTCAACCGGTGAACCCGGAATAAAATAATCACCGCAATAAGGCGGTGTTCCTGTTGCCCAGCCATCTTTAGCATCGTCGATAATCAAACCGAAATAGGGTGACACTGCCGGGTCGTGATAGCCAGCCGGTGCGTTAGCATCCGAAACATAAACACCATCACTGCTGATACCCAGTTCAAGATAAGTGCCTTTCATAAAAGCATCGGTTCCAACAATCTGTGCGTTTGAAAAATTGAGGAGGAAGAGGAGCAGAAACATAGATCCTGCGATTTTGTGTAATAAGTATTTCATAAAAAGTTTTTAGTGATAAAATAATAATTAGGGATGTAAATTAAACATTAAAATGTAATTCTCAAATTCAATTCGAATTTTATTTAAAATCTGTTGCAGCTTGCAACTGATATTCAAACACCATGCGTTGTTCCTGAGCGCTTATGGTTTCAGCAGAAAGAATTTCTTCAATCATGGCAGCGATCAATTCATATTCTTTAACCACGCCTGATTTATCGAAATATAAACGGCCCGTTCTGCGGATTAAAAAATCGCTGAGGCCGGTGATCATTTCCTCTTCGGCGCAATATAGAATCTCTGCATATAAAATTCTTTCTCTTGCATCAGTTATTTTTCCATGCAGTTCAAATGCTTTTTCAATGATCCATTCTGTTGAGGTCCCGTAATTATTTACAAGATATTTAATCTGGTCGTAGCTGAGGCCGATTTGCTTCGCCTCTCCTGCCCTGCGTTCGATATAAGAATGGATATCCGAATTAAAATCCGTACCATGTATTTTAATTTTTGAAGTATCCGATTTTTTAAATGCGAGATTATTATTTTTTTTCAGATCGGCAGCAAGAAGATCCACAACTTTCTCTGCCATTTTTCTATAGCCCGTTAATTTCCCGCCGGCAATGGAGATCAAACCATTCTGCGAAATAAATATTTCATCCTTTCGCGATAATTCGGAAGGAGATTTGCCCTCCTCATGAATTAAGGGCCGCAATCCCGCCCAGGAAGATTCAATATCATCAACAATTAATCCGGCAGAAGGGAATTTTTGATTGACCGCATTTAATAAATAACTGATATCTTGTTTTGTGATACCAATATTATCCTTATCACCGTCATAATTTGTATCTGTTGTGCCGATATAAATTTTATTATTCCGCGGAATTGCAAATATCATCCGCTTATCTCCTTCAACATCAAAATAAATTGCATGTTTTACCGGTAATTTCTTTGCCGGCACAACGAGATGAATTCCTTTTGTGAGGTGCAGTTTTTTCCCCTGAATTGTTTCGCCGAGGCTCCGTATATCATCCACCCATGGGCCGGCAGCATTAATAATTTTATGTGCCGATGCAGAAAAAACCTTGTTTGAAATTAAATCTCTGAATTGAAGGCCTGAAATTTTTTCATCTGTGTAAATAAATATTTCTGCTTTAACATAATTCAGGCAAACTGCCCCGAAAGAAGCAGCGGTCTTTAATATTTCAATTGTGAGCCTGGCATCATCGGTGCGGTATTCTTTGTAAAGCGCACCGCCGATTAATTCATTTTGATTTAACAGTGGTTCGGTTTCTTTTGTCGCTTTCGGCCCGAGCATTTTATACTGATCTTCTTTTTTCACTTTTGCAAGAAAATCATATACCCATAAGGCAAGTGAAGTAGTGAATTTGCCAAGGCTTCCTTTTTTATAAATCGGCAACAACATATTTATCGGCACTACAAGGTGCGGTGCAAGATGATGCAGGACGGCACGTTCGGTACCGACTTTACGCACCAATGCAAATTCCAGTTGCTTTAAATAGCGCAGTCCGCCGTGAATTAATTTGGTGGATTTGGAAGATGTGCCGCTTGCAAAATCATATTTTTCCAATAATAAAACTTTCATGCCCCGGCTTGCAGCATCCAGTGCAATGCCGGCACCTGTGATCCCGCCGCCAATGATAATGATGTCAAAATGTGCATCACTGACTCCCTTCAGGGTTTCATTTCTTTTGAAAGTTGATAATTGCATTGAGAGACAATATTAAGGAATTAGCTGATTTGCTGATGAAGAATTCGGATTAGCTGATTAGCAAATTAGCTGATGGAAGTTGAGCTTTTGTATAGATATTCCATTATTAAAAAAAATTCGGGAAACCTGTTAAATTTGGTGGTATGGGAGAAGGGATAATGAATTGGTTATTCAAAAGGCAATTATGAGACAACAATATTTTGAACCTAAAGATGACGACTGGTATGTTGAAACAATTTTTTATATCATTGACATTAATGGTACGGTAAAATTTGGGATTACAGCCAATTGGGCAAAAAGACTTTTGAATTATAGAAAAGAAATTGGAAACTTAGAACTTTCGGTTCTAAAAATGGAACAATATGACAAAAGATGGAAAGCCGAACTGATCGAGCAAATTGTAAAATGGCGGTTAAGGCCCTGGTGCATAGTCGGAAGACACGAATGGATAAACGCTCCTGTTCAAATTGTGTTGAATTGCTATTTAGACTCCCGGGATAGTATAATTCCGGAAATAAATAAATATGAATACATACACAAAAAGGGTTCTGACAGATGGGGATACTATAAACAAATTGCAGACATGACCTTTCCTCAGAATTAACAACACATATAACCGGCTGTGCTTAAGTGAACGGGCATTGGAAATGAAAATATTTAAACAACTCCAAACAATGAAACATAAAAACAATGAAAAGGACAATTGTAAATCCCATCATTAAAGACACCGTGACTTTTTTACAAACTGCTGAAGAATCAGGGGGTGAAGTCACTGAAGTGGAGATAACATTAATGCCAGGAGGTGGAAATCCATTGCATTACCATAAAACGTACTCCGAAACCTTTACGGCAATTGACGGAGAGTTGGGTTTAAAATTAGGAAAAAGAAAAACCAAGATTTTAAAAGAAGGAGAAACTTATACAGTGGAACCAAATGCTCTGCATAGTTTTTATAACCCCACCAACAAAGAAATTAAATTTAATGTTAAGCTAAAACCGGGACATACTGGTTTTGAAAATTCATTAAGAATAATTTATGGATTGGCCAGTGACGGTTATACTGACAAAAATACCATTCCAAAAAGCATTAAACACACAGCAATTGTAATTTGCATGAGTGATATGAATCTTCCAGGATTATTCACATTTTTGTTTCCGATACTTAAGCTTATTGCTAAACGTTCTAAAAAAAGTGGAGAAGAGCAGAAACTAAAGGAAAAATATTGTATTTAGGCAACACCGTTCGAAAGTTATAGGATGCGATGATTATGTTCAGATTTTGAAATAACTAAACAAATGAGCTTTCTAAAAAATATACTCGGCAAAAAAGAAACGCCAATAAAAAGTTACACTGACTTTTGGAATTGGTTCAAAGACAACGAAAAGGCATTTTATAAAGTCGTAAAATCGCATGAGGATATAAATAAAAGTTTCTTTGATAAACTATCGCCTAAGCTTGCTGAATTAAAGGATGGTTATTTTTTTCTGTGCGGCATGTATGACGACACTACGGTTGAATTAATCCTGACGGCAGATGGAAACGCTAAAAATATTGTTTTCATTGAAGAACTGGTAGAACAAGCACCAGCAATCAACGGTTGGAAATTTACAGCCCTCAAACCTGCAATGGATATTGAAAACCTTGGAATTGCAATGGCAGGATACCAATTTAACAGAGATAATTTATTCTTCTATTCAAACGACCATATCGGGCATCCCGACGAAATTGATATTTCTGTGGTGCACAACGACAGGACAGAAGATAATAAACAGCAAATAGGGAACGGCACCTACATTTTTCTCGATAATTATTTAGGCGAACTTGACTTTTTAAACAATATTGACAACTTAAAGGTTATTAGCAAACATGAAGCAGAAAAAGAAATTATCCCTATTTCAAAACTTAAAGATTTCCTGACCTGGAGACAAAAAGAATTTATTGAAAAATATGAAGGCGCCCGCTATAACACTGAAAATGACGAACACTCAATTTTGGAAGCTGAACTGGAAAATGGAAATAAATTAATTGCAGTCATCAACACGCAGCTTCTGAACTGGGACAGCAAAGCATCGCATCCATGGATTGCTGTAATCACTTTGAAATTTGACGGAAAGGATCACAATGGGATGCCCGATGAAAATGTTTACCAACGTTTAAATCAAATTGAAGAAACTATAAACCACCAACTTCCCGATAAAGAAGGATATTTATACATCGGCCGGCAAACCGTAAATAATGAGCGGGAAATTTATTTTGCGTGTAAAGACTTTCGCAAGCCGTCCAAAGTAATTTATAAAGTGCAACAAGAAAATATCAACAAATTTGAAATTGAATACGATATTTACAAAGACAAATACTGGCGGTCTTTTGAGCGGTTCAGATCCAGCTAAAAATGCGGATACGCAAAAATTTGATTTTCAAATTTTCAGCAATTTTCATCCGAAATATCTTTTTAAAATGCACATAAATTATTTTATATTTAATCTATCGAACTATTATTGAATTTTACCTGATGATTAAAAAATTATTTGGCCTTCACCCAAACCCGACAGCAGACGGAGCCTTCAGTCCTTCGAATTTATCGCTGAGATTAGCTACTTCCGACACAACAGATTACAGTCCGGTAAATTTCAGCAAGACAGTTCAGGAGAAAAAATATAAAATAGTAGTTGTGTGTACTGAACAGGCACATCTTACAATGAAAAATGGTAAAATATTTTCAACAGGCAATCATCCGGTTGAAACATTTGTGCCGCTGTTACATTTGAAAAATGCAGGATTTGATTTTGATATTTTCACACCGACAGGTAAGCCGGTTCAAATTGAAATGTGGGCAATGCCGGAGAAAGACAAAAATGTCCTGGCAATCTATAAGGAGTATAAAAATCAATTCGACCGCCCGGGCAGTTTAAATGATCTTGTTAAAAATAATTTCAACAACAATCCGGAATATATTGCTGTTTTTATTCCCGGCGGACATGGCGCATTGATCGGATTACCGGAGGATAAAAATGTTGGTGCATTAATTAAATGGGCTTTCAATAAGAATCTGTTTGTCTTTGCAATTTGTCACGGGCCGGCAGCATTACTTGCAGCAAAACCTTCAAACAAGGAAGAACAATTTATTTACAGCGGATACAAAATAGCTGCCTTTCCCGATAAAGTGGATAAGCAAAGCCCGTTAATCGGATATATGCCCGGACAACTGACCTGGTTTTTCGGAGAAGAATTAAAAAAAGCAGGAGTGCAAATCATTAATTCAAATGCAGACAATTCCTGCAATGCCAACAGAAAATTAATTACGGGTGCAAGCCCGAAAGCAGCAAATAATTTTGGAATATTATGTGCAACTAAACTTCTGGAGTATCTTAATGAATAGAATTAAATCATCTGATTTCAGAGATCGAAACCAGATTTCAAAATAAAATTTTTTCAATTCAAAAACAATTAATTCAACCAAATGAGAAAAATTATTTCCTTTATGCATATTTCGCTCGACGGATTTGTTGCAGGGCCGAATGGAGAAATGAACTGGATCACAGTGAATGACGAGATCTTTGACTATGTAAGCCTGCGCATTGGAACAGGCGACACGGCCTTATACGGGAGGGTTACATTTCAGATGATGGAAAATTACTGGCCAACTGCCGCCGACCAGCCAAATGCATCAAAGCACGATGTCGAACATTCAAAATGGTATAAGGATGTGCGCAAACTGGTTTTATCAAAAACCCTGCATGAGAAAGATTTCACAAATACGGTTATTATCAGCGACAATCTTTCTGAAAATTTAAACGAAATAAAACAATCCGGGGATGCGGATATTCTGCTTTTCGGCAGCCCGACGGCAACACATGCCCTGCACCGGGAAAATTTAATTGACGGCTACTGGTTGTTTGTGAATCCGATCATTCTGGGCGAGGGAATTCCGTTATTTAAAAACATCAATGACAAAATAAAATTAAATCTGCTCAACACGCATCAATTTGCCTGCGGGGTAACAGAATTAAATTATGTTGTTGAAGGGAAATAAATACACCCTGATGAAATTAATTCTGGTTAGCAAATTGTATTTCAAATTTTACTGACATCTAAAACAGGTTTGAAAAGCGATGGAAAATAATATTACATTGACAAAAACAATTGAATCAGATCTGAATTATTTTTTTCAATTTCAGCTTGATCCGGAAGCTATTTTTATGGCGGCTTTCACTTCAAAAGACCCGGCAAATAAAACAGCCTATATTGAAAAATACACGAAATTTCTTTCCGACCCCACAATACGGAATATGACAATTAAGGCCGGCGACCGGATTGTTGGGAGTATTGCAAAATTTCTGATGGAAGGTGAAGCCGAAATAACCTATTGGATCGATAAACAATATTGGGGAAAAGGAATAGCAAGTGCTGCATTAAATGAGTTTTTGAAACTTGAAAAGAGCCGGCCAATATTTGCCAGGGTCGCATTCGACAATTTTGGTTCTCAAAAAGTGCTTGAGAAATGCGGCTTCATTAAAATCGGAAAGGATACAGGTTTTGCAAATGCACGCCAGGCAGAAATTGAGGAATTTATTTACAAATTGGAGGAATGAAACATTGGAAGTCAATTTCTATAAATTAAATTTTTAATTTATTTCTACTTCATACCCCACCAAATCTGCAATTGTCGCATGCGCAATCCACCATACAAATTGTCGTAAACACATCGCGATAAAGTCAAATGTTCGTATGAGATTTGCTCTTAATATAATTTCATTCCTTTAAAATCGTAAATCAATGAGAAAAATAGTTGTCCTTTCAATGGTCACTTTAGATGGTGTAATGCAGGCTCCCGGTGGCCCAAAAGAAGATACTTCCGGAAATTTCAAATATGGGGGCTGGGTTGCACCGTATGGCGATGATGTATATAACAAAATTGCGATGGAAGAACTAAAGCCTGCTGATTATTTATTAGGCAGAAAAACATTTGAAATCTGGGCCGCTTATTGGCCGCAACACGCCGAATTCTGGCCGGGTATCAATACGGGTAAAAAATACGTCTTCTCAAAAAAACTGAAAAAATCAAGTGCATTAATAACCGGCTGGGAAAATTCTGTTTTGGTAAAAACTATTGCTGAAATAAAAAAAATAAAAAAATCAAAAGGCGCCGACCTGCAGGTTTGGGGCAGCAGTGAATTAATTCAATTATTGCTCAAAAACGATCTGATAGATGAGATACGGCTTAAAATACACCCTGTTATTCTGGGCAAAGGGAAAAAATTATTTGGCAAGGGAGCAATTCCTGCCGCATTCAAATTAACTGAAAGCATTACAACCCCGTCAGGGGTTATTATTGCCGCATACAAAAGAGCAGGTAAAGTAAAAACCGGCACGGTAGGGATTTAATTTATTTTTTGTAAAATTGAATTCACTTTAAAAATTCTTCACGATGTGGGAAACAGCATCTTTATGGTTTGAATTTGCAATTGTGAGTGCTATTTACGCTTTCGGAAATATTTTAATGGGTCATTTTGAAGAACGCACACCGAAACTGCGTCGTGTAAGCAAATACATTTTGTCGATGATTATCGTTTGCTGCATTTCTTATTACCTGGGCAGAACAACTGCAATGTGTTTTCTTGCCATACTCCTCGTACCGGTGGTATATGTTCACGGTTATTATTTGCCAAAGAAAAAAGGCATAAACGGATGGACTGGTGAACCCAAATCAAAATATTACGAATTTCGAAAATGGGATAAAAATATATTTTCAAAGTAAAATTCAAATTATTCCAATGGACAGTAAATTGTAAACATGGAATCGCATTTTCAAAAACTGGAGCGCATGTATTTATCCGCTCCGATCAATACAATAATTTATGAAGGTATTACGATCCGTATCTCGCACGAAAAAGCAGAATTATCATTGGCTGTAAGTGAAAAATATTTTCATGCTGCAAAAGGCATGCACGGATCCGTATATTTCAAATTACTGGATGACGCCGCATTCTTTGCAGTGAATTCAATTGTTGAAGACGTATTCGTTTATACAGTTTCATTCAATATTCAACTTTTACGCCCCGTTTCAGGAGGGATCATTAAATCAGAAGGAGAATTAAAGTTCAGATCGAAAAATGTATTTATCGCAGATTCCTTTCTTACTGACGAAAATGATAAAATCATCGGACGTGGTTCCGGAAATTTTATGCGCAGCCGGATACAGCTGGATGAACGTATTGGATATAAATAAATTGACGCTTGCCTTTTCCCAAACCCGAACCGTTTCACAGTTAAATAAATGCGTCCGCGGAATTTTCCCGAATATATTCCGGCAAATGACCTTCATCATTCCATTTTACTCTCCTGTTCAGTTAATTTGTAAATGATAAATGAATTCTTATTCACCCTAAGAAATGAAATATCATGTCTGCAAATACAAATTCCGGGAATATAAATTTTATTCAGAATAAAATTGTTCAACCACTTTGGCAACGCATCATCCTCTTAACCGTTTTGGGATACGAAGCTTTGGGATGTCTATTAGGCGGGACTCTTTTAATAGAGGAGCCCGACGGCAGAAATATGGATATGCATGTTGATATGATGCACGGTGTTTTTGTTGATTTTCTCATACCCGGCATTATTTTATTCGGCCTCGGAATTCTGAATACAATTGCATTTTTTGTTGTGCTGCGCAGAAAAAAAACAGATTGGTTTTGGGCAGGACTTGCCTTGGGTGGATTAATAATCTGGTTCATTGTTGAAATAATTATTTTAAGAGAGATACATTGGCTGCATGGCATGTGGGGTCTTCCCGTTTTACTTGGATGGATGGTAACTATTCCGCTGATTGTTTTAAGGCATGATACATTTACCATGCGAAAAGCATTATTGACTTGCGGAATCATTTCCTCCATCTGGTATATTGCGATAAATATATTTGTGCCGGTTTACTATGAAGGTTATAATGCTGCTGTATTTACTGTTAGCGAATTATCGGCAATTGGTGCGCCGACAAGAATTTTATGGGTTTTGCTCGCAGTATTTTATCTGCTGCTCTTAATTGCATTTGGTTGGGGCGTATTAAAATCCGCTGAGAAAAACCGCAAACTGCATATTGCCGGCGCTTTGATCATCGGATATTGTATTTTAAATTTTTACTGGCCTCCGATGCATAGACGTGAAATAATCGGCGCAGGAGGCGGCACATTAACCGATACTTTACATCTTGTGTGGGCATCAATCACGCTCATCTTCAATATGCTTTTAATGGGATTCGGCGCTGCGGCATTAGGAAGAAAATTCCGGATATATACAATTGCCACCTGGATCTTATTTTTAATTTTCGGTATACTTACATTTATGGAGTCACCTGGTATTGAAGAGAATTTACCTACTCCGCATTTAGGATTGTGGGAGCGCATTAATATGGGGGCATTTCTGCTGTGGATCGTTGTATTTGCATTCATTCTTGTTAAAAAAATAAATTCCATTCATTCAGATCAAATAAAAAGCAAACATGGTTTGAATATGTAAATGTAATAATGAGCGCTGTGGTTGCAATGTGAGAAATTGCATGCAGGCTTTAGGTTATCTTCTCAAATCAGTTTTCTTCACACAAACTGTATTTATAAAATCTTTATATCCTGCCCATATTCTTAATATTTTACTTATAACCCGGCAGGTAATTTTGTGTTGCAATTAAATTCACCTGAAAACAGGTTCCACTATTTACACAACATCTATTTCAATTTTATTTTGAATTTATTTAAACGAAAATATTAAAATGAAGCGCATAAGAATTTTTCTCTTACCCTTAATTCTGTTCAGCACTCAATTTATTGATCCGAATTCCGTTAACGCACAGCAATACGGCGAGCCATTCGAAGGAATTGACCAGACATGGCAAAATGGAAGCGACCGGCGTGATTCGTCTGTGTTTAACAAGATGCAATTTTTTACCCCTTCGATACTGATCGATGTGAATTATACACATTCATTCAATAATCCGAATGATAATACGGTTGTCGGATCAACAGCGCTTGCAAGAAACAATGAAATTGAACTTTCTGCTTTGCATTTTGGCGGCGATATGAATTACCTGGGTGCACGGGCGAGATTTATGACGCAATTTGGAACACGCTCCGTAATTGTTCCGAGAAATGATTTAAGTCCGTATCGCGGACAATATCAACTTGCAAATGTATATCGTTACCTAAGCGAAGCATACGTTGGCTATCACTTCAAAAAATGGTACGGTATAAATGCAGACGCGGGAATGTTTATGTCATATATCGGTTTAAATTCATATTATCAGGCTGAAAACTGGGAGTACCAGGCATCTTTCACCTCCGATAATACACCCTGGTTTTTCAACGGGGTTCGTGTACAAATCTATCCGGCTAAATATCTGAAGATTGAACCGTGGATAATCAATGGCTGGCAGAGTTACGGAAAATTTAATGCAATGCCGGGTATCGGAGGAAATATCACGTGGATGCCAAATTCCGATTTTAAAATTTTAACCAATAATTATTTCGGAACAGACGCAGCTGGCATTCCGGAAAGAAAACGCTTTCATTCCGACAACAGTATTTTATTCCGCTATTTTAATGATCCTGCATCAAGCCAAATTAATAAAGCAGCATTTTCATTAACAGGTGATATTGGTTTTGAAAAAGGCGGAGGCGTGAATGGATTTAATTCGAATGATTCAACAAAACCTGCACAGTATTTTATGAGTGTGATGTTTTACAACAGAGTCTGGTTCGGTAAAAATAAATTTGCGTGGACAATAGGCGGCGGATTTATGACAAATCCCGGCCGATATTTGGTTTTATATCCTACCGGAGAGGCAAGCCCATTGCCTGATCCAAATAATCCAACACAAACAGAGGGCGCATTTCCTTTCAGCGCAAATCCGGGTGATGAATTTAAAGGCTGGGATATATCGGCAAATTTGGACTGGATGCCGAATCAAAGTATAACATGCAGGATCGAATTTGTGCATCGGGCATCAAATGTTCCGTATTTTGCCGGTGCGGGAGGCGTAACCTCACAAACGGGCTATTCTACTGCCGTTTTAGATCCGGCATGGCGTCCCGATCTTGTAAAAAATGAAAGCAGGGTAATCGGCGCTGTTTTATTTCGGTTGTAATAATTGCTTGTGAGATTTAGAAAATATTAAATCAAAATTTGATGCACGAGCAATAAATATTTACATCTTCGTAAATTGCGCATTGTTGCCATGAACCATAAAGAAGATAAACCTTTATTCTTTTCAAAACCTACTCCGTGGTATTATGCACTTGCTCTATTTTTCCCAATTATGTTTTTTCTTGTTGACGATTCAGGTGAAATATTTAAAGATTGGAATTTTAGAAATTTCAACTGGATTTTGAAAGTATGCGGAATTATTATCTTTTTCTGTGTCCCGGTATTATTGATTCTGTTGAGAAGAGAAATTAAATTATTTGAAGACCGCATTGAAATAAATCAACCCGCAATTAAACAACAGAAAGTATATTATTTGCAAAATTTGGTTTACTGGCAAATTGTAAAAATACATGCATTCCGATCCGGTTCTCAAACCAATTTGACAATAAAATTTAATAATAAAAGACTTGATTTCAATAAGATTGAATTGACCGCATTTGAGAAATTAAAACATATTTTAGAAACGAATTATGGTGAAATGCAACGTAAATGAATATCTCACAATGTCTGCCTGTTTAAAAAATCTTTTTCACGAATTATCCGATTCAAACCTCAAATTTGCTAATCTCCCTCTCCCCTCATTACATTTGCACCCGCTATGACATCAGAACATTTAAATGATTTAAGAGACAAATTATTAGTCTTGAGGAGGTTTCTTTAACTTCGATGACAGGGTTACGGAAGTAAGAGAAGACGAGCAGATCACTCACCAGCAGGGGTTTTGGGACGATCCGAAAAATGCGGAAGTTGTTTTAAAAAGAATCAAAACAAATAATCTTTGGATCAATGCATACGAACATGCGGCAGCATCGGTTGATGATCTTGGTGTGTTGTATGAATTTTATCAGGCCAATGAAGCAACTGAAGAAGAACTGGATGCAGCATATAAAAAAACCGTTGAGGTAATTGATGAACTTGAGTTTAAATCTACTTTAAATGAGCCGGAAGACCCGCTTCCTGCCATTCTCACAATTAATGCAGGTGCGGGGGGCACCGAAAGTTGCGATTGGGCCAGCATGCTTTATCGCATGTATAATATGTGGGCGACAAAAAACGGATTTAAAGTAACCGAACTCGATTATCAGGCGGGTGATGTAGCGGGAATTAAATCCGCTTCGCTCGAAATAGAAGGTGAATTTGCCTATGGTTTATTAAAAGGTGAAAATGGCGTGCATCGTTTGGTGCGCATCTCCCCTTTTGATGCAAATGCAAAACGCCATACAAGTTTTGCGAGTATTTATGTCTCTCCATTAATTGATGATACTATTGAAATTAAAATTGCTCCAAGTGAATTAAGCTGGGATACTTTCCGAAGCGGCGGTGCAGGCGGACAAAATGTAAACAAAGTGGAAACCGCAGTGCGTGTTACACATTTACCCACCGGAATTGTTGTTGCCTGCCAGGTAAACCGAACACAGGGATTAAATCGTGAAATGGCTCTCCAAATGCTGCGCAGTAAATTATATGATCTTGAAATGCAAAAAAGAAATGCAGCAAAAGCATTGATCGAAGGCAGCAAGAAAAAAATTGAATGGGGCTCGCAAATCAGAAATTATGTTTTGCATCCGTATAAATTAGTGAAAGATGCACGCACCGGATATGAAACGGGAAATGCAGAAGCAGTTTTAAACGGCGGACTGGATGAATTTATTAAAGCATATCTGTTGATGGAATGATCTTGAATCGGGAGTCAGGAATCAAGAGTCAGGATAGTTACGACAGGGGATAAGTTTTTTCGTGATTGCGAATTTCGAATTGAGCAAAATTGCGAATTGAAGGCCATAATTATTAAGAAAGCCTAGAACTAACAATGGAAATTTCCCTTCTTAAGGAATGAAAAGAAGAATCATTTTAAAATTGATTTCAGTTTTATTTGTTCTCAGTTCATGTAAACCCCATAAAGTAACTGAAGTTTCATTTAAGAATTCATACGATACAATTAATGTGGTATTCCAACGTTTTTTCATTTCGGGATATTCAGATTTGTACCCGACAAGGTTAAAACTCGAGAAATCCATAACTGCCGATACAATTTTCTATTATTACTATTCAACATCAGATACTTTATCCCGCATGCATTTTCAATTGTCAAACGTAGGATTAGCTATCGGAGGAATTCCAGGTTACGATCTCATTGACTCCTTTAATCTAAGCATAAATAAAACTAAAACCATTCTTTATAAATATGATTTTAGAGATCCAGATATCGACGGCGCTACATTTTTATTGTTAAATCGAGAATTTGGTTTAATAGGAATCTCATCATATTCATGGGGAAATGGGTTGATTCTGGACAATTATAATGGTCAGAAAATAGATACTTCGACAATAAACTATTTACTTGATTATAACAACCATATATTCAGACGCGAGAAGAATTGAGTTGAGATATCTACCTTCTACTTTATTAGCGAAAGAAGAGGATCATTTAATTCTAAAAAGTACCGATGAGTGAAGGCTGCGACTGTCAACTATTTTTAATTTCGTGGTTCGACAGGCTCACCATGACAAATCGTTGGGAGGTTGTTGCAACATAGCCGGGATACATCCCCGCACGAATTATCAACCTGAGCCATCTTTTTACAAAAAAGTATTGATGAGTGAAAGACTGCCGACTGTGGACTGACGACCGTGGCCTGATAAAAAACTACTCTTCCAGCAAAGCATCTAATTTACTTAGATCATCCACTTTGTATTGATCTTCGGGTTTAGAATATAATTTCGATAAATACTGAATATATTCTTTCACAACCGCTTTATTCGAAGAAGGCAAATAAAATTCCGGCTGTGGTTCGATATCGAGTTTGCGGACATACAGATCAATTTCACGATCTGAAAATACGAGTCCTTTATTGTAAGGGTTGATATAAAATAAAATATCGGCACGTAATTCTTCGCTGTCTGTAAAATCATTAATAAAATCTCTTGTGCGTGCAAGTATAAAATGTGTGTGCAGGCGTACACCATAAACGGATAATTCCAATTGCTGGCAAAGAATTAAATACAGCAAACCGATCGCAAAATGATTGCCTTTATTTGAATCAAGCAAATTATTGAAATAACAGTAACGCAATTCATCATCATTGTTCTGCAATCCGAGGAATTGATATTGTGAAAATATCACCTGATTAAAAACATTTATTTGCTCAAGAGGTGTGAGATAATTATTCAAACCGATCCAGATGTCTTTCCGGATGCGTGTAATTGTTTTGATGATATGCTCTTCATCCAGGTCGGGATATTGATGCCGTGTGACAATTAATATTCCTTTCAGCAAATCATCACTTCCATGAGCCGCCCAGTTTTCGAGGTCTTTTACAACAAGATCAAACTGAATTTTATGAATAATATCTTCAATCCGCTCCACCATCACCGGCCCGCTGGCATAAGTATAAGCATCTTCCAGTTTTTCAATTACCGCCGGCCCAAGTTCCAGCAATTTATTCGTCACATGATCAAACACCTCCGGATCATTGTCGTCCAGCAATTCGATCAGTGCTTTTATTTCGTTGTCTTGCAAGGTGCTCAAGTATTTACGTGTTCGCGTGTTAATGTGTTCGTGTGCTCATGTCGTTTGCGTGTGATTTTGTTCTGAGTTCTGAGTTCTGAGTTCAGAGTTCTGGGTTCTGAGTTCTGGGTTCTGAGTTCTGAGCCTGCCTGCCCGGCACAGCCTTGAGTGTCGGCAGGCGGGTTGCTGCGCCAGCTACTTATGCGTCAGCCGACTGCCGACTGAAGACCGTGGACTGCCGACTGTTTTCCTGCGTTAGCCGGACTGCCGACTGAGGACGGAAGACTGCCGACTTCTCATTTTTTCGCTTTCGTAAACCGCCTCTTCCCTTTCACACTCGGTTCGGTATTCGCAACAATGGATAAAATATCTTCCAGTGTTAGATCAGCCGCAACTTTATCTTTCGGAATTTTATAATTTGATTTTCCTTTTTTGATATAAGCCCCGTATAAACCATTTAATACCTGAATTTCATGCTCGGGAAATTCCATGATCAATTTATTCTGATCCTTTATATCTTTTTCCGTAATAATATTTATTGCTTCTTCAAGAGTAAGCAAAGCAGCCTCTGTTCCTTTCGGCAGGGAATAAAACTTTCCGTTGTTTTTTACATAAGGGCCAAATCGTCCGATACCAACAATTACATCTGTGTCGCGATAATCACCTATCTTTTTTGGAAGCTCAAATAATTTCAAAGCATCTTCCAACGTGAGATCTGCAATATTCTGTGTTTTTAATAAGCCTGCGAATTTCGGTTTTTTTGCATCCGGGTTTTTCTTTGCTTCTTTCGGATCGAGCGTCTCTCCCATCACCACCATCGGACCGTATTTTCCCATCAATACTTTAATCGGTTCACCTGTAGTCGGATGCACACCTAATATTCTTTCACCAGTAACTTTTTGCGCAGTTTCTTTTGTCTGCAACAGCAATTTATGAAACGGCTGATAAAAATCGTCGATCATTTTCGGCCATTTGATTTTGCCGATTGCAATTTCATCAAATTGTTCTTCCACGCTGGCCGTGAAATTATAATCGAGAATCTGTGGAAAATGTAATGTGAGAAATTGTGAAACTAAAATTCCCAAATCAGTAGGAAATAATTTCATCCGCTCCGCACCGAAATTTTCTTTTAAAATTTTTCTGGAAACCTGCTGAGGTTTTTCATCTGCTTTTAATTCAAATTGCACAACCTGGCGTTCAACACCTTCCTTATCTTTTTTCTCCACATAACCTCTTTTCTGCACCGTTGAAATTGTCGGCGCATAAGTAGAAGGACGGCCGATGCCGAGTTCTTCTAATTTCTTTACAAGACTTGCTTCTGTATATCGTGCAGATGGTTTTGAAAAACGCTGCGTGGCAAACATATCTATCAACAATAAATCCTGACCCACTTTTAAAGGCGGCAATAAAGTGGCGTCTTCATCTTTTTCATCTTCCAGGGCTTCGGTATATAATTTTAAAAACCCGTCGAAAATAATTACTTCGCCTTTTGAAATTAATTTTTCTTTTCTTGTGGAGATATTAATATCAACTATTGTTTTCTCCAATTCTGCATCTGCCATTTGTGATGCCATTGTGCGCTTCCAGATTAATTTATATAAGCGGGCCTCATCATAATCCACTTTCACTTCTTCCGCACTCATTTCAGTCGGGCGAATTGCTTCGTGGGCTTCCTGTGCACCGCTTGATTTTGTTTTAAACTGACGGCGCTTTGCATATTTATTTCCGAAACGTGAATTGATTTCTTTTTCCAAACCTTCCAATGCCTGCTCACTTAAATTCACCGAGTCGGTACGCATATATGTAATATGCCCTTCTTCATATAATTTTTGTGCGATGAGCATTGTTTTCGAAACTGAAAATCCAAGTTTGGTACTTGCTTCCTGTTGTAAGGTAGATGTTGTAAATGGAGCAGACGGAGTACGCTTTGCAGGTTTAACCGTGATATTATCCACTTTAAAATCCGCTCCGATACAACTCGTTAAAAAATCACCGGCATTTTCTTCTTTATCAAATTTTTCAGATAATTCTGCTTTGAGATTATATTTTTTACCTGCATCATCTTTTACAATAAAATTCGCAGTTACCCGAAAGGAAGAAACAGGTTTGAAATCATGAATTTCAGATTCACGTTCTACAATTAATCGCACCGCAACACTTTGCACACGTCCTGCGGAAAGTGAAGTGGAGAGGTTCATTTTTCTCCATAACAATGGAGATAATTCAAATCCAACAATTCTGTCGAGCACTCGCCTCGCCTGTTGTGCATTCACTAAATTGAGATCAATATTTCGCGGATGTTCAACAGCATTCTGAATTGCCTTTTTTGTGATCTCATGAAATACAATTCGTTTTGCTTCTTTCGGATCAAGGCCAAGCACTTCGCACAAATGCCATGAAATTGCTTCTCCTTCACGGTCCTCATCCGTCGCCAACCAGACTTCATCGGCATCTTTTGCTATTTTTTTTAATTCTTTTACGAGTGCTTCTTTATCGGCGGGTACTATATATTTTGGTTTATAATTATTTTCCATATCGATCCCGAAATTCTTTTTTTCAAGATCTCTGATATGTCCATAACACGATTTAACAAGAAAGTCTTTTCCGAGGAATTTCTCAATTGTTTTTGCCTTTGCAGGGCTCTCTACGATCATTAAATTTTTTGCCATCTTTTCTCCGGGTGTGGGTGCAAAGTTAATTTTTGTGCGAAAATGCAAGATTCTCAGCAGACTTTTTAATACAGTTATACAAACTTGTCGCGGCAATGTTTTGTTCTCATCGCATTAACTTTGTTTCGAAAATCACTGAAATGGCATTTACTGAAACTGATATTTTAAAGGCATTGAGCAATGTCGACGATCCGGATCTGAACAAGGATATTGTGAGTTTAGGTATGGTGAAGGAGTTGAAAGTAGATGGCAAAAAAGTGTCGTTTACCGTTGAACTCACCACACCTGCCTGCCCCATGAAGGAAGAGATCAAACATGCATGCCTCACAGCGGTGAAACATCTGGTAGACAAGGAAGCAGAGGTTGAAATCACGATGGGATCGAGGGTTACAACGAGACGAAATGCGGATGAATTATTGCTACCCGGCGTCAAAAATATTATTGCGGTTTGTTCTGGAAAAGGCGGCGTTGGAAAATCAACAGTTTCGGTGAATCTCGCATTGGGTTTAGCGAAGTCGGGGGCAAAAGTCGGGATCATGGATGCAGATATTTACGGGCCTTCTATTCCGATCATGTTCGGGCTCAAAGGTGCAATGCCGAAAATTGTGGAAAAAAATGGCAAGCCGATGATGATCCCGATCGAAAAATTTGGTTTGAAGATCCTTTCGATCGGCTTTTTAGTGGAAGATGCACAGGCGGTTGTCTGGCGTGGCCCGATGGTAAGCTCGGCATTAAGGCAATTTGTAACCGATTGTATTTGGGGAGATTTGGACTATCTCGTGATCGATCTGCCACCGGGAACGGGAGATATTCATCTTACTTTGGTGCAGACAGTTCCGGTAACGGGAGCAATTCTGGTAACAACGCCGCAGGAAGTTGCGCTGGCGGATGCGAGAAAAGCAGCCGGTATGTTTAAGATTTCAAATATTAATGTGCCGATCATCGGTGTTGTAGAGAATATGGCCTGGTTCACACCGGCAGAATTACCTCAAAATAAATATTTCATTTTCGGAAAAGGCGGTGGGAAAAAGCTTGCCGATGAACTCGGCGTTGAATTACTCGGGCAAATTCCATTGGTGCAGGAAATTCGGGAAGGCGGCGATGAAGGCAGCCCTGTGATTTTGCGGGATAATGAAATTACTGCCGCAGCATTCGACGATCTTGTAAATAATACAGCAAGATTTATTTCAATCAGAAATGAGCAATTATCGCCAACGAAAGTGGTGGAGATTGTGCGGTGATGAAATTAAATTTTAAAAAATCGTAACGGTGTTTGTCCATGTTTTTTCGTTTCCGGAAATTATCAAATAATAAATCCCTTCCGGAAATTCTCCAACATTTATTTCGCATGACATTTCGCCATTAACGAATGCAATTGGAATAATTTTTATTCCCTCACCCACTGAATTAATTAATTTGATTTCGCCCGATCCTGAGAATTTTTCATTTGAAATAATTCCTACATTCAAAAAATCGGATGATGGATTCGGATAAACAAATAACTCATCAGAAATATTATCTACCTCTCCTTTACAAGTTTGAATAATTGTATAGGGAGATGAAGTTTTTTCACATCCAAATGCGTTTGTAACTTTCACTTTATAATTTCCGGAGGTAGTTGCAAAATAAACCGGATTAACAGCGCCGCCAAGTGCACTTGCACCTTTATACCATTGATAAGTAAATCCTGCGCCGCTATTTGCTTTTAATTTTATTGATGGGTCAAAACATAAATCATTTGTTGCATCAACATTTGTAATTGTTGCATTTGGTTTTGGGTTTACAATTATTTGTAATGAATCAGAAATATCTATGCAGGAGGCACTTGTAATTTTCACCTGATAAAATCCCGCTTTATTGGTTGTGTAAGATGATAATGTTGCACCCGGAATATTTGCATTATTTTTTTTCCACTGATAAATATATCCAGCGCCTGTATTTGCATTTAATGTAATAGTTGAACCGCTGCAAATTGATGTTGGGCCGGCAGGAGTGATGATGGCAATTAATCCGGATTCATCGGTAAGTCCGTTGCAATTATCATCGATGGTATTGCAAATTTCAATTGCAGCAGGATAAATTAAAGGATTTGTATCATTGCAATCGGTATTGTCAAGAATATATCCAATAGGAGCAACACAGGAATTTATTGAAATAGAAGGATCACCAAAGCCATCTTCGTCAAAATCTGAATAATAAACAGAATCACAATTTAAATCAGTTGCTATTAAAGCTTCATCAACTGCAGAAGGCGAAAAAATATAAGCTAAAGCAAATTCTATTGAACTATCTGATGGAATCACAGGGATTTTAAAGGTGATTGTGTGTTTATCATCTGCTGTATCTATCCCACTCATTAAAAATTCTCCGAGTCCATACCATGCATCAGAAGGATCTAACTCATCCAAACTATATGGACTGTAGGAAACCCTTGCATTAGTATTCCTGGAACCAGTACCTAAATAGCATCCATAAACTATTCCTTCACCAGTGATGAGTGCATCATCGTCAAATGGTGGATTATACTCGATTTCATTAATGGTTACAAATGCATGTGTTGAATCATAATCCTGGTCTGGGTCAATTGTTCTGGAATAGAATACATCAACTAAATCCTCAGGTCCTTGATTTGTTAATGTAATTTTTGTTATGAAAAACAAATCGTTAATTCCTAAAATTGTTTCCTGTCGTAAATGAAGTTGATATTCACTAATATCACCTTCCCATGCTGTTTTAATCGTGTCAGGATTGTTTGAATAGGAAAGATAGGAACCTGGTATTTGATTAATGTAACAATTCTGATAAGTATTATAGAGTTTTTCACCGTTTATTTCTAATACAAATCCTTCAAGCGGATCGCCAGGCAAAGGGTAATCACCACAATAAAATGGTGAGCCGGTTGTCCAACCATCCATATCTGAATCCGCGATAAATCCAAGTCCGTCAAATTCATTTGATTCAAGGCTATGATATCCAGTTGGTGGTTGAACTGAAGATCCGTAAACACCGCACTCATTCATTCCAATTTCAATGTAATTACCTTGCAAAAAAACTGCATCAAAATCATCGACTATGCCGTTGCAATCTTCATCCAATCCTCCGGGTACTTCATAACCATCAGGATTTATATTAAACTCCGAATCATTACAGTCTAAATAATTTCTAACATATCCGGGTAAATTTGTACAAGATATAAGGCTAGAGTCCGGATTACCATACCCATCTGTATCTGCATCCAAATATAGAAGCATATCCGGATCATCCGCATCTACCAACCCATCACAGTCATCGTCAATTGCATTACATATTTCTATCAAACATGGTCGGAGCTGTAAAACCCAATAATCTGAAGAAGAGTTATCCTCAGTTTTATTTCCAGAGATACCAGATTCTGAAGAACCTCCAACAACAATTTTTCCGTCAGGTTTTTCGAATACGAAATGTGATTCATCAAGGTCACCTCCACCAAAACAATTTTGCCATTTAATTGCGAAAGCTGTGTCGACGCATACGATCCAATAATCATAATTTCCAAAAGAAGCTAAAGTTTTATCCCCCGACAAACCTGAATATGATTGGCCAGC
The DNA here is from genome assembly GCA_964463165.1 of uncultured Chitinophagales bacterium. Taxonomy (GTDB): domain Bacteria; phylum Bacteroidota; class Bacteroidia; order Chitinophagales; family BACL12; genus UBA7236. Next base: position 196,906 of record CAYXBK010000004.1, read on the forward strand.
GAGCAGATATCCGGTATCTTGGGCTTGAACAATTGAATACAAATAATCTATATTACTCCCGCCGATAGTCTTTTGCCAAATAATACTTCCTATTTCATCAAGTTTTAAAATCCACCAATCGTAATTGCCTTTTGAAACTGCAGTTTTTTCTCCACTTATTCCTGATGAACTATATCCACCAACAATAAAGTCGCCGTCCGAATTTTGAATCACCGTCATGGCTTGATCGTACCCAGATCCCCCTATTGTATTTTGCCATACTATATTACCCAAATTATCGAGTTTAACTATCCAATAATCTGACATCCCAAAAACGGTTTCCGATTTATTTCCTGAAATACCTGAACTTGAAAATCCTGCAACAATGTAACCACCATCTGCCGTTTGATGAATGTCACGTAATTCATCGCTTGATGAACCGCCAATCGCTTTTTGCCATTGTAAATTGCCCAAGCTATCAAGTTTCAAAACCCACCAATCATAACTGCCATATGAATTCTGTGATTTGTTGCCCGAAATTCCTGAAGCAGATGAACCTCCAACTATATACCCCCCGTCTGATGTACATTCAATAGAATAAGCAATGTCTGTTGAACTACCACCGAATACTTTCTGCCAAAGGATATCACCATCAAGATTCAGCTTCAAAATCCAATAATCAGAAACTCCATATCTTGCAATGGTTTTATCACCTGAAACAATTGATTCTGAATAACCTGCCAGAATATATCCATTCGAATCAGATGTAATTTTATAAAGGCGGTCATTATCGTTGCCGCCAATGGTGTTTTCCCATTCGATATTCCCAGCACTATCTGTTTTTACAACCCAGTAATCATAATCAAATATTCCCCCGCCTATTACTCCTTCGGACTTATCCCCTGAAGTTGGAGAAACAGAATAGCCCCCAAGAAGCAACCCATTATCCTCAGTTTGAAGACCGGATCTTAAAAAATCGTTTGCACTCCCACCAATGGTATTTTGCCAATCAATTGCGGGGGGCAATTGCGCTAAGGATTTTAAAGTCGCAAAAATTACGAAAATGATAAAACAGCCTTTCATAGGTAACACTATATCGTATTCAAATGTGAAAATTATTATCGCTTCTAATTATAGAAACCGATTTCAAATATAATATAACACTAGTAATCACACAATTATTAGTGAATTCATTTGTAATTTTGTAGTGATGAAAGTTGACCAGGATATATATAATAAAGTAGAAGCCTCCCTTAACACCATTCGCCCTTACCTGAATGAAGACGGCGGTGATATTAAAGTGGTGGAGATCACGGATGAAATGATCGTGCGGGTGAAATTGCTGGGGGCTTGCGAATCATGCCCGATGAGTTTCATGACCATGAAAGCAGGTGTGGAAGAAAGTATCAGAAAAGCAATTCCGGAAATAAAAGGGATTGTGACGGTGGATGCATGATAAAATTCTTTCTCAAATAATTAATTCATTTTCATTTAATGAATCAATCAAAAATAATTGACCTGATTAAAAACAGGAAGAGCTATTTATGTGTCGGCCTCGACACCGACCTCGAAAAAATTCCCGCACATTTAAAATCATATAACGATCCGATATTTGAATTCAATAAAAGAATTATTGATGCAACGAGAGATTATTGCATTGCTTACAAACCAAATATTGCATTTTACGAAGCATACGGAAGCAAGGGCTGGGAGAGTTTAGAAAAAACAGTTGATTATATCGGCAATGATCATTTTAAAATTGCAGATGCAAAACGGGGCGATATCGGAAATACTTCTTCACGCTATGCTGAAGCATTTTTTAAAACAATGAATTTTGATGCAATCACCGTTGCTCCTTATATGGGTGAAGATTCTGTTACGCCGTTTTTAAAATTTGAAAATAAATGGGTAATTCTTTTAGCGCTCACTTCAAATTCGGGCAGCAAAGATTTTCAAATGATGGAAGAAGATGGTGAGAAATTATTTGAACGTGTGATCAAAAAAGCAAATGAATGGGGCAATGCGGATAACCTGATGTTTGTAATCGGCGCTACCCATCCTGAAGCATTTAAAAAAATTAGAAATCTCGCACCTGATAATTTCTTTCTCGTTCCTGGTGTAGGTGCCCAGGGTGGAGACCTCGCTGCGGTATCAAAAAATGGTATGAATAAAAATTGCGGTCTTATTGTCAATTCTACAAGAGACATTATCTACGCTTCCAATGGTGAAGATTTTGCGGAGAAGGCGAAAGAAAAAGCGGCTGCCGTTCAAAATGAAATGGAAGCGCTTTTAATTCAGAAAGGTTTTTTATAGCTTTATTAAATATTACAACATTCTAAATTAACCCCTTATGCAAGAAGATTTTCTCCACTACGTATGGAAAATGAAATTATTCAGTATGTCTGTACTCGAGACAACTGAAGGCGAATCCATACTCATTTATTCTACAGGCGATCACAGCGAACATTCCGGCCCGGATTTTACCAATGCGAAAATTAAAATCGGCGATACGGTATGGGCAGGCAATGTTGAGATACATATTAACTCTTCCGACTGGCAGGCACATCAGCATGATAATGATCGTGCTTATGATAATGTTATTCTGCATGTGGTTTTCAATCACGATAAAATGGTTGGAGATTTCCCGACACTTGAATTAAAAAATATTATACCGGAAGAATTAATTCATAAATATGCATTCATGATGCAAACGGCTGCGTGGATACCGTGTGAAAAATCAATTAATCAGGTACCCGAAATTATTATTCGCGGATGGCTCTCACGTTTATTAACCGAACGCATCGAATCAAAAGCATTAAAATTTGAACAACGATTCATGCTGAATAAAAATAATTGGGAAGAAACATGTTACCAGTTAATTGCCAGAAATTTCGGTTCTCACGTAAATGCAGATCCGTTTGAAAGAGTTACCCGTTCCCTCCCGTTTAATCTCATCCGTAAACATATCAATCAGCCCATGCAGGTGGAAGCATTGTTATTCGGACAGGCCGGATTTCTCGAAGCAAATTTTCGCGAATTATATCCGCATCAATTGCAGGCGGAATATAAATTTCTGCAAAAAAAATATGCGCTCGAACCGATCCGCACACTTGAGTGGAAATTTCTGCGCATGCGGCCCGCCAATTTCCCGACCATAAGAATGAGTCAGTTTGCAAATTTTATTTCGCAGCATGATATTTTATTTTCAAAAATTCTGGAATCAAATCATTTAAATGAGATCAGAAAATTATTTAATGCATCGGCAGGTTCTTATTGGAAAGAACATTATCATTTTAAAAAATCCGCTCCGGTTAAATCAACACATATCGGGAAATCAACAATTGATTTAATCATCATGAATACAATTGCACCGTTGATGTATCTGTATGGAAAACAAACAGGTGAAAAGCAATATGTTCAAAAATCCATCAACCTTATCGAACAATTACCGCCTGAAAAAAATAATATTACAGACAGCTGGCAAAAATTAAATGTAAAAGCATTGCATGCTGGTGAATCTCAGGCATTAATGGAACTGAAAGAAAATTATTGCAATCTGAAGCGATGCCTCGAATGCAATATCGGCCACCAGGTTTTGAAAAAAGTTTTTTAAATTTGTAAAGAGAATGTTATACAGACTAAAACATCTGATTGAAACGGGCGCTTTTGGCGTTTGTTCCTGGCTTGGAGAAAAAATGGGCATTGCTTCCAGCCGGGTTCGTTTATGGTTTGTGTATGTTTCTTTCCTTGCACTGGGTTCTCCGGTAATTCTATATATGATCCTTGCTTTTTGGGTAAATCTCAAAAACTATATCCGCGATAAGATTGATCCTGTGAGAGACTTGTGAATTGCGAATTTCGAATTGAAAATTGCGAATTTGAGCTTCTTTGATACTTTCAACCATCTTCTTTTAATTAAAAATATTACCTACCGAATTGTCACCGTGAGCTTGTCGAAGGGTGGTTCGACAGGCCCGCCTGCCTTCAACACATGCGCCTCGCGTCGGCCGGCAGGCTCACCATGACGTTTCGAGGAGAGGGGCCTCAAACTTTGCCCGATGCATCCCACACGAATTGTCACCCTGAGCTTGTCGAAAGGTTGAAAAAAATTGTGGTTCGACAGGCCCGCCTGCCTTCAACACGTGCGCCTCGCGTCGGCCGGCAGGCTCACCATGACGTTTCGTTTTGAATAAGCTCCACTATTTGAATAAGTACCACTATAAAAGCATTGTCACCCTAAGCCTGCCTGCCACAGCACATGCCCTAAGCTTCGGCAGGCAGGCCTGTCGAAGGGCGCTTGACGAAGCAAGTTTTTAAAAAACGATAGAGACTATTTGAGTGTGACTGCCGACCGTGGACCGAGGACTGTGGACTTTATTATATCCACTGTTCTTAATACTTAAAATAAAAAATGCGAACCGAAATAGTTCGGCTCGCATTCAAGTGCCCAGGACAAGATTCGAACTTGCACACCCTTTCAGGCGCCAGCCCCTCAAGCTGGTATGTCTACCAATTTCACCACCTGGGCATTGTGAGCGGCAAAGTTAATGTTCAAAATCTGGAGTTCAAAGTGGGAGGCTGCTGGCCACAGGCAACTGGCTGCTAGCGGCTAGTAGCTAGTAGCTAGTAGCTAGTAGCACACTTTACTTAAACCTCGGATGAAATTGAATCAACGTAGCTCGTAAAAACTCCCGGTCGATATGTGTGTAGATTTCGGTTGTAGTGATCGATTCATGGCCCAGCATTTCCTGCACGGCACGCAGATCGGCACCACCTTCAATGAGATGCGTGGCAAAGGAATGACGAAATGTATGGGGAGAAACCGATTTTTTTATTCCTGCTTTTTCTGTTAGCTGTTTAAGGAGCATGAAAATATAATTTCTCGTGATTTTACTGCCGAGCCTGTTTATAAAAACATGATCTTCAAAACCTTTTTTAATTGTTTGGTGGTTGCGAACTGTTTCAATATAAATTTTAATATACTTCACTGCACTTTCACCGATCGGAACAAGCCGCTCTTTATTTCCTTTTCCTTTTACCTTCACAAAACCGACATCAAAATAAATATCGGAAATTTTCAATTCAACTAATTCACTTACACGCAAACCGCAACTGTATAAAGTTTCAAATATTGCTTTATTGCGTTGACCTTCGGGTGTACTCAGATCAATTACATCAATTATTCGCATGATCTCATCATAACCGAGTGTGTCAGGTAAATTTCTGCGTAATTTCGGAAGATCCAGTAATTGAGAAGGATCATTATCAATCAGATCTTCCATCAATAAAAATTTGAAAAAAGCCCTGATGCCAGAAATGATCCTCGCCTGTGAGCGATCGTTCATACCAATCTCATTCAGGAAAATCAAAAAGTGCTCAAGTTGTTCACGATTGATTTTTTCCGGCGTACTCGTATCATGATTGAGGTCAAGAAACTGCACAAGTTTTCCGATATCATGGAGATAGGCATCAACAGAATGGCCGCTCAGCGATTTTTCCAATTGCAGATAGGATTTAAATTCACGGATGGCTCCCTGCCAGTTCATGGTGAAAAATTACGACAGCTGAAAAAGCTGCCGGTTGGTTGTTATACTGCCGGATTTGTGAATAATTGTATTTTTGTCTCAAATGAAACTCATCATAATTAACGGGCCAAACCTGAATTTATTGGGTGTTCGCGAGCCGGAGATTTACGGATCACGCAGTTTTGAGGATTTTCTCTCAGAATTAAAAAACAGGTTTCCTGAAATTGAATTATCGTATTACCAAAGTAATATCGAAGGCGAGATCGTAAACAAAATTCATGAAACCGGATTTAATTTCACCGGCATCATTTTAAATGCGGGTGCATATTCGCACACTTCGTATGCTATTGCCGATGCAATTGCATCAGTTACCACACCGGTAGTTGAAGTACATATTTCAAATACATTTGCGAGAGAGGAATACCGCCATAAAGATGTGCTTACATCAAAATGTGTCGGCCTGATCTGCGGCCTTGGACTTGAAGGCTATGCACTCGCAATAAATTATTTTAAAAAATAAATCAGAGATCCCTGAAAGTTTGTTTCTTCTGGATAAAATATTTCCAGATAATGCTTTTCCCATAATATCCTTTTTGTTTTACTCTCGACGGATATAATCTGAATTTCTGATATCTTGAATAGTTTTCAATCCGTTTTTTTAATTGCAACGGAAACGAAATAAAAAAATGCCAGTCCGCCCTGAAAATTGCAAACGCTTCTTTCCATTTTCGCTGAAATAATGCTTTAACAAATGCAACATTCTCCAAAATAATTCTGACAGGAAATTTCCATATCAAATCCTGCAATTCAAGATTTTTAAACAGCATGAATAAATTATTTCGGAAATTGAGATATGTTTTGTACGGATTTTCTTTCGGCAAACTGCCGCCACCAACGTGATATACAACACTCTCAGGAACATACATGATTTTATATCCCGCCCGTTTTAATCGCCAGCAAAGATCGATCTCTTCCATATGTGCGAAAAAATCAGGATCGAATCCTTTAAACCGTTTGAACAAATCACCTTTCATAAATAAAGCTGCACCGCTTGCCCAAAAAATTTCTTCGGTTACATCATATTGCCCGGTATCTTCTTCGGTATGATCAAAAATCCGCCCTCTGCAAAACGCATATCCGAAACGATCAATATATCCGCCTGCTGCACCCGCATGTTCAAATGTATTTTTATTGCTGTGGGAAAGAATTTTCGGTTGACATGCCGCAATGGTTTCATCACGCTGCATCAACTGGATAATAGGCCTGATCCAGTTTCTGGTCACTTCCACATCCTGATTTAAAAGAATAAAATAATCCGCAACAATTTGTTTTAAAGCAATATTATATCCCTTTGCAAAACCCTCATTTTTTGGAATACGGATCAGGTGAACAGAGGGATACATTTTTTCCATGAATGCCGCAGTATCATCTGTTGATGCATTATCTGCAACATAAATTTCAAGGGGAGAATATTCAGAAGCGAGAACGGATGGCATGAACTGCTCAAGAAATTTTTTACCATTCCAGGAAAGTATGACGATCGCAACTACCGGTTTTTGTAAGATATCCTCCTGCCCCATTAGCAGGTAAAGTTAATTTTTCCTTTCAGAATTTGAAATCCGGTTCCTTAAAAGAAATGTTTAAATATTATACAGTTTTCAAATTCAGATCGTGCGATCAGAATTTATACATATCCACAGCCCTTTGCATTTGAATTTTATCCACTACTTCCGTATTGTCGAAATCATTGATTTCAACATCAGAAGCAACATTCTCATACAATTTTACTTTCCAGCGTGGATCGTGCAATTCACCACGTGCATTCGAATGGAGCAATACGTAATCATTTGACGACATCGATGGCTCATAAAATGCAAAACCGATATTTGTTTGTTTGTCGGGCAGTGTGGTATAAAACCATATCTCATAAGGGTATGCGGCAGGTTCGTTCACACTTCTCACAATATCATATGGTTCACCATACTGCAGATAAACACGTCCGCGATCGGTTTTATAACCCGGCCTGGAAGGTGTTCCATAATTCTGATTTACTTTTTTTACCTGCTCCAAATAACTGAGCCATGCTTTATACGGATCAGCTGGATTTTTTTCCACCCAGAAATTATAAAGAAATTTTCTTTTCATATCGGCTTCTACGCGGTCGGAAAGTGATTCGATCAATCTTGCATCACTCACCGTAGCAACCGGATAAAGAATATCGAGATAATAATTTAATTGATCTTCTGTATACTGATCAACAAAGGTCCCGCTCGTATTGATCATTTGAATATTTTCCCATGCATTCACCGGGCCTTCATTTGCCCGCTGGATAAATATTCTTTTTTGTGTGATCAGTTCATTATTCGGATTGCGCACTTCTACAAACAAATTGTAATTCCCGCTCGGCAGATCGGTAATGTCGATCTGTCTGAGAAATGAAACAACCGGTGCTGATTCGGATTTTGTATATTGGAAGAAATGCGTATTTATTTCATCCGTTGATGAATTGCGGATCGAAAAATTGACAAGGAATTTCCCGGGTAAATATTTATCCGAATTATATATCTCACCATAAAAATTAATCATGTTTTCTGAAGCAGGAAAGAAATTGATCGGATGTGGCTTCATTTCAAACCCGTTTTTTGTAAAATTATTTTCTTTTGTTGTTTGCTTGAACGATTCGATAAATTGCACATCCGAGATCTGCACGACATTTATTTCAAATGGCATGATTGCTTCCGTGCTTGAAAATATATTTGAAGGGTCCTGCTGATCGGTTATTTTTACTTCCACCGAACCCGCCTGATTCGGGATCAACAATCTTTTCTGGTCAACAATACTGAAATCGATTTTGCTTGTATCAAAAATTACGGGCGTACTCAAAAAATATTTATCAAAATTCATTACATGCATTCCGTCGGTAATAATTACCTGCACTTCAACAGTTGCCTGAAAACCTCTGGGCTTTAATTCCGTGTAACGCACCGCATTACCTGCGATCAACAATGATGTTTCCACATACGCACTGTCGTTTTGCATGAACATACACGACCGAACAGTTGCATTTGTTGCCATTTTCTGCGCATTACCATGCAGCACAGAAAATAAAATCAGGAAAAGAAACAGGCTCCTCTGTCCCATAATAAAAAATTTATGTTAAAATTACAAAATAAATCCTTCGGCTATCACATTTTTGTATCATACGCATGTCAAATCTTGTTAAGGAACCGTTAATCATCGAGGTGCAATATCTCCCATCCATTTTATGGTTTGAACAAATTATGTCCTATGAAATTATTTACCTGGACAAAGCAGAACATTATCAAAAAGGCAGTTACCGCAACCGATGCCATATACTTGGTCCGAATGGATTATTACGACTGAGCATTCCTTTATTGCACGGGAAACATCAGCATAAGGCAATGGGTGAAGTTTTAATTTCCAATGAAATGGACTGGCAGAAAATTCACTGGATGACGATCTGCAGTTGTTATCGCCGTTCAGCATTTTTCGAATATTTTGAAGATACGTTTTACCCGTTCTATCATACACGGTTTGAGAGATTATTTGATTTTAATTTTGCATTGCTGGAATGTATTTTCAAAATCCTCAAAATTGATAAAGAAATAAAGTTTACAGACACTTATATAGCACCAGGCACATCTGGTTTTATCGATTTGCGTGATGCGATAAGGCCAAAAGAATCGGAAACAGAATTTACATCTTCTAAAAAATACACGCAGGTATTTTCAGACAGATTTGAATTTATGCCGAACCTGAGCATTATTGATTATATTTTTAACAATGGAAATAAATTTTAATATGAAAAATACGATCATTTTATTTTTAATCGCAACAGTTTGTGTTACCGGTTTAAAAGCACAGCAGCCGGCCTTTATCAGGGATAGCCTCGATGCTTATGTAAACCGCGAATTGCAAAGATGGAATTTGCCCGGGGCTGCCGTAGCAATTGTGAAAGACGGAGAAATTGTTGTGAGTAAAGGATATGGAGTTACGGATATTGTGCGTAAAAATCCGGTGGACGGAAATACGCTGTTCATGATCGCCAGCAATACAAAATTATTTACCGGCACTTCAATGGCCTTACTGCAGGAAGAAGGAAAAATTTCCTTAAACGATCCCGTCGTAAAATATCTGCCTTATTTTAAAATGTATAACGACACGTTAACGAATATGGTAACGATTGAAGATATACTTTCACACCGTCTGGGATTTGAAACCTTTCAGGGTGATTTTTATAACTGGGCGAATAATGTTTCAAGAGAAGATATCATCAGGAATATTTCCAAAAATAAACCTGTTTATGATTTCCGCGATACATGGGGTTATTGCAATGCAGGATTTGTAACAGCGGGTGAAATTGTGAAAGCGGCAACAGATACAAGCTGGGAAGATTTTATTCAAAACCGGTTTTTTGAACCACTCGACATGAAAAGATCATCGGTAACATATGCCTCCATCCAGTCTGATAAAAATGCCTGTTTGCCATATACAATATTTCAAAACAATCTGGTGAAACTCAATTACGATAACCTGAATAATATTGCGCCATGTGCTGCAATTAATTCATGCACGAACGATTTTTCTCATTGGCTTTTAATGCAGCTGAATAACGGAACATATAAAAACAGACAGATCGTTTCTGAAAATGTGCTGCAGGAAACACGTTTACCACGCTCAATTGTTGGCGACGGTCATTCGCGATTATTCAAAACAAAGCATTTCGATTTATACGGCCTCGGCATTGAAATAAATGATTATGAAGGAAGAGAAATTTTTACCCATACGGGAGGTGCCGATGGTTTTGTAACTGCTGTATGTTTTATTCCGGAAGAAAATCTCGGCATTGCCGTATTTACCAATTCAGATGCAAATTATTTTTTCCTTGCATGCATGTATCAGATCATTGAAGCGTATTTTGATTTGCCATACCGGAATATCAGCGCTACTTATTATGGTTTTTACAGCGGAAGTGAAAAAGCTAAAAACAGTGAGATCGATGCATTTTATACTGCTGCGGAAAATTACACCTTACCTGCAGCGGATATGAAAAAATTTATCGGAAAATATCACAACGATGTTTACGGGAATATGGAAATCAAAACCCTGAATCAAAAACTGGTGATGTATTTTGAACATCATCCGCAGCTCACAGGAATTTTACAGGCAACGAATGATCATACATTTGTTTGCACCTATGATCCGATCAGCTGGGGTGTGAAAGAAATCCCGTTTACAATTGAAAATGGAAAAGTTATATCTGCAACTATTTCCGTAAATGACTTTATTGATTTCGGGACTTATGAATTCACAAAATTATAAGTTGAAGTTTATTCAAGTATAATTGTGATCTGATCATCCGGATCACAAGGCGTATGAATATCTGTAATGCTCCCGCTTAAATTACTCTGAAAAGTGGGAAATTTAAATTCATGATATCCGATGCCGTAATTTAATGTGCATGAAACATTTTCGGATGTGTTGAATAATTGTTTTCTTGAAATATGCAGGTTTTCCAATGTAATATTTGAAAACGGACCCACTATAAAATTTTCCGGGCCGATATCTTGCAACTGATACCAAAGTGTATCCTGATCCGTATATGGATTATCTGCAATTAAATTAACCGTGAGATCAACAGAATCTCCAAGCGTATATTCCACATACGTATCACCATCATGCGGAGCATCAATAAACGTATAGGATGTATCGCTCAGCAATGTCATCGTAACAAATATATCATCAGCAATATCCAACGTTGCAGTATATGTATATTCAAACATTCCGTTTGCATCAGTAATTAATGTATCATTTAATATAAATACTTCGTCTTCAAACGTCCATTGCGCATTCATAATTACTTTCGCACCCACAGAAGGTGTTGAACTGCAATCAGCATAAATTTGACCGTGTATATTTTCGTGGTAAGTGATCGGGCAAGGAACTATTCCGCAGCATGGACAATCATCTTCTACTTTGTTGCACGACATAATAAAAATGATCAGTACAGATAAAAGTGTAATACGGAGCATAAGAGAAGAATTTGTGTTTCATATCAAATATACTGTATATGATATGAATAGTTACGAAACTTTAAACTAATTACAAACCAGTGACAATTTTTTCTGCCACACGCATGCCATCCATTGCAGCGCTCACAATTCCTCCTGCATATCCGGCACCTTCAGCAGAGGGAAATAATCCTTTTATCTGCAAATGTTCAAGTGTATCCGGATCTCTTGGAATTCGAACCGGCGATGATGTGCGTGATTCAACTGCAACACAAACTGCTTCATTCGTAAAATAAATTGGTTTTGTTTTTTGAAATTGTAAAAATGCCAGCCGCAAACTTTCGGAAATAAATTCAGGGAGAATTTCATGTAACTGGTAAGAAACAATGCCGGGTTGATAAGAACATGCCGGTAAATCAACGGATATTTTTTTATTCGTAAAATCAACCATGCGTTGCGCAGGAGCAGATTGATTACTTCCTCCTGCAATAAAAGATTTTTGTTCAATATCTTTTTGAAAATACATTCCTGCCAAAGCACCGTGTTTTTCAAATTGCTTTAAATCATTTAATTCAATATTCACCACAAACCCGGAATTTGCAAATGGATTATTTCTTTTGCTTGGGCTCCATCCGTTTGTAACAACTTCATCCTGTGCAGTGGCGCATGGCGCAATAATTCCGCCGGGGCACATACAAAATGAATAAACTCCTCTCCCATTTACTTGCTGAACCATTGAATAAGATGATGGTGGTAAATATGGCCCACGGTCATCACAATGATATTGCATTTTGTCGATAAGTTGTTGCGGATGTTCAATCCTGATTCCCAATGCAAATGGTTTTGCTTCAATCAGTATTTTTCTTTTTTGTAATAATTCAAAAATATCACGTGCCGAATGCCCTGTTGCAAGAATTAAATGATCAGTCGGAAAAAGATCAGTATTATTTAATTCAACTCCTTTTATTTTTCCACCAACAACAAATATATCCGTGATCTTTGCCGAGAAATGAATTTCCCCGCCGGCATTTAAAATCGTGTTGCGCATTGCCTCGATTATTTTCGGCAATTTATTGGTGCCGATATGCGGATGTGCATCGATCAGAATATTTTCATCTGCCCCAAAACGCACAAATGTTTCCAATACTTTTTTTACATCTCCCCTTTTATCACTTCTCGTGTATAATTTTCCGTCACTGTAAGTGCCGGCACCACCTTCCCCGAAACAATAATTACTTTCCGGATTTACAATTCCTTTTTTATTAATTACTGCAAGATCGTGTCTGCGTTCTCGCACATTTTTTCCCCGTTCAAAAATAATTGGTTTAATTCCCTGTTCGATTAAAGTAAGTGCCGCAAATAACCCAGCGGGTCCACAGCCGGCAATAGCGACGTGTTTTTTGTCTTTAACGGAAGCGTATTTTGGATTGAAAAATTCAACAACCGGGAATTCTTCTTCAATATAAACTTCAATCCGCAAATTGATTTTTATATTTCTGGATCTCGCATCAATTGAACGGCGGATGATTTTGTATTTGAAATCAGGCACCTTCATTTTTTCTGAAATTACATTCCGCAGTAATTTCTCATCAGCTGCCTGTTTGGGAGAAACAATAATGTCGATTTGCTTTACCACGGATTATTATTATCGCGGTGAATAAATTCAGTAATCTGTTCCAGCAGTTTACAAAGCCTTTCAATTTCAAGTTCCGTATTAAATGTATGCAGACAAATCCTCAAGCGTTCTTTCCCTTCCGGAACTGTGGGAGATAAGATCGGCCTTACATCGCAGCCCCCATTTTGTAAATAAATTGATGCGAGTTTAACATTTTCATTCCCGGGTAAAATAATGCTGTAAATTGCTGAATCGGATGGCAATAATTCTATTTCTTTAAACCGTGCAATTTTATGTTTGAAAAATTCACATCTCTCCTTTAATGTTGCAACCAACCCGCCATTTGAATTTAAATAGTGATATGCTTCCCTCACGGCAACCACTTGCATCAGATTTGGTGCCGTGGTATAAATAAATGGCCTGCAAAAATTAATGAGATAATCCCGGAGTTGTAATGATCCCAAAATAACTGCTCCATTAAATCCGATCGCTTTGCCAAATGTATGCACCCTGGCAAATATTTTTTTATGGAGTCCCAGTTTCTGCGCCAGTCCCTCTCCTTTAGTTCCGATCACACCGGTTGCATGCGCTTCATCCAGAATAATATGCGCCTGGTATTTTTCAGCAAGCAAAACAATTTCATTTAACGGGCAAATATCTCCATCCATTGAATAAACCGATTCACCAATAATGAATTTCTCACCTTCTGCCTTGCTTAATTTATTTTCAAGATCAGCAAGGTCGTTATGTTTAAAAGAAAATGAATTTGCATTGCTCAGCCGGATTCCTTCCCTTAAAGAAGCATGGCTCAGTTCATCAAATAAAATTGTATCATGACGCTTTGCAATTGTAGATATCAATCCGGAATTCGCTTCATATCCGGAATTAAAAAACAAAGCTGATTCCACATCATGAAATGCTGTAATTTCTGTTTCTGTTTTTTCAATCAGCGAATTATTGCCGGTTAGCAACCTCGATCCGCCCGAACCAAGACGGCGAAGTTTATTTAATTCAGATAAAATTTTGTTTTTTAATTCTTCGTTTTGAGCAAAGCCGAGATAATCGTTGGAAGAGAAATCGACTTTATCTTTAATAATTTTTAAATCCCGAAGAGAATTTGCATCAGTTCGTTTTTGTAATTCAGTATTGATCCTGTCTTCTAAATTCATTAGAATAATTCAACTTCTCCCAGTTAAACGAATTCGCCAATCTGCTCATCAGCTCATCAGCTAATCAATTCATTCTTATACGCTTCTCTCGGTTTTAGCCCCAGCAATTCAAACATTTTTTTATCCTCATCAAAATCAGGATTCGGCGTAGTTAATAATTTTTCACCTGCAAAAATTGAATTTGCACCGGCCATAAAACAAAGAGCCTGTTCTTCCATACGCATTTCATTTCTGCCTGCACTTAATCGCACCATTGCTTTCGGCATTAGTATTCTTGCTGTTGCGATCATGCGAATCATCTCCCAGACGGAAACACGTTGCATATTTTCAAGTGGTGTTCCTTTTACGGCAACCAATGCATTTACAGGTACACTTTCAGGATGTTTTTTTAATGTGGCGAGTGTATACAGCATATCAATGCGGTCATCTTCCGTTTCACCTAATCCGATAATGCCGCCACTGCAGACAGATATTTCCGCTTTCTGTACATTTTCTATTGTATGCAATCTGTCTTCGTATTTTCTTGTAGAAATTATTTCCTCATAAAAATTTTCACCTGTATCGAGATTATGGTTATATGCATACAGTCCCGCATTTTTTAATTTCTGTGCCTGATCTTCGGTGAGCATTCCAAGTGTACAACAAACTTCAAGATCGAGTGAAGCAACACCTTTTACCATTTCCAAAACAGAATCAAAATCTTTATTGTCGCGGATATTTCTCCAGGCGGCACCCATACAAAAACGTGTTGAACCATTTTCTTTTGCGATCAGGGCTTTAGTGATCACTTCATCATAATCCAGTAATTTATGCGCTTCCACATCGGTATTGTATCTCGCAGCCTGCGGGCAATATGCACAATCTTCAGGGCAACCACCTGTTTTAACAGATAATAAAGTGCAAACCTGCACTTCACCTGTTGTTTGATAATGATGATGTATTTGCGATGCCTTATAAATCAATTCCATCACAGGCATATGATAAATCGCAGCAACTTCCTCTTTTGTCCAGTCATTCCGAATTTCAGGCATATTAAAATTTTGGACAAAAATAGATGAATTGTAATTTTGCTCAAAATAGTGCCATGCATTTCATGCATCATACAAGCCGCAAGCAGGTGTTCCTGCTCATCATTACTGCAACATTACTACTTTGCGGGACATTTATCTCCAGGTCACATCAGGATGAAAGCGAACCGACAGCTGAAATCAAAAAAATGGATGCTCTTTTATTGACAGATCTGCAGAAACAGGAAATTCATCTTACGGATGAAATAAAAGCTACCATGCAATGCGGAGATATTACAGAAAAGGAAATGCGCAGTTATTTTGATATAAAAAATGTGAATTACGGAAAATGTGATCCGGGAAATTGCCATTACACTTCTTATACGATCGAGTCAAAAAGAAATAATGGAAAAGAAATCAGTTTTGTTTTGACAAGCGGTGAAGACGGAAATAAGATATATGATCTTGAAGTAGAAGGATGCAACTGATCAAATTGTCTTGCGGTAAAATAAGCAAAGCAGGAACTGCAGCAACAACATTCCGTCCAGCAAACCGAAATACAAAAAATTATCTTTCTTTCTGCTGCGTGTCACCCAGATAACAAGCATTGTAATCAATATGGAAATTGAAACCGGAACGGTATAATCAATGAAGCTGTGTAATAACTGCCTTTGCAGATACACATGTAATCCTGCTGAAATAAAAAGTAACAGTGCTGCCAAATTATATGTGTTTTCTTCGCCCAGATAAACAGGTATCGTTTTCACATTGTTCATTTTATCAATATGCATATCCTTGATATCAAACGGCAGGGTGATCGCAAATGTGAATAAATAATTAGCGATAAATAGAATAACAACTGGCAGCGTAAAAATCTGATTGCCGGAATTTACCGCAGGCAAAACACTTGAAATATATGCCCATACAAATGCGATGAGGAAAATCTTTATTATTCCGATATCCCGCAATCTGAATTTTTTACCCAACGGTAAGCCGTAAATTACAGAAATAATTCCCGGGACAAGCAATATAATTTTTAAATTAACCGGTAACATAAAATACAATACGAGAATGATCAATAAAGTGCAAATTGTTGCAGCCCGAAACACCTTGATATACCTGAGAAAAAAACTCCACCTTCTATCGGATTCATATGCTGAAATTCTTTTAACTGCAACTACACGGATGAGCATGTAAGTAAACAATGCAGACGCACCGGTTAACCAGAATAAGATGTCGATTTTTATTGCATTTCCAAGAAGAAGATATCCATTGCATAAAAAAGCAAGCGCACAGATCGCAATCAATATATTTGAATAGAGAATCAACTGCACAAACCAATTCAACGCTTTCTTCACTTTGTAGTAATTTTCCGTCAAATTTAAAAAACGAATGGCGAAAATAATTCTTGAACGTGGAAAAGGGAGACGGGTTGAAGGCGGCCATCCGTGGGTATATGGCAACGAGATCGGCCAAATAGAAGGGAAACCCGTAACAGGTGAAATTGTGGAAGTGTATAATTTCAAAAATGATTTTATCGGAAAAGGATATATCAATGAACAATCACAGATCACGGTACGGTTACTTACCAGAAATAAAAATGAAATCATAAATAAAGAATTTTTCAGGAAGAAATTACTTGCATGCAAAGATCACCGTGCATTGCTCGGTTATGACAGAAATTACAGACTTGTTTTCGGCGAAGCAGATTTTTTACCTGCACTTGTGATTGACAAATTAAACGATGTATATGTTTTACAAACAGTAAGTGCAGGGATGGATGCATGGAAAAAGGAAATCACTGAAATATTAATGGAAGATTTCAATGCAACAGGTGTTTACGAACGCAATGATGTTCCAGTGCGGAAACTGGAAGGCCTTGAAGAAATAAAAGGATTTTTAAGCAAACCCTTTGAAACAAATTTTACAATTGAAGAAAACGGAGTGAAATTTAATGTGGATGTTGCCGAAGGACAAAAAACCGGTTTTTTTCTCGATCAGAAAGAAAACAGAAAAGCAATTAAAGAAATTGTGAAAGATGCAGATGTACTTGATTGTTTTACATACACCGGTTCGTTCGCATTGTTCGCCTCATCATATGGTGCAAAAAATACAACTGCTTTGGATATTTCCGAAGAAGCGATTTTTCTTGCAAAACAAAATGCGGAATTAAATGCATTTACCAATATTTCATTTGTAACCGGAAATGCATTTGACCTGATGCCTGTCTGGGTGAAAGAAAATAAATTATTTGATGTGGTTATTCTCGATCCGCCTGCATTTACCAAAAACAGAAAAGGAATCGACAGCGCAACAAAAGGATATAAAGAAATTAATTTGCGTGGAATGAAACTCGTAAAACCAGGAGGATTTCTCGTTACCTTTTCATGCTCTCATTTTATGACTACCGAATTATTTTCCAATATGATCGCCGAGGCTGCACATGATGCAGGCAGAACTATCCGCGAAATTCAATATCTCACACAATCAAAAGACCACCCGGTAATTTGGGGTGTAGACGAAACGCATTATTTAAAAGGTTTTGTGTTGCAGATGGTGTGAGTGCTGAGTGCTGAGTGAGGAGTGGTGAGTGGCTGCGCAAGCTACTTTTGCGTCAGCATCCTGATACTTGATACCTTATACTTGATACCTTATTCCTGGCTCCTTTGTTCTAAATTTGTAAAAACAATTCATATGAAAAATATTTTCTGCATTCTCATCCTGTTGATCACCACACAAATCGTACAAGCACAATCTCATAGTTGTTGTTCGGCGCCTGATCAATTTGCATCATTGGGAAATGACCCTGCTTTTGTGATGCAGCATGACGCACCAATTCCGTTTGAATTTGTTCCCGCAAATGGTGAAATGATCAGTTATGCATGTGAAGATGGAAAAGATGCACATGCTTATGGTATAAAAGCAAAAAATAAATCGAATCAATATTTGATCGTTGTGCATGAATGGTGGGGATTAAATGAGTACATCAAACAAATGGCGGAGAAATTATATGAAGATCTTGGCGGAAATTTAAATGTAATTGCAATTGATTTATACGACGGCCAGGTGGCTACTGAACAGAAGGATGCAAAAACATTTATGCAAAGTTTATCACCGGAAAGAGCAAATGCGATAATACAGGGTGCAATTCATTACGCAGGAAAAGATGCCGATATTGCAACGATTGGATGGTGTATGGGTGGAGGGTATTCGTTGCAGACTTCCATTCTCGCCGGTACACAGGGAATTGCATGTGTGATGTATTACGGATTTCCGGAAACTGATATGGAGAAATTAAAAAAAATAAATGCAGATGTTTTAATGATCTGGGCGAATCAGGATAAATGGATCACGAAAGAAGTTGTGGATCAGTTTAAAACAAATATGGAAACTGCAGGAAAAAAACTTGTGGTGAAAGAATATACTGCTGATCATGCATTTGCAAACCCGAGCAATCCGAAATTCAATGAAGAGGCAATGAAAGAGGCCTATGCTTTATCACTTGAATTTTTAAGATCGAAGTTTAAATGATTATATCCCACTCATTTTTGTCCCACAAAGGCACAAAGGTTAATATTGCTTTGTGCCTTTGTGGAATATTTTTACTTAACCACTTCCCCATTCCAACCACTAAAGCCATTTGCGAGTGTAAACATATTTACAAAACCCGCATCGCTCATGTTTACAAATGCTTTTTCTGATCTCGTACCGGATTTGCAGTAAATTAATGTGAGTTTTTCTTTATCGAGTTTGGCGATATCCTGAGCGAATGTTGCACCGTTTACATTGATATTGATCGCATTTTTCAAATGGCCCGCAGCAAATTCTTCCGGTGTCCGGACATCGATCAGCACAGCGCCTTCCATTTTCATTTTTTCAGCAAAATCTTTATTATCGAGTTTATGATTCGACTGTATCGTTGCTGTTTGCTGGATTTGGGGTGATGTAGAAATTACCGGCTCTTTACCCGAATCAGCACAGCCTGAAGTCACCAGCATCAAACCAACTAAAGCACCTGTAAATGCAGAAGCATATTTATTCCGAACAATCGCGCAGGTTCCGATTCTGCATCCAATATATTTTGCGTATAAGAATCCGATCAGGGCGCCTGAAATAACAGCGGCAAATAATTCCATATTGTATTAATTTATTTCGAAGATCAAAGATAGGGTGGTAATTTATTTAAAAAGGTGATCAATATCACATCAGTGCTTAACAAATTCAAAAAATAATTCGTTGCCCCTTCTTTTTTCAATAGAATTATAACAATCTTCCAGTTTCTTTATTTGAAATAATTCTGAAAACAGATAATTGTATTCTTCTTTCGAACCGCCGAATGGCGGGCCAGGGTTTTCGAATTCAGTTTTAAATAAGACACCAGCCAGTTTCCCGCCGGCAGTAATGATTTCATGCATATGCTGCACATATTCTTCTCGCAAAGTCCTGTCGATCGCACAAAAAAATGTTTGCTCGACTACAAGATCAAATTTTCCATCAGGTTGAAATGTAAAAAAATCCTGCAGAAGGATTTCAATTTCTTTCCCGTCATATTCCGCTAATCTTGTGCGCAGATTTTTCACCGGCTCTTCGGAAATATCAATTACGGTTACATCTTTAAATCCATTCTTCATGAGATATTCCGCTTCATACGAATTTCCGCAACCCGGTATTAAAATCCGGATCGATTTATCTTCCAGCTGATCAAAATACGCTTTTAAAGGAGATGAAATTTCACCGATATCCCATCGGGTTTCCCGGTTTTTATAGAGATCATTCCAGTAACTGCTGCCAAGTTCGCTCATAGGATGTTTAAGTGCTGTTTGAAGATCACAAAATTACAAATAAGCAATTATTTTAAAAGTCTGTTTCAGTTTCGGGAAATAAATACTGTCCTTATGATTTTTTTAATTCATAAGCGGTTTTTGAAAAATGCGGCCAGCTATGAAAATCTTTTACTAAATATTGCGGGTTTTGTAATTTTGAATCCTTTATCTTCGATTGATTAAAAATCATAAACCAATCAATTTTAAAAATTCTATGTCACGTTTACTCCTTTTAGTTTTTCTATCAAGTGCAATTCATTGTTTTTCACAAACAGATTACTGTCCCGCAGTCCATAAGGCGATACAGGCAGCATCAACCAATTTTGAAACATACCAAACCTTTCAATACTACACCCAAAACAGAATAAAGGCTTACGCCGCAGATTTTAGTTTTGAAAGCGGAAGTTCTGGCCATATTTATCGGGATACAATAAAAAACGAGATCTATTTTTTACAGTTTATCGGCAGCAACCCGAATGCATATAGCGGGATATATGCAGCAATAGAAAAATGCCTGTTGAATCAAAATGAAAAATGGACAAAGCTGGAAGCTGAAAATAAAAAAGGCGTATTATTTACTTCTGATAAAAGCGGGATAGATATTACATTAATGCAAGGCCTTGAAACTGTGTCCATTCAAATTGCAAGAGATCCTTCTAAAAATATTTCGGTCATAGGTTCAAATTTTTGTGCAGATCTTAATAAGCTGATCACAACCTGCAATCTTGATTTTGAGGGTATAAGAACCGGTGAAGGAGAAGAAAGTGTTTTAGGTACCCATTATAAATCAACTATTAAATTGAACAACCGAAATATGAATGGAGGCGGGATTGATATTGCCAATGATATTTTTGACAAATCAAAAAAAGCGAATACCTATACTGAAATTTTCAGTGAGGCAGATATTTCATACACAGAACTTCTTTCAATTGTGGAGACTTGTCTACCTGCCAGCGAAGGTTGGATTCAATCAGAATCTGTTTATTCAAAAGGAATCATATTTACCAAAAATGAAATCAGTGTAACCATCTCCACAAAAAAGATTTTCAGTGACGATGAATTGTTCTCACATATTTTGGTGGTGGGGAATGCATTTTAACCTGAAGCAGAACTCCCTGCGGTCATTCACTTCAGGTTTTCATCCTCCATTATTTGAACATCTATATTTTTATATCCGATTTTTTGAAGAGAATTTGCAAGCATAAGATTAATTGCTTTCTTACCCATAGTAGTTTTAAAATACTTCTCTCGTTTTTCAGCGTCCTCTTTAAACAAATAGAATTCACAGAAAATAAGTTTTAACGGAGTTCTGTTTCGGGTGCTGTTGGTTCCGCCGTTATTGTGATTTATAATTCGCTGTTCAATATTGGAAGTATATCCGGTGTATAATTGTTTATCTCTTTCACTGAAAAGAATATAAACACAATAAGGAAGTGGCATGCACATAGTTTAAGGGGTTAAGGATATGAAAATTAAGAAAATAATATTTGAATTTATAATCAGCTGAAGAAGTATGCCCTGAAGCAGAACTCCCTAGTGGAAGTTGACATTTAAGGCAATCGGAGAAGAGATATATTTTTAATCAAGGAAAGTAATTGCCCTGAAGCAGAACTCCCTGCGGTCAGTTGACATTAATAGGAATTGGAGAAGAGTTTTATCAATTAAGGAAAGATATGTCCCGAAGCAGAACTCCCTCCGGTCGTTCGCTACGGGACCACCACGAAGCGAAAACCGTCTCGGTTTTCTGCTTCGTGGTGGAGTTGGTGGTTCCATTATCGAACTCAATTTTACTGAAAATGAAGAAGTTGCATGAGTTAAGCCCCTCATTCGCTCATATTCCTCAACTTAATTTAAAAAAAATCCCGTAGCTGTGAAAAGTTACGGGATAGTTAAAGCATTTAACAATTTAAGCAGTTGCAACTGCGGCAGCAAAACAATTGCTGAAATATCCTTCAATAGCAAAATCGTCCACACACCATTTATGGTTATCCCAATACAGACCCTTTATACAAAGATTGCCGCTCGGTGCCTTGAACACCGTTCCCCAGAATAAAATAACTCTCAATTCGTCTTTCCAATCCTTTTTCCAGAATTCTGGTATCAGAGACTGATTTTGAAGAAGATCTTCCAGCGCATTTATGTTGAGGGACTGATCATTATGCAGGGTCTTGTACAAATCATCACCAATCGCATAAGCTCCATCCTGTTGCGATTCAGATAACAGGATGTCTACCTTATCAGGGAATGAAACTTTAAGTGTATTACAATGAGATACTATCTCATAAGCACTTCCTAAATGCAGGTTATGCTCCGTTGGAATGAGAATGTGGGAAGGTTCCATGTCACGATTTTTGTCAGAAGAATTACGTAATGTGTCCATTTTTAGATGTTTAAAATGTTATAGAATATACCGGACATGGGACTAATTACCCCTTGCCACAGCGGAAAATTTCCCCAAACGGAGGACTTCTTTCCGCTATGGCAAGTGCCAAAAATAGCCTGTTTATAAGGATTTAAGCCTATTATACTATCTAAAATCTTAAATGTCAATATGCTACACTGCTAATATAAGACCATTAAAAATCCGGTTTTCCATTATGCAAAGTGTAAAAGATTTGTAAACGCTGTCACCAGAAATGGTGATTTTTCACACAAGTTCTTTATCTAGTTCTTAACTTTCGATTTAAACCTACGAGATATGCCAATTAAGCTAACCCAAAATCCTATCCCTGAAATCAACATGAAACAAACTGTTGCTCAAAAAATGAAATACTCATATTTTACGGCAAAAGAGCTTTCAGAATTTTCAGGAGTATGTGAGCGAATGAATAATGATGAAGATGAATATCATAAAAAACATTCTACAAAACCCACACAGGTAAATTTGACAAATGCCGGAAGCGAAATATAGCACAGGGGAAGTTGTTCGTGCTTCATTTCCATACTCGGTTCAAGAAAAAACTTTGCATCAAATACGAAGTGAGGTTGAAGAAAATGAAGATGGGATGTATACGCCGGCTCAGCAAAAGGTATTGTCGTATTTGCTTTTGTCGATGTCCTATGTAACGGCAGTGCTAGAGGGCAATGCACACTGGCTTAAACTGCCTGATGATTGTAATAAAGTCTTTCATAATCATTATGATATCTTTCATACTTTTCTTGAAACCCGCTTTGGAAAATATAAGAAAAGACCAGCTCTTATAATTTCCAATGATCAGTTTTCAGTGAAGAATCGCAACTATCTTGTTGTTCCCATGTCTCACGCAATTTATAAAAGTGTGGGGCATCAAATGCTAATTCCTGATCATTATTTCACAATAAAAATAAATGAAAAGGCTTCCTATTTGAACACAGAGATGATTGAATCAATACCGCAAGATTATATTTTGCAAGGCCTCAGTGCTATCAAGGAAGAATACTTTATTAATGATCTCATGCCAAAAATTTTAATGAATTTTGGCAAGAAGAGTCGAAATGTCAATCAGAACTCAGAAATAAAAACTCCCAAAAAAATACTGCCAACTGAAAAAGTTGTCTTGGATGCAAATAAATATGAGACTTTTAAAAAAGCATATAACAAATCAAAAAAAATAGTACTTGATGGATTGGAATATGCACCAGTTTCATCCTTTTTTGATCACATAAGAAACACGGAACCAGATTTTGAATCCGCTGTAAATTCAAAATTAAATATGAATTTTTTAAAGAATTCAAGCAAATTTTTTGACCTAAAGTTTAATGAAAATAACTGGTATGTTAAGCTAAAGGAGCATAATTTTGATAAGATTAAATAATTAATATTGAGCTAAATGCATTGCTAGTAACTCCATCAATCATCAACTTTAAATACATTTCAAATTTCTGAAGTTTGATGAGATCATTTCGATTAAATTCTGGTTCAAATTCTTTTTCTAAATACTCAGCATCAGTCGCTCCCACCCTGAAACAAATTAGGGTTCCCACATTTCCAAAAATAGCTGATCTAATTTCTTCGTGTAATTGCTCGATGTATTGATGAGCTAAAAAGATTGATAATCCATACTTTCTTGCTTCAGCTAAAATGTCTGCAAACGATAATGAAAGGAATGAATGGGCTTCATCAACGTATAAATAAAAAGGAGTTCTTTTATTTAATTCTTGCTTTGATCTGTATAATGCTGAAAGTTGTATTGATGTAACTATAATACTACCAATAATTGTAGAAGCATCTTCTCCGATCTCACCTTTTGAAAGATTTGCAATAAGTATTTTACTTTCATCCATTACCTGCGACATTCGAAATCCTGATACTTGCTGCCCTAACATATTTTTCAGTGGCTTGCTTGAAATAAATATTCCTGTTTTATTTAAAATCGGAGAAATAACTTCATGTTTGAATGAAGGGGAATATTTATCGAATTCCTTTCGCCAAAATGAAATAATATAATCATCCTTTACATAACTTAACACTGTTTCTTTGAAATCTTTGTCTGTAAGTAGCGGCTGAATATCAAGTAAAGTTGCATACGGATATTGAAGTAAAGTCAATAAAGAAAATCGTAAAATATATTCAAGACGTGGCCCCCAACTGTCAGCCCATATTTTTTTGAAAGTTGAAATTAAGCCGGACGCTACAAGGTGATGATAATTCGGATGAATTGCATGAAGTGGATTAAATGCAATAACATTCTCATCAACAGGATTAATATATACCAAATCCTTTTTTCTTTCATCGGGAATTCTAGCAAGTAAATATTTTGCAACATCACCATGCGGATCAATTATTCCGCAGCCTTTTCCTTTTGTGATATCCGACAATGCCATGCTTTGCAAAAGCGTAGATTTTCCCATGCCTGTTTTTCCGACGCAATAAATATGACCTAACCGGTCTTTGTCTTTAATACCAAAAGGCTTGTTTTGATTTCTCCAATTGGTCACTCCGATTGGTGTAATGTCGTAATCATCCATGCTCATGTGAATGATTATATGAAATTGCCTATCCACATTTAAGCCGGGTAAAATGATTCTAAATGGTGAAAATGCCCTACTTAAATAAGGATGTTTTGTAATTCACAATACAGGTACTCACAAAGAGTAAAAAGTACGTTAGGCTATGAAAGAGGAACATTCCATACAGTCGGATATGACAGAAGATGATGCGATAGAATATATCGCGGCACTTCTGGTAGAAATGTTCCTCGATAAAAAACATGAACAATTTAAATGAAACCACAACTAAAAAGAAAGCCGTTATTTATTGCAGAGTATCAACAGATAAACAAGCTGTTAATTATAGCCTTGAAACCCAGGAAAAGATTTGCTGTGATTATGCAGATCGGAGTGGTTATGAGGTAGTAGAGAAATTTGTAGAGGAAGGAGAATCTGCTAAAACCGCCGACCGAACGAAATTAAAGGAATTACTGCGCTATTGCTATAATAAAGCCAATAAAATACAGGTAGTTATTTTCTATAAATTAGATCGCTTTGCCCGACAACGTATGGACTATGATATTGTTTGCTCTGGTCTAAGAGCTAAGGGGATGATTATCCGCTCAGCCACTGAGCCTATTGAAGAAACACCTACAGGAAGGCTCATGGAGGGTATGCTGGCCTCCTACGCACAGTTTGACAATGAAATACGCACAGAACGCTCTGTATTGGGCATGAGGGCTGCTTTACGGGCTGGTAGGTTCATCTGGGGTGCTCCGGTTGGATATAACAACATTAAAATTGAAGATAAAGGAACGATTACCATGAGTGAGAAAGCACCGATAGTCCGGGCTTCTTTTGAAGAGGTGGCAAAGAATAAGGAGCCTATTGAGGTTGTATATAAATCAATGATAAAAAACGGGCTCACAAATAGGAAAGGAAAACCTCTTGCAAGATCACAATTTTATGAAATGCTGAAAAATCCTCTTTATGCCGGAGTAGTTAGAGGATTTGGGGAAACTCACGAGGCATCATTTGACCCTATTGTTTCAAAAGAACTTTTTGACAAAGTGCAATATGTTTTGAAATACCGTGCACGAAAAAACTATACTGCCTATCAAATCCAAAACCCGGACTTTCCATTACGGAGGTTTTTCATGCATCCTGAGGGCTCAAAATTAACTGGCTCTTGGTCAAAAGGAAGATCAAAGAAATACGCATATTATCGCTATCTCACGAATAATATTGAAGTGCCAAAAGACAAATTGGAAATGGCTTACGCTGAATCTCTTAACCAATTTCAATTCAATGATGCTATCATGGCTCGATTTAAAGTTGCTATTAAAAAGCACTTTAATTCAGCTACGGCAAGTGAAAGAAATATACTTCAAACTTTACCAAAATTAATAGAGGAGCAAGAGACAAAGCTTGATATGGTATTTCAGGAAAAGCAGAAAGGAAATATCAGTGAATTTATATTTCAGCGTCAGACCCTGACTATTGAAAAAAGACTTGGTGAATTACATGAGCAATTATCAAATAAATCTGAATCCCAATATGATTTTAATGATATGTTGGCCTTTGTTGAGGAATATTTAAAAAACCCTTGTAAAATATGGACGGAAGCAAAATTTGCTAAACAATTAAAATTACAATGGTTCCAATTTCCAAAAGGTATCCTCTTTGACGGAGTGAATTTTCGAACCGAAGAAATACGCAGTATTTACAAGGTAAAAGACATTTTTTTACCTTGTAAATCTGATCGGGTGCGCCCAACCGACAACACTTCGAACGGAGGGCCATTTTGCTATAAATGGCAAATGAAATATGACGGTTGTGAAAATAGTATAACAGATAAGGAGTTTTTTGAAAGTGTCAAAAATGACCTAATAGAATTAACTGAAATATTGAAAGCTGATTAAGGTGAAGGGGCTTTTATTAAGGAGTATATTTTATAGAGTTTGGAAAATTCTATGATAACGGTTTCTGCGATATTTTCTTCACTGAGTGCTCTATCATTCGGATCGTAATCTCTGCCTATAATAAATTCTTGCGTGTAATCATCCTTAATTAAATATTCGACAAGATCACTAGAATTTTGTAAATCAGAAACATACTTTTCGGTATTTCCTCCGATCCAGAGCCAATAGACACCACCAAGTGCCAAAACATATTCATATAACCTTTCAACAAAATCAATATCATTTAAGCCATCTTTAAGTCTTTTTCTATCGTAGTAGCTTGAATTAGCTTTACTTATATATAGCCAAATACCAATTATTACTTCATCGGCCGTGTTTTTAAGAATTACCTGTATACGCAAATGGTTTTCAAAACTTTGGTAAAATTTCCCGCTGTAGCGTAATAATTCATCTTTAGATTTACCATATTGCAACCAAATTGCCTCTTTACGTATGTGATTATTTCCTCTGGAATGGAAGTGCTGAGAGGTGTAATGATTTCTGTTTTTGCGTGTATGCAGATCAGTGATGCCATATTTAGGAAAATCACCTTTAATTAATTCGTGGAGTTCAATCAACCTTTCCCTTACTTCACCTCTTAATTCTACCGCACTAGGAGAAGGGTCTAAATGGGTAGTAATCGCAAACGCATCAAAATCAGATTGATGAAAAAATTGTCCAGGTGCCACTACAAGATTGTTAGTAGATACGGAAGAATTATTACTTCCCATTTTCGCAATATTTGATTTTATTGTACTGGATAAAAGTCTATTTCGTTTAAATATTATTTCATACCTATCAATATAGTCAGAATCAAATTGTATCCCAATAGCAAATATTTTATCAAACCACCTTTTAATTTCTAAACATTGATGCATATCAATTACTTTTACGCTCATTTCAATATTATTGGTAAAACCTCCCTGAGTGGCATTTGCAGAGCCAATAAATGAAACCAATTCTCCTGATATTTTTTCTATTAAATATACTTTCGGATGGTAATTTTGATTCGTCTCATAAATTTTCGCTGAAACTAAACCAATATTATTTTCCTGATATTCCAAAAGCATTCTAAGTGCAATTGGAGGAGTCGGTAAATTAATCCCCACAAGATATTTTCTTTCGCAATTGACTGATAAATGTTTTTCGATTTTTTCCAGTCCATACTTTTTTAATAAAGCCACTGCGACTGAAATTGATTTTGCATCATCTAGCGAAGAAATTAATTCGGTTTCTAAATATTCAATCATTTCTTTCAAGTTGGTCTAGCATACATAATTATTTCTCGCTTCTGCTATTGTTCTCCCAATTTCATCACTATCTAAAATATGTTCAGTTTTAGGACGAAGCAATTCTATATGAACTCTTAGAAACCCATGATTTTCATTAAAATCAAGTAGGTGACATTTTACTGGTTTCCGCCCCTTGTCCCAACTTACAAAGTATTGTGATCCTATGGACAATTGCTCCTTTGTTAACGTGATTCTTTTTTCTTTTTTCATTCGAAATATATTTTTTATCAAATATATCTGTATCAAAATAAACATAGATAGGAATTAGCGAAATATATTTTTAAACCGAGTAACCAAGTAAGGCGAGTAACTTACAAATTGGTTTTTCATTCATAAACAGTTATCCACAGAATTTACCTTTTTAGGTGAATTTACCCTCCTTACAAGTCAATTATCTACTTGCTATTTTTTATACATGGAAAATACAGGTCGATATATTCCAAACAATCTTAAAAGATATAGAACGATGCATGGATACAAGCAGGCAGAGGTGGTTAATATCCTCGGGTTAAAAAGCACAAACCGATTATCCCGATGGGAAAAAGGAATAGCTATGCCAAGTGCAAAGAATCTTTTTAAATTAAGCATCTTGTATCACACCCTCGCGGATCAGCTCTATGCAGATCATATCAAAGATATGAGGCGCATCATATTGCAGAGGGAGAAACTGCTTGTGTCTTCGCATCATGAATAAATCATAAAAAAGAAATAAAGACGAATTGAATTTCTGATAATTCCGCAGTTTTTTTATGTGCTTTTTCTTTGCGTGCAAAAATGAAAAACATCTGTGGAAAACGTGTCAAAAAACTACAACGTTCGTAATCGATTCGGTTTATTTATATTAAATAAATAAACAACGATCGGAAAAGACTTTTCCACAGCATTACAAATTAATTATTGTTCATTAACAAAATGATACATCACAAATTAGCGTATGACATTGCTTCTACGCTTGGAGACTTGGACAATTTGAAAGTCCATGAAGATTTTACCGAAACATATCAGGAAGATTTTCTTCGAAAGACTTTAAACAAAGTCATGTCTATTCCTGACAGGAAAATCAAGAAAACGCGCGGGGCGTTATTTACTTACCTAGTTCAGAGAAATGGAAGGGGCAACCATTCTCGGGATTAGCCCGGGAACGAGGTATATGGGCATTGCTCTTCAGCGTAATGGAACCTTGTATGAATGGCGGGTAAAAACGTATAAAGGAGTTTGGTCGGATGTGAAACTTCAAAAAGCAATTGATCAAATTGAGCATTTAATTATTGCTCATGTAGTCAAACATATTGCTTGTAAAATTCCGCATTCATCAAGATGTTCGAAAGGGCTAAAAATGCTTATTGAAAAGATCAAGTCAATTGCAATGGAATTTAAATTGCAACTTCATATTTATTCAATAACAGACCTCAAAGACTTATTTAAGTCTGAGATACGGAATAAAAAGTCACTTGTATCCCATGTCGTAAACGAATACCCAGAACTGTCTCATATATTTTCGAGAGAAAATGGAATTAAAAATTCCTATTACCTCAAAATATTTGAAGCTGTGGCTGCAATTTCCCATTGTCAAAACAAAATGAAGTAAATAATTTCCCTCGCTTAAAAGGCAATCACTTTTATTGTGATTGCCTTTTAATAATTCCTCCGATTAGTAACATATCAATATAATTAATTAAATACTTTTGCTAATTACATTTGCAAGATCAGAATCAAGTGCAAATACTTTGTCAAAATCAGGCAATACGAACTCTTGAACATCTGTTTCGAAAATTACCTTGTAACCTTGCGTTTCAAAATATTCTATAAATTCTTCTTGTGTAGCTCCAGTGCCAGTATATTTATCAATCAGTAAAACATAAAAGTTATCATTGATGTCATAACCTCTTTCAATTGGCATAGAAGCTTTCATTTGACGTAAAATCGCCGGGTAATCATCACTTACCGTAGGTTTAATTTCGATAAAATAAGTGCTTCTCCTTTTATATCTAAAAGTACTCCAATGGCCTGAAGGGTGATTGTTTTCGTAGTGGAATTGTAAGCCATATGAAAGTGAATACTTGACATCAACATGCTCAAAGATAGGCACGGTGAATTCTAAAAGGGCTTTTGTATATAATCCAACATGATTATTTTCATTTGGATTTTTTAAGGCTTCTAGAAAATATTCATTTTCTCTGCGTTCAGTTTTATCCAAAATTTTTCTAATACCTAAATTTATTTTAGCCGAATCATTCTCAAAAAGGTTTTTATTCGCTAAGTATGCAAATTTTAATCTATATTCCTGTTTAAGAAATTTTATTTGTAATTTATTATGTTCTGGGGTATCAACGGGCTCCCGAAAATTGTTGATTACAACGTTATAAAGGTTTATGTGATCTTTTTTAAACCAACTTTGAGCTAATAACCATTCCGTATACTGTTTGTCAGCTGCAAGAATCTCTACTGGTTTTCCCTTATGTTTTCCAAAAGGTATTATTTTATCATCCATAATTTTCGAAGAATATTTTATATACTTGACTATGCTATTTTTAATAGACGTGATTAAAAATCAGCATAAAAAATTTCAAACCTGATCAAAAATAATGATTTCCCTCTAAATTTTATATAGATAAAGATTTATAGTATTGAAATCTTTCTTAAGATTCAGACTACTCTAAATTTGATATTAATAACAAATTAACCTCCCTTATATCTAATAATCTTAAAGCATTGACTAAGTGAAGGATTATCAAAAATAAATCGCCATTGGCTTATTTTTTTTAAATTTGACTCATGAAAACTGAGGAGATTTTAAATCTGATAGAAAGCGTGTCCATCATCCTGGCTTCGATCAGTGCATTTTATGGAATCAATTCGTGGATAAAGGAGGCAAAATGGAAAAGACGACATGAATTATCAGAAGATGTTCTATATAATCTTTATGACGCAAGAGACAAACTTCATTTAATAAGACACCCTTTTGCATTTCCATCGGAAGGTCAATCACGTCCTCCTCTCCCAAATGAAAAAGAAGGGGAAAAATCAATTCGAGATTATGCTTATGTAACGGTTGAACGATATAATAACAACAATGAGCCTTTTCTAAATCTAGAAAAATTGAGATTGAGACATAAAATTTATTTTGGCGAGGAAACAGCAAAACCAATTCAAGAAGTTATCAGCATAAAAAATGAAATAATTTCAGCTTCTTATAAATATGGTCGGCTATCTATTGAGCGTGATAGATTGCTGGACATGAGACTTGAAGAAACCGATAATGCTAAACAAATTAATTCATTGAATTCTCAAATTAATATTTTTGGTGGCATTATTTGGGAAGATTATGACGAAGAAGATTCAATTAAAAAAGGAATTGATGAGTCAATTGGCAAAATGGAAAGAAATCTTAAGAAATATTTACGGTAGCAAATCACTCAAAAAAGCTACTTCCTCGATTAATCTCCTAATCCAAATTAAATTTGATCATGTATGCTTTTTCCTAATGTAAATTTCGTGGTTAAAATTATAGTTGTGAATAGCAAAATCAGCAGCAACATTCTCCACGAGTGGATTTATGCCTGGCTTAAATGATACGTTGCCGTTGGGAAGTATTTTTACTGCATGAAAATAAATTGTAATTTCTTCATTGTTATCACCAAATCCTTTCCATTCCTTGAATAAAATAAGTTCTGCTTCTTCAAAAGGAACTTCTTCAAATTCTTCCTCGATAAAAGCAGTTGGGTCGAGTATGAATACATCACTATCTGCAAAGCAATATCCGAAACAGTTATAAGAAAGATCAAAGTGAAACTGATTAAAAAATGGCTTATCTTTTGGAATTACTTTATTAGTTTTTTCATCAAACAATTCTATTTTTAAGCTTTGAGGGATAAAATTGTATGCTAAAACTTTAGTGCCTTTTTTAGTTTTAATATAACCTTCCTCATAATCAAATTTCATTCTCAAGGTGGTCTTTCCCCAATGCATCTTCTTTGGGCGCATATTTGGCCAACCTTCAGATATTATTTTGCCACTACTAATAAACGTTGCCATATTTTGTTTATATTAATAAATACAGGTTGATTATAAAATTGGGCCAATCTTTATAATTGCAAAGTCGGGATCAGAGGGATGCTTTTGAATTGAAAATTCATTTCTTTGAATTTCAGACATCATCACTGTATTCATGTAAACCTGAAATCCACTTTCTCGAAGGAATTGAGACACAATTGTCGCAAATTGAACTGCTTCTGCAACGTGTTCGCAGCGTATTGCTACAGATGAAACATTTAAGGTACGCAACGCCAAAATAATTTGAGTCTTTAATTCATCAGTAAGATTTCGCGTAAAATCTGGCGATACGTAGTAAACTACATTATCGCCGAAAACATTTTTTTGAATGATGTCCATTGAGGTTATTTTATAAAATCGTAAATAATACTTGCAATTATACTGGTAAGTATACCTGCTATGAAACCCTGCACTCTATGATTAGCGAATACTTTTATTATTGTGTTGGAGGTTTTGACCTTATTAGCCCCAAACACATTTTTCTGATTTATATTATCTCCCATAGTTTTTTTATTGATTGTTACTTCTAAAAAACTTACAAAAATATGATTTTCTAATCGCCTTGCAGAATGATGCTTGTTCAAAGAAGTATATGTTATTTGCTATAAATAGCAAATTTACCCCCCTTATATCTCAAAACCATATCGCATAGAATAGGTGAAGAATTATTCTTTCACAATTAAATCTATGTAGTTATGACAACTCAATCGAGTCAATCGCAAATCAAACAAGATGTATTCACCATCGTCAGCAATCGCATTATTGAATTACTTGAAAAAGGCACGGTGCCGTGGCGAAAGCCATGGAGAGAAGCAACCTATCCTCGCAACATGATCACCCTTCGACCTTACCGGGGTCTGAATGTGTTGATTCTCGCATCAATGGGATATGCAAACAACTGGTTTCTCACCTTAAAGCAAATCAATGAATTAGGTGGCAGAGTAAAGAAAGGCGAACACGCCTATCCTGTTGTCTATTGGTCAGAAAAAACAGGTAAAGAAAACGAGCAAGGAGAAAAAGGAACAAAACGCATCCTTCGGTACTATTCCGTTTTCAATATTGAGCAATGCATCAATATTCCTGAAAATCGAATTCCTGACCTTCAGTTCAATAACAATGATCCAATTAGGGCATGTGAAGAAGTCATTGAAAACATGCAGTTAAAACCGATCATTAAACACAAGGGACAAAAGGCATATTACGATCCTGTATTGGATTTTATCAATATGCCGAAGATTAAAACCTTTGATGATAGTGAGAGCTATTATGTCACCCTCTTCCATGAGGTCGTACATTCAACTGGGCATGCAAAAAGGTTGAACAGAAAGGAAGTTGCAGAGCCAAACGAATATGGATCAGAACCATATTCAGAAGAAGAATTGGTGGCACAAATCGGAGCATGTTTTCTTGCATCACATACCGGTTGCTCTATGAAACATTTTGAAAATGATGTTGCATATATCGATGGTTGGTTGAAGAAATTAAAAGCTGATAAGCGATTCATTCTATTTGCAAGTTCAAAAGCGCAACGTGCTGTTGATTTTATTTTAAATCAACCCATTGCTGAGAACCAAACAGAATTAGAATCAGTTGAAACGCAAGTTAATTAAAGAGAATACCTCTTGAGTATTACAATCCGGTTAACATAGCTGTGGGGGTTAAATATACCGGAAAGTGAAGCCTGAACAAACAATGTTCGGGCTTTTTTTATTGTTTCTAATACTATTAGGTTTCCGGAAAAGAAAATTCCGACATTTCTCGCAATTGCAATATCATTTTAAAAAAAATAAATGCTTCATCTCAAATTTTTCAATAGTTGTTTTTGCAGATTGCATCTTTTCGTTTGCTGAAATCAGTTCAGTTGATAATGTGGAAAAATTATTGATAGCAGTTGATTTAAATTTTTCATACTTTTCCGCACAAATGTTTAATTTTCTTGAAGTATCACTCATTGTATAAAACAATTCATCCGTAGGCAGGGTGGAATAAAATTTAATCACATTATCTGCTATATGGTGCACTAAATTATTTAATAAATAAGTTATTGATTGTGGTTTTTTAAATTCAGGGTTGCTCATGATAGCAATCATATTCTCAATATATATGTTTTTGCTCCTCAAATTTTCAGAAACTATTCTTCCTGAATAGTTATTAAAATTATGCATAGAATCGTTCCACTCATCAGATATTTCAAAATAAGCCTTTCGATTTATTGCAAATACTTCCGCAATATGTTGCTCCTTAATAAGCAAAGAATCTATGGAACGTTCCAACAAGTAGTATGCGTTTATTTTTTCTTCAGCTTCACCTTTTTTATTTGTAAAAAATATATTTAATCTGTCTTTGCTAGAAACTTCTTTTAATTTATCTACCGGAATATGGTTATGTCTAAAATCTTCAAAACGATCTTCATTAATACTTTCAACCAATTTCTTAAGGGTTACAGTCTGCTGATGTATTGGCCCGACACTTAAATCAATCCATTTAAACAGATATAATTGATTTCGTATGATCTCATTTTTTATCCTATATTGACCTCGTAAAAAATCTGCAAGCCGTGTTAATCCAAATAGAAAAAGCGCAAATGCAAATGGTAAGAGTGTTACAACCCAGTTAATTTGTTGAGGCATGTATGGTGTATTTTCGGAATTGATATGTTACACATTCTTTTTTATGTAAATGACACAAAAAATAATTCTAATAAGGCGAATCAAATATTTTTACAACAACCATAGTATCTTCTAAATAAATTGCTGCTCCTTTGGGTTTTTCACCTCCGTAACCGCCCATTTCAGAATCAATCGCGTTCCAAGTTACATACCCTTTGGTATTTAAAAATTGTAATATCTCATATGCGAACGTATGAGCTTCGGAGGTTCCTGATGCATCAACAATTTCAATCCTGCAAGTCTTTTTCATGTTATTTACTTTTATGATGCTATCAATTTGATTGATAAGTATTTGCTTTGAAAGAGGATCTAAAATTCTTTGAGTTTTTTGAACATTCACCGTATTGTAATCACCAATAATTCCATTGTTTTCCTGAACATTAATTTGTTTTCCACCATAATTATTATTCTGAACCGCTACATCCTGTTTTTCAGTTTTACTTTCAGGCGATGGTTTAAATTTTGTGTCATCTTTTGATTTATCAATAACAGGGTTTTTAATAATGTTTGGAGTATCAACATTACTTAAAGTAGTAGTAACAGCTGATAAATGATTGTCTGGCACTTCTTCACTTTTATGATTTAATATTTGCGAATACCAAAAATATCCCGCTATAGGAATTAATATGCATATTGCTATTCGCGCATATTTATTTGACCATAGTGTATACAGGAGATCAGTATGTGTCCTGCCGACTTTTTCCTCTGGTAAGCGTTTTTTAGTCATAGATAATTATGAGCAAAGATATGATAATGAGAGGATGGTTTATATCTCTTTTTACACCATCTGGATGTCACTAAAAATAGTGAATTTTCAATCCATCACATTGAGAAATTTAATGACTCATTAACTGCTTCTCTATAATTCTCTACCGGTTCCCTCATGAGAACGAGGGATTCACACTAAAAATGATGTCATTCCCTAAATGATAATTGAAAGCTGACAACGCTATGTTATTCCATACGTCTATAATGTGAAATTCATTGCAAAACCATACATTCGTGTCAGAAAAAACAAAAAGACATATAAAGAATTGGCGTTTAGTCACTCTACAATAGAAAACTGGTAATTTTTTAAGGATGTAGGAACACTGATCGCTAAAGTCACGGCGTGGGCTTTAGCATTCTTGCATCCGGGCATACCAGTGCCTCTATTGTGGAATCGTTAAATGTCTCACGTAGCTTTGTTTTTATGCACCTATATAATTTCATTTTTACAACTTTAAAACAGCATTATGAAATCTCAACCCAAATCTTCAAATCATCTCCGAAAACTGACTTATCTATTATTGTGTTTATTTTCTTTCAGTTATTTATTAAGCATGAATGGAGATAGAAATATTTTTTATACGGTGAGCGATTTATTAGATGTAAACGATGACACCATACCAGAAGAAATTTCGTATGGTGACACTGTTTCATATGCAGATGGTGCTGATACCATTTTTCAAATTAACGATAGCATACCTGATTCATTGGCAATGATGATGGATATTGAGCCTACAGGTAATATCTATATGACTTTTGGTGGAGCATCAAAGGCGGTAAATCAAGCTCAATATGGAATACATATTGGTGGCATGTTTGATCATTCAACAATGCCAAATGATGGAACAAGTCAATATGGTTGGCAATGGCTTATTGATCTTGCACCTGAAGTCCTTCGTTTCCCGTCAGGCTCGTATAGCAGATTTATGCATTTATTACACAACACAAATGGAACACAAGCGGTAGGTTACGGATATAATGTTTTTGAAATTGCCAGATATTATGATTGGACAGATGATACTATGAATTATACATTTAGTGCTTTGTCATCAATGGATTCAGATCACATATTAAATGATAATTTGACAGAATTATCATCTTGGATTAATGCGAACCAAGTAGTTCCTTTTGATAATTTCCGAAAAAAATGGTTCTCACAACAATGTGAAACAAGAAGATATATTGATGACTTTATAAAATTGGTAAATCAAATTGATTCTGCATATCCCGGAAGACCAGCAACTAAAGTGATTCTTGATTTAAATATTGTCAGTGAACGAGCAACTGAATGTCGGGCAATTGCCGATACCTTACGTGCGCATAATGTGAACGTAGTCGGGGTGGAAATGGGAAATGAAACGTATGGCAACTTTTATTGTGATGCAATGGAATTTCAAGGTTTTGAAGATTATTACAAATTTATCAAAGGAACAAACTTGACCGGAAATTCAAATGTGCTGCTAAATCTGATTGGAACAAATGATATGTGGGATGATCATGACTATATCACAAAATTTAAAACAGGTGGCGGGTTTAATTACAAAATTGGTGTTTGTGGAATGCCACTCGGAGGAGAATTTGCTTTCAAACGTGATCCTGGTGATGATGGCTGTGCATTGACTAGTAGTTGGAACGATACATTGAGGAGAAAATATTATGAAAAAGTTACCGGTTCATCTAAATATAGATTCGATGCTGTCATTATGCATACTTATTATGAGCCTGATAATTGGCAGGATATTCCAAAAGATCATCTTGACCCTGTAACAACTTGCACAGATGATAGCGACCTATGGAGCTATGATACATATGACTCTAGGCTTAAACCTGCATTTGATACAATCATTGGAATCGGAAACAAAATAGGTAACTTTAGGTGGTTCCTCACCAGAGGAGACACAGTCTCATACAAGGCATCGATGGACGAATTCAACAGATATTTCGATTTTGATTTGCCAAGCGATTCAGCTTTCAGAAAAGAATTATGGACTACTGAATGGAATTTAAAAGATGAAAGTAAAAATTTAGATGGTCCCGAGCCTGAGGACGATGCTGATCCGTTAAAAATTGCAGTATACAGCAATGGTTTCACTCATGGTTATCTTCAGTTTCAGTGGTGGTTGAAAAATATGAAGATCAACTACGATAATGATTATTATAATAACTTTTACTCCTATGCTACTGTGCAAAATTTTGCAGGCGGGACTTCAACTGATTTAGTTTCGACCTCAGATACACTCGAGAGGGCATATTATTCTACTGATACGTGCCCTTATGCGAACAATTGTTTTGCAACATGTGCATTTGATGATAACTGGGACAAGAGAATTTATCATATTCGAAGAACAACTTATTTTACGACGTATATGATTAGTGAGATTTACAAAAAGAATTTAAAGTATGTCCCAGCGAATTTTTATTTAGGGTCGAGCAATTTGAATATGCAGCCTACTGTATTTATAACACCTGCAAAAGACACATTGTATATTTACTATTCAAATGTGAAAAACGATTTTCAAAATTACATTATTGATCCTGGCACAATCGCTTCATTGTATACAGGGGCGTTAGGAGTTGATTTGGGATTATCGACAGTGACTTACCTTCAGGCAAAACAATTATATTCAACTTCGGGTAAAAGTTCCCTTTTTGATTCCTTGATCAATTATTGTTATTTATCAACAGGTCATCCTTTTGAAATTAAAGCTCTGACCGAAGCTGGGCTTGATTCTGCTATCATTACTTCGGATAATGACCCTGATTGCGGCGGGGGCATTATATACCCAAATGGTTGTTTATCCGCACCACCTTATTCGCTAGGATATTTTAAAGTTCCTATTGAGCCATTTTATATTCCA
This sequence comes from uncultured Chitinophagales bacterium, assembly GCA_964463165.1. Classification (GTDB taxonomy): domain Bacteria; phylum Bacteroidota; class Bacteroidia; order Chitinophagales; family BACL12; genus UBA7236. The sequence goes on from CAYXBK010000004.1 coordinate 235,565, forward strand.
AAAAAACTTTTAGATGAAAGCAACTCAAATATTCATCTGTATCCGAACCCAACGGCAACCTATTTCAAAGTCAAACGTGATAACATCTCTGCAAATGATCCCTCAAAAATAGATATTAAAATCATGACGCTCAACGGAAGTATTATTTTTGAAACAAATGCAAACTATGATTACGGTATTGAGGTATCGAATTTGCCTGCCGGATGCTATGTAGTTCGTATTACTGATGAAGGTTCTAATAATTATTATAAGCAATTAATAAAAACAGAATAAATAATAGATGAACCAAAATGTTATTTTAACTAAACGAATAAATGCTTATGCAATTGCTGCCGGATGCTTTTTGTATCTTAACCAAGAAGCATCCGCTCAGGTTGTATATACCGATATTGATCCTGATATAATCTTGAATGAAGGTGATGAGGACGCTGATATTGATATGGACGAGGATGGCACATTCGATTTTTTCTTTCATAATAATTCATTCCTTTATTATCACGAAAGCTGGCTATCGTTTCGCACGATGCAGAATATTTTAGTTGGACCTGATACGAATGGAATTGGTTTGGTGGGTATTTCAAATTACTTTACAACTGGCTATGGCGAATTTACTCGTTATTACCCATTTGCACTTGTTCAGAATTCCGTTATCAATGAGTTAAACGAGTGGCAAACCTATGAGACACAAATTATGGCATTGAGAGCGTTAAGTGAGGATGGTGAAATTGTTGGATTTGGATTTTATTGTGACTGGTATAATGTCGCCACTTCGGAAACTATTGACAAATATTTGGGAGTGAAGTTTAAAGATGCAACCAACCAACTTCACTATGGTTGGATTCGATGTGATGTGCTAGATGAAGGGAGAACATTGATTATAAAAGATTATGCTTATGAACTTGAACCAGAATATACGATTGTCGCCGGAGATACTGTTCACTATGTTGGCATTGAACAGCAACAAAATAATTTGAGTCCAAATATTTATTCTTTTGGAAACAATTTGCATATAAATCTCAAAGAAATAATTAATTGCAAAGTTTCAATGTATGATATTAATGGAGGGGAAATATTTACTGATTATTTAAAGGAAACAAATTATTCGGTAAAATTACCGATACCGAAAGGTGTATATGTTGTGAAATTAGAATCGGACGATATTATCTTTTCAAAGAAAATATTTATTCAGTGAAAAAAGAGCAATTATTAGCACAGTATTCAACACTCGCATTGAGTATTCTTCTTTGTAAAAATTCTGAAGGTCAAGTATTATACACCGATATTGATCCAAATGTTTGGTGGCAGTGGGATGCAAATGATTTTGAATTACTAATTGACGTTGATCAAGACGGTCTCATGGACTTTAGATTCTTTACCTGCTCATCGTGGACAGAATATTATTCATGTAGCGGGTTTGCAGGTGCTTTTTTTATTTCTGCATATCGTTCAAACCTTTTGGGAAATACAATGCTTCCTTTGCCTACACCATCTGAATTGGGTTGTGTCTGTGTTGGAATATGTGATAGTTTTTATAATCAAACAATGGGAGTAAGACCCGCACTCTTGGGAGACACTATATCCTTAGAAGATAATTGGGGCATTGCTGAATTAATATATGCTGAAAACGATTGCGATTCTCCTGACCCTCATTATGGTCTACTTACCCGAACTGATGATTATGATTACTATATTCCACTACAATTAAAAGACCACGGAATTCATTTCGGTTGGGTGAGACTAGATCATTTAGCGATTATCGCTGAAAAAATAATATTTGATATGGCCTATGAAACTCAAGAAGGGCAACCGATAATTGCGGGAGACACGAGTGATCTTGTCGATGTTGAACAATTGGAAGATAATTTTATTTCAAATATTTATTGCTATGAAGGAATCTTAAACATATCACTACATGAAAGACTTGATGGTAAAATTATTCTATACGATATGCATGGAAATGAAATATTCACTGATTATTTAAACGATAAATATTATTCAACTCAATTAAATGTTCCTCGTGGTATTTATATGGTGAAACTTGAAACTAATAACATCAACTTTTCAAAGCAAATATTTATTCAGTAATGGGTCATCAGTTAACAGGAAATTCGTAAAGCAATGAAACAAGAAAATAAATTGCTTCAATATTCAACTTTTGCTGTCAGCTTTTTAGTAATGAAAGAAGCTGATAGCCAAGCAGTTTATACAGATATTGATCCTGATACTGTCATAAATTTAGATGGAGAACATGGCTATATCGACATTAATAATGATGATGAATTCGACTTTAGGTTTTTCAAATTCACCGGAACAGAATCAACTTATTGGGGCGATTACTTTTCCTATTTTTATTACATTCATGTGGCGCCTCAAACATTGCAAAACGCCATTGCTGGTGTCTATGCTGTAATTGATCCTTCCTATGGAGGGTTTACTGCGTATTATCCTTTTGCATTTTCCTTCGGTGAAGCCATCAATGATACTCTTACATTTCAAAATAATGACTTTCAAATTTTAGCGGGCAGAATTGAATTTGAAGGTCTGGCAGTGGAAGATCGTGGATTTTGGTATCCTCAAAATATTGATCATTATGTAGGTGTTCGTTTTCTTGACAAAGATAGTTGTACTCATTATGGATGGATTCGATGCGATGTTAAAAGTGGCGGCGATACTCTTATAATTAAAGATTATGCCTATGAATTAAAATGTGACGTTGGAATTTTAGCGGGTGATACAATTGGAGATACTACAACAGTTGCAATTGAAGGCCTTAATTCATTAAATGCAACTGTTTATAGTTTCAATAAATCAGTATTTATTAATTTGAGTGAATTTACGAACAGAGTTGAAATGTACATTTATGATCTTTCTGGAAAAATGATTTATTCTGATAAATTAACTAATGGATTCACTCAGGTAAAATTGAATCGTACAAAAGGTATATATTTTATTGAATTGATGGATGAAAAAAATAAACTGGTTAAAAAGATTTACATAAATTAATCAAAATTTGTGTTTTCATGGGGATCCCCGGTAAGGCATTCAGCTGAGCCGGGGTTTTTATTTGTAAGTTTTGCGATAGATTTTTGTTAAATTTAAAACTCGAAATTATTCCTATGGAAAAATATTCAGCATGCCCGAATTGCGGAGCACAAATAAAATCTGGTCTACTCAGCAGTGTTACTATTTTGGAGGAACCTGCAATTAAGGTCATTAATGAATTGCATGATAAGAAAAACGAAGCATACTGTACGAAGTGTGGGGTAAAGCTCTATGAAACATATTCCGCAACAATTAAAAACGAAAAAGACAAATTAGCTGATGCAATCAGAAAAAAAATAAATTGTATTCCAATTGTATCGACCCATACTCCTCTCAATTGGGATTATTCATTGCTTGAAATAGTGACGGGTCAATCAACAACTGGCACAGGAATAATTGCAGAAATTGCATCTTCCTGGACAGATTTTTTTGGAAGGCAATCAGATATGTATAATGAGAAAATAAAGCAGGGTGAAAATTTGTGCTTTGCACAAATCAGAAAACAAACAATTGACATGGGAGGCAATGCCATAATTGCAACTGATATTGATTATTCAGAGCTTGGAAGCATTAAAGGAATGATCATGGTGTGTACGACTGGAACTGCAATTAAGTTAAACAACCTGAATATTCTTGGTGAAGAAAAGGAAGCAAAAATACATGAAGTCATAAAGATAAATGCTCGCCTTTTGTATTTAGAGCGCTTTCAATTAGCCGGATATAATTAACTTTCTACGATCTCAATTTTAATAATGGTAACCAATTAAGTAGTTTCTATTTTAATTGTTATCGCAATATCTTAGAGATGATTCCACTATTTAATACTTCTTCAATTTTTTTACTTAAATCTCGATAATTTTCGTTTTCCGTTAATTGTTTTGTAAATAAACTAATTTCTTCTGCAAGTTCAATCTTGAAATCTAACAAATCACGCGAATTAGCTTTATCAGGAGTACAAAAATCCAATAGGTGCATTAGAAAATTTGTGTCTTGGTCAATAACATATTGTCCTTGATTTATGATAGAAGTTATTGCTTCTCTTTTTGTTTCAATTTGTTGTTTTTTCAATCTTATTTTTTCTAGTATAATATCGATACATAAAAGGTTGAGCGATCTAAAACCATCAGTATAGGAAAATTCGACATCATAAGTTTCTTTTTTATTGTCTAATTTGAGTAACCGTCTTCCCCTGTCTTCACCTAGGAGCTGAACAGCAAACGTGAATGAATTACAGTCTTGATTATGTAAAAATTGATTTCGAAATTCCATGAACAAAATGAATTGTGCATTTTCGTTTTTTGTAAGGACATTAATGTCTGAAAGCAAATCAAGTTTATTTTTGAATGTCAAACTGCTTGATTTGTTTCCCAAAGAGCGTAAATCTTCATTGTCGATATTTAAAAAGAGTATAAGTAGTCTAGTGATTTCCTTTTCAATGGTGAGAGCCATTTCTAAAACCTCCTTGCGGAGTTCCATGTTAATAACATTTTCCATTTTCAAAGATAATGAGTTCTAGAATTATCAACCTGTTCAACAAAATCCGCTACAAATTATATTTCACACAACACTTTTTGGAGAAGTTTCTCACACTAATCCGAAGAAAAAGAAAAACGAAAAAAAGAAAAAGAAGAAAGCCTTCATCAGACTGACGTTAGCTTGTAAAACAAGGAGGATCGCAATAAATGTTTGCCTTGTGCGGTGGGTTTGTGTTTATGGCGAAGTTCCTTGTTTTACAAAGTGCGTGAGATTTGCGCAGTCAGGCTACCTTTGCGAACTTTTTTATTTTAAAATAAAACCCTAAGGATATATTTCAGGATTTACATGCACGAGTGCATCTACTAACACAGTTACGAGTGCATCTACTTGAATCATCGTTTAACATCATTTCACCAAACTCTTTTGCATAAATAATTTGAGTTTTTTCAAACGCAGAATTTAAATCTTCTCTATCAGATTCGCTCCTGATTCCGAAATAGGGAAAATGATGAAAGTACTCTCCAAAAATTGTTATGCAATCAATGTGATAAGCCCTAGTATCTAAAATATGTTGATGCCACATTAAATCCATTGATGTATGTGGAACTATCGGAATGTCCGGAAACTTCATATTCAAATGTAAAAATCGTTTGTATTCTACTTCTGCTTTTTCACATTGTTCATCATTCCACCCAAGCCCCTCTTCTGTGTCTTTTAGTTTCATTTTCACCATCTCAAGGTCAATTCTTGCTATGATCGAATTAATTCTTTTACTGATTAAATATGAAATTCGGTTTTCAGTTATCGGCTCTGGTATTTCTAAAGTTATGTGTTCCATTTTATTTGAATTTAAAAAAGAAAGTATATAACACCTATTATTGATAAAAAAAACTGAACGGCTAAAAATCCAACAACCCATTTAAGTTGCCCGGAAATTTTACTGAGATATTCTAATTGAAACTCATTTGATAGCTCATACTCACTAACTGTATCGCCATTTAAAAAATCCAGTGTACCTTCTGTAATAATTTGTCCTGTAATTTTGTGTTTGTAAAATCGCATAGTTGTGGGTTTAAATGCTAAAAAATATACATCTGCTAAGATAAATAATTGCTTAAATAAATTTAGTTTGCTCGCCTCAAGCGCACGGAATGAAACGCAGTGTAATGACGGGAGCTGCGAGCGGAGATACGGTGGGAGCAAGTAAAGCACGAAGCCTCTGAGTGCGATTGCGACCTATGTAGAAGAATGCGCAAGCATTCGCACTACACAAGGGCTGGTCGGGCGTTTTTGCCTGGGTTTCAAAAACCCTGACAGCCCCGCAGCCGTTTCGACTTCGCAGGCGAGCTTAAACAATCCAGCAGCCGGTGGACTCAAAGCGGCTGAAACGA